>CAZUXA010000010.1:0-85358 GCA_964624405.1 uncultured bacterium | reverse complement strand
TCCGCCTCTCTCCTGGAGAAACCCCGGAAAAAAACTTGGGGAGGCACTATACCCCGGTGTCGCCGCAAAGGGTAGGGTATTCGATGATGTAAAGCAACTGCCAGCCGTCGGGATTCAGCGGATAAGCAACAATTGCATCGGGTCCGAAACGGAAGTCCCACATGGTACCCTCCAGCTCCGGCATAGCCGCGGTGAACAGGTGGACGCCCTGGTAGTCGAACACATCGAAAACCGGCCTGTGTTCTGTTCCCCTGCGGATCCAGAGCCTTTCCCAGCAGTCGGTTTTCAACTCCGCTACGGCATCCCGGTATGAATCAGGGTTGAACTGCAGCACCACACCGGACGCTTCCATGCTTCGAAGGTACCCTTCAACCCACTCCTTTTCCTCCAGAACCTCTTCAGGGCTCTTTTCAACCAGGGGCGCCTGCCTCTCAATCACGAGGAAGCGCTCGCCATCCCGGCGGAATCCCTCCACCATGTAGTCGGTTCCAAGATGGGCGATGAAAACATTCCCCCTCCGGTCCGATGTTACGATATGGCCGAAAAGGCTGTGTCGAAGAAGCTGTGTCAGGTTCATGGGGTCGAAGGGAAACCTGGTCTCCCAGAAAACTACTGAAGGTTCCTCGCCGCCTTCCTGGTATCTGCCTATGAAAACCACGCAGTCGAACCCGTCACCAGCTTCCAGAATCTGAAGCCGCAGGGCGCTGAATGATCCTTCGTCGGACCCGGTGAACATCATCGGGGGGTTGCTCAGGAAGGGTGTTACCAGGCCGAGCCAGTTGCCTTCCCGGTCGAAGCCGTGCATCCCGCCGCTCCAGGGGGTGCATACCATGATTCTTCCGTCTTCGGTGGCATACATGTCCAGGGGGTTCATCAGCTCACCGGGACCACTTCCACGGCGGCCTATCATCCTTATGAAGGTTCCTTCCGGGGAGTACATTTTAACGCCGCAGGCGGCCCTGTCCAAAACCAGGATGCTGCCGTCTTCGAGAAAATCAACGGACTGAATCCAGCCGAACACATAACCGCTGTCTCCAAGCTCAACTCCTATGGTGCCCCTGAGGGCCGGCTCATAAAAGGGGACAGACCCGGCATCGGGCAGGGTTTTGGCGCCGCCGCAGGCAAGGCAAAGCGTACAGAAGGCGGTGGTGATCAGTTTCATGTCATCCTCGTCGGTTTGAGTTTACGGATAGGACGGCAAAGGGTTGCGGAGTGTTACAGGTTCCTTCCCTTTTGTAAACGATTCTCATATATCTCTGTGAAACGATGGTACACACACGGAACGGGGAGATGAAATGTTCGTAAAGATACCAATTGCTCAAGCGCTTCCGGTATTCGTGATGCTTGCCGCGTGCAGCGGCGGATCGGCCCAGCAGAACAGCGCCGTTGAAACCCGGGAAGGGCCCCTGGTCTATATCTCCGACGGAGTTACCCTGACACTTGGCCTTGAATCCGATTCAATTCACATCACCCTCTCCGCTCCCACTACAGGATGGGTCTCGGTGGGATTCAATCCCACAAGGGCCATGAAGGACGCCGACATCTACATCGGGTATGTAATGGACGGCGAGGTCTTCCTCAGAGACGACTTCGGCACCGGGAACACCTCCCACGCCCCGGATACCAGCCTCGGAGGCCAAAGCAGCTTCGCCGGCCTCTCGGGGACCGAAGTCGACGGGGTAACCACGATATCCTTCGTGATAGCCAGAAACTCCGGAGACCGGTACGACGCCGTGCTTACCGGGGGAGAAACCCATAAGGTCATCCTGGGCTACGGACCCGACGGCGCCGACGATTTCACCACCTACCACAGATGGGTGAAAACGGTCAACCTTACACTCTGACGGTTCTGGAGGATGGTGTGAGCAAAAGCAATCCAACCGGAACCGGGCTTGAAGCCAGCCTCGCGGATGCGGTGGGCCATCGGCGGGTGGCGGTTCTCAACGACATGGCATCGCGAGTCGCGGAGAGTGAGCCGGAAAGGGCCGTCGCCATGTCGCGGGAAGCGCTGGAGCTCGCGGTCTCCCTGGGCGACCGTTCCGGCGAGGCAGCGGCCCAGTTCGGTCTTGGAGACTGCGCCAGGGTTTCCGGCGACCATCGGGGAGCCCTGGAACATTATGCCATCGCCCTGGACCTTTTCACAAGACAGGGCGACACACTTCAGAAAGGCCGCTGCCTCAGGCGGCTGGGAGACATTCACTACTTCGTCACCAACCTCGACCTTTCCCTGCGCTACTACCTTCGAGCCCTGAGGGTTTTCGAAAACGCCCCGGAACGGGACCAGCATAACGGCGCAAGGCTTCAGGCCGGGCACCTCCTCTCCACCATAGGCAATGTCCTCAAGGATTCCGGCGACTTCAACGGCGCTCTGGACTACTACCGGCGTTCCCATTCGGTTTACGAAAGAGAAGGCTTCACCGGGGGACTGCCGGGGGTTCTCTACAACATAGCCCTGATCCAGCAGGAGAAGGGAATGCTCGAGGATGCCCGCCGGGCGTACCAGAAGGTTCTCCAAGACGCCAATGAAAGAGACGACCATTACCTGGCATCCCTGGCGCTGAACAGCCTGGGGTCAGTCTGCCTCGCTGATGGCGACTTCCCCGGCGCCGAAGCCTGCTTCATCAGCTCTCTCGAAACATCGGAGAAGACGGGCAGAAAACGGGGTGTTCTCTCCAGCCTGTTGAAGCGGA
This sequence comes from uncultured bacterium, assembly GCA_964624405.1. Taxonomy (GTDB): domain Bacteria; phylum Fermentibacterota; class Fermentibacteria; order Fermentibacterales; family JCC-6; genus UBA6080. Next base: position 82,668 of record CAZUXA010000010.1, on the reverse strand, counting down.
TAGAGCTGCAGCGTGTCCAGGGCCACCATGAAGCCGCCCTTGAGCTTTCCGAACAGGCGGAACGCCTGTCCGTTGAACTCAACGACCGTGGCGCCTGGGGTACCATTCTTCGTGAAAGGGCTCATCTTCTTGAGAAGGCCGGGGATCATGCGGGAGCCTTGACCGCTATCTGCAGCTTTCAAAATGTCCAGGAGGAACTCCTTTCCGAAAAACGGCTTCGACAGATAGACATTCTGAGGCTGCGCTACGAAACCGAGGCAAAGGAGAGGGAAATCGAAAGGCTGAGAAGGGAAAAAGCGGTTCAGAAAACCATGATCGCCGCCGCGGCCCTGGGGCTGGTTTTCGCCGGGATATCCCTTTCCGCAGTATATCGCAGCTTTCGTCTGAGAACCAGAATGAACAGCGAGCTAAGCCGAAAGAACCTGGAACTGGCCTCGGCGTATTCCAGGGTCGAGGAACTCTCCCGAACCGACGACCTTACAGGCCTGGCGAACCGAAGGGCGATGCTCGAGACCCTTCAGAGCGAGCAGGCCCGCTCTGTCAGGACGGGCAGGGCTTTCGGCCTGATACTGGGCGATATAGATGATTTCAAGGGTTGGAACGACAGATGCGGCCATGAGTGCGGAGACGCGATTCTGGTAATGCTTTCCATGAGGTTTCAGCGGGGGCTGAGGGAACAGGATCTTGCGTCGCGCTGGGGAGGGGAGGAATTCCTGATCCTTCTGCCGGACACCAACCTTGCGGGCTCCGAGAGAGTCGCGGAGAAACTCAGGCTCGTCATCAACAGAGAACCCTTCGTCTGGAAAAGCCTCAGTATCGACCTGACCATGACCTTCGGAGTATGCGAAGGAGGCGGGGTTCCCATCGATGCCGCCCTTCGAATGGCGGACAACGCCCTTTACGAAGGAAAACGCCTGGGCAAAAACCGGGTCGAAGCTTACAGCGGGGGTTAGCGCCCAAACGGCTGTTCCGCTATATTAACTTGATGGTCGTGCAGTTGCGTGGCCGCGTCTCAAGCCCACCTAACCGGCCCGATGCCAGTGAAAGCGTGAAAACATGCCGTATGAAAACGCACTCGACGCTCCTCGAGCGTCATGGAGATGCCGCTGTTCCACCCCGGTTTTCAGCCTTGTCTACAGATGCCTCATGAAGGTAAGGGCTCCGGTGATCCGGCGATGGTACGACCAGATGTCCCGGATTGACCGGGACGCGGACATGACCCTCATGAACTACGGCTGGGCGGACACCGACCCCTCCCGGCCTCCGCTGAACCTCGAACCCCATGATGAAGTGAACCGCTACTGCATACAGCTTTACCACCAGGTAGCCGGTGCCGTTGATCTTGCCGGCAGGGATGTGCTGGAAGTGGGCAGCGGCCGGGGTGGCGGCGCATCATACATCTCCAGGTACCTGAACCCGGGGTCCATGACCGGGCTGGATTTTTCGCCCAGGGCGGTGGAGTTCTGCCGGCAGCACTATGATGTTCCAAACCTCTCCTTCGTTCGGGGAGACGCCGAGCATCTTGATTTTCCGCCGGAATCCTTCGACGCGGTGGTCAATGTTGAATCATCCCACTGCTACGGGTCAATCGCCGGATTCCTCGAGGGTGTGCACCGGATACTCAGACCCGGCGGGCATTTCCTCTACTCGGATTACTGCGGAGTCGACGAACTTGACACCCTGAGGCATCACATGAGCGAGACCGGCTTCTCCATCCTCGAAGAAGACGATATCAGTGATAATGTTCTCAAAGCCCTTCAGATGGACGACGCCAGAAAACGCGACCTCATCCGCAGGAAGGTTCCCGGGCTGCTCAGGGGGTTTTTTCACGAGTTCGCCGGTCTTCAGGGAACCCGCTCCTACAACAGCACCCTTCGCCGGGGCGAGAAAATCTACTTCAGGTTCGTGCTGGAGAAGTAACCTCAGGGAAGATGCAATGCCCTGAGAACCCGGGTCTGCCCACCGGCCTTCAGAAGCAGAAGATAGGTTCCCGCAGGCGACGGAACTCCCGCGGCATTCCTGCCGTCCCACATGACGCTGTGGGTTCCTTCGGGCATGGCGCTACTGTGCAGCAGGTTCACATGTCTTCCCGCGAGATCGTACACCGCAACCTCGGCGAAGCCCGGGGTCGCCAGGGTGATGGTGACGGTAAGGCCGCCGCTGAACGGGTTCGGGCTCATGGCGTAACCGGCAATCACCGGATCACTGCCGCCTCCCACCCCAAGCCCCTCTGTCACGGTGAACGAATGGAAACCCGCGGGAGCCGTTCGGGGCGAGGTTTCGCTTCGGCCGGACTGGTCCGCGGCGGCGACAAAGTACTCCAAAACGGTGCCCGCCGGATGGGCGGGAATGTAACCGGTGAGAGTGTCGGGAGCCGTGGGAGCCATAGGAGCCGTAAGCCATTCACCGGCGCCGGCCTCCCGGTAGTAGACCAGGGCTTCCCCGGGAACAAGGGGGGCTCCGCTGTAGGGGAGTATCATGGATTCCACGGTGAATGCCTCCTGCCATGGCACCTCCGGGTCGAAGGGGCGGTGGCGGATGTACAGCATTTCCCGGTCGATCATCTCACGGGTCCGGCAGTGCAGGGCATCGTAGTAGTACCACGCCCCAAAGGGCACGCCGACTATCTCGTAACCGGGCATGGCGTTCTGATAGGTTTCCAGGGCGGGTCCGTCGGAGGCCAGTCCGAACAGGGGAACGAACACCTTCGTGTTCAGTATGTAGGAATTGGTGTAGGCGGCCACCGAGTTGCCCGAGTATGAATCGCAGAATACCCGCACAACATTGTATGGGCGGCCGTAGCAGCTGATCTCAGTGGTGAGCCGGTCGTTGATGGCGGCCAGCCTGGGATAGTCCGGATGCCATTCCGGAACCTGCTTCAGAAGAATTGTTTCCTCGTTCAAAAGCTTGACCGCGCAGTCTATGTGCTGCAGGCCGTAATCCTCGGCATTGATGAGGATGTTGTAGGTGGAAAGACCCAGCCATTCCCCTGCCAGGGCCAGGAACTCCTCATGGGACCAGAAGGCCATGTTTTCCGTGAGCATGGACAGAAGGCTGAACCCGATTCCGTGGCCGTCCGTCATGAAGTTGCCCCCGGTCAGATAACCCGGAAACTGCCAGGACGGACAGCCCAGTTCAACGGCAATGGCCTGGTTCACCAGGTTGTCCACCTCGTAGCCACGGCTTCGGGTGTAATCAAGGTACGGCCCGCCGGGACCCCAGGGATAGCCGTCGAAGATGGGGTCGATGATGCCGCAAACCCGGTTTCCGTCGAAAGCCCAGTGGGGGCCCCAGTCCCGGGTCCAGTGGCTGTAGGTGGGAATCTGAAGGAAGCGGCAGTGGTCGAGATTCACCCCCCACGCGGAAAAGGCGGCCTGGGCTTCCGCCTCCTGGGCCCAGTTGGCCACAAGCACATAGAGGGAATCGTCCCTGGCGAGTTCAACCACAAGGTCGGATGGAATGCCCAAAGGCCACCGGATAAGGGTGCCGAAAGACGGTTCCCACTCCGCGGCAACCCTCACCGGAGCCACGGGCTGGGCTTGCAGACCAAGGAAAAACAGGCACAAAGAGAGAAATGCTTTCAACATGCTTCTATCATATCAAAAAAAAGAACCGTAATACCACTGGCGCTTTTCTTCTTGCAGCAGCATGGCCGGACACCTCCGCAAATACAAAGATACCGGGAAAGCAACCGCCCAAGTCGGCACGATGCCGATATCCAAGCTGATGTGGTTGGATTCATTTCGGCATTGCTCGATTGTCTCTGAGCATTTTCCTGCCCCATGGCGCCATGGAAAGCGGCGTTTCCCGCCGGAAACAGGATGAGGGATTGAAGAAGCCCCGCGAACTCATCCCCCGGGAGGTTGACTAGGTACTATACATTTGTGTACATTTCAACTTCACCATGAACGGAGGTGTGATATTGAGCAATATCGCCTACTGCGGCCTCGATTGTGAGGGCTGCCCGGCTTTCATCGCCCATCTTTCCAACGACGGCGCCCTTCGGGAGAAAACCGCCGCAGAGTGGTCCCGGGCCTACGAAGCCAACATTCAGCCCGACGACGTGAACTGCACGGGCTGCACCGGCACCGGCATCAAGTTTTCGTGGTGCAGCTCCGGTTGCCCGATCCGCAAGTGCGCCATTGAGAAGCGGGTTTCCTCCTGCGGAGCCTGCCCGGATTACCCCTGCGGCAACCTGGGCTTCATTCACGACCATTGTCCCGACGCGAGGCAGCGCCTTGACGCCATTGCGGCGGGGGGTCAGTAACCGGGGCGATAAGCCCGGTCCCCTCCCGGCTCCAGGATTACGGTTTCCGTGAGCATTGTCACACTGCCGTCGGCGTTTCGCCTGCCAGTGCAGATCAGATAACTCCCGGGGCCGAGTTCAAGGCTGTCTTCGGTTCCCGGGGTAAACCACGCCCAGTCCAGGGGAATGTAACCGCTTCTTACGGGAATGCTCACGGTGCCCATCCATTCCTCCTCCGGAGGTTCGTCCCCGGAGTGAATTCGAATCTGCCCGGTTTCCGCGTAATGCCGGGTTACCGCCTCGCCGGTGGTCTCCGAAACCGCCAGCGCCAAACCTCTGAAACCGTCCGGCACCGGCTCCCACGGCAGGGCAAGCGGCTCCCATCGGCCCTCAGGCACCCACACCTCGACCCACCGTCGTCGACCGCCGTCTTCTCCGTGAAACCAGCCGGTTATCTGCCTTGCGGCGATTCCCAGTGATTTCAGGCTGGCGCAGAACAGAACGGTTGACTCCGCCGGAGTGGCGGCTGAGGATGAGAGAACCACGAGGGGAGGTTCGATTCCGCCGAGGTAGCCCTGCTCCGCCGGTTCAAGCATGGTGTGAACCGTTTCGGCGACTCTGGAGGCGGTTTGCAGAACATCGGATGTGCGGGGAGTCAGTTCCCTGTTCCAGTAACGCCCCAGCTCGTGCCTGTATCCGGTCACCGGTTCCTGGTCCACCCTGAAGAAGAGGATGCATGAAAGAAACAGGCTGTCGGGGAGAGTGCCTTCCTGGTAGTACCTGTTCCGGGTGGACAGAGCCCCCCTGACATGATCCAGAAGCGCCTCCCCTGTCATCTCCAGCCGGTCAAGCCGGGGAATGGACTTGAAAAGGTATTCGACGCAAAGCAGTTCCTCTCCGGAGAAGGTGAGAAACGCGTCTTCCCAGACTTCCCGGTTCCCATGGGTTTCCGCCAGAAGGCTGTCTCGGGTTGCGGGGGAAAGCAGGCCGGCGATGAGCACCGCTGTGATGACAGTCATTCTTCACGCCTCCTTATGTTCAGGCGCATCTCTTCGGGAATCTCACCGGTTTCCCCGGGCACAAAAACAGTGGCCGCTCCGGGAAGCACCTCCACCACCGCGGACCGCACAGGCCATCCCCAGGTGAGAAGATACACCCCTTCACCAAGCTCCACCCTCCTCAATCCCGCGTCCATCTTCAACAGACGCCGGGGGGCCCCATAGTTGGCCACATTCACCCAGACTTCGGATGAGTCGCATTCTATCACCAGAAGCCCGGTTTTGGCGTAGGAGGATGTCACGGGCAGAAAGGAAATCCCGGCGCTGTAGCTCAGGGCTTCCCCAACTGAATCCGGCGTTATCGCCAGGATCAGCCCTGAACTCCGGGCTCTCTCGGTGAACCAGTTCTCCTGGGGCGCCCTGTCTTCAGTGCTCACCTTTTCCAGGCACATCCATCCGTCCGGAGTCCAGACCTCGGGCCAGGCATGGTTGCTGTCCACGGTGAGCCACCACGGGGTGTACGCCTGCCTGCAGGGAATGCCAACGCTCCGCAGGGCATCCATGAAAAACACCGTGAGTTCCTCGCATCTGCCTATTCCGGAACTCCAGGTCACCAGGGGTGACTGGTCACGGAGCTGTGTGGGCCTGTACTCGGTTATGGAATCGCTCCAGGCTGAAACCGCCAGCACCGCTTCCTCTATGCTTGAGACCCCCTCCACCAGGGGAAGCACATGTTCCATGAAAACCGGCCTCCATGGTGTGAGGGGCTCCTGGCTAACCCTGGCCGGAAGCACATGGCGGAGAAAGACACTGTCGGGAATCAGCGGTCCCCAGGGCATGGTCTCCCTGGTATGGAGGGCCAGTTCGACATTCTCCAGTATCATCGAGAGGTTCGGTTCATGGCGGTCGGCTCCCGGGGATTTCTGAAGCAAATGCTCCAGACAGAACTCCGGGCTGAGGACGGAAAGCAAAAACAGCAGCAGCGTCACGGGTTCCCCCTTTCATATCGGAGGAATATACGCGGGGGGGCGGTCTGAGCCGCCCCCCGGGGTCCGGAATCCTTTGTCTTCTACCTTACCGCGAACTCGACCCTGGAAGTTCCCGCCCCGGCGCCGGCAACGGTTTTTCCCGAAAGCCATCTTTCGGCGGTCCGGCCCAGGGCCGGGATCCCGGTGCTGTTCTCCGTCACGGTGACTGTCATGATTCTTCCCGATGAGTCAAGGGTCAGTTCCAGTACAAGATCACCCGACACTGGCGTCTCGGAAGAAAGCAGAGCCTGAAGCTCGGTGAGCAGTTCCAGCATCATCGCCCGGAACACGGATGGCCTCGCACCAAGATTGTCGCTTATTGATGCCAGTGTCACAACGAATGCTTGATGACCCGCATACACCTCCTCGACATACATCTCCTGGGCCGAATAGAGTGTATGGCCTCTTCCCGTGGCTGCGTAGTCCATGCTCACCGGGGCCGACACCCGGGCGCTGCCGCCAAGTCCGTACACACCCTGGTAGCTCACTCCATGGGGCATGTTCAGCGGAACATCGATTCTGGAAGGATCTCCCGCCGCGGTTCTTGATTCCGAGTCAACCGCCACGAAGGCTGTGTACTCGCAGATCACCCGGTAGTCCAGGCTGAGGCCGATCATGCTCTCCCTTGTCTCATCCCTCTCACGACTGGACAGTCCGGGAGAGTATCCCTGTCTTCTCAGCTGGGCCAGCCGCCTGGAGGCCCAAAGCCTGTCCGCCGCTTCACTGCCCTCTCCCGGTCCGGGAAGTGTTACGAAAATGTCCCTTGACCATCTCTGTCCGCCAACTGTTCCCGTGACCCTCACGGTTCCTGAACCGGGGCTGCTGAAACGCCCTGTGACCACCAGGGGTTCGCCGTCAAAGAGGTCACGGGTTCCTCCGAACTGATGATCGGTGACAGAAAGGTTTCCCCAGTCGATTTCGATTCCCACAAGGTAAGGGTTGTTTATCTTTCCGTAAATCTCCGCCACCGCCGTGGCGGGATCCTCGTTGTAACCCACGTACACCGCGCTGCCCATCCCCTCTTCCGCCAGCCCCTCGATCAGATAGCGGTTGACGCTGGAACCCACTCCCACGCTGAACAGCCGTGTGTCTTCTCTCACGGTGGACTGAAGCTCACCGAGTATTTCCGATTCGTTGCCGATATAGCCGTCGGTGAGGAAGATGATGTATCGCATTCTTTCCGGGTCTTCCGGGTAGCCGATGGCCATCCTCACCCCTTCGATCATTCTTGTTCCGCCCATTCCGCTCAGGGAGTTGATGTAGGAAACCCCGGCCCGGATGTTTTCCGGCGTGTTGGGAAGCGGGTGAGGGCTCATGGCGCTGGCGGTCTCGCTGAAGCGCATGATCTGAAACGAGTCTCCGGGATTCATTCCCTGAACGAACTGACGAACCGTTTCCCGGGCCACCTCCATGGGCTGACCGCTCATGGAACCGGAGCAGTCCACCACGAAGAACATCTCCTTCGGTGTTATCAGCGCCCTGTCAACCTGCGCGTCCGGTTCAAGCATCAGCATGAAGTGTCCGCCAAGTTCGCCGTTATGGGCCACGAAACCGCTTCCTATACCATCGCTTGCGGTTCTGTACCTCAACACGAAGTCGCGGTTGGGAATCGTCTCTCCCGGTGCAAGGCTGAGCAGGGGCAGTGTTCCAACCTTGTCCGCATCAATCCTGTGGTTCACCGATTCGAGCCACCTCACCGGCATTCCCGGATCGAGGAGGACTGAAAGCTCAATATCGTAACCCGCCCGTGTTCCCTCGGGGACCACCGGGGGCGCTATCCTGTCCCGGTCACTGACATTCTCGGGAATGAACCTGGGGCCCACCACCATCGGGAATGAAAGCTCCCAGATTCCAGACCGGTATCTCACCGGGGCGGTGTACTCGATTTCGATGACAATGCTGTCGCCGGGAAGGATGTTGCCCACGGTCTGGGTGAAAATGTTGGGCCTTTCCTGCTCCAGAAGCGCCGCGGTTCTGCCGCTTTGAACCGCCTCCCTGTACATGGTCTGCGCCTGGCCTCTCTCGTGTATGTCGCCCTGAATGTGCCTGTCCCCTATGAACATGTCCATTCGGGACACCGCGCCGTTCTCCGGCAGGGGGAAAACGTATACCGCTTCAATGGGCCTTCTATAAGGGTTGCCATATACCTGCCTGACCACGCCGACCTGATACATCCCGCTCACGGTGATGCTCGCCGATGTGTGTTCAAGGGGAAGCTCGGCGACCACATCACCGTCTTCCAGCACTCCCATCCTGGAGTAGTCCACGGGTGTGGCGGCAAGGGCCAGTGCCAGCAGTACCTCTGTCATCTCATCTCTCCTTCCGGTTTCAGGTTTTCGCTCGAAGGGTTTACAGCGAAGAAACCCGGTTTATTCCACCGGGTATATTCCGGAGCAGGAGGAGGAAAAATGATACAGGTCAACCGCGAACCTCTGAAATGGCGGGAGGGCATGACAGTAAGGGATGTTCTCAAGGCCAGGAACTATGTGTTCAAAATGCTTGTGGTGCGCATAAACGGCACGGTGATTCCAAAGAGGGATTTTGACAAGGCATTGATTCCAGATGGCGCCCAGGTGGATGTCATCCACCTTATATCGGGGGGTTAGGGTGGTTTCCGCGGCGCCCCGGGGCGCCGCGGAAACCCTTGTTGACTATCTGACCACGGTCATTCTGCTGACAGCGGTACCCGCGGGGGTGAAGGCGCGCAGGAAGTAGATCCCGTTGCCCAGGTTCTCCGGAAGGCTCCACATGAAGCTGTGGCTGCCGGAATCCAGGTTGCCCGAGTGTACCCGGGCCACGGTTCTTCCCGCCACATCGAACAGAACTATCTGAGCGTCACCCGCATCCGGGGAGTAGATGGAAAACGAGGCTGAACCGGAAACCGGATTCGGTGATACCGCGGAAAGCACCACAGCCGGAAAAGGCGCCCCGGGCTGGGTGTCGCCCTCCAGCCCCGTGAGCTGAAGTGCGGCAAGAACCGCCTGATAAGCGTCGATTCTTCCAGCGCCGTACGTGTTGTTTTTGACTCCGGCGCCAAGATCCAGCGCGGTCATTTCAATTATCGAGTCGATCTGTGCCACGGTGAGTTCCGGGTTTGCGCTGAGCATCAGCGCCATCACCCCCGCCACATGGGGTGTGGCCATGGAGGTGCCGCTCATGTATGTGTATCCGCCTCCGAGTTGTGTGCTGTAGACATCCACTCCGGGGGCGGAGATATCGGGAGAAATCAGCGGGTTCGCCGCGGAGTAATCGTACCAGGGAGCAACGCTGCCCCACCAGGTTACCGGCCCGCGGCTGGAAAAGCTTGCCATGGTATCGTTTGAGTCTGTAGCTCCCACGGTGACCACGGCGGAATTGCCGCCATGATAGGTCTGGTTTGGATGGAACCACGGGGGAGGGCAGTCTCCGCTTCCGAGGATGGTTCCACTGCCGGGGCCGCTGTTTCCCGCCGCGACGGAGTGAATGACTCCCGCAAGTTGGAGGGCTTCCTCGGCCTCGCGAAGGAAAGCCACACCGGTGTATGAACCCAGCGACATTGAAAGGACCGCGGCGCCGTTTTCGGCTCCGAACTCCATTGCCTCAACCCAGGTGGCCTCGCCTCCGAAGTAGTAGTTTATCCGCAGGGCCATGATGGTAGCCGAAGGGGCGACGCCGGTCTCGGTGCCCTGGGTTCCCATTCCGGCCACGGTCCCGGCGCAATGGGTGCCGTGCCCGTAGTCGTCCATGGGGTCAAGGGGGTTGCCGCTGTAGAAGTTGTAGCCGTAGTGGTACCCGGCGGCGGTGTCGTGCCACATGTTGCTGTGAAGATCCGGGTGGTTGTAGTCCACTCCGGTGTCTATCACGCCCACGATCACGCCCTGGCCCTCATAACCCATGTCCCATACCTGGGGAGCGTTTATCTTGGTCACGCCCCAAGCCACAGCCCTCTCGCCCGGCGCAGGGTCCCGGCTGTCCACCGGTTCAATCAGGTGTCCCCCCACGTCGCCTCTCTCAATGTATCTCACATCGGAACGCAAGGAAAGCTTGAGAATCACATCGGGGGTGGTGTGGCAGTAGAAGCCGTTGACAAGCCAGAACGGGGTCAACTGCTCCACCATCTCATCGGAAATGGAAGCCAGAACCGCCTGCTGGGAGAGTTGGGCGTTCGCCTTCAGAGCGCTCACCACGAACTGCTGTCTCTCCGCCCGGGTCATCCCGATGGAGGCGGATTCTATCCAGTCCGTATCCAGAGCGCCGTGCACATGCACGACGATGGCTATAAACTCGCCTGGCGCCGCGAGGCTGATCTGCCTCTGGAGTTCAGGCTGAACAACCCCGGCAACGGACAGGCCAGCAATCATAAACACCAGGAATACTTTCATCTCATCCTTTCCGGTTCAGGTTCGGTGACAGCAATCAACACTGATCCTCATCCAGACAAGCCCCGAGTTTCATCATAAACCGTTTGTTGGCACGCTTCAACGCCAACTCGGGTTCCAGACCCAGGCTGCCGGCATGTCCCGCCAGCACAAGCAGAAGGTCGCCCAGGGCATCCTCGCTTCCGCTTTCCAAAAAGGCTGTAGTCATAGCATGAATATCACTCTCATCGGGATAGGGTTCCAGGCCCGAGTCAGCGGCTTTTCCCGTTATTCTCCACGCGGCCTGCAGGGAGGGGATACCCCTGGGCACAGCGGATAACACATGGGACTCTTCCCTCTCGCCACGCTTGATTGCCTCCCACTGCTTCTCGACCTCGGCGGAAGAAAGCTCAGATACCCGTGTGAATACATGGGGGTGTCTTCGAATGAGCTTTTCCCGAATTCCGCCGGCGATGTCCTGCATTGTAAAAAGCCCCTTTTCGCTTCCGATCTCCGACCACATCAGGATGTGAAGCAGAAGGTCGCCCAGCTCTTCGGAAAGGGCGGGCCAATCCTCACTCTCCGCCGCTTCCGCAACTTCATGGGCCTCTTCCAGCATGTAGGGCCGCAGGCTTTCAAGGGTCTGTTCCCTGTCCCACCGGCACCCATCAGGCCCCCTGAGGACTTCCACGGTTTCAAGCAGCTCCGCTATTGCCGCGAGGCGCTCATCCATGAATGGCACCTGTTCCCAGTGCTTCCGATCCCTCCATCAGCAGTTCAGACAGGGTGGGATGCGGGTGCACGAAACGGGCCCAGTCCCGGGCCCTGATCCGGGAGTTCACCGCCAGCACCGCGCCGGACACAAGGCTGGATGCATCGGCGCCCACGATCTGAACCCCCACTACCGTGTCGTCGTCCTCCCGGGATATGATTTTCACGAATCCGTCCGTCTCGTTCATGCCCACAGCCTTGCCGTTCGCGATGTAACGGGCTGTTCCGGTTCTTACGGAAACACCCCTGCGTTTCCATTCATCCTCTCCGGGGCCGACGGTTGCGACTTCCGGACAGGTGAAGATGCACCCGGTCATGCAGTCCGGGTTCACCGTCCTGTCGTCAGCGCCGAATGCGTGGTGAACCGCGGCCAGTCCCTGGGCGCTTCCGGCGTGGGCAAGCCACCAGATGCCCGTGGCGTCACCTGCGGCGTAAACCCCGGGCAGGTTTGTCCTGCTGTGCTGATCAACCGTTATGCAGCCCCGGGAATCCAGCTTCACACCTGCCTGCTCGAGACCCATTTCTGCGGTGCGCGCCCTTCTTCCAATGGCAGCAAGAACCTTTTCCGCCGTGACAACCGTACCATCGGAAAGCGCCACTCTGGCTTCTCCCGGGCTGATTTCCACGGATGTGGTACCGTTTCCGGTGAGAATCTCCACTCCGGATCTGGAAAGGGCTCTGGCCACCACCGATGACACATCGGCATCCACACCCGGAAGTATTCCCGGAAGCATTTCCACCACCGTCACCTTCACGCCGAAGGTGCCAAGAATCGATGCGAACTCGCACCCTATAACACCTCCGCCGATTATCACCAGAGACTCTGGAAGAGCCTCCCACTCCAATACTTCCGTGCTCGTGAGAATCCCGGGCACATCAAGAAACGGGGGTACAAGAGGCAGTGAGCCCGGGGACAGAAGAACGGTGTCCGCGGCGTATTCCTCGCCGTCCACCTCCGCGATTCCGGGTCCCCGGAGAACTCCCCTGCCCCTGACGACCTGAACTCCCAGGTGGGCCAGGTGCGCTTCGATACCCTTCCGAAGCCTGCCCACCACCATGTTCTTTCTTCTGGCAACACCGGGGTAGTCAAGATCAAGACCGCCGGATAGCCCGAATTTGCCGCAGTTCCTTGCCTGCCTCAGAAGGCCGGCGGTGGCAGCCAGGGTTTTCGTCGGGATGCAGCCGCGATTCAGGCATGTTCCCCCAAGGTTCTCACTCTCGACGAGAACAACACTTTTCCCCAGTTGCGACGCCCGTATGGCGGGAATGTAACCCGCCGGGCCTCCTCCGATGACCAGGAGGTCAGTCTTTCTCATGTCGTGCCCTTCCTTTGCCGCTCCGGATGATGACGCCGATTGTTTACCGGGCTATGATAATCAAGGTTCTGACCATGGAGGGAACCCATGTGGCCTCTTCTTCTGAGCGTGCTGATAATGCTCTCTGAAACCGACAGGCTCGCAGCTCGGCTTCATATGGAAACCGGCGCCGCACTTGCGGGTCAGGGGCTTCTTGCCCAGGCCCGAAGCGCCTTTTCCAGGGCACTTGATTTGAACCCCGATGAACACTACGCTGTTCTCGGGCTTGCCCGGGTCAGCGCCCTTTCGGGGAGCATTCCCCTGGCGTCCTACTGGTACGGCACATTCATGGAGAGGGTTCCGGGTGATTACCGGGCGCCTCTGGAACTTGGTCTGCTACTACTGGAACAGCCGGACAGCATTCTGCGATGCGGCGAGCTTATCAGACTCGCCCTGGAGCTTGAACCTTCCCGAAGTGATGCTCAAATGGCTCTGGCAAGGCTTCTTTTGTGGGAGGGGGATACCACCGGTGCAGAAACGACCCTTGAGCTTGTCGTCAATGGTGACAGCCCCCACCGTGTCCAGGCCGGCATGCTCCTGGCCACCCAGTACTTCAACGCCGGGAAAAACGCTTTGGCAAGAGATGTTCTCAGCCAGCACCCATTCAGGGAGGAACCCTCCGCCGCATGGCTCGCGGCCAGAACCCACCTTGCGGAGGGAGACTACATGCGGGCCATGGACTGCATCAACCGATGCCTTTCCCTGTCACCGCCGGGGGATCTGGCGGCTTCCGTGGGCGAAGTTCTCGACTCACTGGCAAGGGAAGGGCTTTTCATACCACATTGATACTGGAGGAAACCATTGCAGCATATCAGGGAAAGGGCTGAGAAGGCCGCCCAGGGGTCGGAAGCGGATTTCGTCGAGATTAGGCTTGAAAGAATCGAATCTCTGGAACTCTCCCAGGTCGGAAGACGGGGATGGAGCGTTGGACCAGTGGTCCGGGAGGGAGTTACGGTTCGCGCGCTGGTATCGGGCAAATGGGGCTATTCCTGGGCTTCGGGATTGGGGGGAATCCAGTCATTGGTGGACAGGGCCGCGGGAGCCGCTATTTCCACCGGGAAGGGGGATACCGCCTTTTCCGTTGGATCGCCGGAGAGGAACACATTTTCTCCGGGTTCTCTTGATCCTTTCACTCAGGCTCCCCTGCGGGACAAGGCTTTTCTGTGCAGGCACTACTGCGAGCTTCTGGGAATGAGCAACTCCACCGCTTCCGCCCGGGTTGACTACAGCGAGGTTCTAAGAGACAGGGTCGTGGTCAACTCCGCTGGAACAAGTGTGCGGGAAGTGGAGGAACTCTGCGGTCTTCGAATGCAGGCGGCGCTGTCCGGCGGGGTCACCGCTTCCAGAAGCCTGGGCTTCAGGGGTGGGCTTGAACACCTTCGGCACAGGGAAGACATCGTCCGTGAGATCACTGAAGATCTGAACCTCAGGGCGACGCCCTGCAGCCCGACCCCGGGAGATACCCCGGCGGTACTGGGCCCTGAACTGGCTGGAATGCTGGTACACGAAGCTTTCGGACATCTGGCGGAGTCCGATGTTCCCGGCGGGTGTCCCTCGCTTTCAGCACTGGTGAAGCCCGGGCGGCGGGTTGGCGCAGAATGCCTCACCATCGTTGACGATCCCACTCATTTCCACATGCCCGGAAGCTGCAGCTGGGATGACGAGGGAACCAGGGGCGCAAGAACCACCCTGATTTCCAGGGGCGTGGTGGAAAACCGCCTTCACACCCTCTCAACCGCTGCCGCATCCGGCGCGGCGCCGGCTGGAAACGCCAGAGCATGGGGAGTGGGCAGCTTTCCCATGGCCAGAATGAGGTGCACCCTGCTTGAACCCGGAGAGGGAACCCTTGAGGATCTGTTGTCCGAACTTGAAAGGGGGGTGTATCTGAAAGGATGCCTCGGCGGCGCCACGGACATGGAACGATTCAGCCTGATCGCCGAAAGCGGATGGACGGTTAACAGGGGTAAAACCCGCATGCTCCTGGGTCCGGTTGTTATCACCGGGGATGTTTTCCACACACTGAAAACCATACAGAGCGTGGGGAACGATCTCCAACTCTTCGGAAACCTGGGTGGTTGCGGCAGGGCCGGGGAAAAGGCGATACCCGTCAGTTATGGCGGACCGCACATTCTCGTTTCAGGAATCAGGATCGGTTGAGGATGAAAACCGCGGAAAACGCAGCTAAAATTCTGGAAACACTTCGGGAAATCTCATCATGCGCGGAAGTCAACTGGCTGTGCCGACATCGCAGCAGCCTGATGGCCGGTTCGGGCTCTCCGGTGTTCGGTTCCGGTTCGACGACCTCCTACAGCGTTCGAATCAGCAGGAATGGAAAGCTGGGAACCGCCGGGAGCGAGGGGGATTCCCGTCCGGCGCCCCTGGCGGAAAAAGCCATAGGCTCATCCAGATCGGGCCCGGATTTCAACTGGGAGCTGCCAGCGGAATCACCGTCCACGGAACATTTCAGAAATGATGGCGAACTGCCTGAAACCGGGAAGGTCCTCGACTTCGTCCATTCCCTTTCGGATCAGGCGGAGAAAGCATTTTCAGGGACCCTCATCGTCTCGCGGGTGGTTTGGGGTACGGATACCGTGGGTATCATGAACACCAACGGCTGTTCGGGAGAGTATGTCAGAAACCGGGTGAGGGTGGACGCCACGGTAAGCTCCGCAACGGAGGAAGGGCTGTTCCGGCAATCCTCCCACTTCGAGTGCGCTTCCCTCCCCACAAGCTCGGAAGCTCTTTCCTGGCTTTTCCCGGGGCTGCAGTATGCCGGAGCCCGGCCGGATTCCATGGTCGGCAGGAAAACCGTGATTTTCGCCGCTCCCGCGCTGGGTGTTCTGCTTCAGGCGGTAAGAACCGGGGTCAGCGGCAGGGTTCTGCTTGATGGAGCGTCCCGATTGGCGGGAAAGCTTGGAGAAACGGTTCTGTCACCTCTGCTGACCGTGAGGGAAGTCCCCCTTCAGGAATCCGGCGCCAGTTCCGCGCCTTTTGATTCCGAGGGAGTTCCCACATCAAACAAGGCTCTTTTCAGAAAAGGGGTCTTCACCGGATTCGTCTTCGATCTCGCCAGTGGAACCGAGGCGGGAATGCCTTCCACGGGAAACGCCGGCAAAAACCTGGGGGGGCACACCATGCCGGTCTGTACCAACATTGTGGTGAATGCCGGCGCTGATGGTTCCCTCGGGGAAATGATCTCACGAATGCAGAACGGAGTGCTTGTTTCGGGAATCCTCAGCGCCGAGGGAAGCGACGCGGCGGGAGGGGGGATGATCCTCGATTGCGGAACCGCCTGGTCCATAGCGGATGGCGCAGTCGCCGGACGGCTTTCGAACTGCCTGATATCCGGAAGCGCTTACGAAATTCTCGCCAATGTCGTTGAGGTGGGAAGCCGGTTGTACAGAACCGGAACCGACTCACTGCCCCCGGTGACCGCTCAGGGTGTTAGAATCAGGTAGTTCCCCGCCTTGAGAACATCCGTATGATATTGCCGGTGCTTGTTCCGTAGAGGGAGAGCGAGATCATGAAAGCCATGACTTCCCCGATCGTTACCCACAACCTGCCGGCCAGGGCCACGAGTTCCGCCATTCCGGGTTCAGCCCCGGGGGCCACCATTCGAATCAGCCAGACCAGAACCAGTTCCCGCACACCAAGCCCTCCCGGAGCAAAGACAACCAGATAGCTGATACCCATTGCGGTGGGGTACAGGAACACTCCGGGAAAGACGGGAATCCTGAGGCCGAAACTGAGTGCCAGAAGCCAGAACCCGATCCCCAGAGTAACGAACACAACGAGGTAGACCGGAATGATTTGAAGAACCCTGGGAAACGCCGTCCTCTGGAAATCCATTTTTTTTCCGGTTAATCGGGAGGCGATACCGAGAAAAAAACCGAAAACCGCCGGATGCGCCGCGGAAATCGTGACCAGCCCCAGCAGTACCGCAAGACCCACGGCTCCCATGCCGTTCATTCCCGCGGCACGGGCCGCTGAAGGAACCAGGGGCATCGCCGTCAGAAGACAGCCGAAGACGATGAACACCGTCTCAAGAATCAGGGCATGGCCGGTCTGTGTTTTTGTCATGCCGGAGTCGCAGGAAAGAGCGTACTTGCCAATGGCGGCCCAAACCTTGCCGGGGATGTACTTTCCCACCTGAGCAAGAAAATGAATGGAATACGACTTCCAAAACCCGAGCCTGCCGCCGGTGAGCCGGGCGACACTCCGCCACGACCATCCGCAGGTGATGAGGTGAATCTGGAGCACGGCGAAGGAGAGGAGAAACAGCCCGAGGTTCAAGTTGAGCAGGTTTCCGATGCCACCGCTCTCCCGGATTCCCCTGGCCATGGACAGACACAGGAAGTAAAGGGAGGCCCCGACGAAAACAAACCCGGCAAGGGTTACAAGACGCTGTCTGGTTGCCGGGGAGGGTGGCACTCTCAGTCCAGAACGCTGACACGGCTTGAGGGTTTGGATTCCTTGCCGCCGGGGGAACCCCGGGGATTTACAAATCCCTTGAAAAATGGAAGGCACGCGATTGACAGCATGCTTTGAAGCTTATCTTCAGGAGAGATGTCGGAACCGGTTATCGCCTCGAGATCAACCAATAAATCTGCCAGTCTTTCGTCCCGGTTGAGACCCGATTTTCTTCGCCATCCTTCGGGGTGTTCCAGCCGATATAGAATCCTGAGCGCCTTGGAGTCCGGTTCAATGGAGTGCTGGCTCAGTTTTCTGGCATCCGGGCTGCACAACAGCTTCAGAAGCTGTTTGCCCAGAAGCTCTCCGGTTACAACCCCCCTGGCGTGCAGCTCGGACAGGGAAGTGACCCTTCGAGCCAGAGCTGCGGTTAGAGAGCTTATCTGATCTGTTTCCTTCATGGTCTTTCCGTCACAGCCAATATGTTTCCCGCCGAGGACTCCACCCTGGAAATCAGCTCACCGCTACCCCTTAATGGCGCGCAGTATATGAGAAGCCCCCCGGAATCGGTTCTGACCGTACTCTCCACGAGGCAGTTCTTTCTTATCCAGTTCTCTACTCCTCCGTTGGGAATATCCAATGAAACCGAGTACCAGTCCAGTGTATTCTTCCAGAACGAGGAAACTTTTTCCAGCAGCTCCCCAAGACCCTCTCCGGTAACGGAAGAAACTGAAACCCCGCTGACAGGCCTGTGAGCCCAGAGGTCACACTTGCTCCAGACTGTGATTCTGGGGATCTCACCGGCTCCGATTCTTTCAAGTGTTCCGGTGACCACCGCGAGCCTCTCCTCCCTTTCCGGACAGCCTCCGTCGGCCACCATCAGAAGAAGATCCGCTTCCCGCACCACATCGAGGGTGCTTCTGAAGCTGGTCATCAGAGTTTCCGGAAGCCTGTCTATGAAACCGACGGTGTCCGAAAGCAGAACGGAACCGGAACCGGGAAGCGGAAGCCTGCGGGAGGTTGTGTCCAGGGTTGCGAAAAGCCTGTTCTCCACCAGGGCGGAAGCGCCGCAAAGGGCGTTCAGCAGAGAGCTCTTGCCGGCATTGGTGTAACCCACCAGGGAAACCTTGAACATGTCCGCCCTGGCTGATCTTCTGAGCCTGGCGCCGGTTTCCAGCGAAGCAAGCCGGGATTCGAGCCCGGCTATTCTTGTTCTCGCCCTGCGGCGGTCAACCTCCAGCTGGGTTTCACCGGGGCCCCTGGTGCCGATGCCGGCCCCGAGCCGGGAAAAGTGGTGCCACATCCCGGAAAGCCGGGGAAGCGTGTACCTCAACTGAGCGAGTTCTATCTGAAGCCTCGCCTGTACAGTCCGGGCATTTCTGGCGAAAATCGCCAGTATCAGCTCAGTTCTGTCGATTACCTTGCAGTTCGTGATTCGCTCAAGCCTGGCGACTTGGCCAGGCGTGAGATTGTGGTCGAAAACGACGGTCGAAACACATGATGATTCGGCGTTTCCGGCGATTTCCAGGGCTTTGCCCCTGCCAACGAATGACCCGGGGTCCGGTTTTACCAGATTCTGATGTATTATGGAGTGAACTCTGCCGCCTGCGGTGTCGATAAGGCTCACCATTTCAGCGTCGTGTCCGGGATTTTCCCTTCCCCGAAACCCAACTGTGACCAGAATCACACTTTCGATCGGGTCGGCGTTGCTTCTTTCCTGGGCGGTCAAGGAAAATCAGGCCTGCTTCTTCTTCTTGCGAACCCCTGTGACCCGGGTTTCAATCATCTGCCTCGCACCCTGAAACTCGATGTTGTTCACCAGGGACAATTCTCCTGCCAGAACACCGATGGCTTCGGTGAAAACCCTCTTCTCCGAGGGATTCATCTTGCTGATCGACGAGCGGGCCAGAACATCTCTCACGGCAGAGGCAATCATTCTGGGGTCTCCGGAGTGGACCCTTTCCCGAAGAACCTCGATGCGTCTTCTCCAGTCTCTGGGCAGGTCTTCAGCGGTGTTTCCAAGAACGGTCAGGGCTTCATCCATGGCCTCGTTTGTGCAGACCCGTCTGAGTCCCGATTCCTCGACACAGTCAAAGGGAAGAAGAATGCCGGCCCTGCCAGCCACCAGCCTGATGACGATGCAGTCAACCATGTCTCCGGAAATGTCCTTCCGGCAGATTTCCGTCACCACCCCCGCGCCGTGAAGCGGGTGAACAACCTTATCATGAAGATCAAAATTCGTAAGCAAAGGGCGCCTCCAAAGCTTCTGACTTGGTAGCGGCAAGCATAACATACAGATACGAGTTTGTCAACCCGCTTCAGGGAGCCCCAAGAAGAACATGGATATCGGGTACAGGAACCCCGGATGGAGGCCCCTGCACGGCGGTGGGAAGAGCCTGGAACACCGACCTCAGAACCTCTTCGAACTGCGCCCCGAAGCTTGAGCCCGGCCTGTACAGGAACAGTGTGGCTTCAAGTGTGGCCGGAATTCCCACCTCATCACTCTGACGGTCTCCATCCCTTACATCCGCCACACTCACAACCCACTCTTCCCCGTCGATCCGCACCGCCCTGCCGTTGAGCCTGGACGACATCCAGGAAGCTGCGCCCATTCCCTCAAGAGTGTACTGGATGCCGTGGTTGGCTATGTCTACATGGAGAGTTCCAGCCGGGTCGGAAGGCGCGCTCAGATAGTGCTGATTAATCCCGGGGTGATACAGGTCGGTTCCCAGAAGAATGGTGATGTCTGTAACCCTGATTTCAATTGCGGAGTCCTGCGACGCAAACTCCGCCGCGACAGGGTAGTACATGGAGCCGCTGAGTGGAACCCGGGAATTCTCCCGTCTTACCATAACGAGGCTGGTTCTACGCCGGGTTGCTGCCCTGGCAGGGTACACGAAGGAGTAGGTTCCAGCGGAACCTGCGCGGAATGCTGCTTCCCGGCCTTCGACTCCGGTTCCGTTGCTAACCCATATCACCGCGGAATCCTCCAGCGAGGAGTGCCCAGAGGGAATAGCCACGGTGTCGGTTTCGGTGGAACGGTCCGTTGAGGAGTCAGGGGATACGGTGTTGAAGCCGGTTGACTGCCGGGTTTGGGTTTCTTCCGCCTTTGCACGCCATGGATCAATAACAAGAAGAACCGTCAGAAGCGCCGCCGCGGGAATCAGTATCCCCAGGACCGGTAGTCTCTTCTTCACCCGCTTTTTTCGCGGAGTCGAATCTGCCCTCTGTTTCCTGAATGCCGGCTGAGCCGGGGCGGGGGGATTGACGGGCACGGAGGAGCCGGTACCGGATGCCAGGCTCCGGGCCGCCTGCACAACCCCGGAAGGGCGCATCATGGGATCCTTTTCCAGCATTGAGGACAATTCCCGGACCACCCTGGCATCCAGGCAGTTCCATGCCTCAACAAGAGCTTCCCGATCATCACCGCCTGCCAAAAGCCTGAGAAACAGTGTTCCCAGGGAGAAAACATCGCTTCTGGGATCAGAGGGCCTTCTTCCCACCGCTTCCGGAGGCGAGAAGGGGTTGGAGGGAACCCCGCGACGACCGGCCAGCACCATTATTCTGCCGTCGGGTTCCCTGAGAAGGTTTTCCGGCCCGGCGTATCCAACCACAAGACCCGATGCCTGGAGCCCCGCAAGGGTTTCCGCTGTTTTTTCAAGAGTTTTCGCCAGTTCGGTCTGAGAGAAGGGCTGGTTATGCCTTTCCTCCCAGAGAAAGCGGGCCGATCCGGTGTCGAATACCAGAAGCCTGAGTTCCCCGGGCAGGTTTCTTGCCTCAACCGGCGGAACGAGGTGGCTGGACGATGGCCAGGAATGGATGTAACCGGAGCCGGCGGGTGTGATTTCCACAACCACCCGCCGTTCGCCTCTTCGGGCCCGGGCAAGAAAGTACCCCTTTTCCTGGATTAGAACCGACTCGACAAGTATTCCGCACGCCCTCAGCGTTTCAGAATGCATGGCTTTCAAGGGAGTAATTGGGAGCTTCCTTGGTGATCATCACATCGTGCGCGTGGCTCTCCCTGAGACCCGCGCTGGTTATCCGGACAAACCGTGCCTTGGAGTGAATCTCGGAAACAACCCCTGCCCCCAGATACCCCATGCCTGCCCGAAGACCGCCCATGAGCTGATGAAGATAATCGCTGAGGGGACCCTTGAACGGAACCATGCCTTCAATTCCTTCCGGAACGTACTTTTTCTCGTCCCGCTGGAAGTACCTGTCCGCGCTGCCCTGCTGCATGGCCCCCAGTGAGCCCATTCCCCTGTATGTTTTGAACCTTCTCCCCTTGTAGGTCACGGCTTCCCCGGGGCTTTCCGCGACTCCGGCGAACAGGCTTCCTATCATCACCGAACACGCGCCGGCGGCCAGGGCTTTGACGATGTCACCGGAGTACTTTATCCCTCCGTCGGCAATCACCGTCGCGCCTCTTTCCATGGCGACCCGGGCGCACTGGAAAACCGCTGTAATCTGGGGACAACCCACTCCCGCCACCACCCTGGTGGTGCATATCGACCCGGGGCCAACCCCCACCTTTATGGTATCCGCGCCGGCGTCAAGCAGGGCTTTCGTTCCGTCGGAGGTGACCACATTGCCGGCGCACAGGGGAATTTGTGGGTAGGCGGCCCTTATGCGTTCAGTTGTTCTTACAACGCTCTCGCTGTGGCCGTGGGCGGTATCAACGAAGAGACAGTCGACTCCGGCTTCAACAAGGGCCGCGGCCCTCTCCATGGCCGGATCTCCCACACTTACCGCTGCGGCGACCCTTAGGCTGCCCCTGGCGTCTTTGCTGGCGTCCGGGTGGCTTTGGGTCTTGATGATGTCCTTCACGGTAATCAGCCCCACAACCCTGCCGTCTCCGTCCACGAGAGGCAGTTTCTCCAGCCGGTGTTTCCGGAGGAGCAGAAGAGCGTGTTCCACTCCGGTGTGTTCCGGGGCTGTTATCAGGTCTTTGACCGGGGTCATGAGCGCGGTTACCGGCTTTGAGCCGTCTTCCTCGAACTGGTAGTCGCGATGGGTAAGCATCCCCGCCAGGCGCCCGTCGGACAGTACAGGAAAACCCGACACACCGGTCTTTCCCGCGAGGTCTACGGCATCTGCGACGGTGGACCTTATGTCAAGGGTTATGGGATCGACTATTACGCCGCTTTCAGCCCGCTTCACCTGTTTGACCTTGCGGGCCTGTTCCTCAATGGAGAGGTTTTTGTGAATGACGCCCAGCCCCCCCATCTGAGCCAGGGCGATGGCCATGGAGCTTTCGGTGACGGTATCCATGGCGGCGCTTATCACAGGAATGTTCAGGGTGATCCCCCTGCACAGATGGGTTTTAAGCTCAGCCTGCGATGGAAGAACCGAAGAAGGTCCGGGAAGAAGAAGAACATCGTCAAAGGTGAGCGCGATACCTGAATCAAAGGGGTTCATCTCGACTCCCGGAGCGGTATTCCTATTCCGCCCAGTACATTATCCTGCTGCATGTGGGGCAGGTATTGACCCTGTCATTCCTTTCCGGATCGGAGCACATAGCGGTTGGAAGACGGGTGAGACAGCCGGTGCATCTGCAGGATACCGCGGGAACAACAGCATTCCCATAGTGTTTCGTAAGCTGTATGTAAAGACCGAGCCACTTCTTGTTAATGTTTCTGACATAATCCTTCCTGAGGGAAAGAAGCTCTTCCTTTGCCTTCTCCGGGCTGAGCCCCATCATCTTTTCCCTGTCAAGAATGTCCTTTCTGTCAAGGTCTGCTATCATGACATCAAGATCGTGAAGACCGATGAGCTTTTCAAGATCAAGATTCATCAACACCTCCAATGATGGGTTCCATTCCCAGCAGTTCCAGAAGGGATTCCGGGCTGGTCGCGTTGATCACGGCATCAGGTGATTTCTTGATACGGGAGGCGATATGGCTGATGAAGGCCAGGTGTTCGTGGGGGCCGTCGAGTTTGACCGGCGATATGAAAAGAACCATTATGCTCACCGTTTCGTCGGGCCAGGGGATTCCCGGGGCACTTCTGCCCACCACAGCAGTCAGTTCATCCACGAGAATGCTTCTGCAGTGGGGGATGGCGATTCTGGGAAGAATGGTGGTCGGCCCGGCCTGTTCCCTCATTTCCAAGGCGCCGTGTATGAGTTTTCTGGAATTCGAGTTGAGGGGGATTACCTCGAGCAGCTCGGCCAGAGCGTCGTTTCTGGACTTTGCCTTCATATCAAAACTGCAATATGCCGAATACTTCAATGACGAACCTTCCATTTTCTCTCCCGAATCTAATAGAATTACCCATGTTAGACAGTGTACTCCCTCTTCCGCGTTTGGATGAAGATATGAAAGGACTCCCTTCCTCTGCAACTCCCGTTGCCCTTCCCGATTCGGTGTCGTGGGCGCTGGTCTCCCGGGCAGAAGGCTGCGTGTCGGCTTCCGATTCGTTTGATAGCCTTGCATCCCATTGCGGTACAAATAAATCGGAGTTCAGCACCCTGTTCGCTGGAACACCGCCGGGAAGATGGCCGTGCTTCATCGGCGGCAGGCTGCTGGATGTAAACATCATTCACTTGAGCGTGGAGGATTTCTTTCTGTTCGCGGAGTTGATTTCGGAGCAGCAGGCATCAGCTCTACTGGATTCCATTCGGGGAAAACGCAGAACCCTTCTCTGCACTCCTTCGGGAAGGCTGGTCGCAGCTTCAAGCCAGGCTGGTGAGGAGTTCGATTCCGGCGGAAAAACCCTGCAATCCAGGTTCGATCCCGGTTCGCGACCAACGATTCAAGCCGGTTTGAACAGATGCAGGACCGTGGGAAGGGTGGACGATTTTCTGATAAGCACCTCCACAAAAGGCGACAGGGAGAACTGGATCATCTCAATGGAAACCGCTCCCGCCCCGGGAGGCCTGATAATCTGCGACCTTTCGACCCCCTCCCTGGCCCTGGTGGCCTCCGGGGGTGTTACCGACGCACTGCTGGAAACCATCATCGAGGAAAACCCGTCTCCGGCCCTGATGCTGGACAAAACCGGGATCATCACGAAACTCAACGCCGCGGCCAGAAGCCTGGCCGGTGAAATCCACGGGGAAACAGAGGTTGAAGGCACCTATTTCTGGAAGTGGGTGGCCGAGGAGTATCGGGAGGAGGCAAAGGCAAACCATGACAAGAGGGTGAGGGGTTACTACGCCCCGAACCGATACTCCCTGGGTCTGCAGACCGAATCCCCGGATGACAACCTTATCATGGAAGTCCGGGTCTTCCCCCTGGCGGAGGGAGGCAACTCCGTTGTTTTCCTCTCACGGGCAGGGGATTCGGAGAAAGACTGCCTCATCGGCAGCAAGGCCGATGACATTCTCGCCGCTTCCTTCGCCGATCCCTGCAACCCCACATCCCTCATCAGCATACTCAGAGCGTTCACCGGCGCGCAAAGCCTGGCGATGATTCTTCCCGAACAGACATTCACCTCCGGTGACACCACGACGCTTCTGGAGAACTCGCCCGCTGGTGTCCAGGGAACAGAATGGGATGAAGCCCATGGAGAGTGGCGGGTGTTCCATTCATTCACATCCGGCGGCGAAGCAATGATGATCGCTCTGGGAGGATTGCGCCGCAAGGGTATGATGCCATGCGGAAAGATGGCCCTTCGGTTCACACAGAAGTGCATGGAGGATTCCGGGCACGCCGGGGAGAGCGGGAAGACCCGGGCATTGATGGAGCAGGTATCCCGGCTCATCGGCCTGGTCAGAATGGGCAGGGATGGCACAGAGAGCATTCTGAGGGAGATAGCCGGCATTTGCTCCGCGGAAAAGGTGGTGAAGGCGGAACTGAGTTCGGACGGCTCCATGCTTCTGCCGGTTTCCAGTTTCGGCATTCAGGGCTCCCTCCCCGGGTATTCCCTGGGAAGCGACAGCATACTGACCTGGGTATGCGTTCATGGAAAAAGCGCTTTCCTCGCAGACCCGATGAACGATGTGCGGATGTCCGCTGTGTTTCCGGATTCGGACAGCGAGATAGCGGCGCCGATCATGCGGGGTGAGATAGTCACCGGAGCGCTTCTTTTGGCCACATCGGTGCAGGACGGATTCCATGGGAAGTCGCTGATGCTTCTTGAGGCCGCGGTGGAGATTCTCTCCTCCATGGACTCCTCACACCGGACCGGCAGAGCTGAACCACGCTCCGGCACCGTTTCCGATGAACTGGCGGAATCGGCCATCCTTGGCCTGGAACACACCCTGAGCGCCTCCGCCGCTTCTCTGACATCCGCTCTGGAGCAACTGGCGGATCCCGTCAGCGCAGACCGGACGGAAACCATGGACCTGATCAGGGAGTCTGTGGCGTCCATCGCTTCCACAACATCCAACCTCACCGGCTGGCTGAGGGCATCCGCCTACGGAGGCAGGCCGGACATGAAGTGGTCCGACCCCTGCGATACAGTATCCGATGTTCTCTCGGAACACAGGAAAAGCCCCGGAGTCCGGGGAATACACCTCAACCTTGAAACTCCGGGAGAGGCGTTTATCGCCTGTTTCGATCCAGCCTGGCTATCCCTGACCCTTAACTGCATTCTGAGAACCGCTCTTGAGCATACCGAGCCCGGTGGCGTCATCGGTGTTTCCCTGGCGTCCGGCAACGACTTCTGGACCGTCGAGGTAAAGAACAGCGGCAGGGGAATCCCCGCATCGGACATCCCCGACCTCTTCCGAAAAAGTGGTGAAAAACCCGCCACTGGTGTGCGCTCGGTTTCCGGCCTTGACATGCCGCTGGCGAAGAATCTCACCGAGGCAATGGGAGGCACCATCGCCGTTTTCTCCTCCAGAAACAGTGGAACCCGATTTGTGCTGAGGTTCAGCTCATCATGATAACGGGGGAACCAAACTGGAAATAACCCGGACGCATCTGAACTTCCACCTTCCCGTGGAACTCATCGCCCAGAGACCCCCCGCTCAGAGGGGGACCTCGAGAATGATGGTTCTTCCCCGGCAAGCCGGCGGGACCAGTGACGGCGCTTTCAGCGATCTGGTCGATATCCTCCGTCCCGGAGACTGCCTCGTTCTGAACGACACGAAGGTAATCCCCGCCAGACTCGACGGCAGACGGAAGGAGACCGGCGGTTCCGTCGAGGTTTTTCTGCTTGCAAGAACTGGCGCTTCGGAGTGGAAGGTTCTCCTTCGACCCGGAAAGCACTGCAAAGCCGGAACAGATTTGGAGTTCGGCGAAGGCCTTTCCGGAAAAGTGGTCGTCGGTCTCGGAGACGGAAGAGCGATGGTTCGCTTCGAACCGGAGTCCGATGCGGATACACTGCTGTCCAGGCTGGGTCGGGTTCCGCTTCCGCCATACATTAAAAGAACTCCGGACCAACAGGACTCACAAAGATACCAGACGGTCTACGCAAAACACGAAGGGGCTGTAGCGGCTCCCACGGCGGGTCTGCACTTTACTCGCGAAATGCTTCTGGACCTGGAGTCAAGGGGGGTCACGAACTGCTTCCTGACACTCAATGTTGGCCCCGGCACCTTCGAGCCCCTGAGGAGGGAAATGCTGAGGGACAACAAGCTGGATCCCGAGGAGTTTTCCGTACCAGCGGAAACCCTTCATGTTCTCAGGGAAACCAGAAAGCGCCGGGGGAGGATCGTGGCGGTGGGCACCACCGCCGCCAGAGTTCTGGAAACCATAGACCTCCGGGAAACCCGGAGCGTGTCGGGAGAGACTTCTCTGTTCATATTCCCCCCCCACGGCTTCAGAAACATGGACGCGCTGATAACGAATTTCCACCTGCCGGGAAGTTCGCTGATTGCTCTGGTAGCCGCCTTCGCAGGTCTGGAAAGAGTCATGGGCGCCTACCGTGACGCCATCAGGCTGGGTTACAGATTCTACAGTTACGGCGACGCAATGCTGATTCACTGAAGGGAAGACCGGCATAAAAAGCGGAAGACAGAGACCGAGCGCCGGAAGGGTGATAGCCCTCGCGGGGCTTGAAACCCTTCTCATTCTCTCCTGGACCATACTCGGAGCATCCCTGCTGGCTCTCCTCTGGTCCAGGTGGTACCTTGGCATTCCCTTCTTCTACATGATGGCCCTGGGTCTTACCGCCGGAGTGGAAAACACCTCAAGACAGAGTCCGGCTACAGCCCTGGGAATCTCCATCCACGGTGAAAGAACCTATGGGATGAAAATTCTCCGGATCGGCATTACCCCGCCCATGCTCCTTCTGGGGCTTCTTGGCTATCTGAGCTGTTTCCGGGGCGGTCTTTCGGTACCCGAAAGGGTTTCCGGTGCCGATTTCCGGGAGCTGGAGCTACAGCTCGACCCAAGACCCAGAGACATCATCATAAGAGGAAGAGCAGTGGCCAAAAACTGGGTCAGGGCATACACCGCCAGCGCCATAGTGGTTTCGGCGGTAATGTTCATCCTGGCCAACCCGCTGGTCATCGAGGAGGAGAGGGTCGGAACCGCCGATCACGACATCACGGAACTGAGCAGGAGCGACCGGGAACTCCTGGCGGCCTATCTTGAGCTTTCCGCCCTGCACCCGGAAGAGCTGGAGTACCATGTGCGCCTGGCCAGCCTGTATTACCGGAACTCGATGCACGAGGACCTGCAGAACCAGCTGGAAGAGGTAAGACGCCTGAATCCGGAACACTCTATTCTGGTCCTGGCTGACTCGTCGCGGATTACATTCGAGGATCTGCTGCCCGCTTCCGACAGGGATTCGCTGCCGGATGAACCGGTTTTCATACCATCTCTTCCTGACACCACCGTACAGGAGCCGGAACCTGAACTCGAATCTGAACCGGAACTCGAACCGGAACCTGAGCCGGAACTCGAACCGGAACCTGAACCCATTGAAGAGACGACTTCGGAAACAGAGGAAACACCCGCCCCCGATGACCCGCCCGATGTTCAGCCTGACAGCCTGTAGCGAAGGGGCCCGGACGGGCAAACTTATTCTGCCCCATGGCATTGTGGAGACTCCGGCCTTCATGCCGGTGGGAACCCAGGCTACGGTGAAAACCACCAGAAACAGCGACCTGGTTCAAATGGGCTTCAAAATGATCCTCTGCAACACCTATCACCTGTACCTGCGCCCGGGAAGGGATGTGATTGAACGGGCCGGAGGGCTCCACCGCTTCATGAACTGGGACCGGTGCATCCTCACCGATTCCGGAGGGTTTCAGCTGTACAGCCTCTCATCCCTTCGAAAGGTCACCGAGGAGGGTTATCGTTTCCAGTCCCATATCGACGGGTCAACCCACACCCTCACACCGGAGGGAGTGCTTGACTTTCAGAGAATGCTGGGAAGCGATGTGATGATGGTTCTCGACGAATGCCTCGAGCAACCCAGCGGCAGGGAGCGTACCGAGGAATCGGTCAAGCTTACCCTTCGCTGGGCGGAAAGGGCTGCCAGAATCCACTCCCGGGGCTCCGGCGTTCTCTTCGGCATTGTGCAGGGCGGCGCATTTCGCGACCTTCGCCGGCAGTGCGCCGAGGAACTGGTTGCCATGGACTTCGACGGATACGCAATCGGAGGAGTGGCGGTGGGAGAAGACAGGCCCCGGATGGAGTTCGCGGTTGAAAGCTGCGTCGACCTGCTTCCTGAACACAGGCCAAGATACCTGATGGGAGTGGGAAAGCCGGAAGACCTGGTGGACTTCACCGCCATGGGCGTTGACATGTTCGACTGTGTCATTCCAACCAGAAATGCCAGGGGCGCCTGCTTCTTCGTTCCCGGAGGAAGACTGAATCTCAGGAACGCCAGGTTCAGGCAGGATTACACACCTGTTCAGAGGGACTGCCGCTGCTGGGTGTGCGAGAACCACACACGGTCGTACCTGAGGCACCTCTTCATCTCCCGGGAATGGCTTGCCCCGATTCTGGCCACCCTTCACAATCTGCACTTCTTCTCTGAACTCATGGCGGAAATCCGCGGTCAAATCCATTCGGGCTCGTTCTGCCAGTGGCGGAGGGACTGGCATCAAAGGCGGGAAACCTTCAACCCCGATGAATACTGAGGAAAGCAGGGTTCTCACCGTGGTCTCCCTGGGTAACAGGGTCGGGGGTATCGCAAGGCCTCCGGACGGCCCGGCGGTATTCATCAGGGGCGCCCTTCCCGGGGAGAAGGTGCTGGCGAAGACCGTCTCGGAGAGGAAAAGCCATGTGGAGGCGGAGCTTGTCGAAGTTATTGAACCGGCCCCTGAAAGGGTGGAGCCCTACTGCCCCATGCACAGCCGGTGCGGAGGCTGCCCGCTTCAACACCTTGACTACGGCCATCAGCTGAAATGGAAGAAAACCTGGGTTGAAAAGGCTTTGAGGGGTTTTCCCGAAGCATCGGTGGAAGACGCTCTTCCCTCCCCGCAAACAGCTGGTTTCCGGAACAGGGCAACCTTTCTCGCGGTTCAGGGAAAACCATGCTTTCACGCCTTCCGGGGAAACCCGATTTCCGTTACGGACTGTCCCGCTCTGGCTCCGGAGGGCAGAAATGTTCTGAAAAGCCTGTGCGAATCCGAGATTCCCTTCGGTGTCGAGTCCGTTTCCATCCGATGCTCCCTGTACTCCCGCGGCACCACCGTGGAGATACAGGGCGAGGCGCATTCGATTCCCGACACCTGGGGAGCCGTATGGGGAGAGGGGGTGACACCCCGGGGCGCCCCCCTTCAGGAGAAGCTTCTTGACTGGGTTTTCCCGATTCCCTTCGGAGGTTTTTTTCAGGTGAACACCCGGGCGGCGGAGAAACTGCTTTCAACCGTTCTTGAGTCGGCCCGGGGAGAAAGAATACTTGACCTCTACGGCGGAGTGGGTGTCTTCGGAGTTCCCCTGGCAGCCAGGGGAGCCTCCGTGGACAGCGTCGAGATCAACGGGAACGCCTCGGGGGCAGCGAATGAAGCCGCTTCGTTAAACGGTGTGAGGGGTTTTCGGGCTCTCCAGGAACGGGACAGCACATACCTTTCCAAAGCCCTCTCCAGCCGCAGGAGGTACGACACCGTAATCCTGGACCCCCCCAGGGCCGGTGCGGGGATCAGGGTGATGAGAATGCTTCATAAGCTTTCGTCTTCCAGGATAGTCTATGTGAGCTGCAACCCCTTCACCGCCGCCCGGGACATGATGATACTTCTGGAGGGTGGGTTCGACTTGAAAAAGGCCTCCCCGGTGGACATGTTTCCACATTCGGATCATGTTGAAACGGTCTTTCTTCTTGAGAGGATAGCACTTTGAAAACCGGAATCATCTTCGCGCTGGCAGTCGGAGCATCCCTTGACGCCGTCGGACTCCCCCTTGAAGAACCCTTGAACCTGTGGCTTCGGCATCTGGAGGTTGCCGGCGAAGAACTCTACCCCGCCATACTTCCCTGGTCGCAGGACTACACAGCCGGGGGAGCCTTCGCAGGAATCGCCGGAGAGATCCGTCGCCGTGACGCCCGTCCCTCCCGGCGCTTCGTGGGTGAGAATACGGCTTGGGGAATGGAAGCGGCGCTTCAGGGGGAGTATGTGGGCGGAAACATCGAAACCGCCGCCGGAGTGAAGTTCCGGGTCGGCGGCTCCGTCACGGACAGGCTCACCTTCGACCACCAGTTTTCCATCTGGACCGGCAGCGACGATGTTCCTCCAGGAGGCTTCTCCACTTATCACATTCACCCGAACGGGGAACCGGGAAGGCATCTGTATCCGGACTGGGGGTGGATTGATTACACAACGGAAAAGGTCTCCCTCAGGCTGGGGCGCTTCTCCCAGCAATGGGGACCCGGCAGATTCACAAATCTTCTGGTCAGCGACAACTCCCCCCCGCTTGACCTGATCCGGGCCACACTGCAATTTTCGGACAATGTGAGCTTCACCGGCTTCACCTCCACCATCGAGCCGGATTCCGGAAGCTGGTTCAGCGCCCACCGGCTTGACATGCGTCTGCGGGAAAACCTTCGGGTAGGGGTTTTTGAGGGGGCCTTCTACACCACCGAAACCGTGAACTTCGCATACACCAACCCCATCCTGTTCTGGTACGCCGTGCAGTGGAACGAAGCCGATGACGACAACCTCTTCATGGGGCTCGACGCTGTATGGATGCCGCACCGGAACCTTGCGGCTTATGTGGAGTGGCTCATCGACGACTTCCAATACCAGACCAAATACAACAGGCCACACAAAATGGGCGGTACAGCAGGGCTCAACTGGGTTCACCCCGGTTCCGGCCTGGCGGCGGCCCTGGAGTACACAGCGATTCAGAAGTATGTCTACAGCCAGAAACTCCCCAGAAACATCTTCCTGCACAACGACCGAATAATAGGGTCGGAACTGGGCCCCGACGCGGACAGGATTACCCTTTCCCTCGGCACCGCCGGAATGTGGCCCCTGCTTGCCGAGATCCGGGGCAGCCTCACCCGGCACGGGGAAGGAACGGTTTACGACGGTTTCGGAGACACTGTAACCACCGGAGAGCCCTGGCCTTCCGGAATCATTGAAACCACCAGGGACATCGAGGTCAATCTCAGCTACCGGCTTTCCGGCCACTTCACGGTGTTCGGATCGGCAGGGTACACCAGCGCCGGCAACGCCGGCAACTCGCAGGATTCCAGCTTTACCGACACCCGGGCGATGTTGAGGCTGGTCTACGGGATTTAGTACCTGATGGTGTAGTGGAGCTCTATGGTGGGTTCCTGGCTGCCGCTGATGGTTGTCTTGCTGCTTCCCTCGAGGTAGATGTCCCGGCTGAAGAAGTACTGGGCGCTGATGGTTCCGGGTCTGGGGCTGAAAATGTCGTCGGTGTAGCTCACATAAAGATCCGGAAGAACATACTTGCCCACCTCCACCGTGAGGCCCGTGGAGTCAGCCAGCAGGTCCGGGCTTATGGACAGGGCGTCCAGACCCATGCCCTCCCTGATGTTTCTGGCGATCATGCTTCCAAGAACGCTCTGGGTGATGCTTTCCAGCTCGGTCTCCAGGGCGCCGGTATCCATCTGCTGCATCTCGCCGTAGGTCATTCCCAGGGTGAGCAGGGTGACAATGTCCTCGCTGGTCAGGTCCCTTGCGACACCGGTTCCCGACAAGGCGATTTCCGGGTTTTCAGGGTCGCCGGTCACATTGACGGTGATGGTGTACATCTCCCTGCTCATGGAACTGCGCACCCTTGATTCCGCGGTTATGTTCATCATCAGGCCGGGAGGGGTACCCTGCACTATCTCGATGGTTCCGTGGGTTATTCGGAAGTCCTTGTTTAGAACGTTCAGGGTTCCCCGCACAACACTGATGCTGCCGGTGAAAACCGGCCTCCTCTCCTGGGTGAGAACCGTGATGTCCGCCGCAAGCTCGATGTTCATGTAGCTGCTTCTGAGCCAGAGACCCCGCTCCGCCTGAACGACTATGTAAAGGTCAAGGGGAATCTCCGGGTTCTGTGATTCTCCGGCGCCGGCGCCGCCCTGCTGGCTCGCAAGGGCGATTACACCCTGGTCCAGCCTGATCTTGCCCCTGAGCATCGGCCGTCGGGTCAGGTCGTTCTCGGTTGCGGAAAGGTTTCCGCTCATGGAAATCCAGCCCACTCCGTTGATTATGGCCTCCCAGCCGTTCAGGGTGGCCAGGAAGGAGTATCCCTCGACTTCCAGTGGGAGATCGCCGGTCCGGAACGGAAGATTCTCCCTCACCCTGGCCCTGAACTCCGCGGTGAGATCCGGTTCCCTGCCCTGGCCGCT
Organism: uncultured bacterium; assembly: GCA_964624405.1. Taxonomy (GTDB): domain Bacteria; phylum Fermentibacterota; class Fermentibacteria; order Fermentibacterales; family JCC-6; genus UBA6080. Next base: position 49,878 of record CAZUXA010000010.1, on the reverse strand, counting down.
GGTGATCCTGAACGATGCGTTGTACTCGTCGGAAGCCCTTGTATCAGGGTAGGAGAAGTACACGGAAGACATTGGAAACTCCATCTGGGCCCCGGCGAGAAAAAGCCTCTGGAAATGGCCTGCCACGCCGGCGGATATGTACTCGAGATCCCTGTTGTACTCGATCCTGGAACTGATGCTTGCGCCGCTGGTCATGACCGGAAAGGGCAGAATGTAAAGAAGCCAGTCTCCCACTCCGCTCAGTTCGGCTTCCAGCCATGCCAGCCTTTCCGGGGCGAAATCAATGGAGGTGCCGATCCAGAGGCTGTCCATGGAGAATCGCACTCCGCTTCGAATGTTGTCGCTCCAGATCCAGATTCCGTCAACGGTGAGAACGCCCCGGGTAAGGTCCGCGTTGACGGTGATGCTGTCTCCCTGGGTCCACGGGCCGTAGGTGGGATCGTCGAGGCTCAGGCTCAACCGGGCTTCGAGGTCGGTTCCCGGCATGCCCGAAGCCTCGACAAAGGCGCTCAGCACCCCGGAAACCGGAAGATCCAGCCCCAGGGCAAAACCCAGGGACGCGATATCAACCGCCCTGATGTCGAAGCTGGCCTGAATGGCTCCATCGGCGGCGACAGAGCCGCTGCCGCTAACATAACCGGCGGGAGGGTCGATCCAGAGGGTGTCTACTTCCAGGGTTCCATCAGCGAAAAGGCTTGCTTCCGCCCCTCCCGCCCGGACAAGCCTGAGCTTGTTCATAGTGATCCTGATGGAATCCAGTGACATGGACAAACTCTCTCCGGTGAGGTCGGCGGAAACCCCGGCGGAGACCGCCAGGCCCCGCTCGTGCCGAATGTGGATGGAATCCAGGTTCACTATTCCGTTCCGTGATTCCCCCCGGATATCCAGAGCCATCGAACCGCCGGGCGTGAGAATGCTGTGGGCACGAAGCGCCACCGAGCCGGAGGGAAGCCCGCCGGCCATGGAGAAATCCACATCCGCCAGGGGTTCCAGGGCTACGATTTCAGCCATTGCCGCCGTGTCCGCGGAAACCGTTCCAGTGAACCTGATGGAGGGAGCGCCCCGGGCGGGTATACCCAGCCTCAAGTTTCCGTTCAACGCCACGCCGGACAGCGCGGCCTCCCCGGCCTCCAGGTGGCCGAGGCCCGTTGTTCCGTTGAAATCAACCCTCACCCCGTTCCCTGAGGCAAGGTTCACCGCGGCATCCCCCCGAAGGTAAACCCCGGATGTGCTTATCCCGTCAATCCCGAAACTCCTGACCCCGGCATCACAGGACACCTGAAACCGTTCAGGGGTTCCCCGGCCGGTCAGAGCCACAGAAACACCATTCACCCCCGAAAGTGGCGAACCGGGATCCAGGGTTTGCATAACCCTTCGGGCATCCGGAATGCTGAGTTCTGCGGTGCCGCTCCATGAAACCGGCCGATACCCATTCCCCAGGGCCAGTGACCATGTGGAGTTGAGCTGGGCGCCCAGTGCGGCAAGGGAAAGGGTTCCGGAAACCCTGGAAGGGTCAACCGCTGCGTTAAGCCGCAGGGCATCAATTGGGTAACCATCCAGGGAACTGCCCTGGAGCACAAGCACGAGGTTGCCGGAGGAAAGCTCCTCGCCTGTTCCCTGAGCGTGAATGGAGAGGTTGCCGGTTAAAAACCCGGACGGGGCATCGGCGTCCCAGGACGATGGATCGACACCTGTGAACACCAGACCGACAGTGCCGTTCCACTGTGGACCCTCGAATACGACGTCGCCGGAAATGTTGCCACTAAGGCCCTGGGTAAGAAAATCAAGCGCTCCCAGGCCGGCCCCGGCCATGCTGCCGGAAAGTGAATCCGCGCTGAAGCTTACATCCCTGTCCATGAAATGGATCGATCCTTCGGAAATGGCCACGACCCCCTGCGGGTTGCCGGTGGTGCCCAATACGGTAAGGGTGAGAAGACCCCGGGCCGGCGGAGCGCCGGGAATGGACTCCGTGGAGAACCTTCCCGTTCCCTGAAGCGCCAGGGAGCTGTCGGCTTCAAGCACTCCGCCGAGGTTCAACTCCGCCATGGGAACAACCACAGAAAAGCCCTGAAGGGTTACCCGTTCCCGATTCAGCAGAATGGTTCCGGAACCGGATATCGGGCCGAACTCCGGAAGAAATGCACCGACGGAGTGAACCTCCAGGCCCGCTGAAGGCGCGGGCGAAACCCCCGCGGAAATCCGCATGGAGTCCAGCAAAAGCGTTCCGTTGTGGTCTATGATGCTTCCCCGGAGAATGCGAAGGGTGTCGGCGCTGGTGACGAACCCCTTCAGAATACTGTCAAACAGGGGACCCATGTCAGGATCGGGTTCGGCTTCCCGGTCGGGATCCGGGGAGGGAATCACGATTCCCAGTGAATCCGCATGGATCGAGCCGAGTCCGGTTCCCGCTGCGTATCCGTAGAGGCTTCCCCGCACCCGTATTCCGCTGACCACTACCCTCAGGCCGCCGGAGTCCCGCACAACCACTGAATCCGCCCTGGTTCCGAAGAAAACCCCCGAGGCAAACCCGTAGACATCGACCGTCAAGTCCCCCTGGTTGGCAAAGAGATTCACACCCAGTTTGACCGCCCAGGCAAGGTTTCCGCTGAGAAGAAGCAGATAGAGAACCACCAAGACGCCGGCGGCAATGCCGGGAACAAGCAGTGCCCGGGAACGCCTGGCTTTTATCTCAGAAGGTCTGGCCGATGGCAAAGTAGAACCTTCCCCTCTTGAAACCGTCGCGCCACGTGGGCGCGAAACCGTAGTCGAACCGGATTGGGCTGAACGGAGTGGAAACCCTCAGGCCCATGCCGGTACCAAGCCCCGCATCGGATGTGGAAACCTCATCCAGGTTGTTCCAGATGCCTCCGGAATCCAGAAACGCCGCAATTCCCATGAACTTCCAAACCCTGAGCCTGGCTTCGAAGTTGCCAAGCAACATGGTGTTACCCCCCAAAGGGTTGCCATCCCCGTCGTCGGGTCCGAGGGCGTGATACGCGTAGCCCCTGACGGAGCCCGCGCCACCCAGATAGAACCTGTCCGTTGGGGGAATGGTCACCGAGCCGTTGTAGCCCTGAACCGTTCCCGCCGCCAGTCTGCCCGCCAGCACCAGATTGCTTCCCACTGGAACGAAGAGCCGGGCTTCGGTTTCCATCCGGTAATAGTCCAGACCCCCAAGAAGACCGCCGGAAAGCTTCCCTCCCAGCATCAGCCAGCGCCCCCGGGCAGGGTCCATCACCGGGGCGCGGGTGTCATTCACCACTGAAGCGGTGAGGCTTCCGGTGGTTGTCCAGTCCTGGGAAATCACCGTGTCTTCGGTGGTGGTTTCAAATCGGATCCTGTCCAGCCCGTACCCGAAGGTGAACCGGATACTGGGCGAGAGCAGCCGGGAAAACCTGACCCCCGCGCCGTAGCTCCTCTCCTCCTGGAAACTTCTCTGCAGGTAGGTGTAGCTTCCCGTGAGCTTCGCCGACCAGCGGGTGGAAAGAAACCAGGGCTCCTCATAGGAGAGAGAGGGCTCGAGCAGGTCGCCCTCCTGGCCGCTGGCAAAGTAGTGGGTCCAGGTTGAGCCTATGGTGAGCCTCTGATTGTTCCCCCATATGTTGGGGTGTATCCAGTAGCCGCCCCAGAAGACCGCCGAAGGGGAAATGTAGCCGCTGGCAAGGTCGATGATGTGGTACGGTCTTTCATGAACCGCCACTTCCAGGTCCATCACCGCTTCATCTTCCCTGGGGTGGTATCTGTAGCGGACATCGTTGAACAGCCGCAGCGTGTAGATCCGGGTGAGGGATTCCCGAAGCAAATCCATGTTCAGCGAGTCCCCGGGCTGAAGGCTTATCTCCCTGGTGACAACGATACTCCTTACCGATTCCAGCCCGGTAACACGCACTTCCCCCATCACGAACCTGGGACCTTCGACGATCTCACAGACCAGAGCCCGGCTTCCGTAAGGCTGGCCGCTCTCGGGGTCGTCGAACTCCAGCAGCTCGATCCGGGCGTCGGCCCTTATCATTCCCCTTCGGCCGAAGGCGGCCCTTATGGTTCTTCTGAAATCAAGAGTGTCCCGGGGGGCTATCGGATCTCCACGGGAGAGCGCAAGAAACCCCCTGATCGTTTTCTCGTCGAACGCCGTGGAACCAGTGATCAGTACATCGCCGAGCAGGGATCTGCGCCCGGGTTCCACATGAACACCCACCGTATTGGTACGGGAGTCCCATTCCGGCCAGAGCACCTCGACTTCGGCGTCGAGGTAGCCGTGGTTTCTAAGGTTCGATAGAACCCCGTTCCCCACCAGAACCCTTGAAAGCCCGTACACTGATGCTCCGGTTTCCAGCCCGGTGCCCGCCAGAAGAGCTCTCTCGTCCAGAGGCGCATTGCCTGAAATGTACACCGAATCTATACTCGGACCCATGGTTGCCGACACCACCGCCGGCAACAACCAAATGACAAGAATCGGAAGAAATGAACGCATACTGTAAAACTAACACAGACACCGCATGTTTGGCGAGGGGGGGCGGCAGACCTCAGGTGCTTCTGGTTGGGGGAACCGACCCCAGCGGCGGAGCCGGCCTGTTCGCAGACGCCAAGGCTGTGGCGGCCATGGGCGCCCACGGCTGTTTCGCGATAACCGCGTTAACAGTGCAGGATTCCGGAAGGGTTCACTCCTGGAGCCCGGTCACTCCCCGGCAGCTTCATGACCAGATGCTGGTTCTCTGCGACGACGGGCCGCTGCACGGAATGAAGACCGGCATGCTCGGCGGAGTGGAAGCGGTGGAGGTTACCGCCGATATCTATCGCAGCCGGATCTCACCGGCCCCCCTGGTGGTCGACCCGGTACTGGTCTCCGGCAGCGGTGACAGCCTTTCCCGGAGAGGGCTTTCCGAATCGATTCTCAAGCTTCTCGTTCCCGGGGCCGGGCTTCTGACACCCAATCTTGACGAGGCTGAGGCGCTGACCGGAAAAGGGGTGCGAAACAGGGAGGAAATGGAGACCGCCGGCAGGCTTCTCGTGGACCGGGGCGCCGGTGCCGTGCTCATCAAGGGGGGCCATCTTCCGGGAGAACCCTGCGATGTTCTGGTTACCCGGGACGGAGCAAGGCTGTTCCCGGGAAAACGGCTCGTCCCGGGGAAGGTTCACGGCACGGGATGCACCCTTGCATCAGCCTGCGCGGCGCTGATGGCCGGAGGGCACGGTGTGGCGGAATCGGTGGATGGTGCCCTGAGGTACCTGCGGGCAGCGATTCGCGACGGCTTTCTCAGAAACGGAGGGTACCTTATTGGCCATCTGCCCGGCATGGGTCCAGGCCCCAAACCTCGAAACACCACAGGCTTCTACGCGGAGCCCCGTTTCTGCCCCGCCTGCGGAGAAGGCCTGCTGGGGACCGCAGGCCATAGAAACTGCCCGGCCTGCGGCCTTGTTTTCTACAGAAACCCGCTACCGGCGGTGATGATAGTCGCCGGTGACCCTGAGGGCAGAATCCTGCTGGTAAGACGGGCGTTCGCCCCCGGCAGGGGAGAACTCTGTCTTCCCGGTGGATTCATGGATCTGGGCGAATCACCGGAAGAGTGCGCCCGGCGGGAATTGATGGAAGAAACCGGCCTGAAGGCGACCTCGATGGTGCTCGAGGGCTCGGACAGTGACTGCACGGCCTACGGGGGCGTGGCCCTCTTCGTTTTCCGTGCGGAAGGCCTTGAAGGTGAACCGGTTCCCGGGGATGACGCCTCGGAAGTGATGTGGATGCCCCCGAACGAAGCTCCACCCCTGGCCTTCGCCGCCCACAACAGGGTTCTGCGGGAAATGCTCAATCGGGGGAAATGAATCGCCTTATCCCCTGGTGCGTCCCCCGAGTTCCGACAGGGTTCTGGCCAACGAGGCCGAATCCTGGGTTCCATAAACCCTGACATCGGGAGTCTTTCCCAGAAGACCCTGAAGAACCGCACCGGGCCCGACTTCCACGAAGGTGTCGAAACCGTTTTCGATCATCAGCTTCATGGAAGCCGCCCAGAGAACCGGGGATGTGACCTGCCTGGACAGCAGTTCCCTGGCCTTGTCTCCGCTGGGAATGTATCCCGCGGTAACATTTGCCACCACCGGTATCCCGGGGTCGTAGAACGCGGCTTCCTTCAGGGCGTTCTTGAGGTCTCTGGCCGCATCGGCCATCAGGGGGCTGTGCCAGGCGCCGGATACCTGCAGCGGAATCACACGCTTTGCACCGAGTTCCCTGCATATCTCCCCGGCCCTTTCAAGGGCTTCCCGGGCGCCGGAGATCACCACCTGACCCGGGGAGTTCATGTTGGCAACCCCAACCGGACCCGTTTCCGAAGCCTGCTCTACAGCCCTGGTAACGCTCTCCAAATCCAGCCCCAGCACCGCCAGCATACCTCCGGGATGGATATCGGCGCACCTTTGCATCAGCTCTCCCCGAAGTCGGGTGAGTTTTACCGCGGTATCAGGCAGCAGAACCCCCGCAGCCACCAGAGCGGAATACTCACCAAGACTGTGACCGGCGGCGCCCTCGAACCTTATGCCCGCAACCTGAAGCACCTTGAGTGTGGCCAGGCTTACCATGGTAATCGCAGGCTGGGCGTTGTCTGTGCGGGTGAGGGCTTCTTCAGGCCCCTGGCTCATCACCTGGAACAGATTATGCACGCCACTGAGGGCGTAGGTTTTCTCAAGAAACTCCCTGGATTCGGGGAAGTCCATGAGATGCTGCTGCATGCCCACTTTCTGGGATGCCTGACCGGGAAAGAGAAACGCCAGTCTTCCCATTCGAGTTACTCCGTTTCCTTTGGTTCGCCTCAATGTATTCTCAACAACTCATGCAATTCCTTGCGGCCGGCTCCTTAACTGCGGTTATTCACCAAGCCTGGGCAATCGTCCGGCCAGAACGTAGACCCTTGCTTCCTGCACCAGACAGGCGACCCTGGAACTTACCACCCCGGCCTGGGCCTCTGTGAGCATTTGCTGGGCATCCAGCAGTTCAAGCAGGGAAAGCCCCCCCATATCATAGGTAAGCCTCGAAAGTCTGTACTGCTCCTGTGCCTGGTGCAGAACAAGTTCGCTGAGTGTGTAGCTCTCGTAGGATGTCAGCATGTTGTCGTAGGATGTCTGCAGCATGGCGGCCAGGCTGATTTCCAGCCCCGCAAGACCCGCGTCGGTCCTCAGGGCCGAGGCCCTTGCGGATTGAACCGCGGCTTCTCTGGAGTAGCCGTCGAATATGGTCCAGTTGAGCCTGAGGCCCACGGACCATGAATCGTTGTCGGACATGTCTTTCAAGCCATCCAGGCTGTTGTCGCTCCAGTTCCAGGATGCGGTGGCGCTCAGGCTGGGCCAGTAAGACCTCTCCTGGGCCCTGGCCCTTATGGACGACTGGCGGGCGCGGAATCTTGCCGCTTCAAGAGTGGGGTTGTCATCAAGAGAGCGGGCAAGCTCCGCCATCCGATCCGGGGGTATGGGACGCAGAACCGCCAGGGTGTCAACGGAGAGGCCGGAGGTTCCAGAGGACAGCCCGGCAATCCGGTACAGGTTCGTGTAGGCCGTGCGAAGGTTCTGCCTGCTCCTGGTAAGGGAGAGCCTGTTGCGGCTCTCCTGAACCTGAAGCTGAAGAAGCTCAAGGGTTGTCAGCCCTCCCACCTGATAGAGAGCTTCGGCCCTCTCCAGCTGGCTTGCGCTTCTTTCCAGGGCCTGGGCCGAGGTGGCCAGCAGACCCTCCGCTTCAACTGCCGCGTAGTACGCTTCGACAACACTCATCACGAGGTCGAGAACCGCTGCCCGGTAGTCCGCTTCCGCGGCCTGGAATCCCGCCCGTTCCCCCCGAAGGAGAAGCCAGTTGCGTCCCCCCGAACCGATTATCTCTTGTGAAAGCCCGAGTGCGGCGGAATAGCTCTCGGATTCGGTTCTTATCGGTTCCCCTCCCTCGGGCAGATAGGAGGACCAGGAGTACCCGGAGGTGGCGGTGAAGGAAAGAACCGGCAGCCTGAAGGCACCGGAAGACCTTAGCCCGGCGCCTGCTACGGAAAGCGTTGCTTCAGCCTCGGCAATGGTTGGAGAGTTTGTCAGGGTGTGGGCAACCCACCCGGAAAGATCCATGGTTCCTGAAACATCGGAAGCGGCATACAGTATCAGAGCCACGGTGAAAATCATCATCAGCCAACCTTCCCGGCTTCGATATGGAAAAGAATGGGAACCGCCTGCAAAACCACGGCAAACAGATATACCGCCCAAGCCATCCTGATTCCGAACGAAGGGCTGGTTCCCCATACCGAGGAAAGCCCCTTTCCCCAGACGAAAACCGTAGCGATGGACACAATGTCCAGATTAACCAGAACCAGAAGCAGGAACAACCCTGCCCGGGTTCCCGCCAGCGGTCCCGCCAGTTCTCCGGCGCTCCAGCTGAACCCGGAAGATATTCCGAATGCCCGGGAAAGCAACATAAGCACCGATACTCCCAGAACCCAAACCGTCATGGACATGAACGCCGACTGCATCCCGGGAACCAGGGGAACCCTGCTCCCCGACGCCCTGGCCAGACCCCAGGCGGCAGCGCCTCCAAGGGATGCCAGCAAAGCCCTTTCGAAAAGAATGAATACCGGCAGCTCCCATGACAAAAGGGAGGTCATCGCGCCGGCAAGGAGCCCCCCGGCTGTGATGATCATCGCGGTGACCGCCATGGCGCCCACGGGGCTCACCGTCACAAGCATCCGGTGGGCCTCGGAGGGGCGGGCGAACTGAAGAACCGGCGCTCCGGCTGAATGCTTCATGGCAGCATACTCTCTTTCGCCCTCCGGTAAAGCTTCAGATAACCCGCTGTCCTGTTCTTCCATGAGTTATCGGTCTTCATGCATAGTTTTCTCTTCCGGGTCCAACGGGAGGGGCCGGATTGCCACAGCTCCGACACGGCGTCAAGTGCCCGGGGAAAATCACCGGAGGCTTCGAAAAGAAACCCTGTCTCTCCGGACACCGTATCTCCCAAACCCCCGGTTCTTCTCACCAGGGGAACAGAACCATACCTCATGGCGATCATCTGTGATATTCCACAGGGTTCGAACATCGAGGGCATGAGGAACACATCCGAGCCGGCAAAAATTCTTCTGGCAAGGCTGTCGCAATACTCGATTCTTACTGAAACGGTGTCGGGATAACGGGCCGCGGCGGCCCTGAACGCCCTTTCCCATTCCGCCTCGCCTGTTCCCAGCACAGCCAGCCTCATGCCTCTGCCCACCAGCCCGGGCAGGGCTTCAAGCACCAGGTCGACGCCTTTCTGGGCCGTGAGCCTGGTGACCATTCCCACCAGGGGCCCACCCCCTTCGGGCAACCCCATCTCGCGGGCAAGCTCTCTACGGCATCTTTTTCTGCCCGCCATGCTCCCGGGTCCGAAGGTCGCCGGGATGACTGAATCGGTTTCGGGATTCCAGCAATCGTGATCGATTCCGTTGAGAATGCCGTGAAGCTTCCGTTTTTCATGCTCAAGCACCGATTCAAGCCCGAAGCCGAACCTTGGAGTGCGGATCTCCCGGGCGTAGCTGGGGCTGACGGTGGTTACCGCGCCGGCAAACAGAATGCCGCCCTTCATCATGTTCCAGTCTCCCCAGAACTCAAGCCTGTCCGGGCGGAAGAACTCATCGGGCAACCCCGAGGCGGGCCAGCTCTCCGGCCCGAACCTGCCCTGAAAGGCTAGGTTGTGAATGGTGAACACCGAAGGGATTCCGGCCCGGTGAAGGTAGACCGGCAGAAGGCCGGTCTGCCAGTCGTGACAGTGAAAAACATCGGGTTTGAACCCGGTGATCGCCGGAGAGGCCTCCACAGCCCGGGAGAAGAAGGCGAACCTTCGACAGTTGTCGGGCCACGCGGTGTCCGGTGTGGGGCCGTAGAACCCCTTTCGAGAGAAATCCTCGTCTCTGGCAACAAGATAGACCCATACTCCGTTCAGAAGTTTTGTCCGCGCTATCCCGAAATCCTCACCAAGGTATGTTTTCCCTGATCCGACCCAGCGGATTCCCTTCCGTCCAGACAGGTCTCCATAGTAGGGGATTATCACCCGAACATCCAGACCTTCTCCGATCAGCGCTCCGGGAAGCTCCGCCACCACCGACGCAAGCCCTCCGGTGCTGGCCAGGGGATACACTTCCGAGGCGGCGAAGAGAACCTTCAATGCGCCTGGGATCATGATTCCAACACCGCCAGGGCCAGACAGCCGAACCCGCCTCCCCGGCCAAGATCACCAAGGGTGTTGGTGGTTGTGCCCTTGATCCACACCTTCTGCGGCGGGACATCCAGAATTGCCGCAACCCTCTCTATCATCTCCTCGCGGTGTTCCGCCACCCTGGGGCGGTTTCCAATGAGGGTCAGATCAAGCCTTCGAAGGCTCCATCCCGCCCTTCGAACCCGTTCCATGCAGCCGGCCAGAATCAAGGCGCTGTCCGCGTCTTTCCAGGCGGGATCCGACGGAGGGTGGAACACTCCGATGTCTCCCAGTGAAGCCGCGGCCAGCAGGGCGTCCGCCGCGGAGTGAAGAACCGCGTCACCGTCCGAATGCCCTGCGGGGCCTCCGGTCTTGCCGAGTCTGCACCCGGCGGCGATCATGGGGCGCTCATCGCTGAAGGGGTGAAAATCAAGCCCCTGGCCGAAGGAGTACTCCGGCCCCGGGCGGAAAAGGAGTATGTCATCGGGTTCAGTCAGCTTCTGATTTCGTGGATCTCCGGGAACCACCGCGACCCTGGCGCCGGTGAACTCCACCGCGGAACTCTCATCGGTTACATCCGGAGCCATGTCCAGCGCTGTCAGCAATTGATCGTACCGAAAACCCTGGGGGGTCTGGATCGTCCAGAGGTCATCCCGATCCACTGAAGCGCTGATGAAGCTGTTCCGGACCTTTTTCAAAGTGTCCCGAACCCTTATCCCCGGAACCGCAGCGCCGTGCTCCTCGGTGGCCCTCATCACCCTGGACGCTATCCCGGGGCTTATGGCCGGCCTTGCGCCGTCGTGGACCAGCACGAACCGGGGGCCGGGAAGTGAACGGAGGGCCGCGAGAACCGAATCCTGCCTTCGGGCTCCGCCTTCGATGACGGTAACCCCCGACGGCGGGGACCAGTACTCCCGCCAGGGAAAGCCCGGCGGAACCGTAACCGTAACCGGCATCAGCGCCGAAAGAACATCAACGGACCACTGAAGAACCGGCTTTCCCCGCAACAGGGAGAACTGCTTCGGCACCCCGGCGCCGTACCGCTGCCCGTAACCGGCAGCGGTTATCACCGCGGCCCAGCGGGCGCAGGAATCCATCAGGCCTGAGCCTCGTCTCCGTTTTCAGGGAACTCCTCTTCCGTCTTCTCCGCCGAGGCGAAAACCATGGTTCCTCCCGAAGCCCTGAAGGTGGTATGGGCTGTGACGGTTACATCGCCCCCCATCTGACTGGCGCCGTCGTCCACCACAACCATCGTGCCGTCGGAAAGGAAGCCCACACCCTGTCCGGCACCCCTGCCCCTTTTCTGAATTCTCACCGTGAGCTTCTCGCCGGGAAGCACCACCGCTCTGCCGGCGGCTCCCACCTCTTCGAGGCGGATGACATGGATGCCCTCCCTCTCAGCGGTATCCAGAAGGTCCGCGTCGGAGCTGAGCAGAGCCACGCCGGTCTGGCGAAGCCATTCCAGCATTCTGTGCTTCTCTCTCTCCCCCTCGCCGAAATCCCGGTATTCAACAAGCCCGCCGGACTTCCCCACCGCTTCCTCCAGCCTCTGCAGGGTTTCCGTTCCTCTTCTCGAACGCCCTCTGGAAACGGTGTTCCTGGCTTTCTGAAGTGCTTCCAGACCGGTTTTCACCGAAGACGGAATGGTGAAGGGGCCGGGAAGAATTCCCGCCAGGGCCAGGTCCGCCACCCGGCCGTCGATGGCGGCGCTGATGTCCACCAGCACCGGCATGAACAGGTTGGTTCCCCTCTCCTCTTCCACTTTCAGAAGATTCAGCTTTCTGCCCTTGGTAAGCGCGGCCCGGGAAAAGACATAGGCAAGGGCGAAGGGAACCAGAACCAGAAGGTCCGCCCCTCCGGCCTTGAGCCGGATTTCTCCGACATGGAGCACCAGCATCACCAGCAGACCGATTATCAGGCCGAGAAATGTACCCGCTGTTATGTACACGAATCCATCTGCCCTGAGGCTTGTCACAAGCCTTTCCAGAATCAGGGCGAATGCCCCGATGGCAATCCCCGCGAATCCCATCCAGAAGCTCTCCGAAGAAGCAAAGGGGCTTTCGGTGGCCAGTGTTCCGGCAAGGCCCAGAACAAGCACGAAAAGAAGCCTGCTCTCCCATCCGTTCTTTCTCAGAAACATTCTTCTCCCTTTTCATCAAGAAGATCCGTCATGGCAGCGGACAGACGCACAAAACCCGGAGCCCGGTTTCCTTCGGCCTCCGTGTCCTCCCGGGCACCCGCCAGGGTGGAAAAACCCAGGTTGACCGCCTCGGCGTATCTTCTCGCGTAACCGGCCACAGGCCGTACCTCTCCGCCGAGACCCACTTCACCGCAAACCGCGACACCGTTCTTTGCCGGTCTTCCAAGATGGCTGGAAGCCACCGCGAGACAGACGGCAAGGTCGGCGCCGGGGTCGCCGAGAATGAATCCTCCGGCAACATTCACATAAACATCATGATTATCAAGGTCTATTCCGCACCTCCGGCCAAGCACCGCCAGAAGCATGGAAAGTCTGGCGCCGTCGAAACCCGACGCCTTTCTCTGGGGGTAGCCGTAACGGGAAGGGCTTGTGAGGGCCTGCACCTCCACAAGAAACGGCCTCGAACCCTGAAGCACCGCCGCCGGCACCGAACCCGGCACGGTGTCGCTCTCCCTGCGAAGGAAAAGCCCCGACGCGTTTGCAACTCCGGAAAGACCCCGGGAACCCATTTCGAAAACCCCGAGTTCATTCGTGCCTCCGAAACGGTTCTTCACCGCCCGGAGAAGCCGGTACTGGCACGAGGCGTCACCCTCGAAGTAGACCACCGTGTCTACCAGGTGTTCCAGAACCTTCGGGCCCGCCAGGTTTCCATCCTTGGTCACATGTCCCACCACGAAGGCTGTGATCCCCCTGGGCTTCGCCAGGGCCACCAGGGATGACGCGCAGTGTCTCACCTGAGACACAGACCCCGGAGCGCTCTGAAGCCCGGGGGAGTAAAGGGTCTGCACCGAATCCACCACCAGAACCCGGTAGTTTCCCGATTCCGAATGGTTCGACACAGTATCCAGCCTGGACGCTGGAAGAATCGCCAGCCCACGGGGCGAGGCGCCTATTCTTCCGGCTCTTCCCGCCACCTGCGAGGCGGATTCCTCGCCGGTGGCGTAGAGCACCGGTATTCCCTCCGCGGCCATGTTCATCGCGGCCTGAAGGATCAGGGTGCTTTTTCCTATGCCGGGCTCCCCTCCGAGGAGAATCACGCTTCCCGCGTAAGCGCCGCCGCCCAGCACCCTGTCAAACTCAGCGAGCCCGGTTGACAGCCGGGTGCCCCCCCCCTCCTCAGGTACATCACAGAGGGCTTCAGGATGGGCTTCTTCGGGCAACAGCGGGGGGCTGAAGGATGGAATTGTCCTGCTTTCCTCCACCATGGTGTTCCAGCTCAGGCAGTGCGGACATTTTCCACTCCAGCCGTGAGTCTCGCCTCCGCATTCGGAGCAGACGAACACTGTCCGGGGTCTGGGCATCAGAAATACCTTTCATCCTGGTGGGCCGGGTCGAATCTGGTGGTGGCGGTGGTGAACACAAGCCTGACCTTTCCCCGGGGGCCGTTCCTCTGCTTGGCCACCAGCAGGTCGATGTTCCTGTAGCGGTCGCCTGCGCCTTCGCCATCTGTCTGGCCGGTATCCGCCCTTTCATCGTGCAGAAACATCACAAGGTCGGCGTCCTGCTCGATGGCGCCGCTGTCCCTCAGGTCGCTGAGCCGGGGAGTGCCCTCCCGTTTCGTGGCGTTCCTGCTGAACTGGGAGAGGGTGATCACCGGGACCCTGATCTCCTTGGCGAGTGCCTTGAGGGCTCCGGAGTTCATCGCCACTTTCAACTGGTGGTTCTCCTGGTCGTCGGCCCCTTTCATCAGCTGAAGGTAGTCCACGAAAACCGCCGCCACCTTCTCTCTTCTGTGAAGCCTTCTGACCTTTGCCCGAAGCTCGGCGGACGTGAGTTCGGTTTTCTCGTTGATATGAATGGGCAGATCTCCCAGTGCCCTTGAGGTCTGCTCCAGCTCCGACCAGTTCTCCGGGCGCAGCGTTCCCTCGATGATGGGCTGAATGCCGATTCCGCTCATGATGCTGATGAGCCTTCTGACCAGCATCTCATCGGACATCTCGAGGCTGAAAAAAGCCACGCACCCCTTGCCCTGCCCGGCTATGTGCCTGGCCATGTTCAGGGCCAGGCTGGTTTTACCCACTCCGGGCCTGGCGGCGAGAATGATCAGTTCACCGCCATGGAACCCGGTGGTAAGCTTGTCCAGGGGATCAAGCCCGGTGGAGAGCCCGGTAACCCCCCCCTTGGAATCCCCCATCCGTCTCAGGCTTTCCATGGCCGCCGGGGCGATATCGCCCACCCTGCGAAAATCCTGCTCGGTCATGTTGCCGGCAATGCTGAATATCCGCTGTTCCGCCTGGTCCAGAAGATCGGTTGAGCTTCCATCGCCGGACATGACCCGTCTCACCGTTTCATTGGACACCCTGACAAGCTGTCTGAGCTGGGATTTTTCCTTCACTATAGCGCTGTAGGCCAGCACATTGGCCATGTAGGCCACATCGTTGGTGAGGTCGGTTATGTAGTCCATGCCACCGGTGTCGTCGAAGCCTCCACGGTTCTGGAACTCGTTAATGACAGTTACCAGATCAACCGGTTCGCCCCGGTCGTAGAGGACCCGGAGGGTGGAGAATATCTTCCTGTTTCTGGGATCGTAGAAATCCTCCTCGACCAGAACCGTGAAAACCTCAACGGCTATGTCCGGGTCAAGCAGCACACCCCCGAGAACTCCCCTCTCCGCTTCCGGGCTGTGGGGGGGGCGGTTATCCGACAACTGAGGCGCTCCGGGGAAGACCCTTCTCTCCCATGATGATCTGAAGCTTTTTCATATCCTCCCATACCGGCCTTTTCAGGGCCGGGCTTCGCAGCAGAGCCGCGGGATGGTAGGTTACCATAACATCAATTCCCATGAACCTGTGAATTGAACCCCTGAGAGCGCCTATGCCCCGGCGGGTTCCCAGAAGAGCCCCTGCGGCGCTGGCGCCAAGGGCAACGATTATCTCCGGCCGGATGATCTCCACCTGTTTCATCAGGATTTCGAGGCAGGCCCCGACCTCGTCCGGGGCCGGGGTTCTGTTCCCGGGAGGCCTGCACTTCACCACATTGGCGATAAACACACTGTTTCTGTCCAGCGACACGGAAGCCAGTATCCGGTTTAGAAGCTCGCCGGCCCTGCCAACAAAGGGCAGCCCAGTCTCGTCCTCAGTGGCACCGGGACCCTCGCCAACGAACAGTATTCCCGAATCCGGGTTGCCTTCGCCGAAAACCAGCCTTTTCCTTCCCCCGGCAAGCCTGCACCTGGTGCAACCGTCTGTCTGATCCCGAAGAGCTTCAAGGGAGGAGACGCCGGCCCGGGCTGAACCGGACGGTTCATCACCGGGATCCCCGGGCAGGGCCACCTCGGTCAGTCCGAAACTGGCCACGCTTCTCCAGAAGGGATCGGAAGGATTCACAACCTATCTCCCACGAGTTTGACTATAACCTTGGCCACAAAACGCTTGGAACCGCCGGCAACCAGTGCGGAAGCTCCACACGCGAACACCAGTTCACCGCTGTTGGTCTCACTCTCCATTCCCTCGCCGGGGTTGTCCCCCCTGTTGATGAAGGTGGCGAAGGAGCCTTTTCTGCGCATTTTCTCCAGAGCCCTGTCCCTTGAACCGTCACCGTACTCCAGGGAAAAGGAAAGCACAGGACACTTCGCTCCAAGAGTTTCCAGCAGATCCGGGGTGGGCTCGAATTCCGGCTGGAACACGCCGTTCCGGCTGGTTTTGCCCCTCTGCCTGCGCAGGGGCCGAAAATCACTGACCGCCGCGGCCATTGCCAGAAAATCAGATTCGGGAACCAGCCTGCGCAGCTCCCCCAGCATCTCCTCCGCGGTTTCAACCCGGTGAAGGGCAACGGACCCCGGAGGAAAATCGTAACGACAGGGACCGCTGATCATGGTCACATCCGCCCCGGCGTCAAGAAAGGCGTGTACAAGGGAAAGCCCCATCAGGCCGCTGGAGCCGTTGGAAATGAACCTTACTTCATCCAGCGGTTCCCGGGTGGGGCCGGAGCAGACCACGACCCTCTTCCCCTTCCATGAAGATTCAGGTGTGAAAAGACCGGGGTGATAGGGATAGGCCTCACCGGGCCACGAGCCTGCGAACAGCCGCATCCGCTCCGCCCGGTGTATCGCTTCGATTCTGCTCCGTGCTTCGGAGAGGTCGTCGTTCGCGATGAAGTAGTCGAACGCGCCGAGCAGAGCCACCTCTCCCCCTGCGGCGGCCAGCCTTTTGCCCATGGTTTCACGGTCATCTGTCGCCCTGCCGGACAGCCGCCCGGCAAGGGTCTTCTCATCCGGCGGAAGCAGGAAGACCAGTACCGCCGACGGAAGCCTTTTCTTCACCTGAACCGCCCCCTGAACATCGATGTCCAGGATGACCGACCGCCCCTTCGACATCTCTCCCCTTACCCAGTCCAGTGAGGTTCCGTAGAGGTGGCCGTGAACCCGGGCCCACTCGAGGAAAAAGCCGGACACCTCCATGTCGTGGAATTCCCGCTGAGTCACGAACCGGTAATCCACACCGTCCCGTTCGACTCCCCTGGGGGCTCTGGTTGTGCATGACACCGAGAAGCGGGCTTCGGGAAATGTGTCTACAAGGTGCCGGGCAAGGGTGGTTTTACCGGCGCCGGAGGGGCCCGCTATCACCATCAGAAGGCCCCTACTGCACATTTGCCGCCTGCTCCTTCATGTTCCCCACCAGCTCCTTCATGGCTATGACCGCATGTACTGTTTCCGAATCCGTCACCTTGGAACCCATGGTGTTCAGTTCCCGGTGCATCTCCTGGATCAGAAAACCAAGTTTCATTCCGCAAACCGGTTCTCCAAGAATGTCCATCGCCTCACGGGCATGGTGGGAAAGCCTGGCGCATTCTTCGGACACATCCAGCCTGTCCGCCATTATGGCGATTTCCTGGGCCAGCCTGGTTTCATCCACGCCGGTATCCGCCAGCAGTTCCGCGACTCTTCTTCTGGCCTTCCCGAACGCCGCCTGAACCCTTTCCCCCTGTCCATCCGATATGGGGGCCACCCGGTCCTGAATCGAGGAGAGGGCCCGGCGGAACACCAGGATGAGCGACTGCCCCTCACGGGCTCTGGAATCCCGAAGGTCGGTGAGAGCCCTCCTTACCACATCCCGGACAACCCCCTGGAATTCGCCGCTGCGGCATGGATCGGGAAGCCTGAGAACTCCCGGGGCGGTGAGAAGGCCGAACGCGGTTGTTCCCGGTTCGAGGTTGAACATGCCGGAAAGTTCGCCCAGAGCCCTTACCAGTGCTCCGGCCCTTTCGATATCCACTTCCGCAGGACTTCCCGGGCCGGATTCCGCATCGATTGCGACCGCGATGTCTATCCGGCCCCGATGGAACATCTCCCGGGCGAGTTCATGAGCGCCCTGTTCCAGCATTGCCGCCTCCCTGGGGAACCTCAACACGATGTTCAACCCCCGGTGGTTCACCGAACGGGCTGAAGCGGTTACAGTAAAGCCGTTCAGAATGGCTTTCGCGCTGCCGAAACCGGTCATGGATTCCATCTTCATCTCCCAACGAAAGGGCGCCTTTGGACCGTACTTATTATTTTCACCCATCAGGCCGTCAACCCGAAGGGAAGAAACACACCATGGAAGGCATTCATCTTCGGGGAGTTATGCCGGAAGTCCGGGCAAGGGTCACCGGCCTTACCTGCAGGGGTGTCTTCATGGAGCACGAAAGGGTGATGTCCCTGGATTTCGGCGGTTTCCTGCTGGTTCTCGACGGACGCCCGGAAGCCCCCGGGCTTTTCGTTTCCAGGAGCGCGGTTCGAATACCGCCGAAGAACCCCTCATGGGAACACCACCTGAAGGGCGCCGTGGTTACCCGGGCAGTCCAGGCCGGTCTGGACCGGGTTCTCGTTCTGGGGTTCGAGAGGAACTCGGTGTACGACCGGGGCCCATGCGCATTCTACTTTGAGCTCACCGGCAGAAACGCCAACATGATCCTCACAAGGGAGCCGGATCAAAGAATCATCGCCTGCCTGCGGCGGATCGGTTCCCAGCGAAACCGGTACAGAACCGTTTCACCGGGCGGAGTCTACGTCCCGCCTCCACCCTCCGGGCTTCCACCGGAACTGTGGCATACCGCGAAGCTTCCCCCCGACCCCGGTCCCAGGGATCTGTACGGGCTTCTTGAGGGTGTGGGCCCCGTTGGCGCGGGAGCCATCCTTGAAAGATCCAGAGAAACCGGCGGCGATGTCACCGGAGTTCTGGCGGCTCTGGCGGCGGATCTTCTCGAGGAAAGGCTTCCCTCATGGATCCCGACTCCAGGTCCGGCGGCGGAATCCTCAGTCGAGGAACCTCCGGCTGCTCTTCGAGAGCTGGAGACACGGCTGAACAGAGAGCAGCGGGAACTGAACAGGAAGCTCTCCGCATCCCGTCTGGCCCTTGAAAACCTTCAGAAGCCCGAGACCTTCAGAACCTGGGGAAACCTGATCCTCACCGGTAAGCAAAGCCTGAAGCGGGGCATGGAGACGGCGCTGCTGCCGGACTACAGCGGCGGGGTAGCGGAGATACCTCTGAAAAAAGCCCTGAATCCCCCGGAAAACGCCGCCCGCTACTTTCGCAAGGCGGCTGGGGTGAACCGGGAGAGGGAGCGGATAGCACAGCGTGTTCTCGACATTGAACACAGGCT
The DNA here is from genome assembly GCA_964624405.1 of uncultured bacterium. GTDB lineage: Bacteria > Fermentibacterota > Fermentibacteria > Fermentibacterales > JCC-6 > UBA6080. Next base: position 30,919 of record CAZUXA010000010.1, on the reverse strand, counting down.
CGGGGAGATTCAGGAACTGGTTGATAATCTTTCCGAAATACCCCGGGAAACCGTCGAGGAACTCCTTGGAAAAACCCGGAAAAGGGGTGAGCCCAGGCAGCCCAGAGAATACATCCTTGCCGGGGGCTGGCGGGTTCTTGTGGGCAGAAACGCCAGAGAAAACGCTGAACTCACCTTCGGGAAAGCCTCACGAGACGACTTCTGGCTTCATGCCCGGGGAACCCCGGGCCCCCATGTGATCCTGAAGCGGGACGGCAGGCGGGACAACCCGCCGGAAGCGATTCTCCAGCAGGCGGCGGACATCGCCGCCAGACACGCGGGTCGCAAGGGCATCCTGCCGGTGGACTGCACCCTGGTAAAGTACGTGCGAAGGGTAAGGGGAGCCCCACAGGGCTTCGTAACCTACACCAGGGAAACAACCCTGTTCTCAACGGTGAAGTAACCCCGTGGCCGGCGCCCATGCTTTCGGGCCTGCCCGGGGGATTCGTTTTTGCTTATGATGATGAAGGTATGAGCAACTTCCGTTTGAACTTCGACGAAAGAACGGTGTGAACAAGGCTGTAGTTCTGGTTCTGGACGGCGTCGGCGTTGGAGAAATGCCCGACGCCGGAGCGTACGGCGACCAGGGAAGCGACACCCTGGGAAACACCGCCAGGCACGGCGGAGGGCTCAGCCTCCCTGAACTCGGGAAGATGGGCCTGGGAAATCTTCACCACATTCCCGGAGTGAAACCCGTGCCATTCCCTTCGGCTTCCTGGGGCAAATCCGCGGTCATGTCCCCCGGAAAAGACAGCACCACAGGCCACTGGGAGATGATGGGAGTTGTTCTTGAAACTCCGTTCCCCACATTCCCCGAAGGCTTTCCGCCGGGGTTTCTCGAGGATCTGTCCTCCCGCTGCCGCCGGGGCTGGCTGGGCAACACCGCGGAAAGCGGCACTGAAATCATCGAACGCCTGGGGCGGGAACACATGGCCACCGGAAGCCTGATAGTCTACACCTCCGCCGACAGCGTCTTTCAGATCGCCGCCCACCAGGATGTTGTTCCCCTGCGTGAGCTTTACGAATGCTGCGTCATCGCCAGAGAACTTCTCACCGACGGGCTGGGGGTTTCCAGAGTCATCGCCCGGCCCTTCACCGGAAGCCCCGGTTTTTTCGACAGAACCCCGTTTCGCAAGGATTTCTCGCTGCCTCCCAGCGGACCAACACTGCTTGACCGCCTTGCAGAGAGGGCCATCCCGGTCACTGGCGTTGGAAAGCTCGACGATCTCTTCGCCCACCGGAACATCAGCACCACCCATGTGGAGTCCAACACCGAGGGAATATCCGTCCTTCTCTCCCAAATCCGTGAAACCCGTCGGGGCCTGATCTTCGCGAACCTGGTGGATTTCGATACCAGGTGGGGTCACAGAAACGACCCCGACGGCTTCATTCTGGGTCTCAGGGAGGTGGATGCCGCGATCCCCTCGATTTTGTCGCCTCTGAACCCGGGGGACATTCTCATCATAACCGCCGACCACGGCAATGACCCCACAACCCCCAGCACCGACCACTCCCGGGAGTATGTTCCCCTGCTTGTCTTTTCGCCGGGGTGCCCGGGAAGGGCACTGGGGGTTCGAAGCACTCTTTCGGACATTGCATGCACTTTGGCGGAGTTCTTCAACCTCGACGAAGGGTTTCCCGGACGCAGTTTTCTTCACAGAACAGGTTGTGACCATGAGTACCGATGAACTTATGAACCGGGCCAGAGAGCTGGTTCCAAACTGCCACTGCCCCTACTCCCGTTTCCGTGTGACCGCGGTGCTGGAGGATGAAACCGGAAAGCTCCATGGGGGCGTGAATGTGGAAAACGCGTCCCTGGGCCTTTCCGTATGCGCGGAACGGACGGCCCTGGCCGCTGCTGTGGCTTCGGGAGCAAAATCCTTTCGCAGAGTTCTGATTTACTCGCCGGACGGCTTTCCCATCCCCTGCGGGGCTTGCAGGCAGGTTCTGAGGGAGTTCTGCGGCGATGACTTCGAAGTTCTCGTGTCCGGCGCCGGGGGAGAGCCGACACGCTTCCTTCTTGGAAGCCTTCTTCCCTGCGGATTCAGCCTGGAGTGACTGAGGTTGCGTGGTGATGAAAGAGAATCCCGGAAAAGGCTATGGTTTCGGCTGGTTCAAGGGGGTCTACACACCCAGCGTTCTCACCATATTCGGCGTGGTCATGTACCTTCGGTTCGGATGGGTGCTGGGCAATGTAGGGTTAACCCGGACGATTCTCATCGTTCTCGCAGCCAACCTTATCACCCTTCTGACCGGCTTCTCCCTTTCTGCCCTGGCCACCAACATGAAGGTGGCCGGCGGCGGCGCCTACTTCATGATCTCCAGATCCCTGGGTCTGGAGCCCGGCGCCGCCATCGGACTGCCCCTCTTTCTTGCCCAGGCTCTGGGGGTTTCGTTCTACATCGCCGGTTTCTCCGAGGCGGTGACCAGTGTCTTCCCCATGCTTTCCCCGGTTGTGGTCGGGGTCGCGACTCTTCTGCTTCTCTCGGTTCTCGCCTACACATCCGCCGACCTTGCCCTGAAGTCCCAGTTCATCATCATGACCGCCATCGGGTTGTCACTGATCTCATTCTTCGCCGGCTCACATCTCCCTTCTCCGGATCCGTCAAGTCTGACCCAGGTGCCGGTCAGGCTGGGCTTCTGGGCGGTTTTCGCGGTGTTCTTTCCGGCTGTGACCGGCATCAAGGCGGGAATCGCCATGTCCGGCGACCTGAAGAACCCCGCCAAGGCTCTTCCCGTGGGAACCCTGGCGGCGGTGATCAGCGGGTTGCTGGTGTACCTGGCCATACCGGTATTCCTGAACTCCAGGATTTCCGACACCTCTCTGCTTCTCACCAGGCCGCTGATCATGCAGGATGTGGCCCGTTACGGAAACCTTGTACTGCTCGGCGTCTGGGGCGCCTCGCTTTCCAGCGCCATGGGCGCCCTCCTGGGCGCACCCCGCACACTGCAGGCCCTGGCCAGAGACGGTGTCGCCCCCCGGTTTCTGGGCAGAGGGTTCGGAAAGGGCAACGACCCCAGGCTGGCCACGGCGCTGGTGTTCTGTATCGCGCTGGTTGGAATTCTTGCCGGGGATCTCAACCTGATCGCCCCGGTTCTTTCGATGTTCTTCCTTACCTCATACGGTTTCCTCAACTTCTCCGCGGGAATGGAAACCATCATCGCCAGCCCGTCATGGCGGCCGCAGTTCAGGGTGTGGTGGGGTCTGTCCCTGCTGGGCTCCCTGATGTGCGCCATGGCCATGCTCATGATCAATGCCGGCGCGACCATCATCGCGGCGCTGGTCTGCGGGTCCATCTACTTCCTGGTCAAACGCCGGAGGGTAAAGGCCCGCTGGGGCGACATGCGTTACGGGCTCCTGATGCTTCTGACCCGGTATTCGCTGTACAAGCTGACGGAGAAGGAAGCCGACGAACGATCATGGAAGCCAAATCTGCTGGTGCTCAGCGGCCCGCCAACCCAGCGGTTCTACCTGGTGGACCTGGCCGAGGCCATCTCACAGGATACCTGTCTGGTCACCCTTGCCATGGTTCTTCCCGAAGGATCCTCCGACGAAAGGGTTCGAGCCGCCGAGACCTCCCTTCGGGATTATCTCAAGCGGGAGAGGATTCACTCACTTGTTAAAACCGTCGTCGCCGGGGATCCCTTCGAAGGCGGTCGGAACCTGATAAACACCTATGGCTTCGGACCCCTGGTCCCCAACACCATCCTCATCGGTGAAACCGAGGACAAAACCCGGTTCGTGGAATACGCCCGGTTCATCATTCAGGCGGCCAAAAGGCAGCGCAACCTGGTCATCGTTCGGGAAGGGCAGGCTCCGTCCGAATCGGTAACAGACGAAAGGATCGATGTGTGGTGGAGGGGCAAGGGAAGCAACGCGGGTTTCATGCTGGCACTGTCCCACCTGATTCGGAAAAGCCCTGACTGGAAGAACGCCCGCCTGATGATCAACATGGTGTTTCAAAGCGACAAGGAGCGGGAAGGCGTTGAAAAACACCTGGACGCGTTTCTCCAAAGCTCAAGGCTGAATGCCGGCTACAGGCTTGTTCGCTCCACCTCCGGCAACCCCCTTCACACCATCAGGGAAAGCAGCGGCGATGCCCGTCTGGTTCTGATTGGGCTCCGGGCGCCGGAACCCGACGAAAACGCCGAAACCTACAGCGGGTACTACGAGGGTCTTCTGAAAGGCACGGAAGGGCTTCCCACCACAGCCCTGGTGCTTGCCAGTGAAAAAGTGGATTTTCATGGCATTTTCAAATAGGATTCAGGCGATTGTCAACGCAGCAGCATCCGTCGGATGGCGGCTCTGAGGCTTGTTATTGTCCAGGAACGGGCAAGGTTCGCCGCGGGGCCCTGATAACCTGAACCGAGAACCAGGGTTCTCACCGGCATGTCCGAGGGAAAGTCTTTAAGTCTCGATGAGATTATCAGGGCGTCACCTGGTTTAAGATTCTCCATGGCTTCCGTTCCGCTGCGGCAATCCACCACACTGAGGCTCATCTGTCTGAGAACCGTGGCCACGGTCCGGCCTTCAACCGCATCGTCGGTGGCCACTACAACCCTGCCCGATGGTTCCAGCACCGCCGAAGGCAGGGTCACGGTGATCCGCAGGCCGTTTTCCGTTTTCTCCCCGAACACTTTGCCCCGCATGGCCCTGATGGCGGCGTATGCCTCCAGCAGGGCAGGGTGGCCGGAGCTGATGCCGGTGATCCTGCGGGGACAGTCAAGGTCGATGGTTATCCTCATCAAGCCGCAGGCACCGCCTCCGGACAGGACCCAGACCCTCATTGAGGTTCCCTCAGGCATGGAATGGCCGGCGAAACCGCCCAGCCTGAGAAAAAAGCGCTCCAGCAGTTCAGGATCGCAGCGAACCGCGGCTACCGAGGGAACATCAACCGAGAAGACGCTTTCCGGACCGAGAAGACCGCCTACGGTTGAAGCAATCTCCCTGAGGAACCCCTCGAGGTAAACCACATTTTCGCAGATTTCGCCGTCGGCGGTGATGAACTCCATGTCCGAAGCCATGTCAGAGAGAAGGCGATGAGCAGCTTCAAGGTCACCGTCCTCACATGCGCCCAGAGCGTGTTTCAGCCTGGAGTGCGTCTCCCGTGCGTATGCGAGGAGTACATCCATGGCGGTAGAATCGCTTCCGGAGCCGGCAAGGCCCAGAAGCTTCTCCGAGGATATGTCTTCGCAGACCGCTGTGACCTTCAGCCCGTCCTTGTCGCTGGAGCGGCGCCATTTGATCCTCACCCAGCGGGAGTCATCCTCGAAGGCAAGCCTGCAGATACTGGTGCCGCTTTCATAAGGGCTGGAAGTCAGTTCCACCCGAAGTCTTCTGCGGTCACAGCGGTGTATCGCGGAGAAAAGCTGCTGTTCCCCGTCGCCCGAGAGGGGAAGGGTTCCCTGGTCGGTCAGGGCCGCCCACCTGCCGTCCGAACTGAATTTGCCCGAACCGGGAAGATAGGTCCAGAACGCAAGGGATGCGGTCGAAAGGGCGTTCTCCAGGCTGTTGCGATTCCGGCTCAATGCGGTGAGTTCCTCGGTCTGAACCGTGCTGTCCCGGGCGATGGTGCTGACGATCAGCGATCGGTGGTTTTCTACCAGGGTGCTGCTGAGCTCAACGGGATGCAGTGAGCCGTCCGCTCTGCGGTGGAATGACTCGATCTGAAAGTGCCCCCTGATTTTCAGCTGCTCCATGAAGTCACTCCACCACTCCCGGGTGGCCGAGGGGTTCAGCCCGGAGATATGGGTGTTCTTCAGTTCATTACGGTTGATTCCCAGGTTTTCCGCCACGGAGGCGTTCCCATAAATGAAGTATCCGTCATCGTTCAGAAAGTAGATCTCATCGGTGCTGGCTTCCACGGCGCTCTCCACAAGCCGAAGCCTTTCCTCCACCGCCTTCTTCCGGGTCAGATCGTTCAGAATGCAGGCGAACTTTCCAGGCTCAAGGCAGAACACGAAAAAATTCATGTACCGCTGAATCACGGTGGAGAAACCGAATCTCTCCACCGGCTCGCCGGTTATCACCACATTTGCGAACAGGTCTATCCCAAGGTTGGACATTCCGGGAAAAATTCCTGTAATTCTACGGTTCAGAACTCTATCCCCGGGAACACCGGTGTGGTCTTCGAAAGCCGGGTTGACATGGGTAATCACATAGTCCACCGGCTTGCCCTTCCTGTCCGAAATGATCTCACCGATCATGACGCCCATGGGAATCCCGTTGATAACCCTTGAATACTGCCTGTCACCCTCCCTCAGCCTGGCGAGGAGGGCGGCGGTTTCGGTGGTTTCCCTGTTGCAGCACACCAGAAGGCCCGATTCGGTGTCGGGGATCGCGTTGACCTTGAAAACCCGATTGCCGAACGCAATCTCCCCGGCAACCGCATGGCCGGAAGAAAGCGCACCTGCGGCGGGACAGCCGGGGCATGGCTTGCCAAGGCCGAAAAGCCGTCCATGACATGTGGTTTCCTGCTTCACAGAGGGCTTCTTTGGATTGGCAAGAGCTTCCGCGGCGGCGTTCATGTACTTCAGCCGCATATCCGGGTCGATTACGATAACGCAGCAGTCGACTCCATCAATCATCAGTTCCGGGTTGACCTCCGGAAACCGTTTGGCTACGATCCCGCACCTCCCTTGAAAGGATTGCTTGAATTCTACCAATCCGGCCCGCCCTTGACGAGACGCAGGTAATCCGCAAAGTGTACCGGCTTGCGGAAACCTGAAAGGACAGCATTCATGGACAAGAATTACGCGGACATCGAAAAGGGCGAAGACCTGGTCAGGGTGAACGCCACCGAGTTCAAGGGCCGTCAGTACATCGAAGTAAGAACCTATTACATGTCCGAGGACGGGGAATGGAAACCAACGAAAAAAGGGATAACACTGTCCCCCGAACTGATGACGAAGGTTCACCAGGCCCTGGGTACAGCCCTTGAAGAACTGGCAGGCGGCGAAGCCTGACCCGGATCATCATCCACATTCGTTGTAACCGCATTCCTGGGAGCAGGATACGCAACCGGATTCATGCCTGAGGCTTCCCCCGCACTGGGGACAGGCTCCGGTGTGACTCCCCTGAACAGGCTCTTCCCCGCCGTCCCCTTCCCCGGTCCCCCTGGTTTCAAGGGTGCGGGCGATGGCGTCGGCGCAGCTGTGCACCTTCTCACCGGATTGCCATGCAGGCCGGTTGCAGCTGATGCCCTTGAGCTCCCGAACAATATCCCGGGGAGAAACATTGTTCTGAAGCGCGATGCTGATTATCCTGCAAAGGGCTTCGCCCTGGCTTGAAGCGCATCCTCCCGCCTTGCCCAGACGGCCGAACACCTCCACCGGGCCCTGTTCATCCGAGTTGATGGTTACGAAAAGGTCTCCGCATCCAGTCTTCATTCTTCTGGTGACCCCGGTCACGAACTCGGGCCGATAACGGGGTTCGGAGGATGATTCCCGGGCCGGCTCCTTTCTTTCCAGGTTCAGCACCTGACGGTCACGGCTTCCGTCCCGGTAGATCGTTACCCCCTTGCAGCCCAGCCGGTCCGCCATTTGGAACACCCGGGCAACATCCTCTCTGGTGGCGCTTCGGGGCAGATTGACGGTTTTGCTCACAGCGTTGTCGGTGAACTTCTGGAACGCCGCCTGCATTCTTACGTGCCATTCCGGAGCGATGTCGTGGGAGGTGACGAAAACCCTTTTCACTTCCTCCGGCACGCCATCCATGCCCCGAACGCTGCCCCTCTCCGCCAGAAGGGCCATGAGTTCCTCGGAATGGAACCCCTGTTCAACCGCGGTTTCGGAGAAGCAGGAGACAACATCCCTCATCTCTTCCCCCTGGTCCAGAAGGTTCTTCCTGGTGAAAGCAAGGGCGAAAACCGGCTCTATTCCGCTGGAACAGCCGGCGATGATGCTGATGGAGCCGGTGGGGGCGATGGTGGTCACCGTGGCGTTTCTTCTGGGAGGCATGCCGCCGGTGTGGTAAAGGCTGCCCTTGAAGTTGGGAAACGGGCCCCTTACCCTGGCGAGTTCAGCGCTTTCGCTGCCGGCCTTGTCCGCTATGAAGCTCATGATCTCCTCGGCCAGTGCCAGGGCTTCCTCGCTGTCGTAGGGAACCCCCATCCTGAACAGGAGTTCGGCGAAGCCCATTACCCCGAGGCCCACCTTCCTGTTTCCCGCCACCATGGCGGCTATCTCCGGCAGGGGATAGCGGTTTACATCGATGACATCGTCAAGGAACCTGATTCCATTACGAACCGTTTTCTCGAGCAGGGTCCAGTTCACCGACTTCCCCCCGGAAACCGCCATGAGGCTCAGATTGACGGAACCCAGATTACAGGCCTCGTAGGGAAGCAGGGGCTGTTCGCCGCAGGGATTGGTAGCCTCGATATCTCCCACGTTGGGGGTGGGATTTGCCCGGTTGATCCGGTCGATGAAAATGATGCCCGGTTCCCCGCTGGCCCAGGCGGAATCCACAAGGGCGTTGAAAACCTCAGACGCGCTCAGCACTCCGGTGATCTCCCCGGTTCTGGGATTTACAAGGCCGTAATCCCCGTCCTGTTCCAGAGCAAGCATGAAGGAATCGGTCAGGGCCACCGATAGGTTGAAGTTGTTCAGCAGGGACATGTCCCTCTTCACATTGATGAAACTCATGATGTCCGGGTGATCCACCCTGAGAACAGCCATGTTGGCGCCCCGCCTCACCCCCCCCTGCTTCACGGTGTCGGTGGCCCTGTCGAAAACCGACATGAAGGATATTGGGCCGCTGGAAACTCCCCTGGTGGTGTGCACCACATCATCGGCGGGCCTGATTCGGCTGAAGGAAAAGCCGGTTCCTCCTCCGCTCTTGTGGATCAGCGCGGTGTTCTTCACCGCGGTGAAAATGCTTTCCATGCTGTCTTCAACCGGAAGCACGAAGCAGGCGGAAAGCTGGCCCATGGCGCCGCCGGCGTTGATCAGCGTTGGTGAGTTGGGAAGGAACTCCCTTCTGGCCATCATCCCGTAGAAAACCCGGGTCCAATGCGATACATCGGCGCCCCAACGGGCTTCCGCCACTGCGGCGGCTCCGGCCACCCTTCTGAACAACTCTCCCGGAGTTTCCAGAATTCCCCCATCCTGAGAGCGCTGAAGATAGCGCCTGGACAGAACCCGCAAGGCGTTGGGAGACAGTTGGGGTTCAGAAGGCGTGAACCCCTGGTCGATTGGTTCGGCGGCGGGGGTGTCGGGAGTTTCCAGGCTTTCAAAAAGATCGGGGACTTTCATGGCATTCCTTTTCCAGGGAGGTATCAAAGCTATTCATCGGCCCGCCGGGAATCAAGTCGTGCGCTATTGCGGAATGGAGCCGGGATTCATAGTTTTCCCGGGATGAACACATGGCTGCACCCGTACGCGGAGGTTTTTGAACGGTGAAAAAGGTGATTCTCCTCTCGTCAGCGGCCATCTGTTGCGTTATGCCCCTGCTGTTTTCCGCGCCGGCGTCCACCATCGACTCCCAAAGCGAGATAGAGGCTCTGGCAGTTGTTCTTGGCCCCGGCAGGCACTTTCTGGCCCCGGAAAGCCTTCTGGTCACCGGAACCGACACCCTGCTCGTCACTGTTTCGGGTTCTGCCTACTTTGCGGGCCACGAGTCATTCACCGTGATCCCCGGAGAAAACCCTTGAGAATCCTCCGGCGCCTTCTGCTGCCCGCCGGGATTGTCCTGTCCCTCTCCGGATGCGGAGAGCCTGATCACCAGGTTGTCACCGAAGCCGAACCCGACCCGGTTCTGGAGCTTCCCGGCACGCTGCATCGGCCCGATTCCGCAGGCTTCATCCCCCTGGAAACCGAAGCCCTTCAGGGTATTCTGCTCTACCTCTGGATTCCTCTGGAAAACTGCGACCATAACGACCCGGATCTGTTGTTCATGGCGGCTTTGGCCGGTGAAGCCGTGCTGCCCGTTCCGGTTCAGTTCGACCCCGTCACCAGAAACGCGGCCCAGCGCCGGATGAACAGGCTTGGCCTGCCCCTGGCGGTCTACCTTGGCGACGACAGCCTTCTGGCTTTCATGGATGTGGAAATGCTTCCCCTGGCGGTTCTGGTTCTGCCCGGGGGTACGGTTTTCCGAGCAACCGGCATGGGGTGCGCCCAGAGGGTTCTCCGGGACTCCCGATGACCCACATCCTCCTAAGCGATGCCCACCTGTTCCCGGAATGGGATGAACACCCGGGAAGGGCAACTCTTCTTCGCTTCCTGGTGAACCTGGCGGACAGGAAGCCAATGAACCTCTGGCTTCTGGGTGATCTCTTCGATTACTGGTTCGAATACCGGGGGGTTTGTCCCGGCGGGTACGGAACCGTACTTCACGGGTTCCGACGGCTGTCCGAATCAGGATGGACCATGCACTTCATTCCCGGCAACCACGACTGGTGGGTGGGCCGGCTGTTTTGCCGGGAAACGGGGTTTCAGATACACCGCGAAACCCCGTTCAGGGCCAGTTTCGACGGCCTCGCCGCGGTTCTCGCCCACGGCGACGGCCTCGGTCCCGGGGATTGGGGCTACAGGGCCCTGAAACCGATTCTGAAGGCCCGGGTTTCGCGCCGGCTGTTCTCCCTGCTGCATCCCACCACCGCCACATGGTTCGCGATGCTCTTCAGCGACACCAGCCGGAAAATCCTTCGGAAACAGGTTCGCACCATTCCGGCGCATCTGGAGGCCTGGGCCGGGAAGCAGCTTCAAACCGCGGACCTGGTGGTCACAGGGCACACCCATGTTCCCAGGGTGGCTTCCATGCCCGGCGGTGTTCATGTTTCGCTTGGCGACTGGATAAGCTCATTCACATACTTGAAAGTTGAAGAAGGGATACCATCGCTTGAGCGTTTTGAAGGCTGAAGCAGCCCTGACACTGGTGATACCGGCACTGAACGAGGAACTGAGCCTGCGGGAGCTGATGCTTGAGATAAGCGAAGCCCTCCGGGGCTTCAGGTGGGACGCGATCATCGTAGACGACGGCAGTACCGACCAAACCTGGAACACGATCGTAAGCCTTGCAGCCCAATACCCACTCACTGGGCTGCGGTTCGGCAAAAATCAGGGCAAGGCGGCGGCTCTGGCGGCGGGTATCCGGGAAGCCCGGGGGGACTGGCTGGTAACCCTCGACGCCGACCTGCAGGATGACCCGGGAGAGATACCGGGAATGGTGGCCTACGCCCAGGAGAACGGCTACCACCTGGTCAGCGGTTGGAAAAAGGTGAGAAGAGATCCGGCGGACAAAACGGTTCCCTCGCGTTTTTTCAACTCCGTGGTTAGGCGGGCCACCGGTATCAACCTTCACGATTTCAACTGCGGCCTGAAGGTGTACAGAAAAGACGCCGCGACAACCCTTGACCTCTACGGTGAGATGCACAGGTACACTCCAGTGCTGGCGGCCATGAACGGTTTCAGGGTCGGCGAGGTTCCGGTGAACCACCGGCCCAGGCTCTACGGAAAAAGCAAATACGGATGGGCCAGATATTTCCGGGGCTACAGCGATCTGCTTACCGTTCTGTTTCTCAACCGTTACTCCTTTCGCCCCCTGCATTTCTTCGGAGGGATCGGCACAATACTCACCCTGTCGGGTTTCGCCATCAACGCCTACCTGTCTTTCCTGTGGTTTTCCGGAGACGCCATAGGCAACAGGCCCCTGCTCCTTTTCGGGGTGCTCCTGATGCTGGCCGGGTTCCAGTTCATATCCATGGGCCTTCTGGGCGAGATGATCCTCCGTTTCAGCGTCAACAGGCCGGCGAACCCCGTCGAAAGAACTGAATGAAGATCTGCCTTCTGGGTCCGTTTCCACCTTTCCGGGGGGGAATAGCCCAGTTCAACAGCCGGCTTGCGGAAACCTTCGAAAGGGGCGGTCACAGTGTGCGCCGGGTCAACTTCCGCACCCTCTACCCCGGGCTGCTCTTTCCCGGAAAAACCCAGTATGAGCCCCCGGGTGCGCCATCTGCCCCTGAAAGCCTTCGTCTTCTCCATCCAACCGCGTTTCTGTCCTGGCCAGCGACGAAACGGGCGGTTTCATCGCTGAAATGCGACGCCGCAGTTGTTCAATGGTGGCACCCCTTTTTCGCCCCCTGCCTTTCGGCCTCACTGCCCGACGGGCTTCCGACCGCGGCGGTCTGCCACAATCTGACACCCCATGAAGGGTTTCCCCTGTCCGGAATCCTCACCCGTCGGTTCATGGAGAAAAGAGCGCAAATCATCGTTGTCCATGGAAAGGATGACGGGGAGAGAGCCCGAAGGTGGGGGAAAAAGGTGGTCGACCTCTTCCACCCCATTTACGACCAGTACCGGCCCGGGGCTTCATCCAGGGCTGAAGCCCGGGAAATGCTGGGCTTGGACGAAGATCGGGTGGTTCTTCTTTTCTTCGGGCTGGTCAGGAAGTACAAGGGGCTTGATCTGCTGATAAAGGCGATGGAATCACTTCCGGAGAACCATGTTCTACTGGCGGTGGGTGAGAACTACGGTCGGGAGGACGAACTCGAAGCTCTCAGCGCTCCGCTGGGAAACCGATTCATCCGGCACAGGGAGTTCGTTCCCGACTCCAGGGTGGGCCTGTACTTCCAGGCCGCGGACATCGTGGTTCTTCCGTATGTTACCGCCACCCAGAGCGGAGTCGCGCAGATAGCCCTTGCTTTCCGGAAGCCAATGGTGGTCACTGATGTGGGAGGTCTGGCGGAAACCGTGAAACCCGGTTGCACCGGCGAGGTCGCCGTTCCCGATCCGGAATCCCTGGCGGACGCCGTCATCCGTTGCGGTTCGCTGCTGTCGAACCCCGGCCTGAGCGAGAGGGTGGCCCGCCACGCAGCAAGGTTTTCATGGGAGCTGTATGCCGGGAGTTTGCTGGAAGGGCTTCAATGAGGGTTTTCGTCACCGGAACCGGAGGATTCATAGGCAAAGCCGTTCAGGATCACCTGACCGGGCTGGGCCACCTGGTGGTTTCGCACCCTGGAAGATCCGGGGGGGCGGTTACCGTCCCGGAAGACGCTGACGCGGTTGTCAACGCCGCGGGAAGGCTGGCGGCACCGGGAGTTTCAGCGGAAGCAGTGCTGGAGGCAAACGCGCTTCTTCCGGAACTTCTCGGAAGACAGTGTCTTGACCACCGCATTTCAATGATTCACATCAGCACTCCGGGTGTGTGCGGGCTTCTGCCCGACGGCAGGGAAGATTCACCCCCGAATCCCGGGGGCGTGTACGAGCAGACCAAGGCCCAGGGCGAGCACCGGCTTCAGGTTCTGGGCCTTCCCGCTGACAGGCTGACCATACTCCGGCCCGACTTCGTATTCGGAGCCGGAGACCGGCACAAGCTCGCCCTCTTTCGGCAGGTGGCCCGGGGCTGGTTTCCGGTGGTGGGCAGGGAAGGCGGAAGAACCAGACCAACCCACATCCGGGATGTATGCCGGGGTGTGGCCGCCGCCCTACCGGGAGGGATTCTCGCAGGGGGAGTCTTCAACATCGGAGGGCCTCAGGTTCTATCCATGAAACATGTGGCGAAAACCGTGGCGGCGGCCATGGAAAGAGGAGTGTTCGTGCTCCCGGTACCCCGCTGTCTTTTCAGGGCGGCCCTTTCCCTTGGGCCCCTTTGCCCGAAACCGCTGTCCGGAAGCCGGCTGCGCCTCTTCGGAACCGACAGGTTCGTTTCCGTGAAGAAGGCCGCCGGAGCCGGTTTCACCGCCCGCCATCCCTTCCGCGAGGCGGCTGAAGAGGCGGTCTCCTGGTACCGCGGAAAGGGGCTGCTTTGAAAAAGCCGGTATTCTGGATAAGGATTGCTTTTCTGCTTCTTCTTCTTCTGGTGGGACGCCATGTCTGGCTGAAGGGCGGGGAATGGCTTGAAAGCGCCCGGGAGTTCCCCTGGGAACTCAATCCGCCGCTTCTGATCATTTCGTCGCTGGTGCTTCTTGTCGGCCTTGCCCTGTCACCTGAGGGGTGGGTAATGGTCTGCAGGCAAAGGGGAGTCACCCTGGGGCGAAGGGAGCTGTACGCGGTCTGGTTCAGCAGTCAGCTCGGGCGTTTCATACCGGGCAAGGTCTGGCTTTTCGCGGGGAGGGTTGCCCTTCTGAAGGCAAGGGGCTACACCATGGCCAGGGCCGCTTCGACCCTGATGCTGGAACTGCTCTTCAGCACCGCCGCGGTGGGAATAGTGGCCTTCGGCGTAAGCGTTTTTCACCCGGGCATCACCTCCAGCCCCGCCATCCGATGGTCTGTCACCGCGGCTGGTGTCGCGGTGGCCCTTCTGCCGCTGCTGAACCCCCTGCAGAGGATGGTGTTCCGGGCCAGGGGGATCACCTTCAAACCGGTTCCGCTGAAGCATTCCGCGAAGGTGACGCTTTTCTACACTGCCACATGGATCATCAGGGGTGTGGCCCTCTGGGCCTGGTTCCGGGGTATGGGCCTCAACGAGGCGGGGCTGATGAGATGCCTTGCCGCAGCGCCCCTTTCCTGGCTGGCGGCGTATATTGTGGTTCTGGTGCCCGGCGGGCTGGGAGTCAGGGAAGCTGCCGCGGCGCTGATTGCGTTGCCCGTCGAGTTTCTCGCCCCGGCGGTGGCCGCCGCGGGAGGGCAGCGCATAATCATGACAATATGGGAGATAGCCCTTGCCATGGTTACCGCCGGAACCCTGAAGAGAGCCGGGAAGGAAGTGAACCATGAAGAAACCCAGTGAAACCGCGGCAATTCTGGGCTTTGTAACGCTTCTTTCGGTGCTGGTCTACTGGCCGATATTCACATCGCTCCGGCTTCCCGGTGGTGAAATGAGCGACACAATCCACCAGGGATATCCGTTCTTCTCCTTCATCGAGGCTTCCCTGAGACAGGGCCAGCTTCCCCACTGGAACCCCTACATTTACTGCGGCGTTCCCTTCTACGCATCCTTCAGCGCTCCGGTCTTCTACCCCCTCCGGGGTCTTCCCATGATTCTCTTCGGTTCAGAGGCGGCGATCCGTTTCCTCTTTCCCGCGCACCTTTTCCTGGCGGGCTTCTTCACCTGGCTCTTCATGGGTTCCATCGGGGTCTCCAGAGGAGGAAGGCTTGTCGGGGCAACTGCCTACGCCCTGGGAGCGTGGGCCAACACGCTGTTCTACGCCGGTCACGGCAGCAAGGTCATCAGTTGGGCGTTTCTTCCCCTGCTTCTCTACGGAGTGAACCGGTTCAACCAGACCCGCCGGGCAAAATGGCTTGGAGTCGGCGGGCTGGCGGTGGGAATGCAGGGGCTCTCCAGCCATCCACAGATGCTGCTTTACTCCGGGGTGGCGGCATCGGTCTTCGCCCTCTGGCACCTGGGCTCTATCCGGCAATGGTGGTGGAAGATCTCCGGCTTGGGGGCCATAATGGCCCTGGGAGTGGCGGTATCCGCGGTTCAGCTCTACCCCGGATACCTCTTCAGCCGGCATTCCACCAGGGGTGACGGGCTGGATCCCGCCACCGCCGCCAGCTACTCCATGCCCCCGGAGGAAACCTTCGCAATGATCCTCCCCTCCGCCTTCGGCCTCAGGCACGGCTTCCCGGACAGCTCAATCTCGGGAGTTCCGGTGTATTTCGGCAGGCTGGGGCTTCGGCTCAGCAGTGAGTTTACCGGCGTGGCGGTGTTCCTGCTGGCACTGGCGGGGTTCGCTTCGGGAAAAGACAAAAAAGTCCGGGGAGCGCTGCTGTCCCTTGCGGTTCTGGGCGCGGTGGTCTCATGGGGGGGCTACACTCCTCTGTTCAGAATACTCTACGATGTCATACCCGTTTTCAGAAAGATAAGGGCTCCCCACATGGCGGCTTTCATCACCGCGACATCGGTGGCGTTAGCCTCAGGCCCCGGTTTTGATGTTCTGTTCCGCGGGAAGCCGTCGAAAAGGATGGTACTAACCTTCGGGGCGCCGGTGGCGCTGTTTCTGCTCATGCTGATATCCGCCGAACCCCTCGGCAGAGCCCTTCAATCTTCATGGTGGACCAGGATGGGTGTGCCCGGCGGCGCCGGATTCGAATTCATGGTCCGCCACCGGGTTTCGCTTCTGGAGAAGGATCTGTTCAGAGCCCTTCTGTCTTCCTCCGGGGTTCTGCTTGCGCTGTTCCTGGCGTGGAAACACAACCTCCGGGCCATTCACGCCGCTCTGGCGGTGACGGCGATAACCGCCCTCGAGTTGATCCCCTTCAACAGAAGCTTTCAGGTCTATCTCCATCACACATCACTGGACAGCATGTTCCCGCCTGACCGGAATCTGGTCGAGACCGCCGGCCCGGGAAGGGTGTTTCCCGGGGGCAACGAACTGGTTCCCCTGGGTGTCCGCTCCGTCACCGGCTACCATGCCGCGAAGCCTGCGATAACCGACAGAATGGCCCCTCTTCTCGGAAGCGCCACGCCGGAAGTGCTGTACTCATTCGGTATCAGCGCCTTCCGGCTGCCCGAGGGCACTTTTTCATGGAGGGACATTCATCCCGCGCTTTCGGAAGGAACCCCAGACCTCCCGATCAACCCCATGCCCAGGGCGTTCATCCCGGCCCAGCCCGTAAGCGGCACCGGCGAGCAGGGGTTTCAGGCTCTGGCCCGGGGTTTGAATCCCATGACCGTTTCCATCATAGACTCCCCGCTGGAAACCGTTCCGCCGGCCTGCTCCGGCACCGCGGAGATAACTCTGGACAACCCCACCGAGGTTGTGGTTCGAACCGGGTCCGCTACCGCTTCCGTGCTGGTTCTGGCGGATTCCTGGTATCCCAGCTGGAGGGCAGATGTCAACGGCTTGCCGGCGGACATCCATCTGGCAAACGGATGGATGAGGGCGGTGATCCTTCCTCCGGGCGACAACACCGTGCGGTTCCACTACGACACCTCCGATGTGACGCTGGGGTTGCGGGTTTCGATTGCAGCGGTGCTGCTGGCGCTGGCACTGCTTCTGATTCCCGGCAAAAAGCGAAGAATCCCGTGAAACCCCTTCTGAAGAAAGCGGAAGCATGGCTGGGGCCGCTTCTTCTGCTGGGAGCGGCGGTCTATTTCAGATTGAGCCTCTACCCGGTTTGGAAACCCCGCCTCACGGCTTTCTGGGAGGAAGCCGGCGGCAGGGCGGACTGGTTCTACCTGGTGCTTTCCGTTCTCTTTCTCGCGGCGGGCTACTACTTCGCCCCCCTTGCATGGCAGAGAATCATTCACGCCCTGAAAACTCCCAGAATAGACCGGGGCCAGCTTCGACGGAACTGGTTCCTGACCCAGATGGGCAGCTACATCCCCGGGCGGGTGTGGATGGTGCTGGGCAGAATAGCGTTCCTGAACCGAAACGGCGCGGGCTCGGTCAAGGCGGCCAGCGCCATGGTGCTCGAAAACATATATCTTCTTGCTGCCCTTGGTCTTCTTACGCTGTTATCCCTGCCGTTCGTAAACACTTCGCTGCTTCCACCGGCGCTTACCGCCGCCCTCTGGATCTCCGGGGGGCTGGGGGTTCTCATGCTGATGGCGCCGGGGATTCAAAGGCTTTTCGCCAGAAAGTTCGCCCACAGGCTGGGCACCAGCGTAGACGAGCTTCCCCACATCAGCCACAGGCATCAGGCGCAGTTCATCGGCAGCCACATTCTGTCCTGGTCCCTGCGGGGATTGGGGCTTTACTTCTGGTTCCGGGGCTTCGGGGTGCCTGAATCCTCCCCGGCACACGCCATGGTGATACTCTGCGTTCTCTCCGGTCCCGCGGCCTGGCTCGCTTCTCTTCTGATGGTGTTCATTCCCGGGGGACTCGGGGTGAGGGAGTCGGTGCAGGCGCTGATGGTTGCAAGTTTCGTTCCGGGAGGCATGGTGGTGGCCACCGCCATCGCCCTGGGCCAGAGGCTTCTGCTCATGGCGGTGGAGAGCGCTTACGCCCTTTCCGCCGTTGTGCATCAGGCTCTTTACAGGCATTTCCCCGTCCAGATGAACCACGGAAGCCAGCTCTTTCACCTCTCCCTCAGCGTTGCCCGGGCGTGGTGGGCCAGGCTGGGTCTTGCCGGGGCTCCCAAGCCCATCAATGTCACATTCTCCGTCACCCGGAACTGCCAGTCCCGGTGCAGCACATGCTTCATCTGGAAGCACCACCAAAACCGGAAGGACGAGCTTTCCCTGCCGATGATCGAATCCCTGTTCCGCTCCGTGGGCTGGACCTACTTCTTCAATGTATCCGGTGGTGAACCCTTTCTCAGGCAGGATCTTCCGGAAATCATCAGGCTTGCCTGCAGGCACCTTCGTCCCGCGGTGATCCACATTCCAACCAATGCCCTGGCGCCGGAGCGGGTTGAAACCATGACCCGGGAGATCCTGGGCATAATCGCCGAGGAAGCGCCGGGAACGGTTCTCACCATCAAACCCAGCATGGACGGCGTGGGTGAGGCTCACGACCTTCTGCGGGGAGTTCCCGGCAATTTCCACAGACTCATCGACACTCTGGAACGGCTGAAGAAGCTAAGGGAAACCAGCAGGTACCTTCATGTTGGAGTGGGAACCGTGATCTCCCGCTTCAATGTTCACAAGCTCGGGGAAATCATCGAGTTCGCCGGAACCCTGGGGGTGGACACCTACATCAACGAAGTCGCGGAGGAAAGAGAGGAGTTCTTCAACATCGGCAGCGGGATCACCCCGGAAGGAGAACGCTACGGCGAAATCATGGAGGTATTCAAGAGAGCGGTGAGAAGCCGCATGAAGGGAATGAACATCCTTTCCAGAATCACCACCGCGCTGAGGCTGGTGTATTACGATATCGTCACCGAATACCTTCGAACCCGGACCCAGGTCATACCCTGCTACGCGGCCCTGCTCAATGTTCACATCAACGCCGACGGCGGTGTTTGGCCGTGCGCCATACTGGCGTACCGGGGCGAGATGGGTTCCGTGGGAGATCAATCGGATTTTCTGGACATCTGGAAATCACGGGAGGCGGCGGCGATCCGCAGATCGATCAGAAGGAAGGAATGCGCCTGTCCCCTGGCGAACCAGGCCTACTCCAACATCCTGCTTCACCCGAAAAGCCTTCTCAGGGTGTTATGGACCGCCCTTACCGCTTAGGGACGAATAACTTCCAGGCCTTCCTCGGTAACACGAATCATGGTGCTGGTTTTCCTGGTTGCCAGCTTTCCCCCGTCAAGCATCAGGTCAACCCCGGAAGCCAGTTTCAGGCTTACCTCGTCCAGGCCCAAAGGCTCCATCCCCCCGCGGATGTTGGCGCTGGTGGTCAACAGGGGCATGACCCACTCGAGTATCTTTATGGAAAGCGGGTCTGAGGGAACCCGGAGAGCAACGGACCCGTCCGGAGCGCAGACCCACGAGGGCGCCCTGTCCGAGGCGGGAAGGATCAGGGTCACCGGGCCGGGCCAGTGGGATTGCATGGCTTCCAAGGCTCCCGGGACCGGCTTCGAGTAAATCAGGGCGTCCTCGATTGATGGAACCAGAAGGATGAAAGGCCTTTCCTCGGTGTACCCCTTCAGCCTTGCCACTCTTCTTACCGAGTGCTGCATGGCCGCCGGGCAGAGAACCCCGTAGACGGTATCCGAGGGGTAAATGGTGAGCCCCCCTCCGGTCAGAACCGACACCGCCATTTTCACAGCGTCCGGAGAGGGCTTCTCTATGTCGATGGCAACTGTTCTGGCAGACATTTTTTCACAACCTTTCCGAAACATCCCGGTCGAAGAGTGCAATGATTCGCGCGGCGAGATGTGCGGCGTTGGCGGCGCCATGAGACCCGATTGCCACAGTGGCCACGGGAACTCCCTTTGGCATCATCACGGTGCTCAGCAGGGCGTCGAAACCGTTCAGCGGCCCACCCTGCACCGGAACTCCAATGACGGGAAGCTTCGTGTTGGCCGCAAC
The DNA here is from genome assembly GCA_964624405.1 of uncultured bacterium. Taxonomy (GTDB): domain Bacteria; phylum Fermentibacterota; class Fermentibacteria; order Fermentibacterales; family JCC-6; genus UBA6080. The sequence goes on along the minus strand of CAZUXA010000010.1, from coordinate 11,076 downwards.
CGCCCCGGCCAGATGGGCCGCAAGCCCCGCGGCGGCGATGATCACCTTCAGCCCCCGGTCCGCGGCGTTCCGGGAGTACTCCGCCACCTTCTCCGGAGTCCGGTGGGCGCTCATGACATTCATTTCCCAGAGAATACCGTACTCGTCCAGAACCCCGCAGGTTTTCTCCATGGTTTCCCGGTCGCTTTCGCTTCCCATAACGATTCCCACAAGGCTGTTCATGGCTTCCTCCCTATATCTCTTCGATAGTACATTCCCTCAAAGGCAATCTCGGATACCGCTTCATAACTCCTGGCAACCGCTTCATCAAGGCTGCTTCCCAGGGCGGTCACCCCGAGAACACGGCCTCCGGCTGTTACCGGCAACCCCCCGGCCATTGCTGTTCCCGCATGGAACACCAGCGCGCCTCGCACCCGCTCCAGACCAGTTATGGGGGCCCCCTTTCCATACACCCCGGGATATCCCGCCGAGGCCAGCACCACCGTGGCGGAAGCTCCCTTCCGGGTTTCGATGTCCCGCAACCCTGTACCAACAGCGGCGGCCATGCAAAGCTCGGCCAGGTCGCCGGCGAGCATTGGAAGCACCGACTGGGTTTCGGGGTCGCCGAAGCGAACATTGAACTCGAGCACCCTGGGCCCGTCAGGAGAGAGTATCATCCCGGCGTACAACACTCCCCTGTAGTCCAGTCCACGGCGCCGGAGTTCCAGGAGCACCGGCTGGAACACGGTGAGCCTCATATCTTCGATGAAACCCGCTTCCAGCCCCGGTGGAGGGCAGACCGCGCCCATTCCTCCGGTGTTGGGACCGGTGTCACCGTCGCCCAGCCGCTTGTGGTCCCGGCTGGGGGGAAGCATCACCGCTTCCGTTCCGCTGCACACCGCCATCACGCTGACTTCCGGCCCGGAAAGCCTTTCCTCTACAACCACCCTGCCCGGCGGCATGGCAAAAAGGCTTTCCAGCCCGTTTCGGGCCTCGGTGATGTCCGTGGGGAGAATCACTCCCTTGCCGGCGGCCAGGCCGTCGGACTTGATGACCCAGTTCATCGGCCTTCCCTCCATATGGGCAAAGGCCTCTTCGATCCGGTCGAACACCCGGCCCCGGGCGGTGGGAACCCCGGCGGCGGTCATCACCTCCTTGGCGAACCACTTGCTGCTCTCAAGTCTGGCGCAATCCGCCCCGGGGCCGAAGCAGGGAATTCCCGAGGCCCGAAGCCTGTCGCCCAGACCGGCGGCCAGCGGCGCTTCGGGGCCCACCACCACCAGGTCTACCCGGTTGCCCAGGGCGACCTGAAGGGGGTCGCCGGGAATGTTCTCCGCGAAGGCCGCTGTACCCGGGTTGCCCGGGCAGACCAGCACCCGGTGAGGATGGTCCCTGCATAGCGCCCATGCCAGTGCGTGTTCCCTTCCGCCTCCGCCGGCCACCAGGATTTTCATGCTTCGCCCCCCTCTTCCCGGAAGGCGTTCTCCGGCCCCGGAAAGCGCCCCTCGGCCACCTCCAGACAGTACTGTTTCACCGCCTGGAGTATCACGCCGTTAAGATCCGCGTACTTTCGAAGAAACCTGGGGTTGAAGGCGGGGTCAAGCCCCAGAATGTCTGAGACCACAAGTATCTGGCCATCGACATAACGCCCTGCCCCTATGCCTATCACGGGAACCGGCACAGTTTCCGAAACCTCCCGGGCAAGCTCCTCATCCACGCCCTCGATGACCAGGGCGAAAACCCCGGCTTCAACCAGGGCTTCACACTGGCGCAGCAGTTCGTCCCGGTTCTCCCGGCGTACCACCCGGTAGCCGCCGTCAAGGCGCACCGACTGGGGAAGAAGGCCGGCATGGCCCATCACGGGTATGCCGGAATCCACAATGGCCCGAACCCTGCGAACCATCCGGGGGTTTCCCCCTTCAAGCTTCACCGCGTCCATTCCCGCCTCCGAGAGGAACCTTCCGGCGTTCCTGACCGCCTGCGAGCAGGACTCCTGATAGCTTCCAAAGGGCATGTCCCCCACCACCAGAACCCCGGGGGCTCCCCTCTTCACCGCTGCCGCCACTGAAAGAAGAACATCGAGGGAGGCGCCCAGGGTGGTTTCCTCACCCAGAACCGCCATTTGAAACGAATCCCCCACAAGAATACAGTGAACACCCGCGGCGGCTTCGATTCGGGCCGTGTGGTAGTCGTAGGCGGTGAGGGCAACAATGGGTTCGCGCCGGGCCTTCATGGCCGCAAGGCTTCTTACGGTAACCCTTGGCATACTTCCCCCCAGTCTTTTGATGGAACACTGCCGTACCATAGCAAACTTAAACCCGGGTATGGAACCGCCTGGGAAGGAACACGGCAAGATAGGCCGCCAGAGCGTATAGATAGCCCACCACCACATCCGTGGCGTAGTGCTCGCCGCCGTAGAGAATCTCGAAACTGATTCCCGAGAGGATTACAAGCGTCCACCAGCTTCGCCGGAATCCAAGCTCCCGGATGAGAACCAGGGTCATCAGCATGGGAACCGCGGCGTGAAGCGAGGGCATGGCGGCCCTTGGGCTCATGGAGAAGTTTCCCACCAGGAAGCCTGGCATGAAATCGGTGAGCGCCCGGAACATGCAGCGGTCGATTGGGGGAACTCCGCCTTCCAGTGTCTGCATCCAGGGAGGCGTGAGGGGCCAGAGCACATAGGTGGCATAGCCGATGGTGGTCAGCAGGGCGAAGGAGGTAACCGCACGGCGCATTCCGGCGTCGCCGTTTCTGCGCCACGCCAGAAACGGGGTGAGCAGCGGTATGAAAAAGAACGATGCATGAAGCCCGGCGAAGAAGTAGTCGAACCACCGGGTATGGCCCGGGCAACCCATTTTCTCCTGCAGCCATACCGGAGGCAGAACGCCGAAAATCCGCTCTTCGAATACCGCCACATTCATGCCGTTGAAGACGCCGCTCCATGTTGTAACAGTGAATCGAAGCGCCCAGTAGCACAGCCCCAGAAAGGCGAAGCTCACCAGCATCGGGCTCCAGCGGGGAAGCCGGTTCCACCGGTAAAGAAGGGCGAACACCGCCCAGATGGGAAGCAGAACGGGAAACCTGGGAACCAGGCGAATGTATGGAATGGCCGACATCAGAACGGCGTAACCGCCGGTTATGAACAGCCAGAAGATGTCAAGCCGGTCCGAAGGGGACCTCTCTGTTCCGTTGTGGCGCATCACCCCTCCGATGTAATGGGAGGGGGCCAGGGCTGACGAATGATTCGCAAGCAAGGGTTAAAGGCCTTACACGGCCGACCGGTCTGCCAGGCTTCCCTGGGGGGCGCCAGCGACACGGTGGGGCGAAGCCTTCATCAGTAACCTAATCGCACTCTCAGACGATGGCCCCCATGGGCATATATTACCCCCTAACCAGGGCGGGGTCAAACCCCCCCGAAAACCAAGCGAGGAAACCCATGGCAAAGAACATCACAAACCCTGAAAAAGACTTCGCCAGGTGGTACCAGGACGTTATCAGAGAGGCAGAGCTGGCGGACTCCGCACCGGTCCGGGGCTGTATGGTGATTCGCCCCTACGGCTACGCGATCTGGGAGCTGATGCAGAATGACCTGGACCGCAGGTTCAAGGAAACCGGGCACCAAAACGCCTACTTCCCGATTTTCATACCCCAGAGCTTCATCCAGAGGGAAGCCCAGCATGTGGAGGGTTTCTCCCCCGAGCTGGCGGTGGTTACCCATGCCGGGGGCAAGCTCCTTGAAGAGCCCCTGGTAGTGCGCCCCACCAGCGAAACCATCATCAACCACATGTTCAGCAAGTGGATCGGCAGCTACCGCGACCTTCCCATGCTTCTCAACCAGTGGGCAAATGTGGTGCGCTGGGAACTCCGCCCCAGGGCGTTCCTCAGAACCACCGAGTTTCTGTGGCAGGAGGGGCACACCGCCCATGCCACCGAGGCGGAGGCCCGGGAGGAAACCATGAGAATGCTTCAGGTCTACACCGACTTCATGCACCATGTGGCAGCGGTCCCGGTGATCCCTGGCAGAAAGACCGAAAGGGAGAGATTCGCCGGCGCGGTGGACACCTACACCATTGAGGCCATGATGGGTAACGGCTGGGCTCTTCAGGGCGGCACCAGCCACTATCTCGGCACCAATTTCGCCCGGGTCTTCGACACCACATTCCTGGACCGGGACAACCAGAGGCGCCATGTTCACCAGAGCAGCTGGGGAGTCAGCACCCGGCTTGTGGGGGCTGTGATCATGGCCCATGGCGATGCCGGCGGCCTGAGGCTTCCTCCGGGTATCGCCCCGGTTCAGGTGGTGATAGTGCCGATCGGCATGCAGGATCCCAGGGCTCCCCAGGTTCTGGAAACCGCGGACAGCATTGCGAAAAGCCTTGTGGGACGCGGGATAAGGGCCATGGTGGACAATCGTGACAACATGAGCCCCGGCTTCAAGTTCAACCACTGGGAAGTAAGGGGTGTGCCCCTCAGAATCGAGCTGGGCCCCCGGGATCTGGACGCCGGCCACGCCACTCTGGCTCAGAGAAACCGGAAGGAGAAGTTCACCCTTCCCCTGAACACCCTCGCAGATGAAATCGCCCCGCTGCTGGACGACATTCACCACCAGATGCTTCGTGAGGCCACGGAGTTCCGGGACAGCCGAACTTTCGATGTGGAAACCTTCGACGAGTTCAAAAGGCTTCTTCCGGAGCAGTCGGGATTCTACCGGGTGTGGTGGGACGGAACCGGAGAAGACGAGGCCCGGATCCAGGAGGAAACCAGCGCCACCATCCGGTGCGTTCCGCTGGAACAGCCGGGGGGAGAGGGAAAATGCTTCATCACCGGCAGAAAAACCGCCACCAGGGCGATACTGGCCCGGGCATACTGACATGAGGGAGCGGAGGGGGATCCTTCCCCTTCTCCTCCTCTGTTTCGGGGTTTCGGCGGCGGTCCTGTGGCCGCTGCCTTTCTCCCCCCACCCCCACGACCACTCGGACACCCTGTTCAACACCTGGCTCACCGCCTGGAACCATCACGCGGTTATCAACCTGCGAAACCCCGTAGAAACGCCGCAGTTCTCCGGCTTTCCGGACGGGCAGGGCAGAAACGACATCCTGCTTACCCAGTGGATGGTATCCCTTCCCCTCCGGCTCGCCACCGGTAACCCGGTTCGAATCCACAATCTTCTTTTCTGGATAAGTCTCGCCCTCTCCGGTTTCGCCGCGGCAAAACTGGCGGAAGACCGGGGCGCCACTGTTTGGGGGGCCGCCTTCGCCGCCGCCGCTTTCATCACCCTGCCCTACTTCAAGAGCCACCTCTGGCACCTTCAGCTTCAAAGCGCCGGACTCGCCCTGGCGGGGCTGATGTTCGCCCTGCGGATCGTGGAAGGCAGGGGTCCCCGCTGGCCTCTGGCGCTGCTGATACCCCTGCAGGGGCTGGCTTCGCTTTACCACTGGTACTTTCTGAACCTGGCCCTGACGGTAGTCGGTGTAACCGCGCTGTTCACAAAGGGCAGACGACATGTGGGCGTGCTGGTTGTATACACCCTTCTGGGCAACGGCCTTCTGGCGCCCTTCCTTGTTCCCCATATGAAAAACGCCGGGATATGGGATGTGAATACCATCACCAGCACCGACGCCGCATCCTTTGTCAGCCCCTGGCAAACCGGATACGCCACCGGATGGCTTCGAAGCCGTCACGCCCACCCCGAGGCGGCGCTGTGGCCCGGGCTGGCGATTCTGGCCGGGGCTGCCTGGGCCGTCCGGGGAAAGACGGCCTGGAACGGCCCTTTCCTGCCGGTACTGGGGCTGTTCTTTGCCGCATACAGCCTGGGGCCCACCATGGCGGTCTGGGGGATGGAGCTGGCACCCGGGCCTTTCCGACTAGCAGCGGCCCTTCCCGGGGGAACCGCCATCAGGCTTCCGGCCAGGGCCGGGTACCTTGCGCTGCTGCCGTTGCTGATTCCAGCGGCGAAACAGCTGGGGAAGAAACCGGGCTGGGCTCTGGCGGGAATGGCGCTGGCACTGGGGGAGGCGGCGCACCCCGGGGTGTCCCGCCTTCCGGTGGCAATTCCGGAATACCACGAATGGATAGCGGGGCAGAACCCCGGGCGAATCCTCTACCTGCCGGTAGTTCCCGACCTGGACCGCCCCGAGGTGGAAACCCAGCGCCTGTTCAGCGCAACCCGGCATTTCGCGCCAAGCGTCAACGGCTACAGCACGAGCCTGCCCCGGGGCTATCACCACGCCGCCCTGGTGCTTGATACATGGCCCTCCAGGAAGGCGGTGGAACTGGTGACACGGATGGAGATCGACCTTATTATCAGCGAGGGCTTCGTTCCCGAAGATGCGGATGAATCCTGGTACGACGGCAGGGTGTGGACCGGAGCCCTATGGCTCAACCGGTGAAGGGATGACCATGGAAACCGTTGCAAGCATACTGATAGGCATCGGCCTCAGCGCCACCTGCGGCTTCCGGGTCTTCGTACCCCTGCTGGTGATGAGCATCGCAGGCCATCTCAATATCCTTGAGTTGTCTTCCACCTTCGCGTGGATTGGAACCACACCGGCGCTGATCGCCTTCGGGGTGGCAACCGCGGTGGAAATTCTGGCCTACCTGATTCCCCTGCTTGACAATGCCCTCAACGCCGTCACCGTGCCCCTGACGGTGGTCGCCGGCACTGTGATAACAGCCGCGGTCCTGCTTGACCTCAACCCCTTCCTCACCTGGACCCTGGCTGTGATCGCCGGAGGGGGCGCCTCGCTGGCCGGAAGCGCTGCCAGCAACCTCCTGCACGGGGGCTCAACCGCAACCACCGGTGGCGCCGCGAACCCGTTCCTGTCCGCGGTGGAAAGTGTTTTCTCGGTGGTCATGGCTGTTCTTTCGGTGCTGGTTCCGGTTCTGGCGGTGGTTCTGCTTTCGCTGCTTCTCATTTTCGGTATCAGGCTTCTGAAAAGGACGGGGCTCATCCGGCGAAGAAGAACCGCCTGACAACCGGCGGGTAACCGTTCAGATGATTATCAGCGTTGACACCCGATTTCAATGGGATTATTTTCATGTGGGGTGATGATACTTGGGCTGACGCCGAAGTTGTGAAGTTCGTGTAAAGTACAAAAGCGGAGTTGGCATGAAGCGGGAATGGTTGGTCGTTCCCGCAAAAGTGAGGGGCAAACAATGTTTAAGTTTTCTGCCATTATTTTGACTGTGTGTCTGCTGGTTATCGCCGGCTGCGGAGAAAAACCACAGCAGGCCGCTACACCCGCTCCCGTGGTGGAAACCCCGGCTCCGGTCGAGGTAACCCCGATCCACGACCCCGGCAACCTGCTGGCCTACAGAGAGCAGACCGGTGAAACAATGTACTTCTGGGTCACCGGAAGCACCGAGGGCTATGTATGGGGCACCGACATCTACTCCGACGACTCGGAACTGGGAGTGGCGGCGGTCCATGCCGGTGTTCTCGCACCGGGCGAAACCGGCGCGGTGAAAGTGACAGTTCTCCCCGGCCAGGACAACTATACGGGTTCCACCCGGCACGGAGTCACCAGCTTCGAATACCCGAACTGGTACGGAAGCTACAGGGTTGAAGCACCGGGGCAGGATGTGGTCATCATCACACCGGACATCATCCCCATCGCCGATCCCGGCAACCTGGTCTCCTACCGTGATCACACCGGCGAAGTCCTTTACTTCCAGGTCACGGGAAGCACCCAGGGCAGCGTATGGGGCACCGACGTCTACACCGACGACTCCTCGCTGGCAACCGCCGCGGTGCATGCCGGCGTGCTGGAACCTGAAGAAACCGGCATCGTGATGGTAAGCATCCTCCCCGGTGATTCCGGCTACACGGGCACCACCCGTAACGGAGTCACCAGCAGGAACTACGGTTCATGGAGCGGAAGCTTCGCCGTCGAAGCCCCCTGAACCGGGCTTGACTCTGTTCTCAAGGGCCGGTCTTCGGGCCGGCCTTTTTATCTTCCTGGCAGAATGGCGTGCGCGCCTTTCTCAACAATGAAGGAATGGGTGTTATGGCAAAGTCACTTCCAATCATCGCGATGGTGTTCCTGCTGAGTCTGGCCGGATGCGGCGAAGAACCACCCCGGGCAGCGGACGATGTGGAATCGGTGGAAACCGCTCCGGAAACCCCGGAGCCCGAACTGGTTCTATACCCCGAAGGCACGCTGGACCCGGCAACGGTGAGCCAGAACCGGGTCATCTCCGCGGTGGATCTGAACCGGGCCGTGTTCGCCTGGGACGGCGCCGAGGTCACGGTGGTGGCGTTTCCCTACATCTGGCACGGCGATGAAACAACGGTCGAGGGCGAACTGCGGCTGGTCATGGACCCGGACAGCAGAGACGAACTCATCACCGTCCGCTTCGCCCAGCCTCCGGGCATCACCGTGGCCCGGGGGGAACTGATGGCGGTTCAAGGCACAGTAAGCAGACGCTTCGCGCGGGTGGAACTCTCCGATGCCCGGCTTGTGGTCCCTCCCGAAACCATCCAGCGCATCGAGACAAGCCCCTGGGTCTACCGCGGCGAGCCGATTCCACTGGACCAGTTCGCAGAGTACCATGAAGCGTGGAAAGGCATGGAGGTAACAGTGGAGGGCTACTACAATTCAACCACCACATCCACCACAGACTACGGGGTGACGGTTCGGGTGGACCTTTCCGATCCGGACAACACCAGTGCGAAAGTCGTGGAATGCGAAATGGCCGAAGCGGTTTCCGAAGATGTGAACGAGAACATGGTCGCGAGCCGGCGGGGCGTGCAGATAAGGGGGGTCATCACCGGAACATCATTCCGCAATGTGGCCCTTGAGAACTGCAGGGTGGTCAACCGCTAGGAGGCGCCAATCCCCCGGCGGGCAAACAGGCGCCGGTTCGCAACGGTCACTCCCCATCGCAGGAGGTGGTGCAGTCGCAGTTGCACACCCCCTTCACTCCAACAAGGGACTGAAGCCGGGCTGCGGCACAACCCACGCCGGAGTTCACCGTCAGGGCGCCCGGGGGGCAGTTCATGGCGCAGGCTCCGCACTCCATGCAGGCGTCTCTGTTCCGGATCACGCACTTTCCGCGTGAACGGAGAAACACTCCGTGGGGGCAGACCACCACACACATGCCGCAGCCTTTGCACAATGAGGGGTCCAAGCTCAGTGATGTCACATTCCTGAGGTATTCCAAAGCTTTCTTACCCTTCCTATCCCGTTGATTGAGAAGCAATCCAGAACGCCAGCCCCACCACCGCGGCTCCGGCCTGAAACGGAAGCGCGAGCTTCATTTCCTTCTTCACTCCCGAGGGGGATGTAAAGGTGGACGCCCCGGTGAAATTCATTGCCAGGAACGCCCCGAGTGATGTTACGGTCAGCAGCAGGCCGGTAGTTTCCGCCAGGGAGCGCCAGCCGTTGGGAGCGTCTCCCCTGAGCAGCACCACCACCACAGCCATGGCAATTCCCGGCAAGAGGCTTTTCACGGAGAAGTATCGGCCCGGAAGGAACGGCAGCAGCAGCGGAGTAAGCACCGCGCCGGCAAGGAGAGCTGCGAGAACCGCCACCAGGGCCGTAATGCCGCTTTGCACAGCGTCTTCCAAAAAAGTGCCCGACCTGGTGAACCCACCGAGCACTCCGAACAGCAGCACCACCGGCGCCAGAAACTTCGGTGCTGCGACAAGCTCGATGGGAATCACGGCCAGCCGCTCCCTGAGGGTAAAGGTCTTGCTTCGCATCAGCGGATCGGCTTTGCAGCCGTCCTTCAGGAACGCCGGTATGTCAAATGCGTTGATCGGACCGTAAATCACCTGGAAACCGCACCGCTCACGCACCAGATGGGCGGCCACCCCTGGCGCGCCAAGCTGCGGAACTATCACCCTGCGGTGGTTCACAAACCCGGTCAGCCCCACCGTCTCTATGCGGCGCACAAGCTCTGCGGTTCCGAAAGTTCCCTTTCCAGCGGCGCACCAGACATTCACAGCGTTGGTATCAAGAACGAGTATCCAGTAATCGCCTCCGCTCAATTCCCTGCGGAGGGTGTCGAAACTGAGTTTGTAGTTTGCCGTCACAAGAACCTCTGAGTCGGCATCTGGCGAACCCAGGGCATAGAGCCCAGGTTCAACCCCGTAACGCATTCTGCCTATTCCCCATCTTACCCGAAATGCACCCATGCGATCAGCAATGGTGAGTTTTGGGGAAACCCTTACCGCTGAAGCGCGGTCACCGTCACTCATGCAGATCCTCTTCGAAGGCACATACGCCGTCGGGGCAGCACGATTCAATGGCGTCGGCCAGGCGCCGTAGAAAACCCACCAGAACACCGGTCCTCACGGAGTAAAGCATATGCTTCCCGCTTTTTTTCGCGGTAACCGCCCCGGCTTCCCTCAGTATCCTGAGATGTCGGGACACCACGGAGAAATCAATGGGGCAGCACGATGTGACCTCGGTTACGGACTGGGGGTTTCCCGCCAAGACCAGATGAGTAAAAATCGCAATCCTGCTGGGATCAGAGAGAGCCCTGAACAGCTCCGGGGGGAGGCGGAAAAGGGTGTCGTCGCAACGCTGACCGGTTCGCTGGCTTTTCATGGCGGCCCCTTCAGCTGCACGTTTGCATGTCCATGCATATATCATATTGCATCCCCATGGTCAAGGTGCAGTCGCGATAGCGATGAAAGCCGGGACCAAGCCTGGATTCACTCCACCCGAACCATCAGGATTGTCATGTCGTCGGCCTGGACCGGGCCGGATGACCAGCCTCTCACGATCCCGGCGGCATGGTCGAATATGGCTTCCAGATCAAGGGGGACTGCCGCTTTTAAAGCTTCCAGAAGCCGGTGTTCTCCGAACTCCTGATCTTCCCCGTCAAAAACTTCGGTGAAGCCGTCGGTGAAGGCCACCATCAGGTCTCCCTTTTCAAGCTGAACCGTCTCCTGCTCGTAGGGTGCGCCGGGTACCACTCCGGGAACAAGGCCGCCGGCGGTAAGCTCAACGACTTCGCCTCCCCGGAGCAGGAAGGGCGCGGGATGCCCGGCATTGCAGCAGGTAAGAACTCCCTTCTCCGGATCAAGCCTTCCGTAGAACAGGGTTGAATACTTGCCGTCCGCGCTGTACTGAACCAGGTAGTTGTTGA
>CAZUXA010000009.1:77835-95954 GCA_964624405.1 uncultured bacterium | reverse complement strand
GTTGTCGTTAGAGAAATGCCTTGCGACCACTCGATGAGTTTTTCGGTGAAATGATCAACCCGAATGTCATGTTGATGCATCATGTGACTCGTCAATGAAATCAAACTGATCAGCTGTTCGTTACAAGCTTAATTTCCAGATGGCAACCCAGGGCATCAGCATACTTCTTCAGAGTGGAAAGCGATGGAGAATGCTTACCACTACTCAATGAAGATTCAAGCCTGGTAACTGCGGGAGCCTTTGTTCCCATACGCTCAGCGATCTCAGCTTGACTAAGCCCTGCATTCTGACGAGCTCGAAGTATTTCATGAAGCAAAGAGAATTCAGGTTCAAGAGCATCGTATGCTTCCTTTACCTTCTTATCTGCAAGGGCTCTTTCCTTCAGTTCAGAATGATTCATTGTTGAGCACCTCCTTCTTTCTCTTTCTGGCGATCTCTATCTCCTTCTTGGGTGTCTTCTGGGATTTCTTAACAAACGAATGGAGCATGATTATCTTCCTGCCAACCTTAGTACAGAAGAAGACTCTCGCAATCCCTTCATTCCCTTTCACCCGAAGCTCAAACAGTTCTTTCTCAATCTTCCTTGTATGTGGTAAACCAAGATTCGATCCAAACTCAGTCAACAGATCCGTAAGTCGCAGATACCAGGCCAGAAGTCCTGAAGGTAGCTTAAGAATCTCATTCTCGAGTTTCTGACTGTAATACTTGATTTCCCATCTCATACTATATACATAACAAATATGTTACTGCATGACAAGTCTTGCTGAATTGGAATCACTCCGATGAAGTCGAGTTGATTTGTTGGAACAGAAAACTACAGTCTATGCTTGACAATCGTCGCAACCACCTTGCCTGTTATCAAGATGGACACTATCATTTGAGAAGTGATTGCATAGGATAATGCAGGAATATTTTCGACAACAACTGAATGAACCTGCCACAGGCGTTAAGGAACAGGTTTCGGTTATGCCTGTGCAGGGTATTCAGAGCGTTGTCACTACAGAAGATGGTATGTCTTGCTTTCGTATGTATTCTAATGTCTTCTATAAGCACAGGATTGCATCCAGGCATGACAAAGACAATTACTCTCAGGCTCAATGAGGAAAGGTATCTGCGTTTCCGACAGATTGCAGAAGAAGACAACCGAACATTGTCGAATTTCATAGAAACTGCAGTCCTAAGGTACATAGAAGACCAGGGATATGCAGATGAGTATGAGATGTCCGAGATCAGGGCAAACGAAGATCTGAATGAAAGCCTGATCCGTGGCTTGAAGGATGCCGAAGCAGGAAAGGGTAAGTTTGCCTGATTTCAGAATGTTCCAGACCGACGAGTTTCTGAAGAAAATGAGCAGGCTACCGACTAATGAAGCTGAATTCCTTGAGAAGAAACTCAATGAGTATGTGTTTCCACAACTCCGGATTGAACCATTTCACGGGAGTAGCATCAAAAAACTAAGGAATTACACACCGGAGACATGGCGGTACAGAATCGGGAAATACAGATTGTTCTACGTTGTGAATCCCAGCGAGAAAATCATCTATCTGTTAACCATGGACTTGCGTAAAGACGCACATAGAACTTAGGTGACACATGTCAAAGGACATCCACTTTCCCGCACATGAAGAAGTGTCCCCAGTTCTTCATGGGGCGCATCATCTGAGCAAATCCCTTGATTCGATGGCTTGATTCATGTGTCTCAGGCGGCAGGATCCTCCGTCGATGTTCACTACATGACAGTGATGAAGGAGCCGGTCAAGAAGGGCTGTGGGGAGAACTTCATCACCGGCGAGCATCCCGACGACCCATGGCCTGAAAGAGGATCTCATCAGTTATGAGGATCGCTGCCCTAATGTACTTGCTCCGGGTCGTCACAACACTACTTTGGAACCTCGCCTTTCATGGGAAACTGCCGGCTACTCCCCGGTGATGAAAACCCTTTGTTCCACAGGTTTCACCGTACCCATCATCCGCAGGTACTCGGTTAGCACTTCAGCGTCGATGAAGCCGGTGTCCGTTGAGGGAATGCCCGCGAGGGATTCGTAGCCGTCGCCTCCTCCGGCAACGAAAGTGTTTGTCACTACCCGGTAAACAGCCGCTGAATCCACGGGGATGTATCCGTCCGGCGTCCGGGCTTCAAGCGTCAGCACCCTTTCCCCGGCGGGAGCGTTCCGAGCCGCCACATAACGGAGCCCGGCGACATAGGGAAACGATCCGTCGGAGCGCCCCGAGTCGAAGATGCCGGACAGAGCCTCCTCGATCACTGTCCGAATCTGGCCGCCGGTGGCCTCCATCACCACCAGGGTGTTCCCGAAGGGAAGCAGGCTGTAGACGGTTCCGATGCTGATGTCTCCCTCCTGAACACTGATCCGGACTCCGCCTGCATTCTGCAGGGCGATGTCGGCGCCGATGCCGAGCCGGTTCGCCTTCCACAGCATTGCGTCGCAGACAATCGGGGCGATGGCGCTGCCCTGGGGCCACTGACCACCGGGAACCCTGATGTTGGGAAGATCGGTCTCCGCCGTGGCCACATATTCGTTCTGGAAATCCTCCAGCGCCACGGTGTAACTGTGGACGATATCCGCCACCAGAAGGTCTTCGTTCATGTTCAGCACGCCCGGCGGGTCGCCGGTACCGGCCCCGGTAATGATTACCGGAGAACCGAGCCATCCCGACACCCGGCCTTCACCGTCGAAGTGAACCCTCAGCCTTCCCAGCACCTGCCCATGGAACCACGCGGTAACCACCAGCACGGGGTTTCCGTCGGGCCCAGTCACAACTTCGGGGTACTCCCCCTCCGGGGAAAGGCCCAGGTGCGAGAAATCTCCAAGAAGGGTGTGGGAGTGCCCCCCGACGATCACATCAACGCCCCGAAGGGAGGTGGCCAGTTGAATATCATTGGCGTAGCCGATATGGGAGAGAATGATGATCTTGTTCACGCCCTGTTCCTCCAGCTCAGCCACCGCTCTCTGGGCGGTCTCGAGGATGGGCAGCACGATCGTCTGCTCTGAGGGGCTGGACACATCGGCGAGTTCCACGGTTATCAGGCCGATTACCCCGATTCTCTCACCGCCGGTTTCAAGCACGATGTATGGCGCTATCCTTCCCCTGAGCAGAGAATCCGCCTCCACATCAATGTTGGCGCAGACCACCGGGAAAAGGATCTCATCGAGAAGAAAGGCCAGGCCTTCGCTGCCCCGGTCGAACTCGTGGTTGCCCAGGGCCATCACATCCGGCGCCATTGCGTTGTACACCGCCGCGTCGGCCCGGCCGCCGTAAACGGTGTAGAAAAGGGTGCCCTGGACCAGGTCGCCCGCATGGAGGAAGAGCACATTTTCATCCTCCCGCTTCGCCCGTCTGACCTCGGAGGCGATACGGGCCACTCCCCCGGCGGGAATCCGGACGGTGGAATCCATGGAATCCAGATAGACCGGCAGAGACACGGGAAGCAGGTTCGAGTGGGTGTCGTTGAGGTGAAGAATGTTGAGGGTGAACCCGTTTTCCGCCTGAAGCACGCCGAAGGCGGCCAGAACCACTGAAAAGAATGCGTTCCTGAATCTCATGTATCTCCCCCCCTGCCCTTTGCTGCGTTTCTACGGCGAAGTGTTCTAAATCTCCGGCCAGAACCGGTTCTCGAACCAGATGTCCTCCATGAGAGCCCTGTCCATCTGGGCCAGAAGCTCAAGATGACCGTGTTCCCAGTTCGCCAGCCAGTTGAACAGCTGCTTCTCGGGTTCCGATTCGGCTTCAGCGGCCTTTTCCCTGTAGTACTTCTCCGCGGAGGCCTCCATGGCCATGGCGGCGGAAATGGCGGCGGCCTCGTATCCCGCGGCGCTTATCTCATTTCTGACTTTGTCGGTGATGATGCTCCCCGCGATCTCCGAAACTTCTCCCAGCGTGGTAACCGCGGCCAGGGTGCCGTTGCCGACCAGTGAAGAGTAATGCATGGCAAGAGCCTCCTCGTGCCGGGTCTCCTCCTCGGCCATGGATGAGAATACCTCCCTCACCCCCGGGCTTGCGGTGGAAGCCGCCACACTTGAATAGAAAGCCCTGCCCCGTCTTTCCAGCAGGATGGCTCCCTTTATTGCTTCGATTGCTCTGGCGCTCATGTTGATCTCCCTTCCTTTGCGGTTATTCTCGCGGTGTAGTGAACCGGGTCGCCCCAGTCATCCACCGCCACAACCCTTCCGGCGAGTTCGACCCTTCTTCTCAGGCAGTGAAGGCAGTCCTCCTTCTGCTCGTCGGTGCAGGGTTTGCCCTCGTATAGAAGATAGCTCTTCCTGTATTCTCCGGGAGTGAGGGAAGGCATCAGGATGTTCGCGCCGTAGGTGAGCCCCTGCTCCCTTCCGGTGGGGTCCAAGGCCTGAAGGGCGGTGGTGGCCGCTATGTTGGTGTTCACCGTTAGAAGCCTGGTCAGGGCTATCATTAGCAAAGACAGCCTCATCCTCTCCCCGGCGGGGAGTATTGCCTCTTTGCCCATGGGCGTGTCTCTGTGGGGAATGAACGGGCCCATGCCGAACATGTCGAAGTCGTGCCGGGAGTAGAACAGCAGGTCTTCCGCCAGCATCCCGGTGGTCTGGCCGGGCAGGCCGATCATTACCCCGGTACCCACGGCAAAACCTTCTTCCTTCAATACGCGCAGGCACTCCAACCGGCTTTCCAGAGTCTGCTCTCCGGGATGGATTCTCCTGAACAACCCCGGGTTGGTTGTTTCAATACGGAGCAGGTATCGGTGGGCTCCCGCTTCCCTGAACCGCCGGAACGAGGTTCGGGTTTGCTCTCCCACGCAAAGGGTTATGCCCAGTCCGCCGGGAAGCTTTTCGGAAACCGTTTCCCTTTTTATGCGCCGCACCGCTTCCTCCACGAAACTCACGAAATTCTCGTCGCTGCGCTCGCCGGACTGGAGAACAACCGATCCGTAGCCAGCTTCGGCGCACCATTTCGCCGCGTCGATTATCTGTTCGTGGCTGGCGGTGTACCGTTTCTGACTGGTGTTGTCTCGGCGGATGCCGCAATACAGGCAGTTCAGGGTGCAGATGTTGGAAAACTCGATGAGACCCCGGTAGTGAACCCTGTTCCCCAGAGTGGCCAGTGTGAGTTCCTCCGCCCGGCGCCTGACCGCCTCAATGGCCTCCGGACTCCGGGTTTCCAGAATCTCGGTGAGCTGTTCCTTCGAGTACCGGCTCATTGCATCCCCCGAAAGACGGACAAGGCGTCGGGAAACGGGCCCAGCGCCCTTTCAAAAATGCCCAGGCTGTAAGCGATGGTCAGCCCGTAGTTGGTGAAGGGAACCCCGGCGTCGGCCGCCTTCTGTATTCTCGCGAGTATGGCCCTGCGGTTGAACATGCAGCCGCCGCAGTGAATCACAAGGCGGTACTCCCGCAGGTCATCGGGGAAATCCGTACCCCGGTGAAAAGTGAAATCAAGTTTCCCCCCCACGAACTGGGTGAGCCAGCGGGGTATCTTTACCGTGCCAATGTCTTCCCCGATGGGGTGGTGGGTGCACGCCTCCGCCACCAGAACCCTGTCTCCGGGATGAAGGTCTTCTATGGTCATCGCCCCCCTGACCATGGAGGCCAGGTCACCCTGAAACCTTGCGAACAGAATCGAGAACGATGTGAGGGGAATGTCCGCCGGGGTGTCGCCTGCCACCTTCAGAAACGCCTGACTGTCTGTGACCACCAGGGCGGGTTTCTCCCGAAGGTTTCCCAGAGCCCTTCCAAGCTCCCGCTCCTTTACCACCAGGGCCATGGAATCGTTGTCCAGCAGGTCCCTGATTGTCTGAACCTGGGGCAGAATCAGCCTTCCCTTCGGCGCCTCCTTGTCAATGGGCACCACCAGCACCACGGTGCCGCCCGGTGGCACCAGATCCGACACTATGCCGGGAGCGTTGATGAAGTCCTCGGGCGCGGACCGGATCAGGGCTTCCCTGAGTTCGCCCAATCCCTCGCCGGTCAAAGCCGAAACCGATACCCAGGTGAGGTTCTTCTCGTCCATGATCCGCCCGAAGGATTCGCCGGGCGGGTTGTCATCCGCCTTGTTCCTGACCACCACCACAGGAATCCCCTTCTTCCGAAAACCCTCAGCCAGCTCCTCCTCGTGAGGCCCCCAAAGGTCACGGTCCGTGACTATGATCGCAAGATCCGTCCTTTCCTGAACCTTTCTCGTGCGCCTCACCCTCTGGGCTCCAAGCTCGCCTGGGTCATCCAGCCCGGCGGTATCCGTGAAAAGAACCGGCCCAAGGGGAAGAAGCTCCATGGCCTTCTTCACCGGGTCAGTGGTGGTTCCCGGTGTTTGGGAGACTATGGAAACCCCATGACCGGCCAGGGCGTTGATAATGCTGGACTTGCCGGCGTTCCGCCGGCCGAAGACGCTGATGTGAAGCCTGAGGGACTGGGGGGTTTTCACGGCTTCCTCCCTGGAACGCCCAGGCGGGTCACCGCTTCCGGGCTTGTAAGATGGTCGTACTCACTTTCGGTGATACCGGATTCCACCGCGGCCTGGCGGATGGATATGCCTTCCTTCATGGCTCTCTCCGCGATCTCCTGCGCCAGGGTGTATCCCGTGCGCTGGATCAGAGCGGTGACCGCGGCGGTTGAAGCGGTGGCGTGTCTTTCCAGTGTCAGGGGGTTCGCAGTGATACCGGGAACGCAATGGGTCGCCAGCTTTTCCCCGGCTTCGGCAAGCATCCTCTGGCTCTCCAGCAGGGTATGGGCGATCAGCGGCATGAAGGGGTTCAGTTCAAGGTTTCCCAGGGCGCAGGCGTGACACAGCGCCGAATGGTTTCCCATGGCCATCAGCCCCGCCTGAACCGCGGCCTCGGGTATCACAGGGTTCACCTTCCCGGGCATTATTGAGCTTCCGGCCTGCAGAGCAGGCAGACTGATCTCTCCCAGACCCGCGTCGGGGCCGGAAGAAAGCAGGCGGAGGTCGCAGGAAATCTTCACCAGATCAGCCCCGCAAACCGACAGCATTCCCGAAACTTCCGCGAAGGCATCGGTGTTCTGGGTGGCCTCGATGAGGTTCTCCGCCCGGGCGAAACCGATCCCGGTGCTTTTCTTCAGGTTCTCGGTGACCTGGAAGATGTACTCCCTGGGCGCGCCAAGGCCGGTGCCTATCGCGGTTCCGCCCAGGTTCACCACCCTGAGCCTCTCCTCGCATCTGCTGATCCGCCAGCGATCCCGGCTGACCGCTTCCGCCCAGGCGCCGAAGGATCTTCCCAGTGTGGTGAGCACCGCGTCGCGAAGCTGGGTTCTGCCCATTTTCACCAGGTGGCCGAACTCAACCTCCTTCTTCTGCAGGGCTTCCTGCAACGCCAGAAGGCTGTTCTCCAGTGCTCTCCCCCGGAAGATGGCGGCAACTCTCAGTGCCGTTGGAAAGGTGTCGTTGGTGGACTGGTGAAGGTTCACGTGATCCAGGGGATGGATGGCCGCTCCGCCGGGTTCCGTGGCCCTTCGGGCAAGAACCTCGTTCACATTCATGTTCAGGGATGTGCCCGCTCCGCCCTGGAGGGCGTCTACCACGATGTGGCGGTCAAGCTCCCCCCGAATCATCTCCCGGGCGGCCCGAAACAGGGGTTGCGCCACATCTTCGGGAAGATACCCCAGCGCGGCGTTCGTGAAAGCGGCGGCAAGCTTCACATGGCCGTAGGCGTGGATCAGAGCAGGGTCCACCGGCCTTCCGGCGATGCTGAAGTTTCCCAGCGCCTTTTCCGTTTCCGGGCCGTAAAGAAACCCGTCAGCAGTAGACATCCCGTGATCCCGCCTCAACCTTCCTCAGCATGGCTTCCGTTCTCTCTCTGGCCTCCGGGGTCATCCCGTTCAGGAACTCCCGCATGCACAAGAGCCCAGCTTTCCGGGTTTCCGGCCCGGCGAAGTCCAGCAGGTATTCCATAAAGGTGCTGGCGGCGTTGGGATCGCAGTGCATCCGGATATCACCGGGCCTGGCCAGATCCATGAAATCCCTTCCGGTTCTCCCCAGCCGGTAGCAGCCGGTGCAGAAACTGGGCACATAGCCCATCTCCGCCACATCCCTTATCACGTCGTCCAGGGGGCGGTGGTCGCCCAGGCTGAACTGGCTGCCGTCCTCCCCGTGCTCGCCTTCGGCGTAACCCCCGGGGTTGGTCCTGCTTCCCGCGGATATCTGGCTCACCCCCAGCGCGAAGGTCTCCCTGCGCATGTTCGGGGTTTCCCGGGTGGACATGATTATTCCGGTATAGGGTACTGAAAGCCTGAGTATGGCCACTATCTTCCTGAAATCCGTATCGCCCACGGCGTGAGGTGGATGGGCGGCAATGTCGGAGCCGGTAGCGGGTTCCAGCCTTGGCACGCTTATTGTGTGGGGTCCCACGCCGAACCTGTTTTCCAGGTGGCTTATGTGCTGCAGCAGAGCCTGCAGTTCCCAGCGCCAGGGACTGAGGCCGAAGAGAACCCCGATGCCGATGTCGTCGATTCCCGCCTCCATTGCCCTGTCGATGGCGGTTATCCGCCAGGCGTAATCACGCTTTCTACCCCCCACATGCACCCTGCTGTAAATCCCGGGATGATAGGTTTCCTGAAAGAGCTGGTACGTACCGATGCCGGTCTGCTTCAGCTGCTGAAACTCCTGGCTTTCAAGTGGGGCCACGTTCACATTGATCCTTCGAATCCCGCCGCTGGTGGTCTTCACCGCGTAAACCGCGGCGATGCTTTTGAGAATGTAGTCGAAGCCCTCCTTCGGGTAGGATTCGCCGGCCACAAGAAGAACCCTCTTGTGGCCCTGGTCCACAAGTATCTCCGTTTCCCGGACGATCTCCTCATGAGTGAGGGCTCTGCGCACGATTTCCGGGTTGGAGGCCCTGAACGCGCAGTACAGGCACTCGTTACCGCAAAGGTTGGAAACGTAAAGGGGAGCGAATATCACCAGTCTCTTTCCGTAGATCGTCTCCTTGACCTTCTTCGCGGTATCGAAAAGCTCCCGTAAAAGTTCAGGGTCGGAAATCTCCCCGAGAACCGCGGCGTCACCCGGGTTCAAACCCCGCATTTCCAGAGCCCGGGCCAGTATGTCCCGGATTCTTCCCTTTTCCGGGGTTCCTGTCTGATTCAGAATGGTTTCGATCCTTTCCGGATCGATGATTGGAATGCTGTCCGTGGTCATCTGCGTCTCCATGGGATGTGTTGCCGAGTGGAAAAAATCAACCTCATCGGAATATAGTAACAATTCTTATTAGTCATTGAAGAGGCAGCCGCCGCCATGCCGCGGCGAATATTCCGTCCACCCCCGATTCCGGAGGAAAGGACACCATCATTCCATCACTGGAAAGGGGCCGGGGAACCCCCAGGGATATTCTCAAGAACTCGGGATTCCTCTCCTCAAAACCAAGAACCTGTTCCAGGTTTTCCTCGGGCTCCATGCTGCAGGTGCTGTAGACAAGGTATCCCCCGGGAATGGTGAGACCCGCGGCGCTGTCGAGGAGCATTTTCTGAATCCCGACAAGCCGGGCCATGGTGGCGCGGGACCATCTCCAACGGGCTTCGGGCCTTCGTCTCAGCACTCCGGTGTTTGTGCAGGGGGCATCGAGAAGAACCTTGTGAAATCCGCTACTGAAGGGGGGGGTCAAACCGTCGGCGACCAGCGGGAAGACATTGCTCCACCGAAGCCTGTTTCTGTTCTCCAGCCACTTCTTCATGCGCTTCTCGGAAAGATCCAGGCTTACCGTGAACGGGCATCGCTGATGGGCGGTTTTTCCGCCGGGAGCCGCGCCCATCTCCAGGGCGGTATTTCCGGGCAGCTCCTGAAACGCCCGGGCGGCCAGCGACGCCGCCTCGTCCTGAACGAAGACTCCGGGAGGCGGCAGGGGAACACTCCGTTCAAACACACGGTAGCGATCAAGGTATGTGCCGGGCTGCCCGGGAGGAGGTTCCTCAAAGGCATAGCCGCCAAGGACAGGGGGCGCGTTGTTCCACTGGAGCAGGGACAGGGTTCTGGTTGGGCCGATGCGGTCGACCCACCTCTGAACCATTTCCTTCGGATGTGACCATCTCACATGGAGTGGCAGGCCCTCCTCCTCGCCCTCCAGGGAAAGCCTTCTGAGAACAGCGTTAATCAGGCCCCTCACGCCCCGGTCAGCGCCCAGTTTGACCGTCTCGGAAACCGCCGCGTGGGGGGGAGTACCCAGAACAAGCAGTTGAACCGCGCCGAGTCTGAGCACCATGAGGGTGCGTCTGTCCAGTTTGTGAAGGGGACGGGTGAGAAAACGGGCCAGGGCGTTGTCCAGCCTGGCCCGCCATACCGTTTCCTCCCTTTGAAGCCGGAGGGCGAAAGCGAGGTCGCTCCGGGAAAGCTCGAATTGTCCGTCTTCCCCCAGAAGGCATGAAAGAGCCTTGCTCCGGGGGCAGGTGCTAATGAATGCCGGCGAGGTTTTCAACCTTCTCGAGGTCGGGGAAAACCGCCTTCAGGTTCTTCTCAACGCTGTGCTGCAGGGTAAGAGCCGCGAAGGCACAACCGCTGCACGCGCCCTGAAGCTCGACTTTCACCACGCCACCCTCGAGGGAGACGAAGCGGATGTCACCGCCGTCGCCCTGAAGCAGGGGCCTTATCTTTTCCAGTTCAGCCTTCACGTTCTCATCGGTCAGGGGAAGTGCTTCGGGCATTCCGTTCCACTCCTTTCTCAGTTCACCTGGGCCAGTACCAGGGAAACGATGGTCATGAGTTTTATCAGGATGTTGAGGGAGGGGCCGCTGGTGTCTTTGAAGGGGTCGCCGACTGTGTCGCCTATCACCGCGGCTTCGTGGCTGCTGGAACCCTTTCCCCCCATGTGGCCCTCTTCTATGTGCTTTTTGGCATTGTCCCAGGCGCCTCCGGAGTTGCTCATGAATATCGCCAGGAGCACTCCGGTTACTATGGCTCCCGCAAGAACACCTCCCAGGGTTTCAGGCCCCTTGTCTCCGAACCCGAAATACACCGCCACAGGCACCGCCACCGCCAGAAGCCCCGGCAGAATCATCTCCGTCAGGGCTGCCCGGGTGGCGATGTTCACACACTTCTCGGTGTCGGGTTCCGCGGTGCCCTCAATCAGCCCGCTGATCTCCCTGAACTGCCTTCGCACCTCGGTTACCATCTTCATTGCGGCCCTACCCACGGAACGCAGGGTGATTGATGCGAACAGAAAGGGCAGAAGCCCCCCAACCAGAAGACCCGCAACCACATAGGGGTTGAGAATGTCAATCAGAGGAAGACCGGAAGCCTGTGCATAGGCGGAGAACAGCGCCAGCGCCGTCAGGGCGGCGCTTCCAATGGCGAAACCCTTGCCCATTGCGGCGGTTGTGTTGCCAAGGGCATCCAGTTTGTCGGTTCTGCTTCGAACCTGGTCGGGGAGGCCGGCCATGCTGGCGATTCCCCCGGCATTGTCCGCCACGGGACCGTAGGCGTCTACGGACATGGTCATGCCCACATTCATGAGCATGCCCAGAGCGGCAATCGCTATACCGTAAAGACCGGCGAAATGATGGCTTGTGATAATGGCGGCGGCGATTAGAAGCATGGGGAGCAGTGTGGATTCCATACCCACCGCAATTCCCTCAATGATGGTGGTGGCGGTGCCGGTGGAAGTGGCTTCGGCGATCTTTCGCACCGGTCTTCCGCTGGTGTAGTACTCGGTGATGAGTCCGATGGCGGTTCCAACCGCAACTCCGGTGGCCATGGCCCAGAAAACCCCGGGCCCCACTCCGAGCCGATGGATGAACAACCAGCCCAGAGCGATGCTGATTCCGGCACTGGCGAAGGTTCCGTTTCTAAGAACCGAATGGGGTGAGTTTCTTCTCAGCAACTTGACGAACAGCGCTCCCACGAGGCTTGCTCCGGTTCCCAGAGCGGCCAGTACAAGGGGAAGGCTGATCAGCGTCTGCCTGCCCAGGTGGGCCGCGTCATGACCGGCGGACCCGAACAGCCGTTCCACCCCGTCAAGCCCCATGTTCATCGCAAGAACGATGGCGGCGATGATGCATCCGACGAAGGATTCAAACAGGTCCGCTCCCATTCCCGCCACATCACCCACATTGTCACCCACATTGTCCGCAATCACCGCAGGGTTTCTGGGATCATCCTCGGGGATTCCGGCTTCGATCTTGCCCACCAGATCGGCTCCGACATCGGCGCTTTTCGTGAAGATTCCGCCACCCACCCTGGCGAACAGCGCTATGCTGCTGGCGCCCATGCCGAATCCCGCAATGCTTTGGAGGCCTACATCGATTCCGAGAAGATTCGACAGAAAAAGCCTTATGGTTTCCACATCATGGAAGAAGAGAAAGAAGAGGCTTACCCCGAGAAGGCCGAAACCAGCAACGGCGAACCCCATCACGCTTCCGGAGCTGAAGGCCGCCGCAAGGGCGTCGGACAGGCTCTTTCTTGCGGCGTTTGCGGTTCTCACATTCCCGGTGGTGGCGGCTTTCATGCCGGCGTAACCAGCCAGCATGCTCAGCATGGCTCCTGCGATAAAGGCCAGAGCGGTGGCACGGTTCACGAAGAAGAAGAGAAGCAGGGCCACCGCCGCCACAAAAAGCAGCAGAATGCGGTACTGGGTTCTCAGGTATGTCATTGCTCCGGCTCTTATGAAACCGGCGATCTTTTCCATGAGTTCATTGCCCGCAGGGTATCTTTTCAGCCTGAAGTAGACCACAGCCGCCACCGCACAGGTCACCAGGGCGACAACCGGAGCAAGGAGTGTGAAAAGGGTTCCGGATTGCATCCATACCTCCGTAGATTCGGTGTGTTCAAGTGTTCAGAAAAAGCTTCGGATTTCTAACCTATTGCCATTGCCGGGTCAAGGCGCGAAGGTTCTCTCTTGAAGGTCCGTGATCCGGGTTCCATGCCAGAGCCTTTTCAAACCAGAACACCGCATCCTCGAACTGGCCGTCCAACATTGCCAGCACACCGAGATTGTACAAAGCGTCGGTTCCGTTCAGATCAACTCCGTCGGTTCTCATGGAAGCCCTTTCCCATGCCTCCATGAACAGAACCCTGGCAGTGTTCCTGTTTCCCGCGTTGAAATGGGCCATCCCATCCTGAAAGGGCATGTTGACCCCGGAAACCGGAATCGACGCCCCGGTAATGACCGACAGCCCGATTCCAGCAGCAAGGCCCAGTGGTGCGGTCAATATGCCGAGCCTGGGTTTCCTCATAAACCTGGACACCAGAAAAAGCAGAAGGAAGGGGATGATGGGCAACCGGAACCGGGCGGTGATGAAGAAGGGCACCAGTCCCGCGGATAGGGTCAGTATCCAGAGCAAAAGCCGCCTGTCTTCAAGGGAAAGCCTTCCCGCAACCAGTGCTCCGGGCAGAAAAAGCCAGAGAAGAAGCCCGGGGAAAGCCATCGGAGGGCCGGTAACCAGAACCCGGGCCAGGGGCGAGTATCTTCCCAGATAGTACACATCGTAGTTGCACGGGATTTCCACAGGGCTGACAAGGTACATGAGCTTTCCAAAAAGCAGAGCGCCGGATTCCAGTGGTTTTGAGACGATGAAATCCAGGGTTTTCCGGGTCCAGTGGGAAGACACCGCGGAAGGCCGGGCGCCTTCCGGCAGGGGCGCGAGGCTGGCGGCCCATACGTTGTCCACATAGGGAAGGCTTTCCGACGGAACCCTTTCGCCCGGCGGGGCAAAGGCTGTTACCCCGTCTGCTCTCGGGCCGGAACCGATGTAAAAGTTGATGCCTCCCTGGCTCGATATCACGGTTCCGGGATCCCCCGCCAGGAGGTTCACAGCCCAAACCGCCGCCACAGGAATGCACCACGCTCCCCATGAGCGTGGTCTGGGGCGGAACAGATACAGGCTGACCGGGAAAAGAAGAACCGCTCCGGGTCTGGCGATGCAGGCCGCCCCGAGCAGGAACCATGGAAGAGGTGTGTCCGGCCTTCTGCCAAGCTGATGAAAGGAGGCCGTCAGAAGAAGGATGTAAAGGGGGGCGATGAGAAGAAAACCCGAGTAGAGCAGCCATGTGCCCCACAAAGCCCATATTGCCCCGATGGCGAAAGCCGCTCCGCGGGAGGTTGTGCCAAGGGCAAGCCTGTGCAGAAGCACTGATGCCAGGGCGCCGAAGATCATGGAGAGGATGGCCCCGGTGGGGAAAGCCGACCCAAAGACGGCATACCAGCCTCCCAGAAGCCATGGATAAAGCGGAGCCCGGAAGTATGGGGCGTATAAGAAAACATCCCCCTTTGAAACCTCGACGGCCCACCTGTGATGCCACTCCCCGTCCACAACGGGGTTGCTTCCCAGAGGTGAGGCCAGCACCGGAATGTTCACCGCGGCCCATGATGCCAGGAAAAGAACAAGAATGATGAAGGAGTCCCCGGCGCTCCTGGTCATCTTCGAATCAAACCGGTTGTTGAATGCCCGTGAAGCAGGGGAACGATAACCACGCTGTCAGCCAGTTCGCCTCCTGCGACTTCATCCCTGGAATAGTCTCCGCCTTTGACAATTATGTGGGGTCTGAGAGCCGCTACAAGTTCCAGGGGAGTGTCTTCGGAAAAGGGCACCACATAGTCCACATATCGAATCGAGGCCAGAACCGACGCCCTGGCTTCAAGGTTCTGAACCGGCCTGCCGGTACCTTTCAGCCTTCTCACCGAATCATCGGTGTTCACCCCGACGAAAAGCACATCCCCAAGGGCGGCGGCCCTGGAAAGAACATGCACATGACCGGGGTGAAGAATGTCAAAACAGCCGTTGGTGAAAACAATACCGCAACCGGCGCTTCTGAGCACGGCTGACCTGGCCGCGGCCTGCTCCCGGGTGAGGATTCTGCTTGGGTTACTCATCAAGACGGGCTTCCCGAAGAATGTCTTCCGGGGTGACAGCGTACACCCCGGGTTCAGCGCATACCGCTGCGGCCGCGTAGTTGGCGATCACCGCCGCCTTCAAAGCGGGCACTCCAGCGGCGGCGGCCACGCCCATCACGGCGATAACCGCGTCTCCCGCTCCGGAAACGTCGTAAACATGTCTCGCGGCGGTGGACTGTATCAGGGGTTCCTTCGCTCCCCTCAAGCTGAGAATCGATCCACCGGCACCCATGGTGAGCAGCACCGCCTCAGCGTCAAGCATTTCCATAATTCTGCGACACGCGTCGGTAATCTCGTGAATCGGCCGGTCGTCCAGCTCCGCGCCAAGCAGAGCGGAAGCTTCCCGCAGGTTGGGTTTGACCAGGCTGACTTCCCGGTAAAGCATGAAATTCCTGAACTTGGGGTCAGCCAGAACAGGAATACCCCTGTCCCGGGACTCGCGAATAATCCAGGGAATGTTGAAATCTCCGAGAAAGCCCTTGTCGTAGTCCTCGAAAACCACAGCTGTCACCCGGTTCAGCGCACGGGTGATGCTGGAGTTCTCCGGCGCGTTCCTGTCCCTCCGGCACGGGGCCACGGACTCCCTGTCAATTCTTATCAACTGGTGCCCTCTGGAGATAACCCTTGTTTTCCGTGTGGTGGGCCTTTCCGGATCGGTTGAAACGCACGAAACATCCACCCCCGCCTGTTCCAGCAGGTCGATCAGCAGGGCGCCATCCTGATCTTCCCCCACGACCCCGGCAATCATGGGTTTGCCCCCGAGGGAGAGAACATTCAAAGCCACATTCGCCGCGCCGCCCGGGGCAAACCTCTCTCCTCCGGCGTCAAGGGTCACCACCGGCACCGGAGCTTCCGGCGATATCCTGTCGACTCTGCCTTCGAGGTAATGGTCAAGCACGATGTCACCCAAAACAAGAACCCCGGCGCCCTCGAACGATTTCAACTCTTCAATGTAGATCGACAAAGGAACCCTCCCAGCGGGTTGACCACGGTTGCGCAACATTGCATAAGATACCTACATATTACTTTTGCAAGGAGGAATCATGCAAAACCAGCCGCCCCGTATCAACATCCGCGACGGAAAGGCATCCGGGGTTTACGCCAACATAGCCATAGTCAACACCTCGCAGGCAGAGTTTGTACTGGACTTCGCCAGAATCATGCCCGGGCTCCCCGCGGCGGAACTCGAATGCAGGGTCATCATGTCGCCCCATAGAATCAAAGGCCTGATAGCAGCCCTCAAGGCACAGGTAGACCTTTATGAGAAAAGGTTCGGAACACTGGAGGATGCGGGTGAAGCACCGGGAGCCATCGGTTTTCAGGTTCCTCAAACCCCTGAAGTCAAAACCGTCAAGTAGCACCGTCATCATCTGGGGCCTTTCCCTTACGATGGCGCTGGCCATCTGGGCTCTGTCCATCAGAACCGTGGACTTCAGCGTTGCGGTGCCCCTGAAGGTGAGCTACCTTACGGATGAGAGCATTGTACTGCTGGGTCATCCACCGGAGAGCGTGATGGTAACCTTCGGGTCCGACGGTTTATCAATGCTCGGTTTTCAGATCGAAGGAAAGAACCGCAAACTTGAGGTACTGGTCGATCTCCGGAGCGCGATTCCAGACAGCACCCCGGAAACCCGCCGGCTCACGCTGGACCCCTCGCTGGTGACCGGTGTCCCACCCGAGGTTCACACCTCGGGTTTCTCTCCCGCCTTCGTTGATCTGAGCCTGGACCTGGCCGCCACGAGGAGTCTGCCGGTATCGGTGGAGGGCTCAGGCATTCCCGCCCGCTATACGAATCTTCTTTTCCCGGGAGATTCCAGAGTAGCGGTAAGAGGACCGGCATCGCTGCTGAACTCGATGGACAGCCTTCCCGCCGGCCCCGTTTCATTCACTTCCCAAAGGGATCAGCAGGCGCCGCTGCAGCTTCCCGAAGGTGTCACCGCCGAAGTCGCCTTCATTACTGTCAGCCTGAAAACCCCTGTCCCCATCGTAACCGGAGTTACCAGGGCGTATTGACACTGGTCAAAGGGGGTCTGTAAATTATCGGGACCGTCGGCTCAGAGGAAAAAAAGCGGAAAACACAAACCGGGGGGTTCTCATACCATGGGATCTAGAGTTCTTGTGAGGGTCATCATTGTTCTACTCGCGGCGATTCTCATATTCCGGATCCACCAGCGGATTGAAACATACCGCGTCCCTCGGGAGACCTGCCGGGAACAGATGTATGCTCTGTCAAAGGCATGTGTGATGCACATGCTGCATAACCAGGGCATGTCCCCTCCAACCATCGACTCCTTGCTTTCATACAGCGGCCTGTCGGACAGTATGGCGGTCTGCCCCACGCTTTGGGCTCAGGGTTTCACAGACTCCACGTACAATTACGACCCCCGACTCTCTCTGGGCACCCAGTTCGCGGTATCCTGCCCCAACCATGAACGACACGGAGGGGTAATCGGAGGCCTGGTGGAGAAGGAGTTCCCCGACTCACTTTTCTACGAGGCGGACTGGATGACCACTTTCACCAGGTTCGGCTTCGCGGAGTACGCCCATCTAAGGCGCACCGATGTCTCCCGCTCCATCCTGGTAAGGGTGAGTGAAGAACAGGCTTCATACCTCTATAACAGATATCCCACAGCCCTCCGGCCTTCCCGAATCGAGAACCTCGGCATCATTGCTCACGAAGCGGTTGATCCTCTGGGCGGCGAGTACGTATTCGAGATACTGCCGGACACTGTCTTCACTTTTTGGGAGAGGCCAAGGGCCACCGGCCGCGCCCGGGGTCAGTCCATCGACATACAGACTTGGCGTTTCGTGGCTTACACCACTTCAAACCCTGACACCTCCAGGGTCGAGGTCTTCTTTCACCGCCCGCTTCGGCTTCCCAGCCGGACCGACGGCGCTCTTCCCGGCGACAGCGATCAGTTGACCATCATCCGTTACTGGGACAGAACCGAACTCGGTTCCCTGAGGGTGGAAAGACGGGAGATGGACCTGCTCGACATGCCGACCTGGGACTTCCTTATGGAGAACCGCGCAAATCTTGAAGCGGTGCCACAGGAGAACTGATCTTCCGGTTTTCTTTGACAGGGCGGGGGGAACAATTCCCTCCGCTTTGTGTATGTTATGCATGTTTCACTTCATGGCTCACTGCACACTTTTCATGCAATGCAAAAACAGCCCGGAAAGGTGACCGATAAATGAAGTATTTTGAAAAGACCGAGCAGAAGGCCGCTTCTGTTGAGAACCAGTACCTTTTCACCGTTGCGGTGTCAAAAAGAGTCAGAAGCCTCCAGGAGGGTGCGCCGGT
>CAZUXA010000009.1:0-77735 GCA_964624405.1 uncultured bacterium | reverse complement strand
GTGACCAGGGGCATCGGAGGCAGAATGGGAACGGTGGAGGAAAACGGCTCCATTCCATACCTGGGCAATGACCCGGTACTTGCCGCCCGGCTGCTGGGCGCCCGGGAGGGAGAACTGGTGGGCCCCGTGGAAACCTCACTGGGAATCCATCTTTTCCTGGTTACGGAAGTAACCGCTGCGGGGCACATTCCCCTGGAAGACGCCAGAAGATCAATCGAGAGTATCCTGAAACCAGCCCTTGTCAATGAGTACTTCAAGAACACGCTGATTCCCCGGCTTCACGAGAGATACCAGGTAGAGGTGTACGACGAGCCCGGCGCGGAGATCGTGGCCCGGGTGGGTGAACTTGTCATTACCCGGGAAGACATCGAATCGGCATTCGCGGAGATTCCCTACTACCAGAGGGATGCCTACGACACTCCGGAGGGCCGTCAGATTCTCCTGGGCAGCCTGATCGAGCAGGAACTGCTCACCATGGCCGCAGGGGCTCTGGACATGGAACAGGACTCATTTGTGGTAGCCCAGGTAGAACTGGCGATGGAACAGGCAGACATGACTCTGAAGAGCTCCCTGATCCAGGAGTATTACAACCGTTTCGTGGTGGCCGCGGCGCCGGTGCCGGAAGACAGAATCCTGCAGTACTACAACTCGCATCTCAATGACATTTACCACCGAAACGCGCAGACCAGGCTCTCTGTGATAGTCACCGACAGGGGGCCTCTTCTTGAGGATGTACAGACCCGGCTTCAGTCGGGAGTTTCCTTTGACTCCCTGGCCGCCGAGGTCAGCATCCATCATCCCACCGCCTCGGTAAACGGCGACCTCGGCTGGGTTTCCTCGGATTCACCTCTTCCTTACCTGGGCGGCAGGCCCGACTTCACAGATGAACTCCTCGAAGCACCGGTGGGCTCCATTCTCGGTCCCTACACCACTTCACTGGGAGTAACCTTCTTCAAAGTCACCGATTCCGTCGAAGCAGGACCCCGCCCCCTTTCAGAGGTCAGGGACTCTATCGAGGCGGCCCTGCGCCCGGAAGTAGTGAACAGCTACCTCCGGAACACTGTTTTCCCCACCCTCATGGAAAAATACGGGGTGGAGATAAACGAGGAAGCCTTCCTTCCGTCACTGTCCATAGGCCCCGACAGCCTTATGTCCCTGGCGCAGGCTGCCATGGCGTCGGATCCCGGCACGGCGGTGCGATATTTCTCCCTGTT
Organism: uncultured bacterium; assembly: GCA_964624405.1. GTDB lineage: Bacteria > Fermentibacterota > Fermentibacteria > Fermentibacterales > JCC-6 > UBA6080. The sequence continues at coordinate 76,521 of CAZUXA010000009.1, read as the reverse complement.
CGTGGACAGGTATCCGGATAATCGCCGTTGCGATCAGGCGGTGTTTCTCAAGGGTTTCACCCTCAGCGAGAAGCTGGGAGACTACGACGCCGCCAGAGAGGCCTTCCGGCAGGTTGTCGAGCAGTATCCCGACAGCGACCTTGCGGACGATGCGCAATGGATGATCGAAAACATGGAAAAACCCATCGACATGTTCATCCCGATTACCGAGGAAACCACGGAAACCGTTCTTTAGCCTGTTTCCCGGGCCCCTGCACCGGGGGCCCGGGGACCTTCCCGAAAATACTTCTCTCCGCCTGACTCCGGACAACCACTGCCTGAATCATTGACCGGGCAGTATAGTTTCCGGTAGACTGCGGACTTGAAACGCGCAACGGGAGGACCCTTTGAAAACCCTACGCTATCTCGCCCTGTGGGGCGCACTGCTTCTGGGCACGGGCTGCGGGCCGGTGCGGGATGCTTCAACCCCTAATGAAATGGTTTCCAGGGCAGAGGTCCTGATGCGGGAAAGCCGGTTCACTGAAGCGCTGGACCTTTACTCAAGGGCGCTGTCAGCCTCGCCCGACGCGCCTGATGCGCCACTTTGGCACGCCGCCTCAGCAGAGGCTCTGGCGGAAATGGGCAGGGTCGAAGAGGCCCTGAACCGTGCGGACAGGGTAATCAACGCCTCCCGCGACCCGGCAGTGCTCTCCCGGGCTTACCTTGCCAGGGCGATCGCGGAGATGCCCTCCCCGTCCGCCGCCATTAACCTTCTGTCAAGAATGGAGATCGCAACACTCGATGAACACCGGCGGGAAAAGGCGGGGGAACTGGCTCGCGAGCTTCTTGGAGAGATGGATCTGAACGCGGTTGTCGCGCTTAGAACCGACAACTGGCTTGAGGTTTTCGTGCTTCTCGAGCTGGAACAGCGTTTCGGTGCGGCGGGAGATGAAGCCAAAGCGTCACTTTACGCGGCTGAGCTTGACAGGCTTTACCCCGGCGCCAGGCAGCGCTGGGGCGTTGAGTTCTCACCTCCGGACACCGGGGAGAAGTACTTCGCCCTGGTTCTTCCCATGACCGGCGAGGGTTCGGACTTTGCCCAGCAGGTTCACCGGGGGGTTCAGCTGGCCTTTGAACGGTTTTCAGACATGCACGCCGCCCCCCCCGAACTGAGGCTGGTGGATGTCAGAGCTTATCCCGGAGGGATTGGCGAGTTGATTCCCATTCTCGGCGCGGACAACTCCTGCATGGGTGTTATCGGCCCCCTTACCAGCTCCGAAACCCTTCAGGCAGCGCCACTTGCCAACCGAAGCCGACTTCCGGTGATCACCCCCACCGCCACCAGTGAAGAGGTCGACCGGGCCGGCGCGTGGGTTTTCCGGCTGGTTGTCAGTGAAGGAAACCAGGCTGCGGTGATGGCGGAGTACGCGGTACTCAGGGCTGGTTGCCGGAGACTTGCGGTGATCCATCCCTACACCGCCCAGGCAAACGGTGAAGCAAGCCAGTTTCGGGCCACGGTGGAAAGGCTCGGGGGAATCATCGTGGCAACCGAGGGTTATCAGCCGGGGGTGACGGATTTTCGAAGCCAGATCATGAGCGTAAGGGCAGCCGGCGCCGACGGTGTTTTTCTGCCGGTAACGGCCTGGGACGCCATCCAGATCGCCCCCCAGTTGCGTTTCTACAGCGTCCGGCTTCCTCTGTTCGGAACTTCGGGGTGGGACAGCAACCTTCTGGTCCGGCACGGCAGCGACTCCATGGAGGGCGCGGTTTTTACTTCGGCATTCGGCCTGGAGTCCGGAAGACCCGAAACCGCCGGTTTCGTCTTCGCCTTTCAGCGAAAGTTCAGCCAGACCCCGTCTATCATCGCCGCCCAGGGTTACGACGCGGCGGGAATCATGCTGGACGCGTGGCATTCCGGTAACCGTTCCAGAGAGGGCATCCAGCGAAGGCTTTCCGCTTTGGGGGCATGGTTCGGCGCCAGCGGAAGAACCGTTCTGGGAAGCGCTACAGATGTGCGGATGTCATGGCCGATGCTCACCGTAAGGGAAGGCGAGATCATCGGAATTGAGTAGGAATTCTTTCTGGGGTGTGGATATCGGTGGGACCACCGCCGTCATAGGCCACCTTGACCACGACGGTTCGTTCAGGATGGCGGAGACCCTCGACACCGGTCCCTGCCGTCAGCCCTCGGCAGTACTTGCGTCGGTCTCCAGGGTGATACGCAGATTCGATCCCTCCCCGAGAGCTGTTGGTGTTGGAATTGCGGGCCTGGTCGACTTCCGGAGGGGCCATCTGTCATTCAGTCCCAACCTTCCGCTTTGGAACGATACTCCTGTGGCCTCCTCGCTATCAAGGCTGCTTGGAGGAGCGCCGGTGTTTGTTGACAACGACTGCAACGCCTTTGCCATAGGCGCTCTCCGCAAGGGCCTGATTCCCGAGACCGGTCTGTGGCTTTTCATAACCCTCGGAACGGGAATCGGCGGAACCATAATCCACGAGGGCAGAATTCTCTATGGAACGGGAACCGCCGGGGAATTCGGTCACATGACCATGAGGGAGGGTGGACGGAAATGCTCCTGTGGCCTCAGGGGTTGCTGGGAGCGATACGCCGCCAGGGAGGCCCTCATATCTTTCTACGATCGCAGGACCGACCCAAGGATCATCGCTAAAAGGGCGCGGAAGGGCGAGGACCGAGCGATCATGGCATTCAGGGAGTACGGGATCTGGCTGGGAAGGGGTATGGCCAATCTGGCAAAATGTCTGGCGCCTGACGGCTTCTTTCTGGGCGGAGGTCTCAGCACCTGCCATCTGCTGTTTCAGAAAGCGGCCAGAGACGAGTTCAACAACAGATGCCCCAACCAGTGGAATGTTTCCCCTCTTGAGGACTCTACAACCGCGGGCGCCTACGGCGCGGCGGCGATGGCCGCGGGAAAATGCTGACACTTCTTCTGATTGTGTCACTCCAGCAGCCCCCGATGGAAACCCTGGGCTACACCGCCGATTCCCTGGAGTACATCGTTACCCCGGGTCAGCTGAAGCTTTTTGGTTCCGCGTCGCTTACATACTTCGACATGACCCTGAAGGCGGATACAATACACTATGACCCGGACCGGGAAACACTGACAGCCACCGGTGAACCGGAAATCACCGAAAGTGGTGAAACCGCCGCAGGCGTGGTGATGATCTACCACATTCCCAGCAGGACCGCCCGAACAACGGAAGCCCGATCGTGGTACGACAGAGCCCTCTACACCGGGGAAACAGTAACCATGCTCAGCCGCTACGAATTCAACGCCGAGGGAGCCAGGTTTACATCCAGCGAAAGGGATACGCTGGACTGGTGGTTCTGGGCGGCATCCATGAAGGTTTTTCCCGATGACAAGGCCATCGCCAGGCCCATCGTGCTCTATGTGGAAGACACCCCCGTTTTCTGGTTTCCCTTCGCTGTTTTCCCGATCAGAAGAGGCCGGAGTTCCGGCTTCACGCTTCCAACTGTCGGCCAGTCCGGAAGGGACGGAAAATACCTGAGGCGCCTGGGCTACTACTTCGCCTTCAGCGACTACACCGACCTTCAACTGAGGGCGGACATCATGGAGAAAACCCGATTCTCGTTATCCCTCCAGGAGAGGCACCGGCTCCGGTATGTTCATGACGGAAGGCTCAGATTGGAATGGCGGAGAGAGTTCGAGAATCACAGAGACCGATGGATGGTGGATCTTCTTCACATTCATGAGCTTCCGGATGGAACCATGCTGAAGGCCCAGGGCAGTTTCCTCAGCGACAGATCCTATCTCGAAGACACCCAGGGCGACCCACAGGAAAGAATGAATCGTGAAGCCAGAAGCTTCCTGTCACTGAACCGCAGGCTGGGAAGAGGGTCTCTTCAGGCGGCGGTGGACATGACACGATATCTGGACACCGATCCGGACAGCGCCAGGAACGAGTTGAAAGACCGTTACTCCATTCCGGACATCAGGTTCACCCTGCCCTCCTCCCCGCTCTTCCCCCACAGCCCTGTGCTGGATCAGTTCTACTGGAACATGTCTCTGAGATACCTGGCGGAAAGGGAGATCCGAGTGGCTTCCGACAGATACGACTCGGGTCTCAGAACGGTTTCCGAACTCACATACTCCCGGAGGTTTCTGGGAGTCCTGGCATTTTCCCCCAGGCTCAGGGTCACGGGGATGGTATACGACCAGGACCTTCAGGGGGAAACCCTTCCCGCGTGGTTCCATGGCTCCGTTTCCACAACAGTGGGTACCGACGCGTATGGAATCTTCGGACCGGGTTTCGGCTACAGCTCCCTCAGACATACCGTCAGCCCCAGTGTCACCTGGACATGGTCTCCTAACCGCTTCCTGGACGGAAGCGGAAGGACGGTTCCGGTGGAATCCGCCGACAGCCTTTTTCCATACTTCGGAGGCTTCACCCTTCCCTCCGGAGGCAACTTGTACACGCTTTCGCTTCAGAACCGTTTCGAGGGAAAGAGATCATCCCGAACCGGGATCGAGCGAGCAACGCTGGCAACCCTTTCCCTGGCTACCACATACAACCCTGAACCCGGGGATGACGCCAGAGCCTTCTCAAACATCGCAGCGGGGTTGGACCTGGCTCCCGGCCGATCCTTCTCGGTTCGGGCCGATGGTTCATGGAATCCTTATGAAAGGGAACTCGATAATCTGACCATAACCTCCACCCTTAGGATGTCGGGGTTTGACCCGTCCTTCTCCCCGGATACAGTGGCCTCCAGGGATATGCCATGGCGGGTGGGGTTCTCTCACCTGTGGTCTCCGGGGCTTTCCCGGGAGTCCGGGGAGATTCACAAGCTGAGATTCAGCGCTTCGGTGGAACTCACACCACAATGGAGTGTCAGCTACCAGGGATATTATGACCTTTATGAAAACGAGTTCTTAAGCCAGAATTATACAATAATTAGAGACCTTGAAAGTTGGGAAGCGCTTTTTACACGCCATGTATCCGATATTGATACGGGCTTCTATTTCCGCATAAATGTAAAAGTGTTCCCTGATATCAAAGTTGAACAGCATGCCAGCAGCTTCTAATTCCCCCATGCCCCTTGACATGGGCTTCTTCACGCCCTAAAGTTGCACTGACAGCAGGCTGCGAACACTTGAAACACAGAAAGGGGTGCAAGTTGAACAAGCGCGAACTTGTGGCGCATGTTGCCGATCAGGCAAGCATTACCAAAAAGCAGGCGGCGGAAGCCGTCGAGGCAATTCTGGACGGAATCGCCGGTTCCATGAAATCCGGTGACAAGGTCAGCCTCGTGGGCTTCGGAACCTTCAGCGTCAAGGAAAGGGCTGCCAGGAAGGGCGTCCTCCCCGCCACAGGCGAGAAGGTTGATTTCCCCGCCAGAAAGGTTCCCCACTTCAAACCCGGAAAAGGCCTCAAGGAAACCGTACTTTAACTGAACGGCCCGGTACTGGGGGGGCGGTGCGCTGCGCCGCCCCCCCATTCATATTACAGGCATGAAAGAGACCTGGTCCGCGGTAATCACCGCCTTCAACAGCGGCTCAACCCTGGGGAACGCTCTTGATTCGATTATCGGCCTTCCTCCCGAAGAGAAGCCGCTGGACATCATAGTTGTCGACAACGCCTCCGGCGATGACAGCGGAAGGATAGCCTCTTCCCGTCCAGGGGTAACCCTGGTGGAAAACCCGGTGAATCTCGGTCTTTCACGGGCAAACAACATGGGAGCAGCCATGTCCCGGGGAAGCAGCCTGTTCTTTCTCAACCCGGATGTGGAAATTGCTCCCGGCGCGATTACAGCCCTTCGCGGCTTTCAGCGCGCCCATCCTGAAGCGGCTCTTCTTGGGCCCCTGATGACCGACGATCAGGGGGTTCCGCAATCCACCGCGAGAACCTGGCCCTCTCTGGCTTCCGTTGCCGCCAGAAGAACCGGCTTCGGCGGAACAGGAGCAGGCGCCGGAATAGCGCGAAGACACCTTTACAGATTCCATACCGGAGCGCCGGAAAGAGCACACTGGCTCGTGGGGGCCGCCCTGTGGCTGACACCCGGGGGCAGGAAAACCGTCGGGCTCATGAATGAGGGTTACTTTCTGTACTTCGAGGATGTGGAGTGGTGTCTTCGGGCGTGGCGCAGGGGAATGGAGGTCTGGATAGTTCCCGACGCGGTCATCACCCATGTATGCAGAAGGCAGAGCGCTGATGTCACCCAGAAAGCCGCCCGGCTTCACTTCAGAAGCATGATCCGGTTCTACTCTGCCAATCCTTTCGCCATGTTCGGAAAGGGCCCGGGAATTCCATGATAAAATCACGAATGAGATGGGCTCTGCCCCTGGCACTGATGGATGTGTTGCTCCTGATCGGGGTATTCATGCTGGGGTACTGGGTCAGGCACTTTCTTCTGGTTCCCCTTGTAGGAAGCGATTTCCGTCTCTCGGAGCTGCATTACCTGGCCAGCGGCACCGTTCTGGGCCTGATTCAGATAACGCTTATGAGCGTGTTCGGGGCTTACCGCAGGGAGTTCGGTCTTGGTAAGGTGGAGGAAGTGGCGGCGGTGATACAGGCGGCTTTCATGGGCACTCTGATAACATTCGCCATAACCTTTCTCACCAGGCAGCTCTTCTTCAGCCGGTTTGTCCTGCTCTTTTCCCTGCCCCTTGGCGCCATACTGGTCAGCGCGTGGCACACCGTTTACAGAGAAGCAAGCAGAAAACTGGCCCAGCGCCGGGGACGCCCTCAAAGGGTTGTGCTTTACGGAACCGGCTCCCTGGCCCGGGAACTGGCGGATTACATGACAACCAGGGCACAGCTTCACTACACCGTTGAAGGCTTCATAGCCCCCGGGTCATCCACCGCTGAACAGGTGCTTGCGCCCACGGTGGAAAGCTCCGGATGGGCGAAATGGATGGAGAGCCGGGGCATAACGGAACTGGTGGTCGCGGATCACTCCCTCTCCCGGGACGAGAGGGCGGAAGTGCTTCTTCTGTGTGAACAGATGGGATTCAGGTACAGGATGGCCGCCGATCTGCACACCATGGTCAGCCTCACATCCCGGCTGGTCAACATGGGTGGAAACACCATGGTGGAATCCGCCCCGCCGCCGCTGGATTCTTCCGGACGGTATCTGAAGAGAGCGTGCGACATACTGGGAAGCTCATTTCTGATGCTGCTGCTTGCCCCGCTTCTCCCTCTGGCGGCCCTGGCAATCTCGCTGGGTTCACCGGGCGGAGTGTTCTACAGGCAGACCCGGCTCGGTAAAGACAACAAGCCCTTCGGAATGGTGAAGTTCAGATCGATGAAGACCGGCGCCCACCGGGAGAGGGACCGGCTGATGGAGAGGAATGAAAGCTCGGGCCCTCTTTTCAAGATGAAAAGGGATCCCAGGATAACCCCGATAGGCCGCTTCATGAGACGATGGAGCCTTGATGAGCTTCCCCAGCTCTACAATGTGCTGATTGGCGAGATGAGCCTGGTAGGCCCCCGTCCCCCCATTCCGGAAGAAGTGAACGAATACAGCCGAAGGGATTTCAAGCGCCTTCGCACAGTACCGGGAATCACCGGGGTATGGCAGGTTTCCGGAAGAAGCGAACTTGGCTTCGAGGAGATGGTGAAACTGGACCTTTTCTACGTGGACAACTGGAGCATCTGGCTGGACATCGCCATTCTGATACTGACAATACCCGCCATTCTCTCAGGTGAAGGCGCCTACTGAACGATTCCCCGAATTCTGTTTAAAACCGCTTGTGTGGCGGCGTATACCGGAATCACACCCTCCTCGCCCAGGGGAACCGAAAGGGTGTCTCCCTGTAACGGGGCATCGGAGGCGTAGTACACCACACCCACCGGGATTCCACCCGGGATCCTCTTTCTAAGAACCGCCTGTGCCAGGGCCTTCACATAGGGAATCCCCTCCATCTCCACACCCAGGGCGTTCCAGTTGCTCCGGAAGTACTCCAGCACATCCCTGTTCTGCATGAAAGTGCCGTCAACGGTCAGCATCGGACCCCCGGAAAGAACCCTGAAGGGAAAGTCGTGGGGAAAATCATCGGCTGAAAGACAGTTTTCAAATCCATATACATCCCCGGTGCCCTGCTTGACAAAATAGGAGGGAAGCATCACATCGCCCCTGGAGCCGGAGAGTGTTCCCGCCTTGCCAATGATGAAAGCGCTTCCAAGCCTCTCCCCGAAGGTTTCACACAGTTCGTTGAAAAGGAAGAAACCCTCCTCCCCGAAGGCGTAATCGATGTTGATTATGCACGCCGAAGAAGAAAGCCCCACGATCTGGCAGAACGGCATGTCATCCGAAACATCCACTGTGCGTATCCCCGCCAGGGCATCGGCGACGGATCTTTCCTTCTGTTTCCCGGGGTCTTGAAGAACCAATCGAATGCCGCTCCAGTCCGCTCCGGTTTTTCTCAGATCGGCAACCCATGGGGACAGCAGATTTACGAGACTGTGCCTGTTGCTGCTGACCAGATGAACGAAACGGGCTCCTTCCACGGCCCGGTCCACCACCGCCGCCCACTGCTTCGCCCTTCGGTTGTAGCTTCCCAGGAGACCGAACCTGTCGGTGAACACCACCCTGAGCGCCCTGCTATCTGAGTTCACCGCGCACAACACGAATTCCGGAAGCCTTCCCTCAAGGATTTCATCCAGCTCCTTCAACTCATCGTACCCGCATCTGAATTCCACGGACAGCCGGTGCAGAAGGCTGTTTCTCTCTCCACCTTCCCCGGGACTGTCCAGACTGTCCCATACGGAAACCGCGTCACGGGAATCCTGGTCCCCGCGCCGGCTGCCCGCCGCCATCGCCCTCATCTTGTCGGTTTCGATCTGGTAGCATGTGATTGCGCTCACGAAGTCCAGAAGATCGCTCATGCCCCCCCTGAAGGATGTCACAAGGCTGTCCGGACCTGTGAGGTATGTGGGCCTTCTCCTGGCGGCGGTAATCACCGGGCTGAAATCCCTGGTGATCATGGGGGAGATGCTTCGGGTGACGGTGAAGGTCCTCACCGCCCATATCCGATCCGGCAGCCTTTGCAGAACATACCGGAGAGCCTGGACATCAATCCTGTCCGGATCAGCGGCGTAGGGATAGAGAGAAGGCGAGGAGAGCGTCATAAGTCGGCGAAGGCTGGCTCCGGAATCCCCCCCGGGCTTGTAGTGGCCCCTCAGGATAATGCCCCTTGCGAGGGTTGTATATTCCTCTATGGCAAGCCTGTTCTCAATCCCCATCTTGCACCTCTTTTCCCGAGGCAATATGCTCATGACAACGGGAAAGAAAAACCCTGCCGGGCCGAAAAGGCGTCTTCCCGTTTCGGCCCCGGATAAGTTTCGTCCCAAGTAAATACCGGGCAACGCATTTCGACAATACCGGATTGGGCATTCATATTGCTTGAAGATTGTGGAATTCGAATCAATTACGAAATCCTGAAGGGAGTTCCCGAGAAATGAAAAGTATAAAGGGAAGGGATATGAAATCCCTGGTCGAGGATACAACGAAGATCACCCTGGTGGACTTCAGCGCTTCCTGGTGCGGCCCCTGCCAGATGGTTCACCCGGTTCTGGAGGCTCTCAGCGCCGAGATGGCGGAGCAGGTAAGCTTCTACAAGATCGATGTTGATGAAAGCCAGGAGGAAGCCCAGGCCATGGGAGTCCGGGGCGTGCCTACAATGATCGTCTTTCACGGCGGCAGGGAGATAGACAGGCAGGTGGGTTTCCGGGAGAAGGCGGACTTGAAGAGAATTCTCGAAAACCTGGCCGACCGTCACCTGAACCCGGGCAAAGCCTGATCGAATGGGTTTTTCCGTCAATCTTCAGCCCGCTTACCCCCCGGAAGGCAAAGCATTCGATCTGATCATCGCCGGAGGTGGCCCCGCGGCCTTGTCCGCAGCCCTTTACGCGGCAAGGTATGGTATCTCACACCTTGTTCTGGAGAGCTGGCAACCCGGGGGTCAGGCGGCTCTCACCTCCCTGATCGAGAATTATCCCGGCGTCCCCTCAGTGTCCGGGGCGAAGCTGGCGGGTCTCATGAAGTCCCAGGCTGTTGAAGCAGGCGCCAGTTTCGTCACCGAAACCGCGCTTCTCGCCTCAGCCTCGGATGAAGGATTTCTTGTGGCCACCGACTCCGGGTCACACCATCATGCAAAAACCCTGATAATCGCCACCGGAGCCGCCCCGGCGAAGCTCGGAGTTCCAGGTGAAGACAGATACATCGGAAGGGGAGTCAGTTTCTGCGCCACCTGTGACGCACCCTTCTACAGGGATAAAAGGGTAGTCGTGGTGGGGGGTGGCGACAGCGCCGTGAAAGAGGCCCTGCATCTGGCCGATGTGGCCCGAAGCCTGGTTCTGGTCCACCGCAGGGATGCTCTGAGAGCGGAACCCCGACTGGCCCGCAGACTTGTGGAGAATCCTTCCTGCACCGTCAAATGGAGTTCCACACTCTCCGCTGTCACCGGAGACGACCATGGAGTAACGGGAGTCGATCTCAATACTCCCCGGGGCATGGAACACCTGGAAACCGACGGAGTATTCCTTTACGTGGGTACAAGACCCGCGACGGAGCCCTTCGCGAACCTTGTGGAACTGGATGAACGGGGGGCGGTGCTGACCCGGAACATTGTTGAAACATCGGTTCCGGGTGTGTTTGCCGCCGGTGATGTTACGGCCAACGCCTTCAGGCAGGTTGTCACCGCGGCCTCAGACGGAGCCAGAGCCGCCTGGGCGGCCTTCGAATACCTTGAAGACCGGAGGCAATCCTGATGCCGATTCTCAGCGAGGAAGACCGCAAAGCTGTTCGACAGCACTTCTCCGCCATCGAGGATATTGTCCCCATCACCCTGACACACCCTCTCGAAGACCCGGGCGATACCGGCGCCATCCTTGGTGAACTCGCGGAACTGTGCGACAAAATCAAACTCATCACTGTTCACTCCCGGGACGATGACCGCCCGGTGGTTTCCGTTGGCGATCACGGCCGGGTTCTCTTCCTGGGAACACCTTCGGGGTATGAGTTCAACTCACTTCTCACTTCGATAATAGACGCGGGCCGGCGGGTTGTCAGGCTTCAGCCGGAAACCGAAACCTTTCTGGAAGAGCTGGCGGAAAACCTGAACATCATGGTTTTCGTCACCCCCACCTGCCCCCACTGCCCCGGCTCCGCGGTTCTTGCCAACAGGATGGCCGCGGCATCCCGAAAGGTAACCTCAAGGGTGATCGAGGCCCAGGAGTATCCTGAGCTGGCCCGGGAATACGGTGTAATGGGTGTGCCAAGAACGGTCATCAACGGAAAATTTCACTGGGAGGGCGCCGTGGGGGAAAAGAACCTTGTTGCTTCCCTGTCCAGGGCCATTGCCGCCTCGCCGGATGCTGCAGTGGTCAACCTGGCGGAGTTCATGCCATAATGGGTGCCATACCTCTTCTTTCTCTGCTTGCCGTCACATTTCCCCTCGAGCCCTCAGGTGAGGTTAACCTCCGATACTTTTTCCAGCACTCCATAGAGCACTTCATGAGGGGCGAAGTCCGGGGAGAGATGAAGACAATTGAAGCCGGCGGTGTGGAATGGTCATTCGGGCTTGCCACCGAAACCTTCATGGGAAGGCAGTGGCACCACCCGGAGATGGTTTTCCATGTCTGGAAGGCCCACTGGACCATCATGTCCCAATGGGCCTACCGTATGGACCCTGTAACAGTCAGGCTCTACTCCGAACACGAATGTTACCACCATATTGACATGGCCGACACCCTGGGACATTACCTCAACAATGTGAAGCTTGGGGTTGTGTACCAGCCTCCCCTTACCGGAACCACCGATCCGGGCATCCGATGGTTTCCCGACGGAGGAATTCCCCGGGGTTGGGCAAGCGCGGTAAGCTACATTCCCAGGGGAACCGGTCTTCAGAAGGGCCACATCTACGACTGGGGGTTGGAGAGTGAGGCCACCGTGCTTTTTACCGCAACCGAATCATCCCGCACCGGCCTGACCGCCCGTTCGGAACTCATAGTCAACCAGGACGGAACCACCCTGGGCAGGGTGGAAGGCGAGGCATTCTGGGGGCTTCGCCGGGAAATCGGCGGCTTGGAACTCTTCGCCAGCTACCACTTCCTCGATAACCGCCCGATCGACCCCCTCCAGGGACAAGGCTGGGTAGGCTTCCGTGTCATTTGGGGGACACCATACTAAATTATGTCAATTTTCCCCCGGGAATTTATAAACATTCTTGCTTCCCGGTTTAAGTTTTTCAGCTCCTTCTATGTGCTTGGGTATTTTATTCCCCCTATCTTCAATGGCGGTACCAGAAAACTGCTTACTCCAACCGGCTGTCCTGCTGCTTCAATACTCCGGAACAGCTCCAGGGGTCTCCAGTTCCATCGGAAGTCCTTCAGGGGACGGGTTACCCTGCCGTTTTCCACCAGGAAGACCCCGTCACGGGTCATACCGGTGAGCTTCAGGGTTTTCTGATCCACGAACCGAATGTACCAGAACCTTCTGATCAGGATACCTTTCCCGGTTTCACTCACAAGATCCCGGGTTGAGCCATTGCCGCCTTCCATCTGAAGGCACTCCGGCATGAACAGCGGTTCCCTTCGTGTTCTTGCTGCCCAGAAGCGCTGGCATGGAAAATTTTCCAGAACACCTTCACGAATCCATACAACACTCCGGGAGGGCAGACCCTCCGGGTTGAATGGAACCCCCTTCACTTGACCGTCTGGATCGGAACTGAGGGTAAGCCCCTTACCGGAGACCGGTTTCCCCTGCATATCACTGAACGCAGTCAGACCCTCGTCCGCCCTGCGGGCGTCAAGGCTCCAGTACAGGAACACCAGAAGGTTCGTTACCGCCAGGGGTTCCAGAATCAGGCTGTATTCACCGGCTTCCGGCTCTGTCTGTCCCTGGTTTGACAGAGCTTCCCGGGCCACCTGCTCCGATGCCTCCCGCCAGGGGATTTCTCTCCAGGATTCATGGTTCAAGTTGCGATAGCTTGAGGCTTCGCCCATGTCCAGGGTGAAGCTGAGGTTTACCGCAGTTTTCTCGTGATGGGCCAGGTTGCCGGTTGAAGTGGCCACCGCGGTTCTCACCCAATCATTTTCGCAGATTCCCCCAGCCTTCAGACCGAAGCCGGCGGCGGTGGCGATGACACCCTTTACTGCTTCCATCCTTTTCTCCACGGGGCATTCAGACGCTTCGGGGTCAGCGGAGTCGTGAATGACGGGGTAAATCTGTCCTTCCGGGGGAGGGGGCATGTACTCGGGATCCGGAGGAGACGCCTTCAAAAATTCTCTGACCCGCTCTGCCGCAGCCCTGATCGACTGCGGGCCTGGATCCTCAAACACAATGGAGGCCTTGCGTTCCCCATCCCCTACGGAAAGGGTGATGGAAGTGGTTTCGGTGTCAAGGTTCTGGGTCAGGGTGTTGTTTCCGAACCTGGTAAATGCCTTCCTGGCCACTGTTACGAAGGCCGACGCGTGTGGTGTCTCCGCGGCTTCCACCGCATTGCGCGCCATTTCAACCGGCTCTATTCGTGTCATTTCCCACCTCCAACCCGAATGTTGCGGAACCTGGCCCAGCTGGCGCCGTGAGTCATCCGGGCCGATTGCATTGGTTCCCCCTTGCCGCAGGTAAGGAAGCCGGCGGTTTTGAACCATCGCCGGTCTGCGATTCCGTCGCAGCTCCCCCAGAAACGGGGAGTCTCACTTCTGTAGATTACCTTTTTCAAGGGACCCGCCGGTTTGCCGTTGCGTATAAGCTGAAATCTGTCGCCGCCGAATTGGAAGTTGATTCTTCTCTGATCTATGCTGAAGGATCCCCTGCCCTCGATCATGACCCCCAGCCTGATCCCAGCCATGAGATCCTCGGGGGTGATGCCGTCGGGTCCCGGTTCGAGGTAGAAGTTGGGCTGCCGGTTGATCGGGAAACTTGAGTAATCCATTGCCCTGCAACAACCCCTGCTGTAGCTTCTTCCCACAAGAGGCGCGGTTTCCCGAACGGTTCCGAATTCCTGAAACACGCCGTTTTTAACCAAGTGCCACCTCTGGCCGGGAACCCCGTCGTCATCCCAGCCCCAGGAAGCCAATCCGTAGGGAAGAGTGTTGTCCGCCACAAGATTGACAAGCCTGGAACCATAGATGGCGCTTCGCTGGTCTTCGATACCCAAAAAGGACCTTCCAGCCATGTTGGATTCCCATCCCAGCACCCGGTCGCTCTCTGTAGGGTGCCCCACGGACTCGTGCATGGTGAGGCTGAGGTGAATGCCGTCCAGAAGAAGGTCCATCACTCCCTCTGGCGATTCCGGAGCCAGAACCTTCTCAATAGCCTCCTCCCGGGCTTTTTCCCCCCACGAATCAATGTCGCATTGCCTTATCCACTCCCAGCCCGCGATTCTTGCGCCATCCTGAAGGGATCTGCTTTGCGCGTCCCCGCCGGAAACAGCTGTTGCCATCAGAAACGGTTCGCTGAACGTAAGGTCACTCTCCACCATGGAGCCTTCGGTGGATGCCAGCACGCGCCTGATGTTCTCGAACCCCAGCCAGGCATAACACTCCTTTACTCGCTGATCCTTCATGGCTTCCCGGGATGCCCGGTCCAGAAGAGCCATCTTCTCGCCGACAGGTACATCGAATGGATCTTCCTCCACCGGACCCTTGTAAGCTCCTCTCTGGGGAGCCAGGGGTGAAAGGGGCTTCTCCCCCTTTCCCCCGGCGGACCGGGCCAGTTCATAAGCTCTCTTCGCGGCGGCTTCAGCACTGCCAGCATCGAAGCCGGTACACGAAGCGCTGCCCCAGAAACCGCCAACAACCGCCCTGACCCCAAGGCCCCTGCTGTCCCGAAGGATAGCCTGTTCGAGCCTTCCGTTCCGGAACACTGTTTTCTCGGTGGAAACCGTCTCGGCCCGGGCGTCACCATACTGAACCCCGAGGGATTCAAGTATTTCAACCGCCCTTTTCGCAGCCTGTTTCATCATTGCAGCGCTTCCCCTGTTTCCAGCACCCGTATTACGGACAATCCATAGCCAGGCTTGGTGCGAAGCCTTCTATTGGCCAACCAGGACAGCAACAGCCCCAGGATCAGTCCCGAAACTGCTCCGATGGCTCCGGAGAGGGGTCCTCGAGCCATAACCGCATAACCGGCCCCCATCAGGATAACCGGCACAAGAAAAGTGACGCTGACTACAGTCAGGGCGGCGGGAGTCCGGAACTCCACTTCAACGGTATCACCCACCCGGGCTCCGGCATCGTTGGCCGCTTCCAGAAGCCTCTCGCCGGAACCGGCGCCCATCATCCCCATACAGGCACTCTTCCCGGCACAGGCACTGCACCGGGACGAATCGACAACCACGATTGCGTTGCGGCCTCTCATCTCTCTGACTTTCCCGGCGTGAATCATGGCACACCCATCGTTTCCGTGTTATGGATAAAGGTAACCATGAAACCGGTTGCTGTCACCCCTGGAGAGGAATCGCATGAATCTGATTCTTATGCTTCTGCTGACCCGGTCCGGCTATGCGGACGGGCGGGATCTGTTCTACGAGACGTACTTCACAGCATCGCCGGAGAATCGCACCGACTCGATGCTGGTGCTTCTTTCGGGAGATCAACTGGTTCACCCATACTGGAGAGGCGCCGCATGGAGGGTGTGCAGCGGCGACAGCGCTTCCGGAGACTCACTGCTTGGTCTGTGGCTGGAAGAGCTTCCCGGTGATCCACGGGCATGGCTCAGCGCTTCGGAATCCGCTCTCGATTCCTTCCCTGAGAGGGCCATCAACACCGCTACCATGGGCCTTTCGGTCTTCACTGAATGGCATCCCGAGGGCATGCCCGACGAGGAGTGGGAGCTTGTGGGTCCGGCCCTGGAACACAACCTCAGATTCCTTCGCTGCCGCGGGTTCTTCGCCAGGGGAGACCGGATCACCGCACTCGAAGAGCTGTCGCCTCTTCTGGAGCCCGGGCTGTTCACGGTGGACGACTACCACACCCGGGCGCCGTATCTGTTCCTGGCCGGAGAAATCCATCTGGAGGCCGGAGACACGCTGCGGGCAGTGGAGTTCTTCATCGGTGCCGCGGTGGAGGGTGACATTGAGAACAAGTGGGCGGGAAGGGCCGACAGCCTTCTACACGAGCTTCTTGGTGTCCACTATATGAAAAGGTGCCGGGCGATCTCAGGTTACTCAGGCCCGGTTTTCAATGACGCGTCGCACCTTCTGCCGGGAACGGTGTACGGAACCAGACACGCATGGGGCGACATCAATGGAAATGGTCGTCCTGACCTGCTCGCCGGGGGAACGATTCTGCTCAACACACCGGGAGGATTTCTGCTTTACGATTCCCTGCCCGTGAATGGAGGGGTAATCGCTGATCTCAACCGCGACGGCCTGCCGGACATCCTTGGATTGGGAAGACAGCCACTGATCTTTCTTCAGACCCGTGAAGGACGCTTCCGTGAGGCTACGGCGGAAATGGGTCTGGACAGTGTGGAGGCACAGGTCGAGGGGGCAGTTGTGCTGGACTGGAACCGGAATGGCTGGCTGGATGTCTACCTTGCCGTCTATGAAGACCCGGACAGCATTGGAGTGGGCCGCAGCGACGCGTTCTACTTTGGAGGGCCCGAAGGCTTCGCTTCATGCTCCGACTTCAACCTCGATCCACCACTTTGCGGAAGAGGCGTGTCTGTTGTCAGCCTGGAGGACGACGGGAGTCCTTCAATTCTGGTATCGAATTACCGGCTCGACCCGAATGTCTTCTGGGAAAACATCGATGGGAAGCCGGAAAACACCGCTTCTGAACGGGGGCTGGCGGGATTTGAGCGGGAAAACGCCTGGGGCCACACCATCTCAAGCGCCTGGGCCGATTTTGATCAGGATGGAGAAATCGATGTGTTCTCAGCCAACCTGGCCCATCCAAGGTACATAACCTTCTCTGACAGAAGCATGCTGCTTCGAAACAACGGCGGCGTGTTCACCGATGTAAGGGCCGAAATGGGTATCAGATACGAAGAAACCCATTCCTTCCCGGCTTGGGCCGATTTCACCGGCAACGGATTTCCGGACCTTTACATCACCAGCGTATACCCCCGAAGAAGAAGTTTCCTGTATCTGAACACAGGAGAAGGATTCGTGGATGCAACATGGCTGGCGGGCGCCCGGGTGTTCAACGGTTGGCAGGTCTCCACCGAGGATGCGAACCTTGACGGCCTGCCGGACATTATCGTTAATGAGGGCGGCGTGTTGAGGCTGTTGCTGCAGTGCGAAGAACACCAGCACGACACTCCCGGTTCCACCGGAAGGTGAATATATTGTGCGGGGTCTGCGGTTGGAGTGTCAACACTGCCTTTGAAGGAGTTTCATACATTGACTGAAAAACCCGCTAAGCAGATCTCCGGTTTCACGTTCGTCCGGGATGCGGTCAAACTTGATTACCCTGTTTCCCAATCAATTCGGTCGATACTTCCGATTGTTAGTGAATTTATTGTTAACCTGGGTGATTGTTCTGATAACACCCAGGAAGTGATAGAAGCAATCGGTGACCCGAAGATCCGCATCATTCACACTCCATGGAACCCGGAAAGGTTTGTAAGGGGGGCAACCAACGCCGATCAGACCAACATCGCACTGGATCACTGCGAAGGCGAATGGTGCTTCTACCTCCAGGCCGACGAGGTGGTTCACGAGAATGATCATTCAATGGTCCTGAAAGCCATTGCGGATTGCGATTCCCGTCCGGAGGTGGACGGCCTCCTTTTCGGTTACCACCATTTCTGGGGTGATTACAGCAGGGTTCACCGAAGTCATTGCTGGTACAGCCACGACATCCGGGTGATAAGGTCCGGAAGGGGGATAAGAAGCTGGAAAAGCGCCCAGAGCTTCAGGAAAGAGCACGGACGCGGGAAACTGTCCGTGGTTCCCTGCGGCGCCTTCATCTACCACTATGGTTGGGTCAGGCACCCCATGGTAATGCGCAGGAAGCAGAAAGCCCTTGACCGGCTCCACCACAACAGCGAATGGGTGACCAGGCGCCATGGCAATACCGAAACTCCGTGGGACTACGGCCCCCTGAGCAAGGTCCCCCTCTTCAATGGAACACATCCGGAGGTCATGCATGGAAGAATCGCGTCGAAGAACTGGAAAGCCGAGGATTTTTCAAATCCATCCAGACCTCCGAAACATGAGCATCTTCAGCTCTCCATGAGGCTTCACACATGGCTTGAATGTCTTATCGGCATGAAAATAGGTGGCTACAAAAACTGGAAACTTGTTCGTGAATAGGCGGATGCAAAATGGCTGTACCATTTCTTGACCTGAAATCAATCTACAATGAGATACGTGACGAGGTGACCCCGGAGATCAACGACGTTCTTGAGAGCTGCGGTTATGTTCTCGGACCGAAGGTCATGGCGTTCGAGAAGGATTTTGCAGCCATCTGCGGAACTTCCTACTGCATAGGTGTCTCCAGCGGAACCGCCGCGCTGCACTGCATGATCGCCGCTTCCGAGCTTCCGACGGGAAGCGGTATAATCGTTCCCCCCAATACCTTCACTGCCACGGTTGAGGGCATCATCCTCGCCGGCATGGTTCCCGTGTTCGTAGACGTCGAGAGCCAGACATGGAACCTGGACCCAGAGGAAGTCGCCTCTTTCATTGAGCGCAACAGGAAGTCCGAAGGAATCACCGACCCCAGGACAGGAGCGGAGGTCAGGGCGGTGATGGCGGTTGATCTCTACGGTCAGCCCGCGGACTACCCCGCCCTGGAATCTCTTGCCGAGAAGCACGGCCTGATGCTGTTTGAGGATGCGGCCCAGTCCCACGACGCCCACAGGAGCCACCGCCCTGCCGGCTCCTTCGGTATCGCCGCCTCATTCAGCTTCTATCCGGGCAAAAACATGGGAGCCTTCGGCGAAGGCGGCGCCATCACCACATCGGATGAAAGCCTTTACCGCAAAGCCCTCAGTCTGAGGGACCATGGTTCCCGGGAGAAGTACTTCTACGATCATATCGGCCACAACTACAGAATGTGCGCCATTCAGGGGGCCGTGCTGGGAGTGAAGGCCAGGCATATTCACAGGTGGAACGATCAACGCAGGGAAGCGGCCCTCAGGTACGGACAAATGCTTGGGGGGCTTCCACTGCGGCTTCCAGCGGAATCCCCTGATTCCAGGCATGTCTGGCATCTTTACCCGATTCACACCCCGGAACGGAACGATCTTATGGTTTTCCTCAGGGAGAAGGGGATAGCCTCCGGCCTTCACTACCCCCACCCCCTTCATCTTCAGAAGGCCTATGCCTATCTGGGGCATTCCAATGGAGATTTTCCCAACTCCGAACGCAACTCTCTGGAGAACCTCACCCTTCCCATGTTTCCGGGAATAACCCCGGAGCAGCAGCAGGAGGTCGCGGATGCCATCAAGGCATTTTTCGAGGCTTAGACCTCGCGAATCGTGAAAACCCTGAGGCTGAATCGAACCTATCAGGCCCTGGCTGTGTTCACAGACATGGTCTGCCTGGCGGCGGCTTTCATTCCAGCCATGCTGATCCGTTTCGGAAACCTGACATCATACCCCGTTTCAACCTACGCTGGAACATGGGCCTTCTATGCGCTGTGGCTCTTCGTTTTCAGCACCGTGGAAAACCTGTACTCATTCCGGACCTCGATGAACCGCACCATGTACTCTTACAGGATGATAAGGCTGGTTATGGTAACCACGGCCCTGTTCGCCCTCACGGTGTTCCTTTTCAAAACAACCCGGGGTGTATTCATCGACAGCAGGATAGTGATTATCCTGCACATGATAATCTGGGCGGTGTTTGGCATAGTGGCCAGAATGGTCGTTCTTCCCCGGCTGTACGAAAAATTCCATCGTCTGCTGGGAATCTCCGTCGCCCGGGCACTGGTGGTCGGTCCTGCGGACATGGCGTACAAGATATCCTCGCTGTTGAGAAAGGCCCCGGTTTACCGGAATACACACTCAGTGGTTACCATTTCCAAAGACCTTCCAGAGTCTCCGAAGGAGATCTTTCGAATCTGCGAAACTCTATGCAGGGGAAACAATTGCCAACAGCTCTACCTCCTTTTTGACAGACACGATCTGAACTGCGTGGCGGAAGCGTCGGTTCTCTTCCACGACGCGGGAATCCCCTTCGTCATCTTTTCCAGGGACATTCTGAATCTTGGCTATTTCGATCCCTGGCTGAGCCTCGAGGACTACGGTGCTGTGAGCTTTCTGAAAAGAGCCAGGATGAGGAAGAACGATGTTCCCGCGAGAATCATGGACATTGCTCTGAGCGTAACAGCTCTTCTCTTTCTATCGCCTTTCCTGATCCTGACCGCGTTGATTGTCAAGGCGTCAAGTCGCGGCCCTGTCTTCTTCAGGCAGACCAGGGTCGGGTTGAACTCCTCCGAGTTCCAGTTCCTCAAGTTCCGCTCCATGAAGATCGACTCATCCGGAACCAACTCAAGGAAACACAAGGAATACTTCGCGGAATACGCGAAAGGCGTGAACGCCGGAAAGCCTGAAACCTTCAAACTGGACCAGAAGAACAGGACAACCGTCATGGGCCGGTTCATCAGAAAGACATCCATTGACGAACTGCCCCAGCTTTTCAATGTGCTCATGGGTGATATGACGCTGGTCGGGCCGAGACCGTGCATACCCTATGAGCTGGAGTTCTACCGGGACTGGCAGAGAAGAAGATTCACGGTGAAACCCGGTCTTACCGGTATCTGGCAGGTATACGGCAGAAGCCGTCTTCCCTTTGATCACGCCCAGTTTCTGGATTTTCTGTACACAATCGACATGTCCTACAGCCTTGATTTCAGGCTGGTTGTCAAGACACTGCCGGTGATTTTCATGGGAAAGGGCGGAGTGTGATGTCAGTGATCCCGGTGAATCACCCAGGTATGTTCAAGAACCCATGAAGCCAAAGCCTGTTCATCGGCTCCGCGGCCCAGAAAGCTGAGGGCTTCAAAAACATCCTCCCTGAAAAGAACCAGTGATGAACCGGGTATTCTGACCTCGAGACCGATCAGGGGCCAACCTCCGGCGATGCTGTCAAGCAGAAGGAAAAAGGCTCCACCGTAGTGCTTCAACAGGCTGTCGCCCCTGGCGAGGCTGCCTGTCATCTCGATATAAAACATTTCCTCCCCAACAACAGCGGATCGGGCAGGCACACCTCTTTCGAGAAGATCTGCAAGGGGGTCGGCAAAACAGACCGAAAACACAACGAAGAGCAAAGCCAGAAACCGCACCCGAGCTCCTTTCGGAAAGGCAACTTGGTAATTATGCGAAAACATCGCTCCCAAGAACAGGGTGGGATTGAAACGAACTCCTCCGCTGTTATATTTGCCCCATGTCAATATGGCTCGCAGTTGCTCTGACCATGGTCGCACCGGGAAGTTTCGAGGGATTGAGCCGCCAGACCGCAGCCCTGATGGACGGTTGGGTCATCGGGGCTCCAGCAAGCCCTCTTGCCCCCCGGGGAGGAAACATGCTTGATATGGCTTTCGCCCTGGTCAGGGCAAATGAAGCCATGAGGGAGTTTCTCCGAACGAACCAAGGGCTTCCTTCCCACTCCCGCGAGTTCACTGACTACTGGAAGGCATCGACTGCCTGTGTACTCTGGTATCAGAGGTCACTGTCGCTTTTTCACCAGGGGTCCGAAGAGCTTTGGCGGACCCTGGAAGAGGGTTTTGTCCAAAGGCTTCAACTGCTTCAGGACAGAGAGCAAAAATACCTGGATTCACTACAGGGGTAAAGGAAAACAAAATGAGCTTCATTAGAGATGAGGGGGTTTGGGAGGTCAAGGCCGGCCACGCGAGAATGCTCAAGGGAGGTGTGATCATGGATGTGGTCACCGCCGAGCAGGCCGAAATTGCCCAGGCGGCGGGAGCGGTGGCGGTCATGGCTCTGGAAAGGGTTCCCGCTGACATCAGATCCCAGGGCGGTGTGGCCAGAATGTCGGATCCTGATGTTATCACCGGGATTCAGAAGGCGGTTACAATTCCGGTGATGGCCAAATGCCGGATCGGACACTTTGTGGAAGCCCAGGTGCTTGAGGCCCTTGAGGTGGATTTTGTGGACGAATCCGAGGTTCTAACCCCCGCCGACGAAAGCCATCATGTGGACAAGAAAGCTTTCAAGGTTCCTTTCGTGTGCGGCGCGGTAAACATAGGAGAAGCCCTGAGGCGGATCGCGGAAGGCGCGGCGATGATAAGGACCAAAGGCGAAGCCGGCACAGGTAATGTCGTGGAAGCGGTACGCCACGCAAGGCAGGTTCTCGGGGATATACGCAGAATCGCCGCCATGCCCGTGGAAGAACTCATGGCGGAAGCCAAGTCCATGGGCGCTCCGTACGATCTGGTGCTTTATGTCCACGAGAACAAAGCCCTGCCGGTTGTGAACTTTGCGGCGGGTGGTATCGCAACCCCGGCGGATGCGGCCATGATGATGCAGCTGGGTATGGATGGCGTCTTCGTGGGAAGCGGCATATTCAAAAGCGGAGATCCGGAGAAAAGAGCCAGAGCCATAGTCGAGGCGGTCAGCCAGTTTCACAGGCCCGAGATCATCGCCCGGGTCTCCCGGGGCCTGGGAGAGGCCATGGTGGGAATCAACATCAACACACTTTCCGAAGAGGATCGCCTGGCCCACCGGGGCTGGTAATGGCACTTGTGGGTGTGATCGCCCTGCAGGGCGGTGTTTCGGAACATGGTTCCATGATGTCCTCGCTCGGGCACCAGGTGAGGTTCATTCGGGATCATGAAGCCCTTTCGGGTGTGGAAGCAGTGATTCTTCCAGGCGGAGAATCCACAACCCTGCTGTTTCTCATGAAACGGTGGGGTCTCTTCGAGCCTCTGAAAAAAATGATCGCCGGTGGTCTTCCGGTTCTGGGCACCTGTGCCGGTGCTGTTCTGCTGTCCCGGAAGGTAACGGAGCGGGATCATCCGGTGAACCAGGACAGCCTCATGGCGGCAGATGTAGAGGCGCAGCGGAACAGCTTCGGCCGGCAGGTGGCCAGCTTTCGGGAGTACATTGATTTGCATGGCATGCGGAAACCCTTTCCGGGAGTTTTCATCCGGGCTCCCCTGCTAACTCCCCTGAACGACCTGGCCGTAGTCATGGCCTCTGTAAGTGAGGGGGCGGTGTTCATCCGTCAGGGGAATGTGTGGTTAAGCAGTTTCCACCCTGAACTCACGGAAGACAACAGGATCCATCGCATGTTCCTCAGGGAGTCAGGCTTTGCCGGGGCTTAAGCCTGACCCCGCAATATGCGGGGAGTGCTTTCGCGCCGGCTTCATCGGTTTCCTGAAAAGGTCCGGCATATCCGAATGCGGTCTTGACGGCTACATTGGCGAAATACTTACCCTGCTTGAAGAAGGAGTTCCGCCGCCCCTGGCGGGGGCCGGCGCCTGGCGAAAGCTTCGAGAAACCTCGGGAATCGTTGACCTTTTCGCAGATGAGAAGCGTTTCTTTACCGAGAGTCTTCTGAACCGCCTGGATGTTCTCAAGGAGAGGTTCCGACACACACCGGATCCTGTGAGCAGCGCCCTGGCCGCCGCCACCTGGTGCAATCTCATCGATTCGGCGCAGGGCAACGACATTCCCGACCCCGACACCCTTCTGGGAATTCTCGGGGCACCCCTGTCCATCGACCACCGCCAGGCTTTTCTCACTGCCATGGGAACCGCGGAGTCCCTGCTTATTCTCGGGGACAACGCCGGAGAAACGGTAATGGACAGGCTGTTCCTGGAACTGGCCGGCTTTGGGGGCAGGGTGTATTACATGGTTCGCCCGCTTCCGGTTATGAACGACGCCACCGGGGAGGACGCCAGAATGGCGGGACTGCACCGGTTCGCGGAGATAATCCACAGCGGGAGTGATGTGCCTTCCGTCATCCCGGAACTGCTCTCCCCGGACAGCGCCCGTATCTTTCACGAGTGCGATCTGATCCTTTCCAAGGGCCAGGGAAACCTTGAGGGACTGTGGGGTCTTGGGGACGAAAGGATCTTTCACGCGTTTGTGGTCAAGTGCCCGGTGGTGGCGGAAGCAACCGCTCTTCCCCGGGGCAGCGGAGTTTTCGTATCTTCGATGAAACTGGAGGGTTGAGAATGCCCATATACGAGTACTACTGCAAACCATGCAACACCATCTACCAGTTCCTGATAAAGAGGGTAACCCCCGATACATCACCGGTATGCCCGAAGTGCGGGGCAGGAAAGCTTGACAGGGTAATGAGCCGCTTCAGTACCCCCAACACCAAATCCGATGGCGACGAAATGGACAGCATGGCGGGAGAACTGGCGGGGCTGGACGAGAACGATCCCAGGGCCATGGCCCGGGCGGTTCGGAAAATGGCGGATCAGATGGGCGAGGACCTCGGCCCGGAACTCGAGCACGCCCTGGGCAGGCTGGAAGCCGGGGAAGACCCCGAAAAGATTGAACAGGAACTGGAAGCCATGGGATTTGGTGACGACGGCGAACCCGGCGGCTCTTTCAGCGGCGCCCCCACCAGAGATTCAGGCCTTTACGAAGCCTAAGCCAGGCACCCCTGTCGGATCAGCTCCGCCACTGCTTCCAGATCAGCCGCAAAGCGCCGGTCCGCGTCCATGGCTTCGAACACCATCTCCACCCGGCGCCTGGTCTCCCGGTTTCCCTCCCCCATCAACCCCCGGGAAAGTAGACGGTGGGCCTGTACGGCGCATACCATCTCCGTCGCCAGCACATGGGTGGCATTCCTGACGGTTTCCGCCGCGTGCCTTGCTGCGGTGGCGCCCATGGAAACATGGTCTTCCTGGTTGCCGCTGACGGGAATGCTGTCCACTGAGGAAGGGTGGGCAAGCACCTTGTTCTCGCTGACCAGGGAGGCGGCGGTGTACTGGGCGATCATGAGACCCGAATGCATACCCGGGTTAACGGCCAGGAACGCTGGCAGATTCGAGAGGTCCGGATTCAACAGGCGTTCAATCCGGCGTTCCGAGATGTTTCCAAGCACCCCGGAAACAGTCTTGAGATGATCCGCCGCCATGGACAGGGGTTGTCCGTGAAAGTTTCCGCCGCTGACCATTCTTCCATCCTCCATCAGCAGCGGGTTGTCGGTTACGGATCGAAGCTCGATGTCGACCACCGACTTCACGTAAGCCAGCGCGTCCCGGCATGCGCCGTGCACCTGGGGCGTACACCGGAGGGAGTAGGCGTCCTGTACCTTCTCACAATCCCTGTGGCTTTGAAGAATCTCGGAACCCGAGAGCTTTTCCCTGATCCGTCGGGCGGACTCCAATGCTCCCGGGTGTGGTCGAAGTTCCAGAAGCTCCTGCTCCAGAGCGGCGTCGGTTCCAAGCAGAGCCTCGAGGGTGAGGGCTGCGGCGGAATCCGCTGCGTCCATCAGAGCCCGGGCTTCCAGCAGCGCCAGGGAAAGCAGGGCGGTCATGAACTGGGTGCCGTTGATCAGGGCAAGCCCCTCCTTGGCAGCAAGAGCCAGGGCAGGCATTTCCAGAATGCCCAGGGCTTCAGCTCCGGAAACGGGGTCGCCTGATTCGGTAATGCATTCCCCCTCCCCAATCAGGGGAAGGCACATGTGTGAGAGGGGAGCCAGATCGCCGGAGGCACCGAGGGAACCCTGGCAGGGCACCGCCGGGTATACCGGTCCGTTTCCCAGTTTGACCAGGTGTTCAACCACACAGGGGCGGATACCGCTTCTTCCCCTGGCCAGGGAAACCACCCGTAGAAACAGCATCACACGCACCCGCTCCCGGCTGAGAAGCGGCCCGGTACCGCAGGAATGGCTCAGAAGAAGGTTTCGTTGAAGATCGGAAAGGGCACCGCCGTCCACCACGCTTGTGGCAAGCCGGCCGAACCCTGTGTTCACTCCGTAAATCGCCCTTCCGGAATCGAGAAGGACCTCCACTGCCAGCCTTCCCCTCTCCAGGGCGTTTCGCGCCGAAGGAGCGAGGGCGAATGCTGCCCCGTCCGCAACCGCGGCTACGCAATCCATATCCGTTCCGGTATCCGTAACAAGCACTGGCCCGTTCATGGTAAGCCTCCCGGCAATTTCAGGTTCTGATCACGGAAAATATACACGATCCGTTCCTGATCATTTCTGCGTCAAACTGACACGGGGTGCGTTCACCTTCGGCTCACCCACCCGCACCTCCGATGGGGTGGAGTGGTTTTAGCATTGTCCTTCATGCAGTTATGCTTCGGGAAGAGCACGCTTTTTCGAATGGCATCATCATTGCTTATACACATTGCGCAAAGCAGCGGCGCGTGCGCACCGCAAACATGGAGAATAATCTTCACATTCCGCGAAAGGAGAATCAAACGATGGCAGAAGTGAAGGTCCGTCCGCTCTTCGACAGGATCCTCGTCCGCAGGGAAGAGCCTCTGGAAACTGTCAAGGGTGGAATAGTTCTTCCCGACACAGCCAAGGAAAAACCTCTTGAAGGAACAGTTGTCGCTATCGGCGCAGGCAAGCGAAACGAATCCGGGGAGTTCATGGCCCCGGTGGTGAAGAAAAACGACAGAATACTCATTGGCAAGTACTCCGGCACCGAAGTGAAGATCGACGGTGAAGAGTATGTGATCGTCCGGGAAGAAGACATCCTGGCCGTTCTCGACAAGTAACCAGGGAGAGAGATAAAATGGCAGGAAAGGAACTTAAATTCGACCAGGACGCCAGGCAGGCCATCCTTGCCGGTGTCGAGCAGCTTTCAAGGGCGGTCAAGGTTACCCTTGGCCCAAAGGGGCGCAATGTGGTTCTGGAGAAGAAATGGGGAAGCCCCACCATCACCAAAGACGGCGTTACGGTCGCCAAGGAGATAGAGCTTCCCAACAGATTCGAGAACATCGGCGCCCAGCTCATCCGTGAAGTCGCTTCGAAGACCAGTGATGTAGCCGGAGATGGAACCACCACCGCCACTCTCCTCGCGGAGTGCATCTACCGCGAAGGCCTCAAGAATGTCACTGCCGGCGCCAACCCCATGGCCCTCAAGAGGGGTGTGGACAAGGCTGTCGAAGCTGTGATCAAAAGGCTGAAGGATCTCAGCGAAGATGTGAAGGGCAAGGAGGAAATCCGCCAGGTTGCCGCCATCAGCGCCAACAACGATGAGGAGATCGGCAAGATTATAGCCGACGCCATGGAGAAGGTGGGAAAAGACGGCACCATAAGCGTTGAGGAAGCCAAAAGCATGGACACCACCCTGGATGTGGTGGAGGGCATGCAGTTCGACCGCGGCTACCTCAGCCCCTACTTCGTAACCGACGCCGAGGCCATGGAAGTGGTTCTCGAAAAACCCTACATCCTCATCCACGAGAAGAAGATCTCCAATGTGAAGGATCTGCTTCCGGTTCTTGAGAAGATAGCCCAGATGGGACGCCCCCTTCTCATCATCGCCGAGGATGTGGAAGGCGAAGCTCTGGCAACCCTTGTGGTGAACAAGGTAAGGGGAATGCTTCAGGTTGCCGCGGTTAAGGCCCCGGGGTACGGTGATCGGCGCAAGGCCATGCTGGATGACATCGCGGCCCTCACCGACGGCCGCTCCATCACTGAAGACCTTGGCATCAAACTCGAGAACATCACCCTGAGCGACCTGGGCTCCTGCGGTCTGGTAAAGATAGACAAAGACAACACAACCATCATCGAGGGCAGCGGCAGCACCGACTCCATTCAGGGCCGCATCAAGCAGATCCGCAAGCAGATCGAAGACACCACCAGCGACTACGACCGCGAGAAGCTTCAGGAAAGGCTTGCCAAGCTGGCCGGGGGAGTTGCCCGAATCAATGTGGGCGCCGCCACGGAAACCGAGATGAAGGAGAAGAAGGCCAGGGTGGAAGATGCCCTTCATGCCACCAGGGCTGCGGTGGAAGAGGGTATCATCCCCGGCGGCGGCACCTCCCTGATCCGTTGCGAGGAAGCGGTTGCCGGCCTTGATCTCGAAGGCGACGAGAAGGTCGGGGCGGAAATCATACGCCGGGCGCTCTCCGAGCCGGTGCGTCAGCTGGTGTTCAACGCCGGCATGGAAGGCGCCATCGTGGTGGAAAAGGTCAGGGGACTGGATACCGCCTGGGGTATCGATGTTTCCAGCGGCGAATATGTTGACATGTTCAAAGCCGGCATCGTAGACCCGACCAAGGTCACCCGCACCGCCCTGCAGAATGCCGCCAGCATTGCCGGCCTTCTGATTACCACCGAGGCCATCGTTGTGGAAATCCCTGAACCCGAAAAGCCGATGCCCGGAGGCGGAGGCGGCGGCATGGGAGACATGTACTAAAACCACCCGGTTCGACCCGGGGCCATCCGGCCCCGGGTTTCTTATGTTAGGGTATGCAAGACACCCGGAGCAACACATGGACATGACCAACTTCTGGCCGGCGCTCGGCATGGTAACTTTCGCAGGCCTTGCAACGGGCATCGGCAGCCTCATCTCTTTTCTATCCAAAAACACCAGTCCAAGGTTTCTTGCCATAGCCCTGGGTTTCAGCGCCGGGGTGATGATCTATGTCTCGTTCATGGAAATCCTTCCCGGTGCCGGCGAATCCTTCTCCGCCTCGGGGCTTCCCCAGGGCGTGGCGAACTTTCGAATGGTTGCCGGGTTCTTTGCGGGAATCGCCCTGATGGCGGTTATCGATCTTTTGGTGCCGAAGTTCGAAAACCCCCACGAGGTTCACAGCACGGTGTGCGCCAAGGGTAAAAACCTTCACCGTCTCGGCGTGCTGAGCGCCATTGCCATAGCGGTGCACAACTTTCCCGAGGGGCTGGCGACCTTCGCCGTGGCCCTTCAGGAACCGCGGCTGGGGGTTGCGATCGCCATCGCGATAGCCATACACAACATTCCCGAGGGTATCGCCATAAGCGTACCTATCTACTGCGCCACCGGCAGCAGGAAGAAGGCTTTTCGCTGGTCTTTCCTTTCCGGTCTTTCCGAGCCTCTTGGCGCTCTCATCGGCTTCTTCTTCTTCCGGGCTTTTTTCACCGATTTAGTTCTGGGTTGGCTTCTCGCTGGGGTGGCGGGTATCATGGTCTACATCAGCCTCGACGAGCTTCTTCCCACCGCCGAGGAGCACGGCGAGCATCACCTGTGCATCATGGGCCTGGTTGCCGGAATGGCGGTGATGGCCGGCAGTCTTCTGCTGCTGGAATAGGGGGATTGTTATGACGATTCTGATAATGGCTCTCCTGTCAACATTTTCCATCGTAGCCCACGACGCTGAATCAGGTGAATGGGGAATCGCGGTTGCCTCGAAGGTGCCCTTCGTGGGGCAGATGGTTCCCTGGGCCAGAGCAGATGCCGGCGCTCTCGCCACCCAGGCCTGGGCAAACCTGACCTACGGCCCTGAAGGGCTTCGACTGCTGGCCGAGGGGATGGACGCCGGTGAGGTTATCGAGACCCTCACCGGTGCCGATTCGATGTTCAACCACCGCCAGATCGGTGTGGTGGACTCCAGGGGAAACGCCGCATCCTTCACCGGAAGCGAAACCATGGCCTGGGCCGGCAGTGTGACCGGAGAGGGTTACGCGATTCAAGGCAACATCCTCACGGGCCCCGAGGTGCTTGAGGCCATGGAAACGGCGTTCCTCAGCAGCACTGAGGACGTTCTCGCCTTCAGGCTCCTTGAAGCCCTGAAGGCCGGGGAAGACGCCGGGGGCGACAGCAGGGGGAGGCAGTCCGCGGCAATTCTTGTGGTGAGGGACAGCGCAGGCCATCAGGGTAGTACAGACATCATGGTGAGCATACAGGTGTCGGATAACCCCGAGGCGGTTACCGAGCTTCTGCGGCTGTACCTGCGGTGGTGGGAACCGCTTTACATGATGGAGTTCTACGCCGGAAGCAGGGCTGATGCGATCCTTTCCCGGTTCTCGGCCCAGAGCTATGAAGAGGCCTGGATGAAGAACGCGGTGGCCTGGTCCATGGCGATGGCTGATCTCGACCTTGACCGGGCGCTTTCCACTGCTCTGGAAGCCATCGACATGGAGCCGGAAGACGCCAACATCATGGACACCGTGGCGGAAATCCTTTTCAGGTTGAACCGCTTTGAGGAAGCGGTTGAATGGGGAACCCGGGCCCTTGATCTGGAGCCGGAAAACACATACCTGAAGGAACAGCTCGAGCGGTTCCGAACTGGATCGTAAGGAGACGCGGATATGATTGATCCCTCCCAAACACACTCCGTCCTGGGCCTCATCGACTATCAGCCCGGCGGCGTTGTCAGCAGAACTCTGGTGGACAGCACTGCGGGCACCGTCACCGTTTTCGCCTTCGACCAGGGACAGGGGCTCAGCGAGCATACCGCACCATTCGACGCCCTGGTGTTCCTGCTGGAAGGCGCGGCGGAGATTGTGATTTCCGGCGAGCCCCACACCCTGGGTGCTGGAGATATGATTCTGATGCCCGCGAACAGGCCCCATGCCCTGAAGGCGAGCGAGAAATTCAAGATGATGCTGGTGATGATCCGGTCCCGGACCACCTGATTCCAGGCCATGACCGGAAAAGGCCTTTTTCTTCCCGGAGTTCTTGCCGCGTTTCTGGTTGTCTCTGTCATGCTTCTTCCAATCGATTCCTTCTGGTGCATGGACGAGGCGAATCGCTTTCTTCAGACCCATGCCCTCACCCTGAAGGGAGCAGCAATCCCGCCGGCCCTTCCTTATCCCGGTGGGGAAAGTCTCGCAAACCCTGAGCTTCACCAGCGCCTGAGGCCTTTGCCGGCCCAGTACGGTTTCATCCGGAACAGCAGGCTCTACAGCCAGTACAATCCACTTCCGGCACTGATGGCAGCCCCCTTTTATGCCCTCCTCGGACAGCGGGGCATCTATCTGCCTCCACTGCTTGGCGGCATCGCCCTGACTCTGGTGCTCGCCGCTCTTCTGAAGAAGAGTGGCATATCCCGCCGAAACCGGCTTCTACTGGCGTTCTTCTGCACACCGATCCCCTTCTACAGCCTTACGTTTTTCTCACACTCCATCGCACTGGTTCTTGGATTGCTCAGCCTGATCATGCTGAGGAAGGGTCTTACGGTTACAGCTTTCATTCCCGGGGTTCTGGCGGTGTCCATGAGGCCGGAAATGATTCTGGCCTTTCCCCTTGTTCTGCTTTTCCAGGGCAAACCTCCGCGGTTCAACCGGATAGCCCTGGGATTCATCATCTCAGCCACCCTGTTCCTGTTGATTCAAAAGGGGCTCACCGGAAACTGGCTGGGAACACATCTCGCGGGAAGCTTTGCCCAGAGCCACATCTACGGCACGGTTCCAGCCTGGCTTCCATCAAGGCTGTACATCCTTCGCAGGGGGTTCGTTAACGCCATGCCCGGTTACGGTGTCTGGGGATTGCTGCTTGGCGGGACACTATGGGGCTTGTGGGGGTTGTCTCTGGCAAGGCGCGACAAGCCTTCGGGAACCGCCGCGGCCCTGGCGGGGCTGGGTCTCTCCCTGATTCCCCTGGCAGCATTCTTCATCCGGGGTCTTTCCTCTACGGATACCATGGATGTGCAGAACCCGCTGGTGGTGTTCCCACTGCTCTGGCTGGCAAGGCCCCCGGGAAAGGCGCTCGGACTTGCGGGGGCGTTGCTTCTTGCCATGCTGCTGGTCATGAGCCCGATGCATGCCGAGGACGTGTCATGGGGGCTCAGGCACGGGCTCTTCCTGTTCCTTCTTCTCTGCCTGTTCTCCCGAAAACACCCTCCTCGAAGGTTGGTTCAGGGAGTCATGGCTGTCGGGGTTCTTGCCACAATCACCTCCCTGTCCCTTCTTTCAGCAAAGCGAAACCGAGGCGCGGAGTTGACCGGCATGCTCCTGGAAGCCGGAGCACCGGTGATCACAACTTCCTGGGAGCAGCCCCAGGAGCTTGCTCCACTGATAGTCCGAGGCACTCCGGTACTGCATGCCTCAACCACCCATGACCTGCTTGCGGCACTGCACACCTTCGGTCACCGGGAACCTCTGGTGATGGTACGGCGGGAAAGCGTCGGGCTCCTTTTCGCGGTGGTTGAAGCAGCGGGAATGCATCACACCTTTACAGGTTCTGGCCCCCCCGGCGACCCGGTAACCAATGTTCTGGTTTTCCGGTGCGGTTTCTGAAAAACGAGGGGAGAGATAAGATGAAGATCGGCCTTGCCCTGGGAGGTGGAGGCGCCCGGGGTCTTGCCCATATTCCCATGCTTGAAGTGCTGGACGAACTGGGAATCCGCCCCTGCTGCATCGCTGGAACCAGCATCGGAGCAGTCGCGGGAGCCATTTACGCCTCGGGCATCCGGGCATCCGCCATGAGGAAACACGCGGAAAGCATGCTGATCAGCGAAGGGGATTCCCTGAGGGAGATTCTGTCAAGGAAGGATTTCCTGGCGTGGATCAAGTTTCTCGACATCGATTTTCTGGGAAACGCCCTCTTCAAGGGTGACGCTTTCGTGGAGTTCCTCTACCGGCAGATCGAAACGACAAGCTTCGAAGAACTGTCAATTCCCCTGAAGGTTGTGGCCACAGACTTCTGGGCCTCCAAGCAGGTCGTGTTCGAGAAGGGAGACCTTATGAAGGCCATCAAGGCAAGCATGGGCCTTCCCGGGGTGTTTTCACCTGTTCATTCGGATGGAAGGGTGCTGATCGACGGAGGGGGAGTGAATCCCCTGCCCCACGACCTTCTAACCGATTGCGATGTGATCATCGCGGTAAACGTCATGGGGCGCCTGGAAAAGCGCAGCGGAGACGATTCACCCACGGCGGTCAAGGCGATTCTCGAAACCTTCGACATCATGCAGCGGACGATAATCGCCGAGAAACTGAAAACCTGCCCCCCGGACATCTACATCGAGCCGGAAATCAGGAACATCGCGCTTCTGGAGTTTCACAAGGCAGACGAGATCTACGCCCAGGCCGAGCCGGCTAAACGTGAGCTCAGAGCCAGGCTTCTGAAGCTTAGAACAGGAGTGTGAATGCTTATCTGGATACTGCTTGTGGCCAGGCTGCTGATAGAGGTCTATGACGCAGACGGCCCGTACGCTTTCCTCGACTACGTTGAAACTCCCCAGGGCTGGATGATGGGATTCGAGGGTTCTCCCCCCGATGAATACTCCCCATTCCCGGGCTGGCTGAATCCCGTGAAAGCCAGCGCCTGGATTGACATTGAAACCGGTTCCTTAACGGTGTATTCCCAGTATCCATACACCGCCGATTACTACAGGGCGGACTACCTGATCTCCGATGCAGGTCGTCTTCAGCTGCTGGACAGCGGTTTTCACGACTACTACCTGGAAAGGCTGAACACGATCGGCGCCGCCCTGAAAACCGGAGACAACCTCGGCGCAATGGGTGAAGGCTGGGGAGTGATGTACCCCCACCAGAATCCCTACTCAGGCCGGATGTGTTTGTTCATAGGGATTGCCGCCCTTTCCGAGGCCCGAATCCGTCTTGACGAAGGTCAAAGCCCTGAGAAGGCTCTCCTTCTGATTGAGGAAGCGTATGAAATCGCGTACAACCTGACGGGAGAACCTCTTCACATTGTGGTTCGATCATTGATTCCCAAAGGCGCCGTCATCGGCATGGATCGCCACACAGTGTTCCTGGCTGATCTGGCGGACCTGATGGAAGAGGCGAACGGCGATGCCGGGACCGTTGCCGAAATTCGGGAAGCGGCGGGGGCAGGCTCACCATGAACCGGAAACCAGGTGAGCAGCCTGGACGGATCGAGCTTGGTATTTCCAGGGAGGAATGGTATGCTCTGGCGCGAGCATTCTTCGCCATTGCCCACGGCAGTCGCAGAGAGTTCGATGAACTTCCGGGCCATCTCAGGGAAAACAGCGTCGGCGTCCTCTGTGCCCGATACCTGGAAAACAGGGACCACAGTTTTCTGGAACAGGCCGGTCTTGCCCTCACCGGCTCACGAAACTGGTACACCTTCCTGGGAAGGATGTTCTAAAAAACCCTCTCCCGGATCCAGGTCGCAAGGGTCTCGTCAATGGTGCCCTCTTACCTGTTGAAAAGCCCCTGATGCCCCAGCACCCTCCCGCCGGAGATAATCAATGATGAATGGCGACCCGGGACTGAACCCCATCAGTGTCCCAGTATGACCCGTATAAGCTGAAATGCTCGAACTTTCGGACAGGAACTCGACTGAGGCTATCAAACCGAAGACGAACCTCTTGTTACCGAGTCTCTATTGAATCCAAAGGAGTCAGAGCAAAGACAGAGCATGTCTTGTCAAGGGACTCCTCCGGGTTTATGCCGGGCACCATAACAGATATACACTCCCGGCACCATAGAAGCGCTGTTCAGCGCAAGAGCTGTTCCCGCTTTATCGCGTTCAGAGCCAGAAGCTCCAAAAGCCATTGCTTCTCCGATGTAAGGAAAACGCTTCGGACCGGAGACCCTGATCCGATGATCAGGAAATCCTGCCCGAGAAGCCACGCCCCCTGACTGGACAGGTCAAACACCGCTGTATCCCCCCTGATAAGTGAAGCCTCGAATACCAGGAGACTGCACGGGTTGAAAGGGTCGGCAAGGGCAATTCTGCAACCCGAACCAGCCCCGGGAACCAGCAGGGTGGAATATTGGCGAAGCTCGTGGGTAACCCCGAATCCGCATTCGTCCCGGAGAATGATCTCAACATCCGGCAGAACCGAGGGGAATGATTCTGGAGTCAGTGACAACCTGCGGATCATCCAGCCATCCTGACCCAGCCTGGCGAACACGCAGTCAAAAACTTCATCTCGCTCCAGCACGGGCCAAGCCACCTCCCAGAATACATCCGGGGTATAGAAGCTTCCGCACCGGAACGATCCGCTGGTTTTTGCCGCAGCGCCGAAGGCATTGGGCCAGAGCGTTCCGTACCCCGCCTCTTCGTATCTTATACCGCTCACGAAAACCACGGAATCAGGTTCAACTGAGCGGGCCAGTTCATCAAGGTCTGCAATGATCGTTCTCGTGTAAGAACCGGCCTGCACAAGCCTTGAAACCTCGTCTCGAGCTGCAAGAGCGCACCCCAGAATCAACAGCCCCAGAAAAAGCCTTCCTGCAAGGCCTTTTGCACGTTCGGCAGCAAAGGAGGTAACAACAGCGGCAAAAGGCAGGACGGCATAGGCGAAGTCCGGTCGTGGAGGCAGAATGAGAACCGTTGCCAAGGGAAAGACAAGAAGACCAGCGAAGAAGGCCTTGGCAGATCGACGGCCCGGAATGAAGACAACAAGGAGAGAAAAAGCGACAATCAGCAGCCGCGCGGGTATGGAGTCAAACCAGGGCGAAAAAGGCATCACAGCCAGATCAGCAAGGTTCCTGAGCATTGGCATCAGTACATAGGAGGCATCCTGATAGCTCTGGAACGGCCCCGTCCAGGCCACCCGCCACCCAGCATACAAAGCGGTGGGCACCAGAAATGCCAGAAAGCTCACTGCAAAAACGCCGAACCCCCTCCCGGCTTCGTGGGGTTTATGCGCCAGAGCCGCCAGACCGAACAGTGGTGCGCAGAAGAGCATGGTTTCCTTGAACAGGAGAGATGCGAGGAACGACAGACACGACAACACAAGGAACATGGGTTTCCTGCGCCGCAGCCACACCGAATGGAGGGAAAGGGCAATCAGCATCGGCGCCATGGCAAACATCGTGGTCCGTCCCGAGACTCTTCCCGCCCCGGGAACAACGGCCCACGATACGGCAAACAACAGGACGCCCCAGAACCGGGCTCCGCGGGAGAGACCGAACCCGCTCAGAAAAACCGAGACAAGGACGATGTTGAGCATGTGTATAAGCAGGTTGGTTATGTGCCAGCCCGGTGACCAGGTACCGCCTCCCTCCCCCCCCCATACAACTGAATCGAGAGCCCATACCGCGACAATCAGGGGCCTGAACCCTCCGGCTTCGGTTCTTGTAAAGGTTTCGGACGAGAAACGATGGTCCAAGTCGAGGAAGTCGTCGGAGAGAAAACCGATATTCAGCGTAGGGTACAGGATCAGGAGAGAAAAGAGGATTGCACAGAAAAGGGTATGAATCTGCTTCATCGTATTACTCCCAAAATCTGACTCATGTACCTACAGAAGCAAGCAAGCAAGCAAACGTAGTATTTCTGGTGTATCAACAATGCAGTTAAGCCTTTACCGATTGTACCCCTCAACTGATCCTCGACGACCGAAAAACAAGTCAGGAGTAGACGCTGTTTGAACAACAACAAACGGAACACAGCCTGATGGAATGCTCTCCTTGATTCCAAACCATCCATTACCGGAATACCAACTCTGTACTTGTACTGCAATACCATTATTATCCATGTAATAGGCATCAATGATACCGTATACTGGAATGTGGTATGCAAACTGATTGTGTCCGCCAATATTGTATAAATGGTCTGAGCCAAACAACCTGTAAGTGGCGTACTGTGCTGTACTTGCTGTGAGGTCACACCATGTGACCGAGTATGCTTCCGGCCTAGCCTGGTCTAACTCTTTCCATAAGTCAAACGCCGACCAACTCGCAAGTGTTCTATCCAAGCGAAGAACTCTCCCACGCCGGAATCTTGGATCAGTACTCGTGTCTTGGCTGCCGACCTCTGCTACTGCAAGAAGAAGTTGAGGTTGAAAACTGCTCGTAAGACTGACAAGAGAGAAGTCGGATACATACTCGACATTGAAGTATTGAACGTCCGGCAGTAATTCTATAAAGGTATTTATAGCAAAATCATATACGTTGGCAACGCCACTATCCCAAGCATTACCCCTAAGAACACTGACTCTTCCAGGAGAGGTTGCAGCAGGCACGTATGCAACTGCTTCTGAAAAGTCAGCCCCTCTGCCAATGGTCTTAACTTCGTAAAAACTTTCTGTGTAGTTTGATTGCAGCTCACAGGTTGCCCAATGGGAGGATAGTACGATGTCAAGAAAGCCATCTGAGTTAACATCCCAAACATCACTATCCATTGCACGGTTGACAACTCGAGGTCTCTCCTCGTTCGATGAGATCTCAAGCTCAACGGGAGTAGATCCAATTACAGTCCATGCACTTGCCGTTGCTTGTCCGGGAAGGATCATTGGTGGACCGTCTGTTCTTACAATTAGCAGATCTGGCAAACCATCGAAGTTAAAATCTCCCCATTCAAGGGACATGACATCCCATGCCTGAGACGTCACCAATGGAACAGCGGTTGTACTTAAAGTACCACCTTGATTCAGAAAGCACAACACAGGGGTGTTTTCATCTACCATCAAGCTGGTGCCTGCAACAAGATCGGTGTATCCATCACCGTTTACATCGGCCCACTTCAAAACCTGGTAACAAGCTCGGTTAGTGCTGATCCATCCATTGTCTAGAACAAGCGAACCCATGGCATTCGTAGTAAGAAGATAGACATATCCACCAGATTGGTAGGGATCATCAATATCGTAATAGTAGGTACATGCAGCAAGCTCAACCTTGGCATCGTTATCAGCGTTCCAAGCAGCAATGCATGTAAACAGAGACTCTTGTGTGCTAGGATTAGAGTAGACCCAGTTAGGTAACTGTGCTAACATGACGTTGGCAATAAACAGAATCGCTGCCCAGATGAAAACACAATGACTCATTTCAGAACCGTCACTTTCTGAGTAAACAGTGGATGATTGCTATCATTGTATACCACGATTACATAGCATCCAACGGGCATATCGTACGATTCCAGCAGGGTCATTTGGTTCTGATTCTCTGAAATGAAACTTGTGTCTGCCAGGTACGACACAACTAGTCTACCAGCCAAGTCGAACACTCTTACTCTGACTGTGTTCGATGTACTGGTTTCATTCTCCTCAACTCTATCTGAAACCGAGATCTCGCACCAATCATTGCTAATGCATTCGACTGCATACTTCATGTATCCATTCACAGAGATTGTAACATTGCCGAACTCATCTGGAATAAGGTTGCCTTCGTAGTTTCCTGTGAGTGTGTACTGTTCCAGGTAATCAACACTGCTTGGCACGGAAAAGCTTGCATCAAAGTATAAGTCCTCATTGTAAACAGAGATGTCGTCTTCTCTGTATGTCCTGAGAGCATGTACTCTTGGATACTCCGCATTTACATGTCCGAATGTCCAATGAGCAAGACGATAATTATTTTGTGCACTGGCTCTCTGTGTCGTCGCGATGTCGCTTCTGCCTATAATACTCGATACATAACTTGTGCAAGCAAAACCATTCAGCCGCGCACTCAAATACTGGTAACTTGCATCGGCGGGAGATGGCCAAAGCGACTCAGGCATTGGGATGCACAAGAA
Organism: uncultured bacterium; assembly: GCA_964624405.1. GTDB lineage: Bacteria > Fermentibacterota > Fermentibacteria > Fermentibacterales > JCC-6 > UBA6080. The sequence continues at coordinate 38,361 of CAZUXA010000009.1, read as the reverse complement.
TCCCATACCATCATCCGGTAGATCTGCCCACCATTGACCAGAACCAGCTAACCATGGAGTTAGAACTTCAAGATGAGATGATTCAGCAAGCATTAAACAGCTTGTTATGTGGTAGTTTGCGCGCCATATGCTGTGATAATCCTCCGGATCGATAGAATTTTGCACACGCCAGTCTTCTAGCGTATATGTGGGACAGAACTCAAGCAAGTACTGTGGCATTGTACTCCATGAGGGTTCATTCGCGTCATCAGTGAATAAGTCGTCAAGAAAGTAATTTGCAAGGTCATCGCATCTCTCGCGATACATCATATCCTTACTCTCAATGACAAGAGGATCATAATATGCTTCGATGTTATTATCATACAATTCAAAGTCATTGTAAGGATGCCAATCAAACACATCAGGTCCTTCCGGCCATCCGAAGTCCACGGGGCCGTCCTCGTTGTACTCTCCAGCAAGGCAGAGCTGCAAGCACAAGCGTGCGTAATAGTCCCATTGAAGTTCGTGACTCGCAGGAGGTGAGGCAGGGGATAGAAAACTGCCGCTGATTATAGTGGCATTTGGATCAGTTGCCCGGATCCTCTCTGAAGCATATGAGGCAATGGTGAAGTATTCTAGCATTGCTCTTTCGCGAGCCAATAACCCATCTTGACTGTACTCTGCCACACCCATCATCTGCTGTCCGCCATCAGGTTCACACCAAAGTGACCAGTTCGTTATAGCCCTTCCTTGCGCTAATGGTCGGACACCATTTGACCCATAACGATAAATCATTGCTTCCAGAAAATCAGCATACACATAGTCATCAATACTGCGATGGTTTCTTTCGCCTTCTTGCAATGACGGATGTGACCACCATCCAGTGTTCCATCCTGGAGTACCAGTACAACATACAATAATCGTGCCTTCAGCTGGCAGAATAGATGATAGAGAGTCGAGTCTTCGGTCAGACCTCGCCCAGAGATACATTCCATCATATGGTGTGAAAACTTCATATGTGGATTCAGTGAGAATGTCTACTCCTCCTCCGCATATTGATGTGAAATACTTCACACGTTCAGCATCGGTAAAGGAGCTAATTGCACCGAAACGCACAGCTGCTACATTCGTGGAGATAAGAACTGTAACTAGAACTGGAAAACAGTATTTCATCCCAACTCCTTCATTAACTACCGGTTGATGATTGCCTAATTATTTACCTGCAATTATCCGCCGTCAAGTCATTGCCGACGAGAAGCATCGTCTTGTACGCAGTCGTTTTATATCCATGATTGCCATTGCCCACGGCAGTAGCAGAGAGTTCGACGAACTTCCGGGCCATCTCAGGGAAAACAGCGTCGGCGTCCTCTGTGCCCGATACCTGGAAAACAGGGACCACAGTTTTCTGGAACAGGCCGGTCTTGCCCTCACCGGCTCACGAAACTGGTACACCTTCCTGGGAAGGATGTTCTAAATAACCCTCTCCCGGATCCAGGTCGAAACAGCTTCGGGAAATCCTGCGATGAACTCCGGAGGCAGGGTGGAATACTCCTCAACCGCGCCGGAAACCGCCTCCTGAAACAAGTGGTTGGCGTTATCGAGAACAATGATTTCATGGTCAGGATTCCCTGCCAGGGCCGCTTCCATCACGGGAAGATTCAACTCGGATGAAACCTGAACATCCTTCCCGCCGAAAAGTACCAGGACAGGACAGCGGACCATGGCGATGCTCAAGGCGGGATCGTGTACAAGGAACCCTCGGAACCAGGGTGATGACACTTCGGCCATGGTGCGCTGTACCACCATCTCCATCTGGGCTTCCACATCTCCCATCAGCGCAAGCTCGGTTTCCGAAAGACTGGCGAGTTCTTCTCTGAACTGCTGCCTGATGATGGGCTCAACACCGGCCACATCCCCGGCTATAACCGCGTCCATGATGGCTGTCTGGGCCGACTGCTTGCCAAGGATGAACTCATCCGGGAAGCCCTGCATTCTCAGAATGGCCTCCTGCTGGTCAAGAATGGTTGTGTAGCCATTAACCGCGGGGCCGGCCATACTCACAACGAAGGCCACATCGAAAGGTCTGAGGGCTGCCAGGGCGAACGCGGTGCTTGAGCCTTCACTGTGACCAAGCACTCCGATTTTCTGTGTATCGATCCGCTGATCGAGCATCAGATATTCCAGCATCAGGCCTGCTTCGTAGAGCAGCACCGAGTCGCTGAAGGCATCCATGCCACCGCTGGACCCGCCCACGCCCCGGTCATCGCAACGGAGAACCGCGATCCCTTCCGCCGCCAGGTGCCTGGTCAGAGCCGCGAACACCGGGAACCCCATCACATACTCATCCCTGTCCTGCTGGCCGCTTCCCGACAGCAGAAACACGCAGGGAAACGGAGGTTCGCCCTCGGGCAAAACCAGCGTGCCGGCAATAACGCAATCCTCACCCGTTATCACGATTTCCTCGCCTTCCACCACCTGTTCCGGTATCAACGCGGACACCCGGGAAAGTGAGAAAGACCCGACATGTCCTGCCTGCGAGAAGGCGCCGGCAATGGTTTCACCCTGAACCACACCCCGGAAACCCGCCCGTCCCAGGCCGGAGGGAAGCGAGAAGCAGACGCTGTCCCCCCGCACCGAGAGGTTGGTCAGTTCGAGCCCCCGGGCATTTTGCTGGGGAATGTCGATACGCCCTGAAAGGGTGTCTTCCTGGTACTCGAGTTCCACGGTGATGGCCAGTGTTGTGCCGGCGATGGAAAGCTCCCCCGCCCAAACACCTTTCACATCCTCAGCGGGAAGCGATGCCCCGCAGGACAGAAGGGCAAGGAGGGAAACGGAAAGAAGCAGGACGCGTATCATACTGTTCTCCTGTCACGGTTCAATGCAACACTGACAGCAAGTATGCCGAAGGAAATCCCGATCGCCCACAGGAAACCGTTGCCCGCATTCATGAGTTTCAGAACAACCGCAGCACCTCCTCCGAGAGCGACAGACAGGTTCGCGGCTGCCCGGGAGGGGGGATTGGCAAGCAGAAGGGCCGCCATCAGCGGAAGTGGCGCCCCGGCGCTGAATACAGTGTAGGACCACTCCATTACCTTCACCACATTCCCCGCGGCCAGGGCCAGGACGGTCCCCACCACAGCAACCCCCGCAACCACGATTCTCGGAGAAAACCCGAGACCCGGAAGCAGATCGGTGTGAAGCACGGTGGCCCCGGTGAGCAGGACACTGTCGGCGCTGGACATGATCGCCATGAGAATGCTGAACGCCGCCGCATGATAGAGCACCGGCGGGAGAAGGCTTCTCAGCGCGGCATCCAGCCCCTCCCCGTTGCCCCCCAGCGCTATGACCGCAACGCATGCCGCCGCCAGAAGCTTTACAAGGCCGGCAAGAACAGAAGCCTTTGCCGCGTCCGAAGGAGTTATCGCCGACAGAAGCCTGCTGTACACATCTCCTCCAACAAGACCTGGCAAACCCATCATCAGAACGAGGCTGAAGACCCTCATCGGACCCATGCCCGGGCCCGTTGGAAACGAGAGCATTCCGGGCCGGGGATTCATTCCCCGGAAGAGGGTAATCACCGCGGGTATTCCAAGGCCGAAAACCATCAGCAGCGCCAGTTGCGCAAGATCGGTGCGGATGACCGCTCTCTGCCCCCCCAGGGATGTGTAGATCGAGAACGCGGCGGCGGTGACGACAATGCCCGCCGTTTCGCCAAGTCCTGTTGCGCCGGATACCAGAGAGGCCCCGGCCAGAGTAAGCAGGGCGAACCAGGCGAACTCCGCAAGAAGCACAAGAACCGCGATGACTGCTCCGAAAGCGCTTCCATATTTTTGACCCGCAATCCCGGCAATGGACGACGCCCCTGTGGCTCTCACCCTTGGCGCCAGAAAAAAGCCGGAAACCACAAGGGAAATCCCCAGTGGAATATCCAGCCATAATCCTGAAAGGCCGTGGTTTGCCACATACACCGCCAGCACCACAGTTGAGGTTCCGCCAATGGTGGTAGCCGCCAGGCTTGAGCCCAGAGCCTTCCATCGGACCTGCCTGCCTGCCAGGTAGGCCCCTTCGCGTTTATTGTCTATGAACGGTTTCCTACTGAGGTGGCAACAGCCTTACGGGAACCGAAACGGGAAGGTCTCCCTCCTGTTCCGGAACCGGCAGGAACTTCATGGCTTCGACTGCCTCAAGAACAGCTTCATGGAGGGTTTCCAGCCCTTCCGAGCAGGTTGCCGCAGCGAGGGTGACATCGCCTTCGGGAGTGATGGAGAAGGTGATGAGGATTTCGCCGGAAGCGTTGGAGTCGGTGGTGAGCAGTTCTTCATAGGCGGTCTTTATCGCGGTGTTCAGAACCGATAGTTCCGCCCTGATTTCACTCATATCTCGAGGGCTGTCGGGGATTGTTACATCCTCCGCGGAAATGGTAAGACAAACCAGCATAAGCAGCGCAAACACACTTTTCATTTAAGTCTCCTTAATCATTCAATGGTAAACTGAACAATAGCGGGCGAGTCTCTGCTCCGTCAATGACGGACAGGAACCGGAACAGAACGTATAATCAGGCGAACGAAGGGAGAAAGCCCGTGATCCCTGCTGACAGCAGGCGCCTCAGGTCCATCAGCCCCTTTACCGGTGAAACCGTCGGCACATGGCGCTGCCAGACCGGAAAAGAAGTCCTTGAAACCGCAAACGCTTCCGAAGCCGCCTTTCACCAATGGAGCCGCTCATCCTCCGCTGACAGGGCTGCGAAACTCACAGCGCTGGCTCGCCTTCTTGAGGAAAGCCGTGACAGCCTGGCCAGGCTCATGGCCCTGGAAATGGGCAAGCCGGTTGGCCAGGGCGTCGCGGAAGCGGACAAGTGCGCGCTGGTTTGCAGGTACTACGCCCGGCACGCCGGGGCATTCCTGGCGGACATGCCTGTACTCACCGAAGCCCGGCGCTGCTATGTCCGCCACGAGCCGATGGGGGTCGTGTACGGTGTAATGCCCTGGAACTTCCCGTTCTGGCAGTTCTTCCGTTTCGCCGCTCCAGCTGTGGCGGCGGGAAACGGCATTCTACTGAAACACTCCCCCGGCGTCACCGGTTGCGCTTTGAAGATCGCCTCGCTTTTCAGCAGCGCCGGCTTTCCGCCGGGACTTCCGGGAGTCCTGCTTGTTCCCGGGCACAGGGCGGGGCCCGTATCCCGGATGATCATCCGCCACCCCGGAGTAAAGGCGATAACCCTGACCGGAGGAGTGGAAGCGGGACGATCGATAGCCAGGGAGGCGGGGAACGAATTGAAGAAGTGCGTCCTTGAGCTGGGAGGAAGCGATCCGGCGGTGGTTCTCGAAGACGCGGACCTTGAGCTGGCGGCGAAGACTATCGCTTTTTCAAGGCTGATCAACGCAGGTCAGAACTGCATTGCTTCAAAGCGGGTGATAGTTCTGCAAAAGGTTCTTCAGGTTTTTCTGGAATTGTTCACCCGGGAGATGGAGCGCGCGGTAATGGGTGACCCGATGGAACACTCCACCACCCTGGGGCCGATGGCACGGAGCGACTTGAGGGAAACACTGCACCGCCAGGTATCCGACAGCCTTGCCATGGGGGCCCGGCTGAATACCGGCGGTGTCATCCCGGACGGACCAGGCTTCTTCTACCCTCCCACCGTGCTCAGCGGGGTAACGCCGGGTATGCCGGCAGCTGACCAGGAAACCTTCGGCCCAGTGGCGGCGGTGCTATCGGCGGTGGACGATGCTGATGCGGTGAAGCTGGCCGGGCGAACCGGCTTCGGTCTCGGCGCTTCGGTTTTCACCGGGGACAGAGCCAGGGGAGAAAGCATTGCGAAAAAAATCGCATCAGGGGCATGTTTCATCAACACGCTGGTTCGTTCGGATCCCAGGCTTCCCTTCGGGGGAACGGGGCTGTCGGGCTACGGCAGGGAGCTGTCCAGTCATGGCCTCATGGAGTTCATAAACGTGAAAACCATCTGGGTTGAGTGAGCCCTACTGCGGCGGCACCAGCCTAACGGGAACCGACACGGGAAGGTTGGATGTCTGTTCAGGCGCGGGGCCGAAGTTCATGCTGTTCACAGCCGCTGTGACGGTGCCCTGAAGGCTGGCCAGCGACCCGGGACAGCTCACGGAAACGCCGGTAACTGATCCGCTGGGAGTGATGGAAAAACTGATGTTTATAGTGCCGCCCGCCGTGGGGTCCGAGCGGAGAAGGCCTTCATAGGCGGTTTTTATCCGCATGTTCAGAACATTCAGCCTCTGTCTGATCTCCGACATGTTCCGGTAGCCAAGGTCGATGGCTTCGCCGGAAGCGCTGGCGGTGAAGGTGACCTGAGCCGCCTGGTGTACCGCCTGCATCTGGCTTGAACTTACGGTTTCCGCGCTGGACGCGACGCCCCCTCCGGAACCCACAAGGCCTGATATACCCCCGGAACCGCCTCCCCCGGCGCCGGCGAGAATCGCGTCGCCGGTGGTTCCAGAGGCAAGACCCATGCCGCTGGACGCGGCGCTCTGCAGATCACCGATGAAACCCGCGCCGCCTCCGGCGCTTCCGGTTCCATAGGCGGCGAACCCTATGCTTTGCAGCACATCCTCCGCGGCGGAAGCACCGGCAGCCGCTCCCACGGGACCGGAGGGACCCTCACTGGGAGCACCACCCCCGGCGCTGGCCACCTCTGTGGAAGGCATGTCGCTGATGATCTCCTCGCCCACACCCACTTCCTCCGTGGGGGGCGGGGTCTCCGCCAGGGACGCAACCCTTGCGGTGGGGGCTCGTCTCAGGATCTGAGCCTTGGACTCCTTGACCACCACTATCATCCGGTCTGTTACTGCTCCGAGAAGAAGCGCGACCGCCAGACCTATGCCTATCATAACCTTGAATTTCTGGTTCTCGTCGGCGGTTTCCTCGAAGGCGGTTTCCTCGTGAGGCCTTGTGGCGAACCTGGACCAGTCATAAACCGCGGGTTTCGGCTTTTCTACCGGGAGTTCCTCTCTGGCTTCGGTTCTGGGCTTGAGAACTTCCGGCGGCGGCTCCGCGAATCCGAAGAATATCTCCACTCCGCCCAGGGAGAAAACCCCCTGAACGCTCTTGTCGAACTCCCAGACGAAAGGCCCGCCCTCCTTCTCCTGGCGGATCATCTTCCTGTCTATGAGGGTGCTGAAGGGAATGACACTGCCCTTGACCTCGACGCCGCCCTTGATTTCCGGAATGAGATTCAGCACATACCTGTTTCCCAGGGGTTCGAGAAGAGTGTGGAGCTTCGGCAAGCCGGCGTTGCGCACGGAAACGGTATTGTATCCATCCTCGCCTATGGTCATGATTCCGGCGTTGGGCCAGATGTCTCTTCTTCCTTCAGGGTCTTCCACTGTTATCTTGAGGCGCCTGGAATCCGGTTTTTCTTCCGTAGAGGGTTTCTCAGGCTCTTTTTTCTTTGCCGGTTTCTTCTCAGGGGATGACTTTGCCGGGGGAACTATGAACCCGAAGTGAATCACGAACGGCCCGGCATTGACCATGCCCTGATCACCGTATCGTATGTTGAGTATGTAATTGCCTTCAGAATCGGTGGCGAATATCCCCAGACCCTTGAGATCGCTGAACTTCAGCTTGGAGCCGTCGGAGGAGGTGATAACCGCCTCCATGGAGTCGCACACCTTGAGTTCCCAGATATCCCTGTCTGCTCCGGGACGGATGAACTCCATGGAGTCGGGAATACCGGGGGACTCGGCGACAATGCTGTTGTTGTAACCGGAACCGAGTTTCACGGGGTTTGACCCGGGAAGCATCTTGTTGACTACTTTGCCATCCCGCATCACGGCGACGGCAAGAATCTTTCTCTCTTCGGTCGCCTGGGCCATCATTCCTCCTCACCGATAGCTTCAACTTTGATGACCGCGAGGTTCTGGCTGATAAACCCGGCTTCGGTACAGCTTGCCATCACCCTCTGAAGAAGAATCGCCGGAATTCCCTGGTCACCCTGAATGTTGATCTTCATCTCCTCCTCGGTGATGGTACCCCGAACGATGCGGGTGTATTCCATGTGATCCTTCAGGCGTGTGACAAGGCTTGGAATCGGGCCCCCGGAAGAGATGAGCTGGCGGTCCACGGAAACCACCGGATCGCCGTCTACAACTATGACCTGGTTGGTTACCTGGATCTCCAGCTTGAGTTCGACTCTCTGTTCCGATCTGGCCTTGGGCAGGGTAAGGGCATCGCTGACGGTAACCAGTGCCCCTTCCGCGGAGTAGCTCTTGAGAAGGAAAACCACGAGAATTGTGAACATGTCGATCATTGATGTGAGGTTCAGAGCCGACTTCTTGTCTCCGGCCCTTGATACCGCCTTGGATTTCCCCGATCCAAGCGTGAGGGGAACATGGCGCTTTGAGGGGGCGCTCATCGTCCCGCCCCCATGGCGTCCGCCACAGAAGCTGATGGGGCTACCTGAAGGCCGGGCTGGTCGAATCCCGCGGCGCCGGCAATGTCTATGGCCCTGATGATGTTTTCGTAACGGGTTTCCTCGACGGTGAGAATAATGATCTTTCTGAAGGTGATCTGGGGATAGCTCTCGGTGAGGATCCTGTGGGCCTCTTCCACCTTCATCGCCAGCGAATCCCAGTGAAAGCTTATCACCTGTGTATCATACAAGCCGTCTCCGGTGGTATCCCGCTGCTCCTGAAAGGCGTGGCTCACATGAACGCTTCCGGCGGCGGTTCCTATGAACATCTGCTCTTGTGTGATGATGATCTTGGGTTGCAGCCTGTCCTCCTCTGAACGCATCAGGTTTGCCGTGGCCCCTGCTCCGGCTGAACTCACTCCCTCGGTGCCGGACATGGTGATAACGGTTATCTCGAGGAAGGATGCGCTGAGAAGAAGGAATGGTATGATGCAGCAGAAAAGGTTCATGACCGGAAGCATGTCGAGTTCGGAGGCATGCCTTACCCGTCTGCTCCTTCCCGATGCGGCCTTCGCCATCAGTCGCCCTTCCTGGCGGCGGCCAGCATGTTCATAACCATGACGCTGTATCGGTCGATCTGATCCACGAGTTTGTCCGCCCTGGAGGTGAGAAGTGAGTGCACGATCAGGAGGGGAATCGCCGAGATGAGCCCGAAGGCGGTGGTGTTCATGGCCTGGGAGATACCGTTGGCCAGCATCACGCTTTTCTGCTCGGGGTCTGCGGCAGCCACAGCGGCGAATGCCGCGATGAGACCGAAGATCGTTCCGAGAAGACCGACCATTGTAGACACATTGGCAAGCATGGCAAGGTAGCTGATCCTGGCGTTGATCCTTGGAAGCTCCGCCAGGGCCATCTCATCCACGGCGTTCTGAATGTCTCTTTCGGTGCCCCTGTAGTTTCTGAGGGCGGCATCAATGATCCGGGAAAGGGGAGCCTTGTATCGGGTTGCTTCGGCAATGGCGCCCTCGATGCTTCCCCTGCGGATCAAATCGGCGATCCGGGCCATGAAGGCTTCGGGCTTCACCGAGGCTGTGCTGTAAAGGAAAACGAGCCGTTCCACAAAGATGACGATACCGGTAAAGAAGAAGAGAAGAATCGCCCACATCGCCGGACCGCCCTGACGGAAGAAATTAGCGAACTGGCTGAAGAAACCGCCGGTTTCTTCCGGTTCTTCCGGTTCTTCCTCAATCGCGGCAACGGTTTCCGGCAAAACATCTTCAACAACCGCTTCGGAGGAATCCGGCACAAGGGTGGTATCGCCCTCAGCCGCCTGAAGAGTGTCGATCGCTGCAGAATCAGGGGGTTGTGCAATGACCGTGAAGGGCATCGTCATCACGATCAGAAGGGCGAACAGGGTAAGGCGCATCGGGTTCTCTCCTCTCAAGACGCCCTATCGACCCAGAAAGTCGTAGAGCAGGTTTCCTATCAGATCCATTCCGGCCATCACTCCGAAGATCAGGCCGTTTTTGGAATTGTCCGTAGAATAGTTATACACGCTCAATCCGCCAAGCGCCACAACGGTGCCGTATCTTGCCCATCTGGGCAGGGGCTGTCCCCGGGAGCCGTCCACCATGAAACTCGTTTCCGTGGCGAAAGCCCCGGGGTAGATCGGTCTTACCACATCCTCAAGGAAGCTTCTCTCCAGCAGCACGTTGCTGAGGTTCGGAGTGGATTTCAGCATGAGAAACAGAGCCTGCGGGGTTCTGAGTTCACCGAGAATGGTGATTTCCTCAAGAATAAGCCTTCCACCCTCGAGCCTGGCGCCTCCCTGTGTGCCCTGACCGAAAACCATGGATGCAAACAGCAGCATCACCGAAATGAACACCGACTTCATTGAACATCACCAGTTTCAGTAGTGCCCGGATCAATCAAAGGTTCCTCCGCGTATCCGTAGCCGGGAAGACCCAGAGCTGCAACACTTCCGGGAGCAAGCAGCTCGAGGTTCGTCGCCGCCCTGTCCACCCAGTCGTTCATGACCCCCGCCGATACCGCCTTCTGAATGGCGGTTGTGTACACATTGATGGCGTTCTGCATGTTGGGCTCGTAAATCTGGATGTAAAGCATGCTGTAGAACTCGTCAATGGCTTCGTCGTCCAGGCCCGGAGGGGGATCCATGAAGGCAATGGAGTTGGCGTAATCCTCGAAAAGCTCGCCGGCCCGGGCGCAGGATGCCATGAACCATGTATCCACATTGTAGGTCAGGGATTTGGCATACCAGCTCTCGACCTCGGTTTTCAACTGGGTTTTGGCCTGAGCGGTTTCGGTGCTGGTGACCGTCACCGCATCGTAGTTGCGACGGGTAATCTCTCCGATTCGGAACGCGGCCCTGGCCGGATGAGCCGCAGGACCCTGTCTGAAGTTGTCGTAGGTTTCGATGCAGTCACGGTACATCTGTCGGGCTCCCTGGTAGTCCATTCTGTCGTAGAGATTGTCGCCGTACTTCCCGAGGGAGATCACCAACACCTCCGGTGACCCGCTTCTCTCACGGATTATCCGCTCGTAAACGCTCATGGCTCGGTCGGTCGCACCGCCTTCCTCATAGCTGAGGGCGGCGGAGTAGATGGCGCTGGCCATCCCCTCGGCCATTGGATACCGGTTGAAGGCTTCAAGGTATGTGTCTCCGGCCAGTATGTAGTTTTTCGCTTCCCTGGCCAGGAACGCCGCCCTCAGGAATCCCTGGGGGGCCAGAGGGTTCTCGGGGTACCGGTTGGCCAGGTCGGTGAACACCCTGATCGCGTTGGGTATATCCCCGGCCTTGCCGTAGGTTTCGCCGGCGTCGAACAGCGCTGTGGGGGCCACATCGGTGCCTGGATGTGATCTGGCGGATTCTTCGAACCTGGCCGCCGCAGCAAGCAGGGTACCCGCGTCTTCGCTGGCGGCCAGGGTTTCCGCGTCTCTGTAGGCGGCGCTGGCGGCCAGAAGCTCGAAATCCTCGCCGAGATCCTCGCCGGAGAGGGAGGCGGCATCGGCCGCTCTGCCATACCACTGCTCGGCGTCTCCGTAAAGCTGCTGCGCTTCGAAGGATGCCGCGACATACCTGGCGGACCTGGCTATGTACTGCGATCTCGGGTACTCGTTGTAAATTCTTGTGTACAGCTCTCTGGCATCCGAATATTCCCCGGCGTTGTAGAAGCTGCTGGCGGAGGCGAAAAGGAACTGGTCGGCATATTCTCCGGCGGGATAGTTGTCCGCGTAGAAAGTGGCTGTTTCCCTGAGGCTTTCCCTTAGTGCGGCGCTGTCTGGAAGGGCGCCCTGCGAGTAGGCGCTGAAATACGAGGTGAACGCGTTGCCGAGGGCGGTTTCCTGCTTGAGAGTGCTGCTGCGGTCGTGAGCCACATCCATGTAGGCGTCTCCAGCGGAAGTGAAGTCTCCTATGGCGTAGTACGAGTCACCCAGGAAGAACTTGTAATCGTAGGCCACCCTTCTTTCGCCGTACTCCTCGAGGTAGACCTTCAATCTGGAGATGAGGTTCCGGTAATGAGCCGTTCTTCCCGCCTGGTCTTCCGGTATCTGGGCCGAGGTGGAAAGATGATAGTTGATGGCCTGTTCAAGAGCGGCTGCCCTGACGGAATCAACCCGTGCGAAACGCTGGGGGTCGCCCATGTGCTCTGCCCAGTCGCCGCCGCTTCCATACCTTTCAACAAGGGCTTCCCTTGCCTGAACCGCCAGCAGCATGTCTCCCGCTCCCTCGTGGGCCGCGGCAATCCGGGCCTGGATGAAAGGAGCGTCAGCGCTGTAGGGAGCCCTGGCAAGCAGGGCGCTGTAGGCTTGAATGGCTTCGGTCCAGTAACCCTGCTCCATGTAGAAGGCACCCATTTTGTCAAGCACGGCCACGGTTACCGCGGGTCGGTCGAATGAGTCGAGAAACCCTGATGCCATCTGAACGGAGGAACCCCTCTGCTGTTCCATGAAACTGTGGGCAATGTATTCGATGGACTCCTCCACCATGGTGGAGCCACTGCCCAGGCCCAGCTTTTCCATGTTTTCAGTGTCGGTGATGAGGTAGGCGAAAATCGCCACCGCCTTGTTGTAATTGTTCAGCAGGTAGTTGGTCCAGCCAAGCTTGTAGAGACCGAACTGGAAAACCGTGGAGTTGGTCTGGGGGTGGTCGAGAACCCTGTCGTAATAGACCAGGGCGCTGTCGAACACAAAGCTGTCAAAATAATGGTCGCCGGCACGGACATAGGTTTCCGCCGCAAGAGGGCTCTGGGGGTACTGGGTGAGAAGCCTGCGGTAGCTTGCGATGGCCCCGTTGGGGTCTCCCATCTCGTTAAGGGCGTAACCCAGGGAGTACAGGGCCACATCTTCCACTTCACTCTCGGGATACTGGCTTAGAACCCTCTGGTAAAGGTCGATGGTCCGGCTGAAATCCATGGGGATGAACTCGCCGCCTGACGCGGCGATCCTGTCAAGGAATGTATTCTTGTCTATATCGTAGTAAAGCTGGGCCAGGCGAACCAGAATGTCGGCGGTGAACCTGCTTTCCGGGAACATGGCCAGGTACTCCTCGAAATAGGTGGCGCACTCAACGGTTTTGGCATCGATACGCCGCTGAATCGCTGTGGTTTCCCTGCGTCTCTGGTCGCTCAGGGAGGCAACCCTGGCGGAGTCTCCGCTGGCATATGCGTCTTCGATTCTGGCATTGTAAAACGCGCCCAGGTAGTTCAGGGAATCCCTCTTGAGCTCACGTTCGATGAAGGTTGCGATGGCGATTCCGTACTGGGTTTCCTGAATCCAGTCATGGTCGCCGGCCATGCCGGAGTCCATCTTTCCGGCCAGGTCCTGAAGGGCCAGACGAATCCGGCTGACTTCCCCCTCAAGTCGCTCGAGCCCCCTTCTCTCTGCTTCGGTGCCCCTGCTGTCGGCGGCGCCGACGGTTTCCTTCACCGAAAGGGAAAGGATTTCCGTGTTTGCCCTGGCCGACGCAATAAGGCGGTTCAGTTCCTGTCGGGCGCTTTCGGCATCCATTGATGCCGGCATCGACAGGGCGGCTTCCATGGAGCTTATCTCGATGAAGAGGTTTCTGATGGACCTCTCCTCGGCTTCGATCATTGCCACCAGATCCATGTCGCCCTGGAGATAAGCCTCTTCCTTAAGCTCGGCAAGGCCGAGACGCATCCGTTCCAGCCGTTCTCTCTCCGACTGATACTGCTGCGACATCTCAACGCCCCGGTCCACGAAAAGGTCGTAAACATCTTCTGAGCGCCGGTACTGGTTCATCAGCTGTCGATAGCGGGCCACGGCGATCTCTATGTCCTGGGCTCCCAGGGCGCAGTTGGCCATTGCCAGTTCAAACTCGCTTCTCATCCCGGTGCCCGGCACCTCGTAGAGCACCCTGTCCGCGAGGTTGTAGGCCTCCTGGTACTTCTCCTGACGCATCAATGTCCATACCTTGCCAAGCATGGCCACATCGTAGTAGGTGCTGAATGGGGATACCCGGTTGTACTGCCTGATGGCGTCGTCGAACCTTTCCTCCTCCACCAGAATCTGGGCGATGGCGATCCTGGCCCTTTCGGCGATGGCGGCATTCTGGCGCCCGGCGTTGTCTACAACACTCTGCAGCTGAACCATGGCGCCGTGTTTGTCGCCCTCGGCAACCAGGGCCACGGCGGACAGGTAATTGGCCAATGGCCCGTTGGGGCCGGACGAGTTAACCCTGGCGAGTTTCTGTCGGGCCTGGGAAAACTGACCGAGGCTGTAATCCGCAAGGCCGGCAACGATCAGGGACATTTCCATGTATTCGAATCCGGGAGAAGAGGCGCGAAGTTTTTCGTAGTACTCCAGGGCGGCTTCGAAATCCTGAAGTTCAAAGGCTATGAGCTGAAGTCTGAACAGGGACGGGTCGGTGTACTCCGACTCGGGGAAATTGCTGATTACCGCTTCGAAAGCGTCTCTGGCCCAGACAACCGAACCTGCCGTGTACAGTTCCTCACCAAGCTCGAAAGCGGACTGGGCACTGGCAAGAACCGCCCGCTGGTGTCTCAGTTGAAGAAGCTCGGTTTCAATCCGGTGGAGCCTCTCCTCCTCGCGGAGAATCTGAAGTTCAAGCTCTTCTATTTCCTGTCTGGCTCTGAGAAGGCTGGCGAGTTCTTCGGAAGGTTCCTCCATGGACTGGGCGCCTGCGGCACCGGCGAAACACGCCGCCACAAGCAGGACACACAGAAGGCGCTTTCCGGAGTCGCGGTTCATGCCCTATACCTACCGCTCGTCAAGAAGATCACGGAGCCGTTGAAGTTCCGCCTCGGCGGCCCTTCTACGGGCTTCAAGCTCGCCGAGCCTGGCCCGGGCCCTGGCGATCCGCTGTTGCTCCCTCTCGAGTTCCAGCCTTCTGGCGCCGAACAAAGGCCCCAGTGTTCCTGAAACCGCTATGGTGAACTTGGCGTTCTGGCATGGATCCCGGCGGTTTTGCCCCTCCGGCGGAAACAGAGCCATTTCGAACTCTGCCGCGGCGAGGTTCAGGGTCAGGTTGCGGTTGATTCGGTAGGAGAGGCCGAAGTTGAAATCCCTTCCGTCCTGCTCCAGGGCCAGCGTCACGGAGTTGCTGGGTTCCCATACCAGCGAGCCGAACAGGCCGTTGGCAACCGCGCTTCCAACCCCCATGGCGCCCCCGTCGCCTATCACTCCCACGAACCGGCCGACTCCGATGCCCAGGTTGACCGTTACCGGAATTCCCAGAAGGTATCTCATGCTTTTCGAGGCAACACCGTAGGCGGACCAGTTCTGGGCATGGTCGTAGTTGTAGTTGCCTTCCTCGTCCCAGAGACCCCTGATGTATCCGGTGGAATCCGGAACACCGGGCGTGCCTGAGTACACATCCACCCTTTCCGCGCCGAACATGTTTTCGCAGCCGATGGCGAAAGCGGGAACATCGATACCTTCCCTGAGAACCATTAACTTCATGTTGGCCACCAGGCCCCCGTCGCCCAGGTAGGACAGGCCAGCCTGACCGTATCCAAGAATTCCAACATCCAGATAACCGGCGGTTATGATTTCGCTTCTGGAAGCGCCGTCGGAGTCTTCCATGGTGTAGGCGGTGGCACCGAAGCCGAACCCGATTTCTGTGTTGTCAAGTACATATGCGTGGGGAGAGTTGAGAACTCCGCCATAGGCGAATGGAACGGACCCCGCATGAAGAGCGAACGCCGCGACCGGCAGGAACAACAATGATAGCCGCATATGACTCCTTCCGGCCCCTCCAGACCAAAAAAACAAAACCAAGTTCTGCGGAAAAAAAAGAAACCTTCCCGCATGCAGTCTTAATATAGAATATCGTGCGGGAATGTTCCACGGTCAACCGGTCTGAAGAGGCATTTGACAGATGACAACCTGAGTTTTATTTTATAAGTTGTGTTTTGGTGCCTGGTATTGCAGGATCATGAAGCGGGAGGCTTCTTTGGCCATATCTTTCTTCGCACTGCTTGTTCTTTCCCTGCACGGCATTATTCCGGACTGGGCCATTCAACTCGATGCCACACCCAGAGAGGGGCCCCATCTCGTCCCTGACGGCGCCGGCGGCCAATGCATCCTGATCCCCCTGGGCAACTCCGGGCTCGGGGGCTGGAGCAGCACCGGGGTACCCCTGCCTGGCTTTCCCCTGTCCCGGGGCGCCGGTGTTGTTTGGAAGCCCGCGGCCCTCACCGGACACCGGGGGGAAACCCTGATAGCCTACGGCGACAACGACGGATTCGTACATCTGGTTGATCTCCATGGAAACAGCGCTCCGGGCTGGCCTGTGAACACCGGCTCGAGCATCATAACAGGAGTATCCGCCGTAGACCTGAACTGCGACGGAACCCACGACATTGCCTTCGGCACCAGCAACGGCAGGGTATGGCTTCTCGATACCCGGGGCGAAGCCGTCTCAGGATGGCCCGTGAACCTCAACTCGCAGCTCATGTGGCAACCCACCCAGGTAAGCCTTGGAGGCGGAAGGGGAAGGGGGCTTGTCTGCGCTCTGAACAACGCCGTGATTACCGTCCTCGACCACAGGGGAAGCCCTCTCCCCGGCTGGCCCGTCAACCTTCAGTCCCCGGTGGGCAGCAACCCGATTACCGCCGATGTGAACGGCGACGGACTGGCAGACATTATCTTCGCATGCCAGAACCGGCGGCTCAACCTGTTCAGCAGCCAAGGCAGAATGCATGAAAACTGGCCGGTCTATCTGGACGCCAGGCCGGTCAGAGGAGCCCCGGCGGTGGGACGGGTGAACCCCAGCATGAACACACCGCAGATAGCTGTGGCCACCATAGACAGCCTTGTCTACCTGGTGAACGGCGACGGCTCCCTGGCAGGGGCATGGCGCTGGCCGAACAAAACCGAGTCGCCTCCCTTTCAACCCCTCATCATCAACACTTCCAGGGGGCCGGGGGTTCTGGCCGCAACTGAAAGCGGTCAGGTTTACGGATGGGAGGTTTCCGGCAGAGCCATCAGAGGCTTCCCCTTCCAGCATGCTGGAGGCGTGTCTTTCACCCCGGTTGCGGGTGATCTGAACGGCGATGGAATGGGCCAGCTGGTTTTACTGGGGCGAGGCGGTCATCTCGGGGTGTATTCCCTTTCGGCACCCCATCTGACCCTTGGCTTCTGGAACCTCCCCCTTGGTGACGGGGCCAACTCCGGAATGTTCGGCTGCGAGAATCTTCCGGTAGCCACCGTGGGCGAACTCAGCCCCCGGTACACCGGAGATGTCGAAATCCCGTTCACCGTTTCGGGAAGCGGATACACCGGCATTTCCCTCTACTATTCCATCAACGCGGGATACACCTGGACCGAAACCAGAAGCTTCACCCGCCTGCCGGACCGGGTAGTCTGGCACACCGGGGAAGATCTCGCCCACCGAACCGAGAGGCAGGTTTCCGTCAAGATAACGCCCTACTACCCCGGAGGCCCGGGGGAGTGCGGCGTCTCCAGAATCATTCATGTCGACAACAATACGCCCCCCAGCCTTTTCCTGAATTATCCGGAAGACCTCGGCGACGGCAGATACCGGTTCACCTACGCGGTGGACGACCCCGAGGGAGACGTGATTCAGATTCAAGCCCAGTTCTCCACGGACCAGGGGGAGAGTTGGCAGATGATGCACCTGTCCGGAACCACGCTTGAAATCGAACCCTGGTTCTACGGTGAACCTTTCCAGTGGAACGCCGCCAGGGATCTGGGACCGGTAAGCCATGACAGTCTTCACATCAGGGTCAGGGCGGCAGACAGCAAGCCCGGCCCGTGGCATGTCATCGAAAACCTGGCTGTTACCACGGAACGGTTATCCAGCGCGCAGATAGTTGCGCCCGCGGAAAAGGTTAGCGGGCGAGTCAGGCTCGGTGTCAGGCTGCCGGATCCGGAAAGCAGCCCCATGGATGTTGACTATGAGTACTCCACCGACGGCGGGGTCACCTGGCACCGGGCAACGGTGGTCGAAGCCGAGGGGGCGGGGGTGTTCCAGCACCGTTTCGAGATTGCATGGCTGTCGGAAGCCGACCTTCCGGGCTACAGCGGCGATCGGGTCAGATTCAGGGCCCTCCCGGCGGATTCCACACCAGGAGTCGCGGTTCCCTCGGCACCCTTTCATCTCGACAACAACCATCCTCCCGAAGTCGCGATAGTTTCCCCCTCCGGCTACGGGCTGTATCGGGGGCTGGTTCCGGTGAGTTTCCGGATAACGGACAGGGAAGGCGATCCCATCCGCCTGGAGCTGCAGTACCGTTTGATAAGCCGTACCGGCTGGCTCACCGCTGCGGGAGTCGTGAACTCCGGGCCCTTCGGCCCCGAGGCCTATAACTCGGCTCTCTACTGGAACAGCAGCGTTGATCTGCCGGGTTCGGAGGTTTCCGATGTTCTGATAAGGCTTGCCGCCATCAACGGCGACACCACCCTCAGCCGGGAGGCCGGGCCCATTGCGCTGGCAAACACAGGCCTGCCGGAAGTGGTTCGAATAACCATGGACCCCATTGAGGATGGTTCAAGCACCGCGCTGATCTCCTATGAGATAGTTGACCCCGGGGGAAGGATCATCGACCTTGAGGTTCACCACAGCATCGACGGCGGTAAAACCTGGAAACCCTCAACGGTATCCGAAAGCCTTGCGGGGATCGGAAGCAACTCCTACAGCGGCGTCTTCCAGTGGCACTGGAGAACCGACACACTGAACAGCCACGGAACCGTAAGGCTCAGAGTGACACCGCGATTTGAAGGTACGAACGCCGGACGCCCGAGATTCATGGAGCAGGTTTTCCGCTGACCTCTTCCCAACGGGATTTGCCGCACGCCATGGCCATGGTAAGCGGTGCTTCCTTCAACACCATCCGCAGCATGTTTCCGGCGATGTTCCTGATGTCCCATTGGGCGTGCTCATCGTCCCGCAGCCTCATGAAATGGTGCAGCTCCCTGCCGTTCATGCTGACCAGAACCTGCCTTCGGTGGGCATTGGTGTAAAGGTAGCCGGTTCCCAGTCTCTCCGCCGCCTCGCCGGCGGCCAGAACCGCATCGGTGAACTCTCCCTCCAGCCCTGCGCCGGTCACGGAAGGGGGAACCGTGATTCCCAGGGAGGGGCTGTAGCGGGACACAAGCTGGGTACTCATTCTGTGGCGCTTCAACTGGGCATAGGCGGTTGCGGAAAGGGTAACGGCAAAATCGGCCCGGAACAGTTCCCAGGCCCGGGGAAGCGTGTCATGAACTCCCAGGTGCCGGTAGACACCGTCGAAAAGCTCCCGCTGCTCCATCGGCCCGAAAAGCGCTTCCAGCCATAGGGCAACCCTTGAGTCCCGGTCGCAATGGAGAAGCTCAAGCTCCGAATCGAAAGGCGGTTCGGGCTGCCGGTGAGCAAGTTCGTCCATTTCCGTGGGTTCAGTGAAAAGCAGCAGCGAGGGCGCCACCGGTTCCACCGCCTTGAAAAGGGCTTCGGAAAGAGCCCGGGCTTCTTGAAGCGGATGAGCCCTGAGACGGCGTATCATGTGCTCGAGCTCCCGGGCGTTGACCGTCATTCCCATCTGGCTCGTTGTTGCCAGGGGAAGCAGGTAACGGGCATCCTCCCGGGCGCTCCCCCGGTCGTGGCCGGCCCTCGTCAGGCCCTTCAGCAGCTTGTCGTAGGACGCGAAAAGGTTTCCTGCGGTTTCGGCGAATGCTTCCCGATCCGGGCTTTCCCCGGGAAGGTGCCAGTCCTGGCCTATCCGGATGTACCGCTGGGATTTTTCGGTGAAACTGGCCAGTCTGAAGGACTGCAGGGCTTCCACCGCCAGCCTCGAGATATCCAGAACATCCAGATTGAACACAGCGTGCTCCGCAACGGAACCGTGGCCGTACCCGAACACAATTCTCCGGTTGGACCTCCGTGCGCTCTCCACTTCCCGGGAGGACTCCCGTCTCAGTTCCGTGACGGGGGATGGGTCACGGCTGATTCTGGCGTAGGCGGCGCTGATGGTTTCAGGGGTGGAAACGGGGTTGTCTATGTCGGTGTTAAAACCTGCCAGAACTACTTTCAAACCAGTCCTCCAGGGGATGGGCCGCCGAGGCGGCCAGGGGATTCTCATGGGGAAGCCTGCAGTGCATAAGATAGTGAAGTCTGTTCCGCCGGGAGGAGGGTTCCTTCTCGGAGAGAGCCCTCCTCCAGATGGAAAGCACCCTTGTCATGTCCCGGATCAGTGGGTACAGATCCCAGCCCCCGATTACTCGGGTCACCCGGTCCGCAAGCTCGTCCGCCTCCGCCAGAGCCCTGTTCAGCCAGATCAGGGCTGAAGCGGCGTCGCCGTCAATCGAGTTCCTGAGAGCTTCCAGCGCCGGGGCTCCCCCGGGACCGGTTTCCCAGGGAGTGAAGTGAAAATCCCGCATCAGGTTCCACCCGGAAACCCTGGGGCCCAGTTCTGCGGGCCACTCCCAGCCGCCGCCCAGGGCGCCCACAAGTTCCATCACACCATGAAGCGCCACCGGGAAAATGCACGAAGGGTTCAGAAGCAGTGGAGTTCCTGAGACCACCCTTCCCTCCAGAGAACCGAAAAACACCCTTCTCACGCAGTAGTCGTCGGCCAGGAGGTTGTCCCATATCACGGGGTCTTTGCCCAGGAGCAGGGAGGCCTCGTCCAATCCCGAGAGACTTCTGCTCACCACATCCGGTCCGGTCCAGAGAACATCCCAATCCGGGTTGAAACCCTTTCGCCAGGCTTCCAGGTACCTCTCCGCCCCGGGGTTGTCCTCCAGAAACGCCCGGCAGTACACGGATGGGCACATCAGCACCGGAACATCGAGGCCCCGAAGCGCTTCCTCCGCGAAGGCCAGATGCCTTTCCGCGAGACCGCTGTCAGAGGTTTCGGGAATGTCGTCGAAGAGAAGGCAGACCCCGGCTGCGCCGTCGCTGACCGCGGCATCCAGCTTTTCCCGAACCCTGAATGCCTCATCGTCCATGAACTTCCAGGGGCTCAGGCCGAAAAAGAACTCAACCCCCTGCTCCACAGCGAAAGCCATCACCTTCGCCAGCTCTTCCCTGGCATTTTGCGGGTAAGTCTGTCTCCATGCCATGCGGTGAAACGGATCATCCTTGGGCGCGTACAGGTACACCGGATCCGGAAGCACCGACAACCGCCGAATAATCCCGCGGCGCATCGGTGGTGAATACGGTTTTCCATAGAATCCTTCCACAACTCCGTGCATGGAACCCCTCCCGGTATCGTTGTTGAACAAAGGCTCATGTCCTATGTTTCATAGTCCAAAAACTCTTAATGGAAAACCCTTACGCTTCATGGAGGAATGATGCTCCGCAGGATAGTTGAATGCGTGCCGAACATTTCCGAAGGCAGAAACGCCGGAGTAATCGACACTGTCGTCAAAGCCGCCTCGGGAGTGAAGGGCGCCTCGGTTCTGGACGTGGACCCCGGCGCAGCCACCAACCGCACGGTGATAACCATCGCCGGCGATCCGGACGCTCTTCTCGAATCGGCGTTCCGGCTCATCGAAAGGGCCGGGCAGCTTATTGACATGAGGGCCCAGAAGGGCGCCCATCCCAGACACGGCGCGGTAGATGTGTGCCCCTTTGTTCCCGTTAGCGGCGTAACCATGGACGACTGCGTTGAACTGGCCCGAAGGCTTGGTGAAAGGGTGGGGACGGAACTCGGAATTCCGGTGTACCTTTACGAGTTCGCCGCGACCCGCCCGGAAAGAAGAAAACTGCCGGACATCCGGGTGGGTGAGTACGAGGCCCTGAAGGACAAACTGGGCCGGGACGAGTGGGCGCCGGACTTCGGTCCCAACACCTGGAACGACGCCACGGCCCGAACCGGAGTCTGCACCATAGGAGCCAGAAACTTCCTCATCGCCTACAATGTGAACATAAACAGCAGAGACACCTCCATCGCCAAGGAGGTGGCTCTGAACATTCGGGACAGTGGCAGAACCCCGCGAACCTCCCAATGGAAGTTCGCAAGAGACGAAAAAGGCAAAAAGGTAAAACAGCCAGGGCTGTTGAAGTGCTGCAAGGCCACGGGCTGGTTCATAGAGGAGTACGGCACCTCACAGGTCACCATGAACCTGACGGACATCTCCGTTACTCCACTCCACTTGGCGTACGAAGTCACGAAGCAGCAGGTGGAGTCCTACGGAGGCGTGGTGACAGGAAGCGAGATTGTGGGGCTGGTTCCCCTTTCCTCGATGCTGGATGCGGGCAGGTACTACATCGAAAAGCAGAACAGTGGCCTTTCCGCCGCGGGAAAACAGTCTGTTACCACGGGCCAGCCGGAAAGCGAACTTCTCGAAGTGGCCATTCGCAGCATGGGCCTTCGGGATGTGAGCCCGTTCAACCCCCTGGAAAAGATCATCGAGTACATGGTGGCCGACGAGTCCGTGAACCTTTCCGGGCTTTCCTGCCGGGAGTTCTGTGACCAGCTTTCCGTTGATTCCCCGGCACCCGGAGGGGGAAGCGCCTCTGCCCTGGCCGGCGCCCTGGCAGCGGCACTGGTGTCCATGGTGGCCAATCTCACCGTGAAGAACCGCAAGTTCATCAAACACTGGGAGGACATGCGTACCCTTGCGCCACGGGCCCAGGAGATCAAGTCCGCCCTGCTTTCCGCCATCGATGATGACACCCGGGCCTTCAATAACTGGATGGACACAGCCCGAAGCGGAGGAGATGTCCAGGCCGCTGTTCGTGGCGCCATCGAGGTTCCCCTGAGGGTGCTGAGTCTCGCCGGGGAGGTGGCGAAACTGGCGGAAGAGGTGGCTGAAAAGGGCATGCAGTCCTCGGTGAGCGATTCCGGAGTGGCTGCCTCGGCGGCCAGGGCCGCAGCGGAGGGTGCCTGTCTCAATGTTCTCATCAACCTTGGCGAGATTCAGGATCATGCCTACAGGGATACGGTGAGGAACGAAGCGATGAGGCTCCTTCACGAAACGGTGAACAACGCCGGTAAAACCTTCGCCAGTGTGATGGCGAAACTGGAGGAAAAGGCGGAATGACAAGAACCCTTTTCCGCGAAACCGCCCTGCCGGCGGAAACAACCGAGCAACTTTCCAGCCTGTGCCGGGATGCCAGGGGCGACATTCTTCACATGACCTGCCTGGCCCGCAGCGGACACCCCGGCGGTTCAATGAGCAGCCTCGAGATCCTTGCGCTTCTGTGGAGCCAGGCAAACGTGAATCCCGACCAGCCCGAGAAGAAGGGCAGAGACCGGATAGTGGTAAGCCATGGCCACATCTCTCCCGCGGTTTACTCGGTGCTTGGAAGGCTTGGTTTCTTCAGCCTCGAGGATGCCCTGGTGGGCTTCCGTCTGGCGGGAAGCAGCTTCGAGGGCCATGTGGAGCGTCACCTTCCCGGCGTGGAACTCACATCCGGCAACCTGGGCCAGGGCCTCAGCGCCGCGGTGGGCATGGCGGTGGCGGACCGGAGCCTTGGTCACAAAAACCACGTCTGGGTTGTGACGGGAGACGGCGAAAACCAGAAGGGCCAGATCAGCGAGGCCAGAAGATTCGCCTCAAAGTACGGGCTTTCAAACCTCACCTGCATCATGGACTGCAACCGCCTTCAGATCTCAGGCTCGACCCGTGAAATCATGCCGGTGAGTCACGAGGCGGAATTCCTGTCCAGCGGCTGGGAGGTACACCGGGTAAACGGCCACGATCTGAAGGCTCTGTACGATGTGCTGCGGCCCGGGGGACAGAGGTCGCCCCGTCTGGTGATAGCGGAAACGGTGATGGGCAAGGGTGTTTCCTTCATGGAGAACAATGAGGGATTCCACGGAAGGGCTCCAACCCCGGAAGAACTGGATAAGGCTTTGAGCGAACTGGGGCTGCCGAACCGTCTGGAAGAGCTTCAAGCGAAGCGGGAAACCGGCTCCGGGAAGCGTGCCTTCATGAGCGAACCCCGCTACCATGTTCTTGCCCTTCAGGGAAAACCCGTCACCTATCCCCCGAATCACAGCGGGGACAATCGCAGCGCATGGGGAGCAGCTCTTCTGGACATCGGCCGGGCCAACAGCGACGATCCGCCCCTGGTGTTCGACTGCGATCTGGCGGACAGCGTCAAGACCTCCGCCTACGGAAAGGAGTTTCCGAATCACCACTTCCAGGCCGGAATCATGGAACACCACACCGCCAGCGCCGCCGGCGGGGCTTCACTTTCAGACAAGGTTGTGTTCTGGGCGGATTTCGGCGTCTTCGCCGTGGACGAAACCTTCAACCAGCACCGTATCAACGACATCAACCACACCAACCTCAAGGTTGTGGCAACCCACTGCGGGCTGGATGTGGGCCCCGACGGCAAAACCCACCACTGCATCAAGTATGTGGGTCTCATGAGAGCCCTTCACAACTTCTTCACGGTGGTTCCCGCGGATCCCAACCAGACCGACAGGGTAATCCGCTTCGCCGCCCTGAGCCCGGGCAATTTCTTCATCGCCATGGGGCGCTCAAAGCAGCCGGTGATAACCCGGGAGGACGGCACCCCCTTCTTCGGTGAGGGCTACAAGTTTGTTTTCGGCAGGCCGGACATGCTCAGAGACGGTGAGGATATTGCCGTTCTCGCCATGGGAGGCATGTGCCACAGGGCACTGGAAGTGCGTAGTCTTCTGGAAGAAGCCGGATTCTCCGCCAGAGTATACGCGGTGAGCGCGCCCAACGCGCTGGTGGACTCATTCGTCAAGAAACTGGCGGGATTCAGGCTTCTGGCCACCTACGAAGATCACGACGCGGATACCGGCATGGGTGCCGGGCTCGCGCTGCGGATTTCGGAAATGGAGAGGGCTCCGCAATTGATCCGGTTCGGTGTGCGGGAGTATGGAATGAGCGGTGACCCGGAAGACCTTTACCGGATTCAGGGGCTGATGCCCGATCAGGTGGCGGAGAAGCTCATCGGCCGCCTTCGCTGAAGCAGAACCGCATAATCCGAGTCCCCCGCGATGATGCGCCAGTACAGCTCTTGGAACCTGTCGCTTTCCCTCAGTCTCTTCATGGCAAGTTTTCGGAACGGCCTGCCGTACAGCAAATGGCGGTAAAAGCCTGAGTCTTTCACCTGCCTGACGCAGCGGGCTCCGGCGCTCCAGGCGCCAGCGCCTGAAAGAATCGCTTCCGCCGCCAGAAGCCCGCTTTCCAGGGCGTGGGCGATTCCCTCGCCGGACACCCTGTCGCACAGCCCGGCCGCTTCCCCCGCCAGCAGCACCCTCCCCTTTCCCGGCAGCACAGACCCCCGGAAGGTGGGCACCACCGCGCCCTGAATGTTTCTTCGGGACCCCAGTTCCAGGTGTTCCAAAAGCCTCTCCAGAGCCTTCGCGGCCTCCACGGGTCTGCTTCGGCTTCCAAAGGAACCCACCCCCACGCATACATCGTCCAGTCGGGGAATCACCCATCCGTAACCATAGGGCAGCAGCCCAAAGTGAGCCTGGAACCCCAGGGGGGCGAACCTTTCCAAAACGGAGGGCGCCAGGGGAACAAAGGTTTCCAGGCACAATCCGAAACTGCCCCGGGGCTTTCCATAGGCCCGGCGCCTTGTTGTGCTGTTCGCGCCGTCAGCCCCCACCATCCGCCGGAAGTCCACGATGAGGCCGGATCGGAAAACCGCCCCTCCGCCGGGATGAAAGCCGGTGAACTCCTGTTCCCCAAGGGGTTCAGCTCCTGCCTCAAGGGCCCGGCGGTAAAGAAATGAATCGAAGAATGTCCTGTCCACTATTCTGATCTCCGGTTTCCCGCAGAAGGTTCGCAGAAGCCTGAAATCATCGAAGCATGAGAAAATTCCGTGGCGCGCCGAAGCCAGATCATGGACTTCAATTGAAAGAAGCATGCCGCACCGGACAAGCAGATCGGCCCCGTACCCGGAGAGAGCCCCCCCGCAAAGTTTGGGCCTGGGAAAAGAGCTTCTGTCCGCCAGAAGAACCCTGACACCCTCCCGGGCAAGTCTCCATGCGCAAACCGACCCCGCGGGGCCGGCGCCAACTACCAGAACGGGCTTTTCTTTCCTCATGGCCAAGATATTCCCTGTTCCCGGGCAAAAAGGCAAGGGCCTTCAGGTTTTTCTATATTCCGGAGTGCTTCGGAAGGATGTGACATGAAAGTTGCCCTGGTCTATCCAAGGTGGCAGTGGTTCGAGTACAACGGGCTGGCGGAACCTGTTGGAGTGCTTCACCTGGTCAGCGCGCTGAGAAACGCGGGCCATGAACCGGTCTACCTCGATTACTCCCCATGCGAGAACATCACCGACCTCGACCACCTTGCCCGGGGCTGCGGGCTGGTGGGAGTGGCCATTAGCGCCGCGGCCAAGATGGAACGGGCCTCGGTGGTGCTGAACCATCTCAGAACCGTGGTCCCGGATGCCCATTTCAATGTGGGAGGGGCATACCCCAGTATCTTCCCCGGGGCCAGCGTCGAGGGAACCGGCGCCGACTCGGCCATGGTTGGCGAGGCCGAGGAAACCATCGTGGAACTGGCCGACGCCCTCGAAGCCGGCGGCGACTGGAAGGCCATCAGAAACATGGCGTTTCCCGCCGAAGACGGCGAGTTCGTGGAGAACCCCAGAAGACCCGTCATCAAGGATCTCGACACCATTCCCTACCCTGCCCGGGACGTGGTTGACTACGAATGGTATCTGGCCAACGGCATGAGCGAGTACGGAATGGTCACCACAAGGGGATGCCCCTTCCACTGCACCTACTGCAAACCCAGCACAGATCTCATCTTCGGCGGCGGCATCCGGCTGCGCTCGGCGAGCAATGTGGTGGGCGAGATCATCGAGCTCTCCAGGCTCAGAAGCTCCAAAAAGCTTCGAATCTTCTACAAGGACGACACCATCACCATGCACCCCACCCGATGGTTCGAGGAATACCGCGACCTTCTGAAAGAGGCGGGCATAACCCTGGACTGGCACTGCAACAGCAGGGTGGATACGGTAACCCGGGACAAGGTGAGGGTCATGCGGGAAAGCGGCTGCCACTGCATCAGTTTCGGAATCGAAAGCGGAAGTCAGAAAATCCTCGACTGCTACAGAAAGGGCACAACTCCGGCGCAGGCGGAAAAAGCATTCAAATGGTGCCACGAGTTCGGGGTTGAAGCTACCGCCAACATCATGATCGGTTACCCCATGGAAACCCGGGAAGACATCGAGGCCACCTACAGGCTTCTGAAAAAGATCAAACCCGACGACATAATCGTCTATCTTTCCACAGCCATTCCCGGAAGACACATCCACACATGGGCCAGGGAGCAGGGCTACCTCACCTCCGACGAGAACCCGGAACTGCTCGACCCGGCCCGGAACCGGGCCCACGAGATAATGAACATGAGACTGCCCTTCCTGGAGCTGTCGGATGTGGTGGGCTGGAAGCACAAGATCGAGCGTTACCGAAGCTGGCGCAAGGTTACAAGCGTAAGCAACATCGTCCGGTGGGCCTCCGAGCTGGCCCGTGAGCCCGGCAAGGCTGTGGGAAAGGCCGGAAGGGTTCTCAGGGGCTTCCGGGGCCAGGGGGACTGATTATCAGGGCTCTGATTGCCGCGGCCTATTACTCAGCGCTCAGGTTCGCCGTTCACGGGTCGGGCAACCCGGAATGGCTGCTGGGCCCGCTTACCGCCACAAGGGCCCGTTCCGACGGCAGAACGGAAATTCTCAGGGGCCACTTTCGAAGGATATTCCCAGAACTGGACGAACAGGGCGTGACGACCCTTCTTAAGCAGTACTGGCTGAGGCACACGCGCCACACCGTAGATCTTTTTCATCTGGAAAGGCTGAAACCGGAACACCTGAGCAGCATTCTGGACTGGCAGGGGCGTGAACACCTGGACAAAGCCCAGGAAACAGGCAGGGGAACCCTGCTTCTGGTACCGCATTTCGGAGACGAGCGCAGCATGCACATCCTGATGGGGATGGCGGGTTATCCGGTAGACGTACTTTCAAGCAGGTATCTCGCCGAAGGGGCAATACCCAGAAAGGCGCGGCTGTCCGTAGGGTCCCGGTGGAACACCCTCCATTTCCCCGACGAGAACCCCCGCTGGATGTACCGCGCTCTGGCGCAGAACCGAATTCTGCACTATTCTCCCACCGCCTACGGCGGCCCCGGAGGCCAATGGCTCAACTGCTTCGGGGTGCCGGACCTGGTGCCCTCCACCCCCTGGAAGCTCGCGAAGAAAACCGGCTGCCCGGTTCTTTTCGGTGTCTGTTTTGTGCTGCCCGGAATGCGGTTTCGAATCGAACTGGAACCCCTGAACCTTCCGGAAGGCCGCCGGGAGTTCACTGAAGCCATGATGAAAAGGGTGGAGAGAACCGGCCTTGATCATCCGGAGCAGTATGACTGGAAGAATCTCGTGATAAGGCACAGAGAGTCCAACACAATTGCCAGACTGGGCGAAATCCCCGCCCGGGAACAGGTGCTTGAAAAGGCCGCCATACCCGGGGACGAAGACCCTGACAACATTCCATCCCTTCAGTATCTGACGGGTTTGGGGGAAGGACAGGTTTGAAAGTTACCCTGCTCTACCCGAACTTCGGTACGGGACATCGATCCCTCTACTTCCCCCAGGGCCTGGCCTATGTGGCCGCCGCCCTGGAAAACGCCGGGCATGAGGTGGCGGTGGTGGACATGGAGGGAAACGACCTTGACTCCCCTGAAGCTTTCAGGCTCATCTCCGACAGCCGGCCCGACATGGTTGGTTTCGGAGGGATGATAACCAGGTACAAGATAGTGCGGGAGCTGGGCAGGCAACTGAAGAGAGAGATGCCCAATGTGTTCCTGATGGCGGGAAACAGCGGCGCCACAACTGTTCCGGAACTCTACCTGAAAAGCGCCGGGATGGACGCGGTGGTATCCGGCGAAGGGGAAATCACCGCGGTGGAACTGGCCGACGCCCTCAATGCCCGAAGTGACTGGCGAAGGGTTCCGGGGCTGGCATTTCTTGACGAGGCGGGGCATACCGTCTTCTCTCCGCCCAGACCCCTCCTCGACAATCTGGATCTTCTTCCCTGGCCCGCCCGGGACCTGTTTCCCCTGGAAAAGTACCTGGTAAGCCGGGATCACCGGGGCAAAACCGAAAGACACCTGGAGATAGTGGCCAGCCGGGGCTGCCCCCACGGATGTGTTTACTGCTACCACATCTATGGAAGAACCATCCGCCGGAGATCACCGGAGTCCATAGTCGACGAGGCGGTACACATGGTGGAAAAATACGGGATTCAGTACACCGGCTTCCCGGACGACCTGTTCACCAGTGACAAGGCCTTCGTGCTGGAAACCTGCCGCCTGCTGAAGCAGAGGCTTCCAGGCATAGGCTGGTCATGCCTGGGCAGAGCCTCCACTGTAGACCGGGAGATGCTCCGGGCAATGCGAGAGGCGGGTTGCGACTGGATCAGCTACGGCGTGGAAACCGGAAGCCCGGAACTGCTTCGGCGCATGAGGCGCACCGTCACGCCGGAACAGTGCCTTGACGCCATACGCATGACCCGGGAGGAGGGCATCTTTCCTGAGGGTTCGTTCATGATAGGCATGTTCGGCGAGACCCGGGAAACCGTCGCTGAAACAGTGGAGTTCTGTAAACAGGCGGACATCACCGCCCCAATGCTGTTCGTAACCCCCTACCCTGGAACCCCATTGTTCGAAGAGGCCAGGTCGATGGGGCTGATTCCCGACCTTGAAGCCTATGTGCTCTCTCTCGAAGCGGCGGACCGGCTTCTGGTGAATCTTACCGACATGGACGACGACGAGTTGCATAGTCTCAGGGAATGGGCCATGGGAAAAGCGGGAAGGAACTACCTTCTCCGCAGGCCGTTCACAAGGATTCCCGCGCTGCTGGCGAAGCACATTTCGCTGCGGGGCATGGAAGGGGTTCGAAGGGACATCGTGGAGTTCTTCGCGGGTCTTCGCCGCTGACGGGCTCACATTCCACGAAAGGGGTTTATCGTGTCGGGTATCGCGGAATGGTTCCAAAGCGCGTTTCGGGGTGAGAACCTGCTGAATCTGGGCGCGAAGGCGCTGAACTTTCTGATTCTCCTGGCAGTGGCATGGATACTGTTTCAGATTTTTCACCGGATAGTGAACCGGTGGCTGGGCAAGTTCGTCAGGTCAACCAAAACCAACTGGGACGAGTACCTCTACAAACGGGGTTTCTTCCGAAGGCTTTGCTTCCTCGTTCCCGCGGCGGTGATAATCATAGGGGCGCCTCTGGTGTTCAACCCGGAACACGCCGCGTTCAATGTCATCACGGTTTTTACCCACCTTTTCATGGCGGTGGTGGGCGTTTCGGTGATAGACGCCTTTATAAACGCCCTTTACGATATCTTCGGCGAGTTCGAGTTTTCAAAGCAGGTGCCGGTAAAAGGTTTCCTTCAGGTTATCAAGATCGTGGTCTTCATAGCCGGCGGCATCGTGATACTCTCCATACTGGTTGGCCAGCCCCCGTACTTCTTCCTGGGAGGGCTGGGCGCCATGACCGCCATAATCATGCTGGTCTTCAAAGACGCGATCCTGGGGCTGGTGGCAGGCATTCAGCTCTCAGGCAACAAGATGGTGAGCCTGGGCGACTGGATCGAAATGCCGGACTACGGCGCCGACGGTGATGTGATAGATATCGCCCTTACCACCATCAAGGTTCAGAACTGGGACAGAACCATTACCACCGTTCCCACCTACGCCCTCATATCCAGCTCCTTCAAGAACTGGAGGGGCATGACCGAATCCGGCGGCAGACGGATAATGCGCTCCATCAACATTGACATGAACACCATAGGCTTCCTCACGACGGAGCAGAAGAATCATCTGGAGAGGATCGAGATCCTGCGCCCCTACATCGAGAGGAAGGAGATGGAGCTTGCCGAGTACAACAGCGAGCACCGGGTCACCGACGACTCGCTTCCCGCCAACGGCAGAAGGATGACCAATGTCGGCACCTTCAGGGCGTATGTGATACACTACCTGAAGGCGCACCCAAAGATCCGGCAGGACATGACCTTCCTGGTGAGGCA
Source organism: uncultured bacterium (assembly GCA_964624405.1). GTDB lineage: Bacteria > Fermentibacterota > Fermentibacteria > Fermentibacterales > JCC-6 > UBA6080. The sequence goes on along the minus strand of CAZUXA010000009.1, from coordinate 7,543 downwards.
GCTCGAGCCCACTCCCAGGGGCCTCCCTATTCAGATCTACGTCTTCTGCGGCGACACGGGATGGGTCAACTACGAGGGAATCCAGGCGGACATCTTCGACCACCTGCTGGCGGTGGTTCCCCTGTTCGGCCTGAGGGTGTTTCAGGAGCCCACCGGCGGAGACATAAGAGCGCTGGCTGAAGGCAGAAGCAATCAGTCGATTTGATTGGCCTTGATGCGCCCCCACGACCAGCGGTCGAGGGGAGTCAGGCCTTCACCCATGATTGTGAAGTCGTAAACCTCCCAGTCCAGACTGGCCAGGGCGTAACCGTAATAGGCAACTGCATATGTTACGCAAAACAGCTGAAGTGTCACACTCTGACCGGGATCAAAACCGTCGAGAGGTATGTTGACTGGCCCGGAACTGGAATAAGTCCCCGCTCCCATGTCGAGCGACACCATCTCTTTCCACAGGGTATCCCCCTGGGCGACAACGGCTATCTTTGACCATGCTGCCATATTCGTTGCGAATCCCGCGACTGTGGTTGTCGACTGGTGATTGAAAACAATCCATAGAGAATCGTACACCATCGGGATTTCAACTGATATGGAGAGAGCGTCGTAGTCGTAATCGGGTACGAAGTTGTTGGAGTACGAGTAAAGCTGGGCAAGGCTGTGATCGGGATTGTGAGTCCAGTGGCCACCCCACGGAGTCCATTCGGGGCAGGGAAAAGACCAGTGATACAGAGTGTCTGAGCTTGCCGCCAGCGAAGAACCCGCGAGAAGAAACGCTGCAAGAACAGTGGCCGGGAGGTGTTTGGAATACTTCATATCAACCTCCAGATGGCAGTACGTTTAGCTATCAGTTGCTACGCGCTATAATATGCTGCTTCTTCTTTCTGTGCAATCATATTGTAATTGTTTCCTTGCCCTTGTCAAGCAGCATAAATGAAAAATGCCGTACTCTCAGCTTCAGGCAATCCCGGGTATTCCCCTTTTCCATGAGTTGGGGGGCGGGGGGGCGCTTCCGCGCCCCCCGCCGGCTCTGTCTCAGAAGGAATCGGCGCAGTCGGTTATCTTCACACCGGTGCTGACCATGTAACCGGGAACCGACATGGCTTCCGGCATCCTGCGGTCATAGGTGTTTGAACCGTTCACCGAAGCGTTCCACGGGCATAGTGCCGCAACATTGCCCAGCACATTCTGGAATGTGTCGGTTATCCGGCTTGAGAAGATGGGGCTTGTTATCTTCCCGTCTTCGACGAGCACCGCGCTGAAGCGGCTGCTTCCGGTGAAGATGCCCTTGCTGCGGTTCGGGATGTGTGTGTAGTGGAGGGCGGGAATGAAGAGAACACGGCCCATGCCCCGCACCGCCTCCAGCGGGCACTCGGGCCCGTGGCCCGGTTTCATCACAATGCTGGCGCTGCCGTTGTGGGGGGTGGGCTGCCGCCGGTACTTCGCCGCGGAGGCCATGTCGTAGAAGAGGTTCATCATTTTTCCCTGTTCGACCAGCGGGAACAGGCCGCGGCTCATGCCGCTGTTGTCGAACCCGAACCGGAAGGTGCTGTTGTCCGAGGGGTCATCGACCACAGTGACCTTGTCGGAAAAGATCATGTCGCCGATGGATTTGCCTTCGGTCCAGTTCATCTTCTCCTCGTAGCCCCTTCCCCCGAGACCGGTGCCCAGGGCCATTCCCAGAATGTCCGCCACTGCCTGGGAGCCGAAGAGAACCGTGTACTCACCGGGATCAACCCTGAAGCCGGGCTTTTCATAAACCGGCAACAGGAACTTGAAGTTTTCCATGGTGTTTTCAGCCTTGACGTCACCGGCCTGCCAGCCCGTCTGGTAGCTTGCCAGTTCCCATTTTCTTTCCGGGTGCTTCAGAACGCAGGTGAACTGCTGGTCGGTTCCGTTCCTCCACGCGAGGTTCCCGTTGGCGGTGCAAGCCAGGAGTATCTCGGTGGAACCGCTGCTCCAGGAACCCGAGTAGTTCATGTCGCTTCCGACAGTTTCAATGATTTTCCGGTAGACGTCAGCCTTCACTCCGGGGTCGAGTTCCTCAAGCTCAGGGTCGTACTGAAGAAGCTCCTCGATGTGCTCCTCCACCTGTCTCTCCATGGGCTGGTAATCCTTGGGGGTGGCCACCGATGCTTTCTCAACCGCGGTTTCAAGGGCGGTCCTGACCGATTCCGGTCCGCGGATGTCGCCCATCACCGAGTAGGAGCCCTCCCTTTGACCGTCCAGCACCTCGATATCGAGCCTTGTGAGGTCGACACTGGTGTTGAGGCTCACCGAATTGTTGCCGATGCGGATCAGGTGGCTTTTCTCGCGATGCAGGGTGAAGAAGGCGCTGATGCCCTTCTCCGCGGCTTCGTCCCTCACCTGGAGGATGGCGTCCCGGGTTTTCTCGTCCAGCATGGCCTACTTCTCCTCTCCGGTGATTACATTGTCGAACCGGATAACGGGAACCCCGTGGCCGATCTCCATCACCTGGTTGGGTTCGCCCTTGCCGCAATTGGGCACCTGCTCCACAACCCAGGTGCTTTCGTCGCCCACAGCGGCAAGATTGGCGTAGAACTCCAGGGTGTGCCCCTGGTATGTGGGGTTCTTCAGTACCCTGGTCACCCTGCCGTTCTTCACTTCCCAGGCGATTTCGCAACCGAAGTGGAAGTGTTCCCTGTTGCTTCCGATGGACCAGCTTGTGGGGTTGTCGAGCAGAAGGCCGTCTTCGGTGCCGGCGATGATGTCTTCCAGGGTGCCGTCGTTCCCGGGAAGGATGTTCACATTGGTCATCCTGTCGATGGGAGCCTTGTAGAAACAGGTGGAACGGCTGGCGCCGCCGCTTCCGTCGAAGACCTGCCTTCCCGCCTTCTGGTTGGCTTCGCTGATCATTGCCCTGCTGGTGAGGCAGTTGACCAGCATGCCCCGGTCGATGAGAAGGTAATCCCTTTCCGGGGTTCCCTCGTCGTCGAAGCCGAAGCTTCCCGGGCTGTTCTCGATGGAGCCGTAGGCGCTCACATTGAGCTTCTCGGATCCGTAGCGGAGCTTACCGAAGCTGTCCAGAGTAACGAAGCTTCCGCCGGCGTAGGAGAGCTCGTATCCCAGAATACGGTCAAGCTCCAGGGGGTGGCCTATGGTCTCGTGAACCTGAAGGTGCCCCTGGCCTGGAAGGAGTATGACCGACCTGACGCCGTGCTCAACCTCGGGAGCGCTGAGAAGCTGCGAAAGCTCCTCCTTCACACCCTCGGTTCTACCGCTCCAGAGGTCGGGGTTGGTTACCATCTCCCAGCCCCTGCTTCCGGTTCCGGGGGTGAAGAGGTTCTTGGAACGACGCTGCATCTGGCCGTCTCCGTCCTGGGCCATGGCCATCAACGCGGCGAAACAGTTGGTGAGATTCCTTTCGATGAAGCTGCCGTCGCTGTTCCAGAAGTAGTTGTTCATCTTCTGGTTGTACAGGTACACAACCCTTCTCTGAACGAAATCCGCCTTCAGCCTTTCATCAAGTTCCAGAAGGAAGCCGAGTTTGTCCTTAAGGGGAACCGTGAAGGGGTCTGTCCTGACCGGGGAAGAGAAGCTTCCCTTGACAGGCGGCAGCTTCCCCATGTCCAGGGGGATGCTCACCAGCATCGACGCGGTTCTGGCGTTTGCCAGTGCCTTCTGGAAGGTTTCATCCACATCCTCGGCGCGGCTTGTGGCGGCGAAGCCCCAGGCTCCGCCGAAGAGAACCCGAACCCCCAAACCGCTCTCGAACGAAGCGGAGTTCTCCTCCAGGTTGCCGTCGTAGAGAACCAGGCTCTCCGAGCCGTCCTCCGTGTAGAAGCGGGCGTCGCAGTAGCCAGCCCCGGAGTCCATCGCCCGGGATATGCCCTCGGTCACCGGTTTCCCAAGGTTTTCAACACTGAGCATTCTCACCTCTTTCACAGCGGGTGACGGAGAGCGCCGCGCCTCTGCGCAGCACTCCCGGCGATTCCACCCTGCAGAATACGCCCCTCGCGGGCATAACACATTTCCCGACCCTGCGGTATATGGCGCAGTGATCACCATGACATTCCTTACCGAGCTGGGTTACCAGCAGTTCCAGACCATCTTCTCCCCTGAGCCTGTCCCCCACCTTCAAGGTGGACAGGTCCAAACCCTCGGTGGTTACATTTTCTCCGAAATCCCCGGGAGAGATTTCCAGCCCCGTCCCGGCAGCGAAGGCCAGGATGCTTTCGCTGTCAAGAAGGCTTACCTGACGGTGCCAGTCCCCGGCGTGGCCGTCGCCCTCGAGGCCGGACAGCCCCACCGCCGCTTCGGATACCGAAGCCTTGGCGGTACCCTTTTCAACCGAAATGTTCACCGACAGCACCCGGAAGGAAAGCATGGGTTCCTTTCCAATGAAAATATGGTTACGATTATACAAGATTCAGCCCGAACCACAGGGCGGAACCACCGGGGTTTCACCCGGGCGGGTAATGCTCTGATTCTCCATCCCGTTGGCCTGCATGCGTTACCGGAATCAGGCCACGACGGAGAGTATCGACTGTGTAACGGGAGAACAGCTGACGGGCCTGGGCTTCGGTTATTGCGGTTACATCATCGCGGTTTTCCAGGGTGTTTCTGCTCCATACAATGAAACCCCCCTCTTCGCCGGACCTGCACCCCCACTCTTCCTCCTGATGCCTGGAGTAGAACTCCGCCTCCCCGGTTCTGAGGCGGTTTAGAAACCTGCCGAGTTCCCCTGGGTCGCAGTATTGCTCTTCCATTACGGCTCCTCCGCTTCCGGCAGTCCGGGGGTCATCCCGGGAATATTGACCGGGTGAACCGGGGGGGGCTATAATCATTTTTGGGCAGTCATGGGTTTCTTCCGGAAGAATGCGGCGCATCTCTTATCCATACGCTGTTTTCAAAGTTGCCTCGTTCGAGTACTCGGGTATTGACGAGACCCAGGGAGACGGCTGGCTGGTTTTCTGATGGAGTTAAGATGAACAGGTATGCTGCTGGTCAGTTGCATCATCTTGACGACGGCACCGGCTGAAGGGCCGGCAAGCCTTCGGGGGTGTAACATTGAAGGAACTCTTCACCAACCAGATTCTGTGGACCGCGATCGCCGCCAATGCCGCGGCCCAGATCATGAAGGCGGTTCTGGTTCTGATATCGGAGAGGAAGTGGCGCTCTGACAGGCTTTTCGGCTCAGGGGGAATGCCCTCGTCCCATGCGGCGCTGGTAACCGCTCTGGCTACGGGCATTGCCCTGGACCAGGGCCTTTCGTCACCATTGTTCGCTGTATCAATGGTTTTCGCGCTTATAGTAATGCACGACGCCTGCGGTGTGCGCCAGGCGGCGGGAAAACACGCCCATATTCTGAATCAGCTCACGGCGGAACTCCACCAGTTGTTCGAGGAGGGGCTCAAACCCGAAGTACTGAAAACCTTTCTCGGCCACAGCTGTCTTCAGGTTCTTGCCGGAATCATCCTGGGCCTGGGAGTCGCCCTTTTTTCATATCTGGTCTGGCCCGGCTAGCGCCTGCTCTTCAGTATGCCGCCGGTGTCTGGGGAACACCGACGATCCAGAGGGCGTTGCGGCGAATTTCAATTGTTACCGGAGTTTCACCGATGGTCTCACCGTCCATCTGAAGCCTCATCGGAGGCGTGGAGGCAACTTTCATGTTGCTCACCTGGCGGTAGGCCAGCCGATGCAGCCGGTATCTTCTTCTTAGCAGTTTTCCAGCGAGAAGCCCCAGAATGTCGAAGAAGCTTCCCTTTCGATTCACCAGTACATCCATTCTGCCGTCAAAGGGGTTGATGGACAACGGCAGCGCCTTTCCTCCGGGAATGGTGGCTCCGAAATTAAGAACGACCATGGCGTTGCTCTTCCAGCGCCGGCTTTCACCGTCCATCTCCATCCTCAGCTTGTACCAGGTGCCCCGGAAAAGCACCGGTACTCCGTGATACACATACGCCAGCCAGCCCAGAAGCCGTTTGGCGATGCGGGAGGTGTCATCCACGATGTCCGCGTGGAGACCGCCGGAAACGCTGATCAGGAAGTAACGATCGTATTCGGGAATGTAGCCGATGTCGCAGTTCATGGGCTCCTGTTCCCATATCCAGGAAATCACATCTGAGGATTGATCCGGATATCCAAGCTCACCCGCCAGAAAGTTGGATGAACCCCGGGGGAAGACCGCCAGGGGAATGGATGAACCCGCCCTGACCATGCCGTCCGCCACCGCGATTACGGTTCCATCGCCTCCGGATGCGATGATCAGGTCGAATCCCTCGCGTTCCGCTTCAGAGGTCCATTCCCTGGGGCCGTTCCCGTCCCTCCATTCCCGAAGCTCATACTCTCTGCCATCCATTGCCGCGATAAGCTTCTCCCGTTCGGCGCCCGACGCATACCTGCCGGACACGGGGTTCCAGATGATAAGCACCTTCCGGTATTCAGGCACTGCGGACAACCCCGGCCAACGCACGCGTCCGACTCATCGGACGCCGCATTCATGTTTGCAGGCATGCTTTGCCATTGTTTTCATCTCCTCCGGCACTGGATGTGCGGTCAATGGAATCTTATACGACGCTCCCGGACCGACGGCAAGCGGATGGGGCCCGTCGATACCCCACAGGTCCCTGTTGAGGAGCGGGAGTGTATGTTTGCTCCTGCGGGATAACCAGGGTAGTGCTCAGACTGGGGGAACAATGGAAAAGCAGGTTTTACCGGGATGTTTCCGAGGGGTCCTGGCTGCAACGCTTCTGTTGGTCACTCACCCGCGGGCGCTGTCCCCGGATTCCCTGGATTACTCCTCCGGGAAGCAGGGCACCTTCTCATGCATTCCATATCTTGCCCTTTCACTTGGCGTTTCGGCATTCCTCGACAGCCCGGTTCACAACCACTTCCAGGATACCGGGGCTTCATGGACCGGGTTCGCCTCGGTATCCGATCTTGCCGGAGAGAAAGCGGTTCTTCTTCCTGCAGTGGTTCTCGCCTACGGAGCCGGACGTTACCTGTTCCGCGACGAAGGCCTTCAGGCAGCCTCCCTGGCTTCGGCTAAGGCTCTTGCGATATCCTTCGCAGCCGTGGAAGGCATCAAGCAGCTTGCGGGCAGGGCCCGTCCTTTCACCGGTGAGGGAAGCGCTTCCTTTCAGCCCTTTCCCGGTCGGGATGATCGTTACAGATCACTTCCCTCCGGCCATACCGCAGCGGCGTTCGCGGCGGTCACCCCCTTCGCGGAGCGGTACTCCCGCTGGCTTTATCTTGTCCCTGCCGCCGTCGCGGTGGGCAGGGTGGCCCAGGACAGGCACTGGGTGACGGATGTGGTTCTGGGCGGCGGCATCGGTTTCATCAGCGGCAGGCTCTTCACCAATGAACTGAGGCTTTTCCCCGGAGGCGTTGAGATCCTGTTCTGACAGTGTTCATCGAACGCGAGGCTGCTGCTTCGCCCGGAAACGCCAGGGAAGGTCAACAGCCCTGCTGATCCCCACCCTGGTCGTTCTGATGGCTTCCAGCGGCTTATGTGGCGTTGGAACAACCAGTGTGAGCGGCGGTTCTGCCAGGTCGTGGCCGTCAAGGGTTCTGTCCACTGCCAGTG
>CAZUXA010000008.1:23261-104399 GCA_964624405.1 uncultured bacterium | reverse complement strand
TGATTTACAACTCATGTCGCCCTTCAACCAGAGCAGTGAAGGGGCCAAACGCAAGTTATAGGTATATATACCTATAAGAGATTCTGGTTGTTATGTGGAGATGTTGACCGCACAGGTTAGTAGGTATATATACCTACATCCTAAACTCCCTCTCCATCCTGTACCTACACTGAAACTGCCAATGTCTTAACCTGCTCCTGGATGAAAATGCCTGTATAGAGGGCTTCTGTGCTGTTGACATTCCCTGTTGGAGTAGGTATAAATAGTTATCACTACAGGGGAGGGTCACCATGGCTTCTATCATCAGACAGAAAGTTGGGAAGTACACTTACCTCTACGAATCGGAATCCTACCGGAACGAACAGGGAAAGCCCCGGAACCGAAGGGTTATGATAGGAAAGATCGACCTGAAAACAGGATTCCCCGTGTACAAGAAAGAGTACATCGAAAGAATGAGGGAAAAGGGAGTCAGGATCGAGTCTGCAGAGGTGGCTCCAGTCTTCAGTGTTGAGGATGTCAGAAGGTCTTCACTGCTTCAGACGGGAATGGTTCATCTCCTTCGGGGTATCTCTGAATCCACCGGTCTCGACAGGGTACTGCAGATGGTGTTTCCATACATCCATGAACGGTTGTTCGCCCTTGCATCCTTCCTCGTCTGCAGCGGCGAGCCGGTGAGCTACTGCGCCGAGTGGCTTGAGCGAACCGACATCGATGATGTCGGATCCATGTCCTCGCAGCGCGTGAGCGAACTGCTTCGCATGATCGGTCCGGAGGACCGGGAGAGGTTCTTCGAGGAATGGACTGCATACCGGAGCGAGCAGGAGTATCTTGCCCTTGATATAACCAGTGTTTCATCCTGGTCCGACCTGATAGAGGATGTTGACTGGGGTTACAATCGTGACGGGGACAATCTCCCCCAGGTGAACCTCTGCATGCTCATGGGGCAGGAATCCAATCTGCCGGTGCGAATGACCGTATACAACGGCAGCATAAGGGACGTGAGCACTCTTGAGGTAACACTGGGTCAGTTATGCGGCTCCATGAAGGACAGGAACCTCCTGTTGGTGATGGACAAGGGATTCACCAGCCGCAGGAACATCAACGGTCTGCTGGCCAGGGAGAGAACCAGGTTCATCATGGCTCTGCCCATGACCATGAGTTTTGCCGTCAAGCAGATCGAGGCTGAGCGGAACAGGATAGACTGCTTCAAGAACAACATCCTGAGCGGCCGGGACACCATGAGAGGTGTAACGAGAGAACGGTCGTGGGCATCGGGCAAGAAGCTTTTTGTGCATGTGTTCTACAACGCAAAGAAAGCCGTTGGCATTAAGGAGAACCTTTACGGTCATGTAAGCCGCCTAGTTGAAGAAGCAAAAGCCGACCCTGACAACGGGAAACTGAAGAAGCACTTTGATCACTACCTCATCATACGCCGCTCAAGCAGGAACGAAACCGGTTTCACCGTGAGTGTCCGTGAAGATGTGGTTGAACGGGAGCTCACCAATGCCGGCTGGCTGATTCTGGTAAGCAATCACATCTCGGATGCACAGGGGGCCATAAGGATCTACAGGGCCAAGGATGTTGTTGAGAAGGGATTCCTGCGGCTTAAGGGCAGCCTTGGGCTTGACCGCCTGCGCGTTCACTCCCAGGAGGCCATGGAGAGCAAGGTATTCGTTGGCTTCATCGTACTGATTCTCATATCGCACATGCACAGGATCATGCTTGAGAAAAGGCTGTACGACACGATGACGATGAAAGACCTGATCAGAACCATGGAGAAGCTGCGTACTCAGGTGATAGACGACAGGAGAATCCTGTTCCCCCTCACGAAAAAACAGCGCGAGATCTACGAGGCCTTTGGCCTACCCCTCCCGGCGTAGGTATAAATTTGGGCGGGAATTTAAGTATGAAATGATAGCGGGGGCCGGGGTTCGTTAGAACCATCTTCTTGAATGGTTTGGTTGCGTTCCTTCAGGGTGAATCCTCTCTGAACAAATTCACATAATCCAGATACATGTATTTTCGATGCCTTTTTCGGCCTGTTATCTCCACGAGTATTTTCATCTCCTCGAATTTTTTCACCAGCTCATTTGCTGAGGGATACGCAGTTCCTGTTACTTCCTGGACTTCCTTTACCGAAGTAATCGGACTCGTGTAAAGGCCTTCCAGCACCTGCAGCGCTGATCCTGCTGTGCGCGGGAGAGCTTCTACAATGAGATCCCTGTGGCTTTCCCGCAGCAGTATTATCTCTTTCGCCGCAGAGGATGCCTGACAGCTGACCTCTTCCACTCCTCTAAGAAAGAAGAGCAGCCATTCCTCCCACTCTCCCCTGTTACGAATGTTCTGCAGTCTCTCGTAGTACTCAGTGCGGTTGTTTTTCAGGAAGTATGAAAGGTAAAGCACAGGTTTGCTTAAAACCTTCTTCTCGCATAGCAGGAAGGTAATGAGCAATCTGCCCATTCGCCCATTGCCGTCAAGAAATGGATGGATCGTCTCAAACTGAGCATGCGCAAGACCTATTTTGATAAGTAGGGGAAGTCTGGAATGCGTGTGCAGGTATTTTTCAAGATCACTCAGAAGCTCCGGTAACTCATCAGGCGGAGGGGGGATGAAAACAGCCTCATTCAGGCGGCAACCACCGGGACCGATCCAGTTCTGCGTTCTCCTGAACTCTCCCGGTGTCAGATGAGAGCCCCTGGCTCCCTGCATGAGTTTCTCATGAATTTCCTTGATCAGACGCGTAGAAACCGGTAATGTCTCAAGTCTCCCGAGACCATGGTTCATTGCGGATATGTAGTTGATTACTTCATTCACGTCGCCTGGCCTGTCCGGGTCAAGCAACTTGGCTTCTGCAGCGAGAACATCCTGAAGGGAGCTCTGAGTACCCTCGATCTGACTTGAAAGAACTGCTTCCTTTCTGATGTACATGAAGACGAAAAGTCCAGGATTGGGAAGAACAAGAATTGTGCCATCCAGTCGCCCGAGAGCTCTGTCAGCTCTGGAAAGCTGCTCCTGTAGTTTCCCCCTTACTTCAATTGGAGGTTCCGGAGGAAGCGCTCTTGGGAAAAAAGCTCTATATCCCGTTGGTTGAGCCACATACTTGCCTGCACGGTTTTCCACTTCACTTCTCCCGTATTAAGGACTGTCCTTAACATAACAAACAACCAAAATCATGTTAAGGGCTGCACTTAATATGGAAGTCTCTTTGAGCCATGTTAAAGTTTCATTGATTTAGAGAAAGCTCTGTCCAAAGAAAACTCCCGGCCGCTAAGCCGGGAGGACCTGGTAGCGGGGGCGTGTTTCGTACCGGAATGGAATCAAGACTCGGTAGTAGTGGTGCACTGGAATTGCTTTGGAGAAAAGCATGGTGTCAAGCAGATGAAGCGGTTGGGAGAGAGAAGTCTACGCTCAAGTACGGTGGAATTGTGATCCGGTGAAGAATAACGGGAAACAATAACAAAGCGGGAGCGGTTTCCGTTCCGAGAGTGATTATTTTTGAAATAAACTAATCACCGTTTAACGAAAGACCCCTCAGAACCTGATCAATGAGGGCAGAGATACGCTCATCGGGTTGTGGCCAGGAGCTGAAACTGCCGTACATGTCGGAGATCAGATCAGATTCATCACTCGCCTGAAGCTCACTGCTCAGGATTTTCATAACCCTGTTGGCGGTCTTTCCGGAAAAGACTGTTCTTATCCGCCTGCCCAAAGCAAAGCATGAAGCAAGCTCGATGTCGTACCCCGTTTCCCGAAGGACTGAATCATACTTGCCATAGAGTTCATCCTCAGAGACGGATCCCAAGGCATTGCGGAGGAAGTAAGCCAGATCGTAAGCGTCATCGGTGCCTCTTGCGGAGCGCCTGTTCAGCCAAGTAAAAAGCTTGAGGACGAACTGTTCCGCGAATCCTGCGAATTTCACTTCAAGTTTGCCATTGATAAGGATACTGACCGCGGATTCACACGCATTGTTAAAGCCTTGCACATTCATTTCAAACGCTTCACCCGTACCCCAGCTGTACACCTCATCCGGCTCGGCAAAATCCCCAAACGGTATGATATCCATCCATATGCCACTGCTGTGAATCAGCCTGTGTACAATGTTCTTATGCTTTTCAAACATGTGGTCACGGCACAGGACTTCGCGGAAGCGGGCAAATTCATCCAGCGATTTCACACAGATCGCTACATCAAGATCATTGGTCGCCCGTCCAATTGGAGTTCTCATGGCTTCTTCGCAGAGAAGCACTCTTGAATATGCTCCGCAGAGGAACCAGAGTATCCCAAGATCACCGGCAGCTTTGTCAACAGCTGCAAGGACGGTGCTTCTCTCTGTATCAATGGTTACTCTATAAACCATGTTCCTCCCTGATCATCTTCGCCGTTTCCATGTTTCTTTCCCCTCCCTCTGCAAGCAACTCGGCGCAGACAAGCAAAGGTGGGGCAATGGGGATCCGATTTGGTTGCGTAGTCTCTTCGTTCCAGAACCGATCCATTACCGTGAGGTTTCCCCGGGGATCAGCTCTAAGCTTCAGTTTGGTAGCAAGTTCGTGGATATCCCCCCTCGTGTAGATCACTCCATTTTCAGGATGGAGATACTTTGTCAGGACCGCAGCGGCTGTTTCACCGCCCAGCACTGCGTCGTACTGGGTGAAATCCGTTTGAATCCACCAGTTTCTGTCGGGAACGGTAAATTTCCTGGGATTCAGCCTCGGGCGGAGTTCAGTGGGGTATGCTTCCAACCACCTGTTTACCAGTTTCGCCCGGTTCATGATTTTTCTTTTGTGCTTGTACTCCCGAATGTATCCAAGCAACCTCAGATCTCTGAATGTCCAGCCGACGGTTCCCAACGCCACCCCCGCCAGATCGGCGATATCCCTGTAAGTCCGATTGACGGCATCTTCGTTCGCAAGCAGAACGAATATCGGCTGGAGCTTTGTGCCAATAAACACATTTGGCGTTTTCTCGTCAGTAGTTTTCTTCGGCCTGTTGCCGGTTTTGTGGATAAGAACGAAGGGATTCTCCTGGGTGATGTACATGTTTCCCACGGTGTCAATGAACTGAAGGTTTCTCTTTTTCAGCTCCGCGGCTGTGATGTCCGTCATGACGCTGGTAACAAGGAGCATCGGTCTGTTCGCTGCCGCCAGGTAGAACTCCAACGCATCTATCATTTTTAGGTTGATGCTAGTGTGGATATCAACGGCGTACTCGTGAAGATTTTTTTCGAAATGAAGTACGGCATCGAAAACGGTTCCCTCACCAGTGGGCGCTTGCCATTTTACTTCAACAACTCCTACGGGCACCTCCTCCCGGAGTTCACGGAGAGCTGCGAGCAGAATTTCCTTTTCCTTGTTTCGCTGAAAACCTTTCATGTCCAATCCATTCTTGTACAACAATGTGGCCTGTACATCTTTGCTGAACATAACACAACAGTGAACAAGAAACAAGCATGTGATAAGCTATATGCAAATATACCAAAAAATTACTGTAGAGTTGAATCAGAAAATATGCAAAAGAAAGTGTAGAAAATTGCAAAACGAACGTAGTTGAGTTATTGCCTTTACTATCGTATTTGCTATATATAAATATGGTGTTTCAATGTCAATTACGCGCGATTCTCTTGAAGGGTTACTGCCTGTCCGAACAGCGCATTCAACGCATAGGGCTCCCCCGGTAACAACATGATGCACCAACAGCGGATACATCGATTTCATACAGATTTGGGCAATCTATGTTGCCGGCGGTGGAAACCCTTCAGACTACAACATCGAACTGCGAAACACCGGTGCTGCGGGACCGGGAAGCATTGTCAGCAGTCATGCATCCACCAGCGCAAACCACACCAACACCGGTTACACATACTTGGGCCATTCACTGTGGTACACCGAGATCACTGTGGACAACATATTCTTCAACGGGGGAACGCAATACTGGCTCGCCATACAGACCACAGACAACCCAGGATGGCACGGCTGGCTTTGCACCACCCAAACCTGGGGCGATATGACCTACTTCAGCCAGGACAACGGGTCATCATGGCAAGCAGCCAGAGCCATTATGGAACGGCGTACGGTCAGTTCATGGTTCTCAGAGGCAGCGTTGGTCTTTCCCGCAATAGATGGGGCAGGAAACGAAGTCCCTGCCCCCAACTTGTCAGATGGTAGCGGGGGCAGGATTCGAACCTGCGACCTTTGGGTTATGAGCCCAACGAGCTACCGAGCTGCTCCACCCCGCGATTGCCGGGCTATTATACGTCTTTTTCGGGGCTTGTCAATACTTAGAAACGGTACTGCAGGGAGAGCCTGTGGGCGTCTCCGAGGTCCGCAGCGGGTTTCCACGCATAGTCGGCGCCCATGGTGCCCCGGTTGAAGCCCATGCCGAAGGAGAAGGCATCGAGGATTGTTCCCCCCGCCTCATCGGCGGTTTCCCAGGCATTGAGGCTTGCCCCGGTTCGCATGGCGAACATGGGCATTGGGGAGTACTCTACACCGATGGCGGCATTGAACTTGCCGCTGAGTGGGGCGGTGGCGTCCGCGGCGAGGAGAAGGCTGCCGTTCATAAGGGTTCGGCTGAGGCCAAGGGCCAGTTCGGTGGGCATGGGGTCGTTCTCCTGATAGAACGCCTTGGTTTGAACACCGGCGTTGCGGATTGAGGCGCCGATGGCGAAACCCTCCGCGCCGGGCTGCAGGAGCGCGCCCAGATCAAAGGCGACGGCATGGGCGTTGTAGGTGTCTATCTCGGAGTAGATGAGTTTGCCTGTGACGCCGAATCTGAGTTTGTCCGAGATGGGCCGTGACCATGTACCCCCCGCGGAGATGCTGTGGCTGGTGAACTCATCACCGGTGCCCGTGGGGTTCTCCATGGTGGTTCTAAGGAAGGTGCCGCCATAGAAGTAGTTGATGGATACCCCGATGGCATCGTTTTCCCGGGGGTTGGCCCAGCCGACGAAGCCGGCGTGCATGTCCATCAGATAGCTGGTGTAGGTGGTGGTCAGGGAGTTTTCCGCGTTTGTGGAGAGGGCGGCCGGGTTGTAATGAAGTGACATGGGGTCACCGGTGACAGCGGTGAAAGCACCGCTCATGGCCACTGCCCTGGCTCCCGCGGGTATTCTCAGGAAAGCGAAACCGGATGTCTGCGCGGCGAAAGCCGTGGAGAATGCCGCAAGCATAATGATCAATGTAAATATGCGCCTCATCAAATGCTCCCTGTGTATGTTTTCATGCCACTGTAAAATACGCTACAACCCGTCCGGGTCAACCGGTTTCAGCACAGCGTACACAAACACGCTTTCAGCGAGAGCGCCGTGGGTCGTTTCCTCCAAGGTCAGCCTTATGTGGGTGACCATGTTTGCGGAATCAGCGACCATTGGGATAAGGGGAAGGTCATCGGTCCCGCACTGAGACAATATCTCATCATCCTTCAGCAGTTCCATTCTGATCACCCTGGCATGGGGACCGCCCAGGGCGCCGAAGATGCCGTCTCCGAATGCCTGAAGGGTGACGGGTATGAGCTGTGGCCTGTTCAATGAGAGCAGAAGCCCGTGGTACTGGAACACAGTGTATCCGCGGTTGGCAAGGGAGGCGAGCCAGCCCGCGGTCTCTCCCCTGAGCGACCATGACGGAAACTGAAGCAGGAGAAGAGCGCACAGCAATCCCGTCATTGACAAACCCCTTCCTCTCAGGCTGGGCGGGATGCCTGCCGGTTTGTGTTCAGGTTCACATCCCCCATTGCCGGTAGGACACGGAGAGTCTTTTCCCGTCCGTATGCAGGAAGATGTTGCCCAGGAGGTCGGTTCGCAACACCCGGGCGCCGGTTGATGCCCAGTCCTCCACCACCGCCGGGTGCGGGTGTCCGAACGGGTTGTCTCTTCCCACGCAGAACACCGCCAGCATGGGGGAGGCTCTTCTGGACCAGGGGGGGAAAAGCGAGGTGCGACTCCCGTGATGGGGAACCTTCATGACCGTTACGGGAGTTGCGTCCCGGGTCATTCCCCTTATTGTTTCAATCTCGATGTCTCCGGTGACCAGCATTGAAAAGTTCCCCAGTTCAACCAGGAACACCGCTGAAGCCTCGTTTACGGACAGGCTTCTCTCCAGCCTGGTGACGGTGATAACGACCTGTTCTCCCAGTCGGATGGTGTCTCCCTGTTCAAGCAGGCCGTAGGCGCAACCGTGTTCCAGGGCGGTTTCCAGCAGGTGTTCATACACCGGTGTTGCGTGGTCAATTCCAGGGTCGAAAAGGCTTCGCACCTGAAAGAGCGCGATAACATCAGCGATTCCGCCGATATGGTCCGCGTGGGGATGGGTGAAAAGCACAGCGTCAACGGAGTTCACCCCCGCCTGGAGAAGCCTGTGCACCACCGGGGCGCGGATGCCGGGTTCGCCCGGGGGGCCGCCGTCCAGGAGAATTCGTTCGCCGCCTGAACTGAGCAGAATCGCGTCGCCGTTTCCCACATCCAGAAAGACGACGGTGAGAACCGTATCCACAGGAGCCGATTCCTCGAGATAGTGCCCGGTGATCCTTGGGGGTTCCGCTGTGACGACGGTGACATATGGCTCGATGGCTGCCACTGTTCCCGGCCCCAGCCCTGATACGTAAACCAGCTCTCCGAGGTTGAGAAATGTTGAAATGTTATCCCTGTAATCGATTATGGCGTTTGCTCTGGCCGGGCCTATGCCCGGAAGAGCGGAGAGCTGACGGAAGTTCGCGGTGTTCAGGTCCAACGGGTTGGGATCAAACAGCGAAGTAACAAGAAAAAGAGCGTATAGCCCGCACACAGCCCTTGACACCTTCCTTTCAAGGGATGAAGATACAACAATGAAAGCGAAAGGAGGTTTCCATGCGAAGCCTTTTCATTCTCATCGCCTTTGGTCTGGTTTCTATTTCCGCGGCTGACATCCGGCTTGAGAACAGTCGTTATGAGACCGTGGCATACATCCGCGAGGATGGCAGAATTGAAGACCCGTCTTTCAACCTTCTCGGTTACATCAGAACCGATACGCAGGAGGACTGGTTCAGAATAGAAGCCAACGATTTCCAGGTTCTGGGTTACATCCGCGACAACGAGTTCCTCAACTCCGAAGAGAGAAAACTGATCGACATCACCCTCGACGGAAGGCTCCGTGATACCCGGCTGCGGAACATTGGTTCCATCCGAAGCGACGGCACCGTCGAAGGAAGCGACTTCAGGGTGATTCTCTACACCGACGGCTCGCACCGCTTCCTCCGTGAACGGGTGGTTGCATACCTGGTTTTCTTCGGAGGCCTTCTGGACTGAGATTCATGCCATCCCCCCATTGACTTGCGTTGCTTCCCGTGCCATATACTGAACAAATGTTTCATGGGGGTCAGCTATGAACGAACTTACCAGTCGGCAGAAGCAGTTTCTCGATTTCATCACCAGTTTCCTCGCCCGGTCGGGGTATCCTCCTTCCATTCGGGAGATGCAGCGCCACTTCAAGCTGAAAAGCACAAAAGGCGTCAAAGACCATGTGGACAGGCTTGTGGACAAGGGATATCTTGAGCGGGAGAATGGCTCGGCAAGGGCCATCCGTCTCACCGCCAGATCCGGTGGCGGAAGGCGTTTCTCCGACGCCCGTGCCCCGATAGTGGGGCAGGTGGCCGCCGGGCTTCCCATCCTCGCCGATGAAAACATCCAGGGAAGCCTTCCCCTTCCGGAAAGGTATGCCGGAAGAGACGGCCTTTTCTGGCTCAGGGTGAGGGGCGACAGCATGAACGGCGAAGGCATCCTCGACGGAGACCTGGTCCTGGTGCTTCCTCAGCCTTTTGTCGAGCAGAATCAGATATCCGTGGTCATGGTGAACGACGAGGCCACGGTAAAGAGGTTCCGCCGGGACGGGGAAGTGGTCAAGCTGATTCCCGGCAATCCCGACTATCCCGTACTGGAATACCGAAGAGAAGACGGAGATGTCTCCGTAGTTGGAAGGGTCGTGTCGGTCTTCAGGGAGATCGAGGGCTCCTGACGCATTGAAAACCCTTTTTGCAACCGATTTCGACGGAACCCTCTTCCGGTCCGATGGCTCCATCAGTTCCATCGACCTCGACGCCCTGTCCGAACTGAGGCTTCAGGGTGCGATAACCGTTCTTGCCACCGGCAGAAGCCCTTTCTCCCTGAATCGGGCGCTGGGGGGTATCCGGCTTCCATTCGACTGGCAGATACTGTCCTCCGGGGTGGGGATAGTTCGTGAAACCGGCGAAGTCGAGAAAAGCTTCGGCCTTTGCGGAAGCCAGGTCGAGGAAGTCCGGTTTTTTCTGGACAGCCAGGGATTCGACTACTCGCTTCAGGGCCCCTTCCCCGACAGCCATATTCTCTACCACGGAACCCGGGTCCCACACCCCGACCACTTTCGCCGTCAGAGCTATTACAGTGGTTACACACGGCCGCTGTCCGCCTTTGCCGGCTCTGCTTCCCAGTTCGTGGTCTATCTCGAAACCGATGGCGCGTCCGAGGCTGAAACCGTGATACGCCAGGCGCTGGGTGAAGGCTTTCAGGTTGTCCGCACAACCTCGCCCCTTGACCACCGCACGGTATGGGTGGAAGTATTCCCTCCTGGTGTGAACAAGGGCGCGGGTCTCGAGTTCCTCGCGGAACACCACGGGATTCCAAGAAGCAGAACCGCCGCTTTGGGAAACGATTGGAATGACGCGCATCTGCTGGAATCCGCCGGAACTCCTTTCGTGGTGCAGGGCTCCCCGCCGGGGCTTGCCCCGGAAGCCATCGTGGTGTCCGGCGCCGACCATCACGCGGTGCGGAACGCCGTCGAAATCTGGAGAGGCATGAACTCATGAGGGTTTTCGCCCTGAGTGATCTTCATCTTGGTTTTTCCGTGGGCAAACCCATGGACATGTTCGGTTCCGAGTGGCTGAACCACCCGGCCAAGATCAAATCCAACTGGGAAAGGCTTGTTTCACCGGAAGATATTGTTCTTGTTCCCGGCGACATATCCTGGGGGATGACACTGGCCCAGGCCGAGGAAGACCTGACTTTCCTGCAGAGGCTCCCCGGCGGGAAGTACATATGCAAGGGTAATCACGACTACTGGTGGCAGTCCCCCTCCCGGGTCAGGGGCATGCTGGGCCACGGCATCACTCCGCTGCAGAACACCGCGGTGGACCTTGAGAGTTTCGTGCTGGCCACATCCCGGGGGTGGTCATCCCCCCTCTGGGAAGGCTACAGCCCATCCACCGATGACAAGGTGTACCGCAGAGAGCTGCTGAGAATGGATACGGCCCTTCAAACCGCCGGGGGCATTCCGGGAAAGCCTCTGGCTTACATGATGCACTATCCACCGGTGGTGGACGGCAAACCAACAGCCTTCGCGGAGAAGCTGGTTTCCGCCGGTGTGAGCCTCTGCGTTTACGGGCATCTGCACTTCGACGGAAGCTGGAATCCCCTGGTGAACACCAGGATTGAGAACACAAGTTTCAGGCTGGTGAGCTCCGACTATCTGGATTTCACACCTCTTGACATCACTGAAGAGGTGATGGCTTGCTGCTGAACGCGTCGGGTCTTGCCCTCGAATTCGGTGCCGATGTCATTTTCGAGGGAGTGACATTCACGGTCGACCGGGGGGACAGAGTGGCGCTGGTGGGAGTGAACGGCGCCGGCAAGACTTCACTGCTCCGGATCATGACCGGAGAGCTGGAGCCGACCCGGGGCACCGTATCCCGGGCCTCGGGGATAAGGGTGGGCTACCTTCCCCAGCAACTCGGCGAGTTTCCCGAAGGCCCTCTTCTCGAGGCGGTGTGCGGCTGCGCGGGAGAAGCGCTGAGCGCCCTCAATCAGCAGAAGGACATTCTGCACAGCCTCTCCTCCTCCGGAGAAGACGGCGACGCCCTGCTGACGGAACTTGCCAGGGTGCAGGACTGCATCGAGTCCACCGGAGCCTACAACCTTCACACAAGGGCGGAGATCGTTCTGTCGGGGCTGGGCTTCACCAGGGAAGACTTCGGAAAGCCCATGAACGAGTTCAGCGGCGGCTGGAAGATGCGGGCCATGCTGGGCGCCCTCATTGTTGAAGAACCGGATCTTCTCCTCCTGGACGAACCCACGAACCACCTCGACCTCGATGCCCGGATTTGGCTTGAAGAGTTCCTGAGCCGATACCGGGGAGCGGTATGGCTGATATCCCACGATCCGGGCTTTCTGGACCGGACGGTACGGGCCATCCACGAAATCGAGTTCGGGTCGCTGGCGGTTTGGAGCGGAAACTGGAGCTTCTATGAAAAGAAGAAAATGGAGGACATCCGGCATCGGGAGCGGGAGGCGAAAAAAATCGCCGAACAGAGGGAAAAAATGGAACGGTTCGTCAAGAAGTTCCAGGCCACGGAAAGCAAGCGATTCCAGGTGCGAAGCCGGTTGAAGATGCTGGAGAAGCTGGAAACCATAGAAACCTACCGCAGTCCCGGACGGATGAGAATCAGGCTGCCGGACACCCCCAGAAGCGGCCACAAGGTTCTGTCCCTCGAGGATGTGTCCAAAGAGTACGATCACCTGGTGTTCCAGGGAGTAAACCTCGATCTGGAAGCGGGCCAGAGGCTTGGAATCGTGGGGAAGAACGGGGGAGGCAAATCCACCCTCTCCCGGATCATGGCCGGTGTAGAAGAGCCCACACAGGGAATGGTGAAAACAGGCGCCAATGTCATGGTGGGCTACTACTCCCAGGAGGTTGACCTGGCCCTCGACCCGACCCGCACGGTTCTTCAGCAGCTGTCCGACATCTCCCCCGAGAGAAGCGAGCGGGAACTCAGGTCATTTCTCGGTGGTTTTCTTTTTACCGGCGATGATGTGGAAAAGCCGGTGGGTGTTCTGTCCGGCGGCGAGAAGAGCCGGGTGGCCCTGGCCCGGGTTATGCTTCTGCCCACCAATCTTCTGATTCTCGACGAGCCCACGAACCACCTTGACATCTTCAGCCGCAAGGTGCTTGCCGAAGTGCTTGACGGGTATCTTGGCACTCTGGTTCTCATCAGCCATGACGAAAACCTTCTCCGGGTTCTGGTCAGGCAAATCCTGGTGGTTGAGGGTGAAAGGGTGAAGCCCTTCACCGGAGGATTCGACGATTTCGTTGAAAAGCGAAGGAGTCTCGCGTCGGAAAGCCTTTCTCCCGGAAAGACGAAAAACCCTTCACCCGCCAGAACCCGGGACAAGGAAAGGAAGAGAAGGGAAGCCAGGGAAAGAAATCTTCTGTTCGAGCAGAGAAAAAAGGAGGAGGCCCGGGTCAGAAGGATCGAGAAGGCCATGCTTCCCCTTGAAAAAAGAAAAGCCGAGATAGAAGCCCTGCTGGCCACTCCGAACCTTTCCGGTGGCTCCGGGAGAATCGTGGAGCTTCAGAAGGAACACGCCTTCGTCACCCGGGAGATGATCCGCCTGGAAGAACAGTGGATGGACGCCGTGGAAGAGGTCGGCTCCTAAAGAAGCCCCAGGGCCCTGGCCACCGACTCCGCAGCCCTTCGCGGCGAAAACGGATCCAGGCTCAGTCCCATTCTTATCGAAGCTCTGACAGCGGAGTTTCCAAGCAGGGCATCCTCCGGGGCGGTGAAGGCCAGTGGCCCGAGAACGAACACTATCTCCTCGAGGGCTTCCCCGGGGCTGGCCCATGGAGAGTTTTCCAGGAAAAGCAGAACTTCCCCATCTTCCCCGGAAACACCGCTGATTCCCACCCCGTGGTCGTAGTCCACGAGCACCATTCTCGTAATCATTCTCTCAAGAATTGCAGCTGTCTGCTCGGCGTCCCCCTGAGTCCTGAGCTTTCCTGGCAATGTTACAAGCATGGCTCCGGGAGGGTGTGTCCAGGGGTTGGGCACAAGGGTTTCGGGAGCGGCAACCGAGGCGGTGGAGCGCAGCGGAGGTGTGGGAGAGGGTATGAATGTCCAGGGGCTGAAATCCACTCCTCCCGAGCCCCGGATCCAGACCAGGGTTGGTTCCGGAGTGTGGGCGAGGGGGGCGGAAAGGCTGTCCACCGCCGCCAGCAGCGCTCCGAAACCCGCGGCCCAGACCGAATCGTAGGGATGGTGATGGTAATCGAGGCGGTCCAGCTCTCCCGGCGAACCGGCGAAGGAGAAGGCAAGAAGCACGGGCACACCGCCCCAGTCCGACGGGATCACCTCGAGCCCGACTCCCCTCCACGCGGAGCCGGAGAACAGGGAATCGTGAACCCCGGTTTTGAGAAGCACACTGTTGTTAATGGGCGCGGAAACGATAATGGTGTCAGGGGATGAGGAAAGCAGGGCGCTGTAACGGAGGGGAAGCACAGTGTCACCCCCTGCGAACGGATACTCCAGAACGCAGGGAGAGGCGCCGTCCCTCCAGGAAAGCTGCAGAAGCCTGGCCCATCCGGAGCTGTCGGGCACGGTGTATCCCCGGGCAAGAACGGCCCCCATGGCGAGCATGGTTTCCGATGTGCCGGAAGGCCCCTTCAGGAGGTACCCGCTCCATCCGGACATGGTTATCTGGTAGCCGGATATGTCCAGCGTCCACATCTCTTCCAGGGCCTGGTCGGTCAGGCCGTCCCAGGGTTGAGCGGGTATTCCGGGCAGCATCACCAGACAGGCGTCGAACCGGGGTGTTTCGGGCCCGCCGGTGAGGATCAGGGCGAAGAGGCAGGGTATAAGGTTCAAAGCGGTTTCCTTCCAGAAAAATTGCACTGTCAAGCCTTGACCCGAAGGCCGTTATTTCAGATAGTTCACCCCCTGACGCGGAGAGGTGGCCGAGCTGGCTTAAGGCGTACGCCTGCTAAGCGTATGTGGGGTGTTGAGCCCCACCGAGGGTTCGAATCCCTCCCTCTCCGCCATCATAATTCAGGGACACCATACTTATTTTACCCATGGGTAAACTCGAAGGCGAAAGCGCCTCATGTGTTCTCTTCTCTTCAGCAGACCGACTCCGTCAGTCTTGTCAGGAACATCCCGGGTTCTTCCGGGGTGACCACAAATGTCTTGCCCCCGGCGCGAATCACGACTCCGTTCTTCAGCGTTGTGGCGTAAGCGGAGAACTGGCCGAGCCTTACACTGCGAAAGGTTCCGTAGTACCCGAAAAGACCGCCGTTACCCGCCACCTTCACCGCGCCTTTTCCCCAGGCAGGGTCATGTTCCGCAACAAGATCCCCTTCCAGGCGTATGGTTTTCCCGAGGAACGGACGGTTTACGACCAGAATTCCCGGTTCCACTGTGTACCCCCTGATGGAGAAACCCCAGGTGACTGTCAGAATCACCGGCATCAGGGCCATGGCGTAAGGCGGAAGCCGTCCGGTGAAGGACAGCACCACGAAAAAACCCGTCAGAAGAACCACGAAGCCGGTAATGACCTTGCTGGTTGTGTCATACGGAGCCGCCGGAAAGTCCTCCACGCAACCTCCCCTCAGCCGAACGAGTAGTGCTTCCGCACCGGCGAATGAATGTTCCAGGTGCAGCTCAAACCTTCGGGGAAGGTAACCAGGTCACCCTCTCCAAAGGCCACGGACAAGCCGTCATCGGTGGTGACCGTAACCCTTCCCTCGAGAAGGAAGCAGGTTTCGCTCATGTCGTAAACCCAGGGGAAGGTTGACACTTCCTTCTCCCAGATCGGCCATGACAGGACTCCCATGGAATCCAGCTCGGCTTGTGTTGGTTTTCTGACCCTGATTTTCACGCCGTCTCCTTCCTTGAGCCGCATCCACTGAATATCACGCTCCGACCCGGGGGTGAAAAGGCTATATTTCTTCGCATGGAAAGGCGGAGACTTTATCATGGTCAGAACAAGGCTTGCTCCATCACCCACCGGCGACCCCCATGTGGGAACGGCCTACCAGGCTCTGTTTGGAAAGCTGTGGGCTGTTAAGAACGGCGGAGAGTTCATTCTTCGGATCGAGGATACCGACAGGGAGCGATCCGACCCCGTGCATGAAAGAGCCATACTGGAATGCCTTCAGTGGCTGGGCCTCACATGGGACAAGGGTCCGTTCAGGCAGAGTGAACGGCTTGACATCTACCGGAAGCATGTTGAACAGCTGATCGAAAAAGGCCACGCCTACCCCTGCTTCTGCACCCGGGAGAGGCTGGAAGCGGTGAGGATGGATCAGGCCGCCAGCGGTGATTCCAACCGGGGATACGACAGGCTGTGCCGTCAGCTTTCCGCCGATGAAGCCGCGGACCGGACCATGAGGCGCGAACCCTTCGTGGTGAGAATGAAGGCTCCCCTGGAGGGGGAATGCGTGTTTAAGGATCTGCTCCGGGGCGAGATAAGAAAAGACTGGGCCTCCGTGGACGACCAGGTCATAATGAAAAGCGACGGCTATCCCACATACCACCTGGCGGTGGTGGTGGACGACCACCTTATGGAGATAACCCACATCATCCGGGGGGAGGAGTGGATCAACTCCGTGCCGAAGCATGTTCTGCTGTATGAGATGTTCGGGTGGGAACCACCGGTGTTCTGCCACCTGCCCCTGCTCAGAAACCCGGACAAGAGCAAACTGAGCAAGAGGAGAAACCCGACTTCCATCCAGTATTACCGGCAGGCGGGTTTTCTGCCGGAAGCGCTGGTCAATTATCTGGGGATGATGGGCTGGAGCATGCCCGACGGTTCGGAGAAGTTCACCTTCCAGGAGATGCTCCACCACTTTCAGCTCTCGGACATCAGGCTGGGCGGGCCGGTTTTCGACCTTGACAAGCTGCGCTGGCTCAACGCCAGGTACCTAAGGGAAAACTACACGCCGGATACCCTTCTTCCTGTTCTCGAGGATTGGAAACTTAACGGGAGCCATCTGAAAAGAGTGCTGGCCGTGGTGGGAAGCAGGATGGAAACCCTGGGTGACTGGGGCCGGATGTCCTCCATGTTCTTCTCGGATTCCGTGGGTCCGTCTGCGGAATTGCTGACACTGAAGGGCATGGACGACGACGGCGTGAAGGAAGTGCTTCAGGTGTCCCTCTGGCGGTTGGAGGAGTTGAAGGAGTGGACCGAAGAAGCGGTAAGAGCCGTTTTCGATGAGCTTTCCCGGGAGTTCGGCGTTAAAACCAAAGACTTCACAGCCCCGTTCTACACCGCAATGACCGGTGCCAGGGTGGGGCCGCCCCTTTACGCGGGGATGGAACTGCTGGGTTCCGACCTCGCGAGAAGGCGAATCATGGCCGCCATTGAAGCACTGGGGGGAATGTCCGGCAAGAAGCTGAAGGCATTGGAGAAGAAGCACGGCCGGGGTTGACGAACCAGGGCTCCAAACCGATATTGCCGCTCCGCGCTCCCATCGTCTAGTGGCCTAGGACGCTGGCCTCTCACGCCGGAAACAGGGGTTCGAGTCCCCTTGGGAGCGCCACTTTCACGCTCAACACCATTAAGGGGGGCACCCCCCATATGATGAAGAGCCACCTGTCATACCATGAATCGACTTCACCATCGTTCCAACAACACTCGTACGGACTGCACTCTGCGCATCGGGATCTCGGTGGCTGACAGAGAACATATTCGTCATCGGATGTCCTCCGATCGCTCGGGTGTGGAGCCGGAGGGTTTCAGTACCTATCGAAGGATCACCAGTTTCTCCGAGGCGATGTCGGACCCGGAACGGAGCCTGCAGAAGTAGATGCCGCCGGGAAGATGAACCGGCACAGTCAGGCTGTGTACTCCTGCGGACAAGTCCTCCTCGAGAGCCTTCAGCACTGTTCTGCCTGCAATGTCATAGATGAACACTTCAACAGGACCAGAACGCTCCAGACTGATCCGGAGCATCAACTCCGAAGAGACTGGATTCCGATTGATCGAAAGACCGAAGGCAACAGAAGGAACTTCCGAAGCATCAGCAATACCAGAGTCTTGACGGCTTGATCTGACCGGATCGGTATCTCCGGTGCCAATTCCGGGGGGGCTGAAATTGAAGTAACTACCATTGTAGCTTCCATGGATGTTGTAAGGTTCGTTGGGGTTTTGCTCAATCCAGTCATAAATACAAGAGCTTCCATTGGTAGAAACTGACCGTAATGAGTCGTAGAACACGATCTCATTTGAATCACGAAAGTAAGCAAACCCCTTCGATATGTGGTGATGACTGGTCAACCCCTGTGCGGTGAAGCATTTTAGAAAAGTTACATAGTACGCTCCCCAGAACACCATACTTGGTTCGTAATTTGTTATTGAAACCCAGAGGTAGTCGCCGAAAGTTCCATCTTCAACACTGCCTGTCTGTAGATGCACATCAATATGGGAGGAGTTCTCAGAATCGATACTTACTGGATAGAGCGTGTGCGCATTACCCAAAAGAAAAGTTCGAACAACTGTTCCATTAAAATCGATTATACACACTCGCGGTGAAGTCATGGAGGGGGGCTGTGAACTTTGATTCCTCATCATCCAGAAGCCATGCCAGTAGGGGCAACTGCTGTATTGAGTGATAGGTATAGCCCCAGCGAGTATTTTGTACTGACCGAAGAAATAGCTGATCGTAGCCTCAAGAAACCCGTATCGAGTATTGTAGCTTTCCACTTTTGTTAGATCTGAGCTATTTTTAGACCAAATCGGGATGGTTGTGCCCCAGATGTATCCGTTATCAGTGCCTTGTTCATAACCGGAGAAGTTGCCGTTAGCATCACGGACCGCAATTGTTGCCGGGTTGGCGTCAATGCTGTTTCCTGAGAGGTCTGCTCCCCCTTGAATGTTCAGTCTTAGGGCTCCATGGTAGGTCGTAATTCCGGAATCTGTCCTGTAAGACTGCCAGGAATGGCCAGGAGGCGCAGAAGGAGGTTCTCCCAAGTTGTCATAGTCCCACTCTGTCGCGGTGAGGTTAGCTGAAGTCCATCGTATCTGACCTCCCCATTCTCCGCTTATCCAAATGTCAGGCAAAGAAGCCATCGTTTCCGAGAAGAGCACAGCAACACCAACCCATTGCTCTTGGGATTCACTGAGGTACATCGCAAGATCTCCTCCAGCGAGGTGTCGTTGGTCCATGGATGGGGACAGAATCCACTCAGCGTTGTAGATAGTGTCGGGAGAACCGGGTTCCACAGGCAAGTAAACGAGAAGAGAGGCAACATGGGGAGCAAAGTTGTCCACGATGAACCCTCGTACATTTGACGAGTCGCCAGGCGACAGGTTCTCGGCTGCCACATCAAGCACAGGGAGCCTCCATGTCTGCGCTTGCGAGTTTCCATGTGAGTACGCCTCCATCTCAACGCAGTAGCGGCCGTCGGGGATCAAGGCGTTGCTGTTGTCGCAGCTCTGCTGGTTGTAAGTACTAGTTCCCAGCCTCGTATCGAAGGCTCCCCGGCAGAACACACCATCAGCCCAGTCCTGCGCGCGATCGTACCCGGCAGTCCAGACATTGTTGAAGGCAGAATCAGCGTTCAGACCAACTGGGGTGGTGCCGCAGTTGTTAAGGAGGTATTCGCTGTGATAGTGGCCTGAAGTTGTGGCGTATACGAAATCAAAGAACTCATCACCCTGAAAAGGGATGAACCCGTTCATACTGAACAGTGTTCGCCAGTCGTACCATGGAAGAGGAGCATACTCGCCGGTGTAAGGATCCTGCCTGAGCACCCTGTGCCGAAGGTATCTGACTCCGACGGAATCTGATGTTGAACCATAGTCCGGAGCAGAAACCGGACGAGCCACAAAATGAACCTGGCCGAAAACAGCTGTGTCCGGCAAAAAGCCCTGTGTATTCTGTATTCGTAGCCCGGTCGAAGAGCCTGAAACCTCTCCAAGCTCAGGATGGTCATAGTTCGAAGGCTTGTTCAGAAAGTAGTCAAGGGGATTGATGTAGCTGTCGTATACGATAAGATTACCCTCCACATAGATACTATTCAAGTTAATGCACCAGTCAATGTGCACATGAGGACCAAGATCCGGCGTTACGACTACGGGTGAAACAAGGCCTGTAAATGAGTCGGTTACAGCAAATCCTTGGGGACGATAAAGGTGGTGATATCCCCATCCCGTTTCTGCGTTGGCGGAAAGACCGAAGATAACACGCCAGTCAAGCTGAAGACTATCTGAATCTGCACGAATGACATAAGCGGGGTCGAAAGGTGTTCTGACATACTCCGTTGTGTCTTCTGCCTGGAAGTCCACGCCAGCGTGGAAGAGCTTCAGACCAAAACCCATATTGTTGTCGCCATATCCCTTGCAGGTGTTAGTGAAGTCAGAACCACTTCGAGCAAAAGGGAATCGGATGAAGCCAGGGTTGTAGTCGAATGGATCACTTGTTGCAGCACCGGAGCCAAGCATCCCGATCAGGCAGCAGTAGAAAGTGAAGGCAGTCTTCTTCATGATCAGTTGCCTCCTGCCTGAAGCTCCATAACCTGGAATCCAGCAGGCAGAACGCTCTGTATACCAGTAGCAGCGAAGGCAGAGTTAGGGTGCGTCGGGAACCACTCGGAAGCCTGGACAAGTCTTCTCCCTGAAGAGGAGATCGCGTAGATATGCCTGCCCGGAACGTAGTACGGATTGAGGTGTGAATCCAATACCATGGAATCCAGAAGCGCGATCCCGCAATCCAGTATGGCTCGAACACGGGCACCCAAAGCAAAGGAGTATTGCTCTCCTGTTTCCAGACAACCCGATGATACGATAACTCGATCGTCTAACCGTATAACAAGAAATCTTTTTCCCAAAGGGCTTAAGATGATCTGACCAACACCAAAGCCAGTATTCCCGGTTGTGAAGTACTCCGCGACGACGGTTCCTGTAGTTCCGTCAAAAAGGAATGCCCCATCACGCGATGCTAGCCCCACGAGGCTGCCGTCATCAGAAATCGCTGCACTGTTGACCCTGGCCCGATTGTACTCATCGGAGATGGTCCATAGAAGTTCGCCACGACGGTTGTAAGCCGACAGTGTTGTGCCGGAAACAAAAACAATGTCTGTGTTTCTTGCAGCCCATACATCGGAACCCCAAGGTGAGACACGGAGTTCTTGCGCAGGGTTTAGATCAGTATCAAAAAACCATAGGTAGCTTCCCAGTCTAGTTACCAGCGAACCGTCATCCTGTGGCCATGTCCATGGTTCATTGACCTGCATTTCCCGCCCGGGGTGAGTGGTGAAATGGATCTGTTCCCCCGTCTCGGTATCAACCCTAAGGGATCGAGCACTTGAAGGAGCATCCATGTCTCGATGGGAAACCAGAAACATTCCCATTGGGGATATATTGGCATGATTGATCGTGTGCTCCAGAACTATCTCTCTCTGCACCAAACCCTCTTCCAGCACGATCACCCGCGTGTCAGTGCAGACAACGGTGCGGAGTGTTTCGTTCTCGTCATCGAGGAAGGCGTGGTGAAGGAGGTGAACCCTTTCCCCCTCACGGAGGAAGTCGGAGGTGTGGAACTCGGATACCGAGGTGATTGTGACATCTTCCCGTACCCAGGGTTCAGTTCTTTCCGATAGTTCTCTGGGTGATGGAGTAGAAACCATCAGCACCGTCAGAGCAAGGATCACGAAAACCATTTTCCCTCCTGCGTTCAACAGCCCTGTCACGAGACTGAGAACATGTAATAGGATTCCTTATCAAAAGACACTTTTGTTATGCCTGGTCAATAGAATAAATAGGGGGGGGGGGGGAGTGTCAATACCTGTCATCATGGCTCACATCTCTCTCCTTATTCAAATCATTCCGCATTTATGGCCTACTTCCTCAACCCCCGCTCCGTCACCACCCTTCGGTCCCAGTGGTCCTCCAGGGTTTAAACCTCCCTCTGCTTTTCATCCGGCAGCTTCAGCAGGCAGAGCCACTGGGTGATCCTGCCCGAGGTACGCCATGTCTTTGCCCAATCTGCACCCTCTTGAGGTTATGCCGGAGCATTTCCTCATGGAGTTCCCGGGCGAAGATGAGCGGGTTACGCAACGGCCCCCGAGGTGATTTCGGCTTCACCATCACATCGGGTCGGGGAAGAATCAGAGCGTATGTTTCACCGGAAAAGGTTCGACTGAACGGAAGACGGGCGTACCAGGCTCCATCAACCGGATGTTCCAAGGAGCTTTCACATAAGACCAAGCAGCGAGTTCCATCGCTCCCCGATGCTTTCCCGGGGCAACCCTCTCCGTTTCAGGGCTTCCTCCACATCGTCGTTGTCCATGTGCAGGAAGGGGTTTACCAGTTTCTCCCTGCCCAGCGTGGAGCGCACATCACTACGGTCATAAAGGCGCATGGCCTGGTCCAGATGGCGGTTCTTGGGTTCCAGGGTTCTGCACCAGCCGAGGTACTCCTCCACATAGTCGTGGCCCGGGTAGAGAACCGTGTCTCCGGGAAGGGTCATCAGTGTTCGGATCGAGCGAAGCAGAAGGTCTGTTCTGCCGGAGAAGCAGCGGCCCACCTTGCCAATGAACAGGGTGTCCCCCGCCATGAGGAATCCCGGAGTGTGGAAGCAAACGCTGTCCAGGGTGTGGCCTGGTGTGGGAATCACCCGGATGCTGTGGCCTTCCACAATGATTTCACCGGCGCCGGCGGCCTCTTCCGGGGTGATGAGCCGGGTGTCCCGGGTCATCAGGGCATCGTTGCCGACGGTGTGGTCGCTGTGGGAGTGGGTGTTGGTGATCATGGTCAGCGCAAGACCGTTCTCTTCCAGATACCTTGTGACCGGGCCGATGGCGCCGCCGTCAATCGCGAGAGCCTCGGTCTTCCCGTGAACCACGTAGCCCAGATTGTCGTTTCCGTAGCGAAACTGTCTGACCACCATACCTTCTCCTTTGCATCGGGTGGAGGTGCGGGGATATGATACAGTCTCAAACGAAAGGAGACGAGATGATTGAGGTCAACGAGTATTTCCACGGCAATGTGAAGAGCCTGGGGCCGGAAACCCTTGGCCAGCGGTTCACCGTCGGCGTTATCCTGCCCGGATTCTACGAGTTCTCCACGGGGTTGAAGGAACTGATGGAAGTCACCCACGGCGCCATTGAGGTGGAGTATGCCGGACATGACATTACAACCTACTGCAAGGGTGAGAGCTTCAGCGTTCCGGAAAACACAGCCTTTACCGCCAGGGCTCTGGAGGTTTCGTCCTACATCTGCTACTACGGTTAGACAAGTTTCCAGCGAACCGCCATACCCGCGATGGCCACTAATGTGAGAATCATGAAAAGCGGCCATCCCACCCGGCGATAGTCGCGGAAGCGATAGCCGCCGGCACCCATTACCAGAGTGTTGACCGGGTGGCCAAGGGGTGTGAGGAACGCCATGGATGAGCCCAGAGCCACCGCCATTCCCAGCGCGTGCGCCGGCGCTCCTGATCCCGATGCGGCTGAGATGGCGATGGGCGCCATCATTGCAGCCACCGCCGCTCCGTTCACTGCCTGGGTCAGCAGCGCCGATGCCATGAAGAGTGCCGAAACCATCACCAGCGGGCTGAACCCGCCGAAGGCTGAGACCAGGAGAGCGGATACGATGTCAGCGGCGCCGGACTTGATCATGGCCAGCGCCAGGGGAAGCATTCCCGCCACCAGAAAGATTCCCCTCCAGTCAATCGCCCGGTAGGCCTGCTCCATGGTGAGCGCCTTCGAAAGAAGCATCAGAACCGCGCCGCTGAGAAGAAGTTGCGCCATGGGAACCGGGGTGAAAATCACAGCGGCCAGGGTGGCCACAAGAATCACCATTGCCACCCGACCCATCCGCTTCACCGGCGGCGGCTCCTTCTCCATGGAAAGCAGTATCAGGTCAGGGTCAAGATCAACAATCCTCAGCCTGTCCCGGGGGCCCTGGAGCAGCAAGGCATCGCCGAATGCCAGCTTCACATCTCCGATGTCGGTTTTTATCGGGGTTCCCTCCCGCCAGATAGCCAGCACCGACATGCCGAACTTCTGCCGGAACAGAACCTCTTTCAAGGTGCGGCCGATCAGGCTCGACCGGGGGGAGAGCATGGCCTCGGCGAACACCGCGTAAAGATTGAGGATGCTGTTTTCTTCCAGGGCGCGGCAGGGCAGTATCTCAAGATAGGGCTCCCTGTCCCTTCTGCGGAACTCGTCCTGGCTTCCCTCGAGTATCAGTATGTCCCCCTTCTGGAATACGGTTTCAGGCTGCAGCGCCACGACAGGGCCGTTGGCCTTCTCGATGGCGACCACATTGAGCCCGAAAGCCTCCCTGAATGTGCTTCGCGCGAGGGTGTTTCCGATAAGGAAAGAGCCTTCGGGAATTCTGGCCCTGAAGAAAAAGTCTCCCATACGGTAGATGTCCAGCAGGTCAGCCTCTCCCCGTGCTTCCCGGAGAAGACTCTCCCGACCGGCATCGGCGGGCAGGCGGCGCCTTCCCCATATCATCATGTAAAGAATGCCGGCGAGAAGCATTGGCAGTCCCACGGGAAGAAAGTCGAGCAGGCCGTACCCCGGAAGTCCGCTGTCTTCAAGAACACTGCTGACAACGATGTTCATCGTGGTGAGAAGGGTTGCCATTCCTCCGAGAATGGTGGCGAAGGCCAGGGGCATAAGAACCCTGGAAGGAGAGATGCCCGCCTTTTTCGCCGCTCCCCCCACCGCCGGAAGAAGAACCGCCGCCGCGGCAATGTTGTTGAGAAACAGGGAAAGCCCGGATCCCGTAGCCATCACCAGGCCAACAAGCCTTCCCTCTCGTTTGCCCCCCCATCTCAACAACAGTTTCGCCACCTGTTCCGAGACACCGGTTCGCGTAAGGCCTTCCGCCAGAATGAACACGGAGATCAGCGTGATAACGGCCTGGCTGCTGAACCCCGAGAAGGACTCCTCGGCGGTGAGAACCCCGAGCGCCGCCAGCGCCGCCACGGTGGACAGGGAGACCACATCGGGACGGAGGCGCTCGGTGAGAAAGAGCAGTACCGCAATGCCAAGGACGGCGAAAGTTCCAACCAGTTCCAGGTTCATATCAGTCCCTGTCGACGGTTTCGGAAAAAGCCATCGAGCGCAGCTCCCTCATGATTCCCAGTTCTTCCTTGGAGATGTTGACCTCTGTTCCCGCGAATCCCCTGATCAGGTTTCTGAGGAAAGCGGCCCGGCGGTCCGGTTCGGGGATTGAACCAACCGCCGCATCCAGCAGTTCCGGCACCAGAGCCGCGGCCAGGCTTGAAAGGATCATCTGCGCCAGGGATAACCGGAGGTTGATGGATTCGTTCGGAACAAGGCCCTGAAGCCTGCTCTGCATGAAATCGAGGAATCCGCCGAGTTCTCCGGCGAAACCCTTTCGCCCCTGTTCCCGCGCCCCGGCCTCGAAAAGCTGGGTGTGCACCATTCCCGGATACCGGGAGATTCCCTCCATCAGGATGTCCAGCATGCAGTAGAGCCTTGCGGCCTGGCTGAGTTCGGCTGTGTTCAACACCGTGGCCCAGTCTTCGAAGATGTGGCTTCTGGTCACAGACAGCACATGCTCAAGCAGGTTGGCCTTGGACCCGAAGTGGTAGTTCACCGCCGCGGGGTTTACCCCGGCTTCCCGGGCGATTCGGCGCATGGTCAGCCCGGCGGTGCCGTCATGCTCCAGAATCGCAATGGCGGCAAGGACTATTCGTTGTCTTGTGTCCGCTGTGTTTCCCATTCACCCTCCAGATGTACCAGCATAGCGTATTCATTCCCGGGCTTTTCCGCAAGTCGCTTCTCATGCTTGCCGAAACTTCATTTCAAACATATGATTGAAACAATTGTTTGAAAACCCGAAAAGCCAGGGGAGTAATCAATGAAAATTGCCGCGATTGCGATTCTTGCGGGAATATGCGTTGGAAGCGAGCCTACCGGGAGAATCGCCGGAACACTGGCGTCATCGGGAACGATGGAACCGGTTGTGGGAGCATTCGTTGTTCTCGAGGGAACTCTTCTCGGAGGCATCTCCGATGGACAGGGAGCATACCGCATCGAGAATGTGCCGGTGGGAAGCTACAGCCTGAGGGTTTCCCCGGTGGGGCATGAGCCCCAGGTGAAGGCTGATGTAATCGTTCGTCCCGGGCGGTTGACCACGGTTGATTTCGTCCTGGCTTCGGCGCCGATCGCCGGGGGAACCATAACCGTAAGACCATCGTACTTCCCGGGAGATGAGCAGGGAGCCGGAAGCGGTTTCTCCCTGTCCGGAGAAGAGGTGCGAAGATCCCCGGGGTCCGCCGGGGATGTGGTGAGGGTTATCGCCGGTCTGCCCTCGGTTTCCAGGGTGGACCAGCAGTACAACGGCCTGGCGGTCAGGGGGGGCAACCCCTTCGAAACCGGCTTCTACATCGACAACATGGAAATCGCCAACATCAACCACTTCCCCCGGCAGGGAACCAGCGGCGGCGGGCTGTCCGTGGTGAATGTTGACCTGCTGTCCGACGTGACCTTTTCCGCCGGAGGGTTTTCCCCGGTGTACGGTGACCGGCTGTCTTCAATCATGGAACTGAAGCTGAGATCCGGCAACAGGGAGGAGTTCGACGGCCAGCTTGACTTCGGAATGGCGGGCGCGGGCGCGGTACTGGAAGGCCCCCTGTCTCAGGGGACCGGTTCATGGCTGGCTTCCGCCCGTCATTCCTGGGTGGGTCTTCTGGCGGAAATCGCGGATATTGACGCCGTGCCCACCTATTCAGACTACCTGGTAAAAGTGGAACTGGACCCTTCCGCGTCCCACCGGCTGTGCTTCCTTGGCATGGGCGCGCTGGATCATGTGGACTATCCATTGGAGAGTGCCTGGGAAGACGGAAATCCCAACTACGGAGTTACCGAATCCGAGAGCATGCTCGCAGGGGTGGACTGGCGGTGGCTCTGGCCCGGAAACGGATACTCCCGAACCTCTCTCTCCTACCAGCGCATACACTACGGCGGCGACTACCGGAAGACCCGGAGCGGAGAACCGGAAGCCCTTCAGGATTCCCGTGAACGCGCGGTTCGACTGCGGAATGTAAACACATGGCTGGCAACCGGGGGTATGGAACTCGTGTTCGGCGCCGACCTTTCTCAGCGGTTCGACAGTTTTCAGAACCACTACTGGGCTGACACGAACTGGAGCGGAGAACCCCTGCCGCCCCTGTACATTCAGGAAAACCGTGATGAGTTCAGTGGCGGCCTGTTCGGTACAGTCGCCATGAAGGTGCTGCCCCGGCTGACGACGGAGATCGGGATCAGGGCTGATTTTGGAAGGCGGACCTACCTCTCCCCCCGGGGAGCAGTGCATTTCCGCCCCGGGGAGAACACCACGATAAGCGCATCTGCGGGGATTTACCGCCAGAGGCTTCCCGGGGTGATTCTGGCCCGTGACCCGGCCTTCGAGTCTCTTGATGACCCCATGGCTGTGCATATGGTGCTGGGATGGAGACAGCTTCTCGGTGAGAGCACCAGACTGCTGGTCGAGGCCTATCGGAAGGAGTACCGGCGGTTCCCGTACGATCCGGATCAGCCGGGCTTCTTTGCACTGGACGGCCTCAGCAGCGAGCAGGACCTCTACGGCTTCGGCACCCTGGAAAGCGGCGCCCGGGCCCGGTCGGCGGGAATCGAGGCATCCCTTCAGAAAAGGCTTGCGAGGGGGCTTTACGGGCTGGTATCCGGCGCTTGGTCATTCTCGTCATACAGAAGCCCGGGTGAGGAGTGGAGAAACAGAATCTTCGACAACCGGTTTGTGCTTGGGGTTGAAGGGGGGTACAAGCTTGACGAAAGGTGGGAGGTTTCAGCCAGGTGGGACTACGCCGGCGGGCGGCCCCATACCCCCCTCGACATGGCGGCAAGCATGGAGTACAACCGGACGATTCTTGATACGGAAAGAATCAACGATGCCAGGCTGCCCGCCAGTCACAGCCTGAACCTCAGGGTGGACCGGAGGTTTCACTTTTCCGGAACGAATCTTACCACCTACGCCTCTGTCTGGAATGTCTACAACCGGCGCAATGTTGCCGCGGTCTACTGGAACAGCATCACCGGAAACCCGGACACGATGCTTCAGTGGGGGCTGATGCCGGTTGTGGGTTTGGAATACGAATTCTGACCATCCAAACCCCGTGACGGCCGGGTCGGTTGGGGATATATCTTCGCATAGTCGGATTCCCGCTGTCTGAGGGGGGTTGCCTGGATGTTTCCTGACAGGGCCGGCAGGAAAGCCGCCGGAACGGATCTCCTGGCCGGTGAAGAAAGGCTTCGTGAATTCCTGGCCAGCCTGCCGGGCATGGCGTATCGATGCGAATACCTCCCGGAATGGCCCATGCTCTTCGTCAGCGAGGGCAGCACTGAACTGACCGGCTTTACCCCCGATGAGCTTGTTTCCGGTTCTCCGAACTACCGCGAACTGATACACCCGGAAGATCGCCGGGCAGTTCAGGAATCGATGGATCTGGGAATAGAGGGGGAAAGCCTTTTTCGGGTGGAGTACAGAATCATCACCAGACAAGGGGAGGAACGCCATGTCTGGGAGCAGGGCCGGGAGGCGTCGCCTGGGATTCTCGAGGGCTTCATCGTAGACATTACGCCCCGAAAAATGGCTGTGGAGAAGCTGAAACGACTGGAATGGATGCTTTCCGCCGCACCGAAGAAACATGTTTCCATCCCCCCCCGGTACGGTGATCTTACAGCGCTTAACACAAACCGGACGATTCTTGATTCCGTGGGCAGGGAAAACCTGGAAAGCATTGCTTCTGATTACATGGACCTGCTTGGCACTTCGACGGCTGTTTACGAGGTCAACGGAGACTACGCGATGGGAGTATTCACCTCCGGCTGGTGCAGCTTTCTGGACAACTCCTCCCGCAGGCTTTGCGAAACCCTTGATGATTCCCGGGCTCTGGCTTCCGGCAGGTGGCTGTGCCATGAATCATGCTGGACCCATTGCGCGAAAGCAGCCATCGAAACCGGCGAACCGGTGGAGATTTCCTGCAATGGGGGGCTTACCCTTTACGGTGTTCCAATCGTTGCCGGTGAAGAGGTTGTCGGAGCCATAAACGCCGCTTTCGGCGACCCTCCCACAGACTCCGAAACGCTTGACGCTCTGGCGGCGAAGTACGGTGTGGAGCCGGAGGAACTGGCTGAAAGGGCCGCTGAATACGAATCACGGCCTCCCTACATAGTGGAAACCGCCAGGCGCAGGTTGATGGCATCCGCCAGGCTTATCGGCGAAATCGTGGAGCGGAACCGTGCCCAATCCCAGCTTCAGAACGCCCGTCAGCTTCTGCAGAGCGTTCTCGACACGATTCCCGTCAGGGTATTCTGGAAGGATCTGCAGTCCACTTTCCTGGGCTGCAACATGCCGTTCGCCAGGGATGCGGGGCTCACCGCTCCGGAAGAACTGATCGGGAAGAACGATTTTCAGATGGGGTGGAGGGATCAGGCCGAGCTGTACCGAAGTGACGACTTGCAGGTGATGCGCTCCGGCGTGCCGAAAATCGGTTACGAAGAGCCCCAGACAACCCCTGAGGGAAAGATCATCTGGCTTCGAACCAGCAAGATTCCCATCAGGGCTCCGGACGGTTCTGTGACGGGGATACTGGGCACCTACGAGGAGATCACCGGAAGCAAGAGAGCGGACCAGGCCCTTCGGGACAGCGAGGCAAAGCTTAAGGCTCTTTTCTCCGCGGCGCCGATCGGGCTTGGCATAGTCAAAGACAGGGTCATTGTCGAGGCAAACCAGGCATTCTGCGACATGTTCCTGATTCCGCCTGAAGAGATGGCGGGCAAGTCCGCAAGGGATCTTTATCCATCGGATGAGGAGTATGAATTCGTTGGCGCGGAGAAACAGAGCCAGTTGGCGGAGAAGGGCGTATGCAACACCGAGGTCACCATGAGAAGGGGTGACGGCGAGCTTCTCAGCGTACTCATAGGAGTCACCCTTCTTGACGACTCCGACCCCTCTCAGGGAGAGGTGTTCGCAGCGGTAGACATAACCCGGCGCAAACAGTCCGAAGAGCTGCTTCGGCTTCAGGCCGCGGTGCTGGACCAGATCAGCGACAGGGTAACGGTTACCGACCTTTCAGGAAACATCACTTATGTGAACACAGCGGAAGTGGAATCACTGGGTTACTCCGTTGAAGAGTTCATGGCAATGAATGTGAGTGACTACGGGGATGACCGCGCCCGGGGAGCCACCCAGGCGGAGATTCTGAAGAACACCCTGAAGAACGGACACTGGCGCGGCACCGTGGTAAACAGAACCCGAAGCGGGGAAGAGATCATTCTTGACTGCCGAACCCAGATTGTCCGGGGGGAGGATGGAACCCCGCTCGGGCTCTGCGGCATCTCCACCGACATCACCGACAGGGTGCGGGAGGAGGAAGAGAAGGAGAGGCTCCGGGCCCAGTTCCTGCATGCCCAGAAGCTTGAGTCGATAGGAAGACTCGCCGGCGGTGTGGCCCACGACTTCAACAACATGCTCGGAGTGATTCTGGGCCATGCCGACATGATGGCCCAGCAGCTCAGTCCTGAATCGCCGCTGATGAACAGCCTGACTGAGATCAGGGCCGCGGCGGACCGCTCCGCGAGGCTTACACGGCAGCTTCTGGGGTTTGCAAGAAAGCAGGCCGCCCAGCCCAGGGTCATTGACCTCAATTCAACCCTGGCCCGAATGCTGAGCATGCTCCGGCGCCTTATCGGCGAGAACATTCAGCTCCGCTGGCTCCCCGGCCGGGATTTGTGGAAGGTGAAGATCGACCCCGACCAGTTGAACCAGGTGCTTGCCAACCTGGTGGTGAACGCCCGGGATGCCATCGAGGGAGAGGGAACCCTCCAGATCAGAACCACCAGAGCCGTTCTGGGAAGACACCCTGATGATGCCGACGGGGAGGCTGTCCCGGGGGATTACGTTATGATGGAGGTGAGCGACACGGGGTGCGGTATCAGTGAAAACCACATGGATTATCTCTTCGAGCCTTTCTTCACCACCAAGGAGGTGGGAAAGGGCACCGGCCTCGGCCTCGCCACCGTGTTCGGCATCGTGAGCCAGAACCGGGGCGCCATAAAAGTTTTAAGTGAACCCGGACAGGGCGCAGCCTTCAGAGTTTACCTGCCCAGAGTCGAACAGCCTCTTTCCCCGAGCCATTCCGATGAAACCGCGACCAACGCCGGGGGTTCGGAAACGATCCTCATCGTTGAGGATGAACGGATGATTCTTGGCATGGCTTCCGAAGCCCTGATGGAGAAGGGGTACAGGGTTCTTGCGGCATCTCGGCCGGGGGATGCGCTTGAGCTTGCCGCCGGGTTCGGCTCTCGGATTCACCTGCTGATAACCGACATGGTGATGCCGGGCATGAATGGAAGGGTTCTCAGCGAAGGCGTGTCCCGGCTCAAGCCCGGGGTAAAAACCCTTTACATGAGCGGATACACAGACGATGTCATTGCCGCTCACGGTGTTCTCGACGAAGGGCTGAACTTTCTTCAGAAACCCTTCTCTCTCGGAGTTCTGCTTGCAAGGGTCAGGAAAATCCTTGATGAACCGTGATGGCGCAAGTTTCTACCAGGTGTAGCCTTTTATTGCGCCCCAGGTGTTTGCCTGCAGGGAAAGGTAGTTCCCGGGCGTCCATACCGTGGCCCCGGCCGGCGCGGTAACCGCAAGATCGTCGATGTAAACCGTATCGCCGGGCTCGGAGTAGGTGCGGACAACCACGATCAGACCGGTATGACCGTCGGTAACGGTCCAGGAGTGCTCGACCATGTCCCAACCGGTTCCCGGGCCGTAGCTGCTGTTCCCTCCGGCGCTGCCGTTGTAGCCGTAGATGTTGTCGGGACTGTCGTTCCAGTGGGCCCAGATTCGGCAGGACGGGGGTTGAGTTCCCGGTGTGGTGTCGTAGCGCCACACGCCTGCTGTCACCTCATCCCCGTCTGAAAGGCCAACAATCCACGCTACGAAGGCCTGGGGCGTCCCTGTGGGGGAGTTGTCCTCAAGCCTGAGAGCCTGGGCGCCGCCGTGGACAGGGTCCGAAACCAGGCCCGCGATGATGGGCGGGTCTCCGGTTCCGGTGAGACCCAGAACCGTGGCGGAGCATTCCCATTCGAAGGTTACCGTCGCGGCATTGGCCACCGCCGCAGCCGCCAGCAGAACAGAAGCCTTCATGATCCCCCCTTCGTGAACATTCGAGCGCTACCATGGAACGGCGATGATGTATATCTTCTGATAATCCAGGGGGTTTTCCCGGTAGAGAAGCATACGGTTACCAGACACTCTGAATCGAATGTCCCCACCGGGAACCCCTGGCAGAACACAGTCGAAGGCATGTTCTCCCGAGGCGTTCCAGACATTGAAGAACACATCGTCCCGATCACCCCGGAGCACCCAGAGGTTTCCAGCGTCGTCCACGGTCATGGAGCCCACCGGGTGTTTGAAGGGGAGAGGATCGCACCATACATTGTACATCGGGTCTCCTCCCTCGGCGGCGGTGAGGAAGGCGGCGATGTATTCCCTTTCCCCGGCGATTTCGTCCGGGGTTTTCTCCACCGGAACCGTGGGCAGGGTGAGAACACCCCCGGAGCTACCATCAGGGTTGAACACCATGATGCTGTATCTGCCTTGGTCGTATGGGGCCACATACACCGTTCCCCTTCTGCGGTCCACCGTCCATGGCCGATAGAAAAAGGTGCTTATCAGAAAGTCGCCCAGTCCGCTCGGATCAAACAGGGTCAGATCCGAGATGTACTTGACGGAAGGCTCCCAGGTCATTGGAAAACTGCCCAGAAAGCTTTCCACAAAAACCTGATCGTTCTCATGGTGGATGGCGGATCTCATCGCTACATAGGATGAG
This sequence comes from uncultured bacterium, assembly GCA_964624405.1. Taxonomy (GTDB): domain Bacteria; phylum Fermentibacterota; class Fermentibacteria; order Fermentibacterales; family JCC-6; genus UBA6080. The sequence continues at coordinate 71,799 of CAZUXA010000008.1, read as the reverse complement.
TCTCCCACCATTACAGGATCGAGAGGAATGTTCTGGACCGCTTCAAACTGAAGCCCCAGGTATTCTCCCCCGGGGTTGAACCGCATCAGACCGCCCTGGTAGGGGTCGAAGACGCCCATGTCTCCGTTGGGCCACACAATAAGGCCGTAGGCCTGCACAATCTCACCCGGGCCGCTTCCCCCGCGGCTGATTGTTCTCTGATGGGAACCGGTGTCAGAGTAGAGCCTGATGTTGCCCGCCGCCCTGTCCAGAACCGCGAATCCCCCGAAGGGCATGAACTCCGCACCCAGTATGGCCCCGAAGATGTACGCCGAATCTCCAAGTTCCACGCCTACCGAGTCAATAATCGAAAGGGTGCATAAAGATACCCCGGACTCGGCGGGGATGGCTGCGTTTTCGCATCCTGAAATGAGTAATACGCCGCTTATCACGAATATCAACCTGTTCATAGATGATTCCTCCAGTTGTGTTCCGCAAGAATATATTCAAAACACGCCCTGTCAACTGCCGGCGGGGGCCTTGCTCCGGAACCCGGGGCCGGGGAAGCGGGTAGCAGTAATCGGGCTGTTCTGAACGCATGGTTTTTGCGGGCCCGTTCTGTTATCCTATCACATTGATAGGTATGGATGAAATGAAGCACGGAGCCTGAGTTCTGTCCCAAGTATTGCGCTGATATGGAACCCGTTATGGAAAGGACGAAACAGTGATGAAGATTCTGCTTCTCATGGTTATGGCCGGAGTTGCCAACTCCGGATACATTCACCCCGATGTTCTCCAGAACATGGCCGGGGCTGTCCCCGGAGAGCTGGTTCCCATTGTGGTACACATGAGCGCCGCTCCGGACATTGACTGGATTCAGGCCGCCACCGCGGGAATGACCCGGGGGGACAGGCAGCAGTTCGTGGTGGAGGCTCTCAAGTCCAACGCTGCGCTTTCACAGCAGAGTGTTCTGGCATTTCTGGAAGACCACCGGGTTGAAAGGCTGGTTCCCTTCTGGCTGCTGAACGGTTTCTACTGTGAAGCCGCGCCTGAAGTCGTGAGGCTTCTCGCCGCCAGGCCCGATGTCCGCTTCATTGACCACGGCGCCCCGGAAGGCGCTCTAATCGAGCCTGTGGAGCGCCGGGAGGCAACCAGGGAAGAACTGCTCATGGCGAACGCCTGGGGTGTGGACAAGATCAACGCCCCTGATGTGTGGGCCCTGGGCTACGAGGGGCAGGGGGTGATCGTTGGCGTCATCGACACCGGTGTGAACTACAACCATTCCGATCTCGGGAACAACATGTGGCACGACACCGATGCCGGCTACCATTACGGTTACAACTTCTACGGAAGCGGCAACCCTCTGGATCCCATGGACGATGACGGTCACGGAACCCATTGCGCCGGCACAGTGGCCGGCGACGGCACCGCGGGAACCCAGACCGGCGTGGCGCCCTCGGCCACCATCATGGCTTTGAGGATCCACTACTACACCGGCGGTTTTCCCACCTGGATACAGGCCATGGAGTTCGCCACCGAGAACGGCGCTTCGGTGCTCACCATGTCACTGGGAACAACCCCGGTGGGCAATGCCACCCTCAGAACAGCTGAGGAGAACCTTCTGCTCGCGGGTGTGTACCACAGTGTCGCCGCGGGCAACAGCGGGTCCGGAGCGGGAACCATCAGGGCCAGCGGTGACTGCCCTCCCCCCTGGTTCCATCCCGATCAGATTTTTGAGGGCGGCCAGACCGCGGTGGTCACAGTAGGAGCAACCAATACCAGCGACCAGATCGCCAGCTGGTCCAGCCGGGGTCCGGTGACCTGGTGGGGAGGCGTGTCCCCCTGGTTCGATTACAGTGATTCACAGCCCCTGATCAAGCCCGACATCAGCGGCCCGGGTGTTGATGTTCTCAGCACCGCCCTTTACAGCGGATACACCACCATGAGCGGCACCTCCATGGCCACGCCTCACCTGGCGGGAGTCGCGGCGCTGCTTCTCAGCATCAACCCTGAGCTCACCGTCGCACAGCTTGATTCCCTCATCGAGATGACTTCCCTCGACCTGGGCTCGGCGGGCAAGGACAACACCTACGGAGCCGGCAGGGTGGATGCCTACCAGGCTGCGCTGGCAGCGCTTCAGATGGTGGGTACCGAGGGCGAAACCCATTTTGATGTCCCGCCTTCCGCGCAGCTTCTTTCCGGCGTTTCTCCCAACCCCGTTTCGAACGCGGCGGCCTTTTCCCTCCACATGCCCTTTGAGGGGGCGGTGTCCATCCAGGTATTCGATGTGGCGGGCAGAGCCGTGGCGCAGGTTCACTCCGGCAACCTCGCATCGGGTACCCACAGCTACATCTGGAGCCTTCCCGAGAACCTGGGCAGCGGCATTTACTTCGTGCGGGCCGCGACCCCGGCCGGCACCGCGGCAAGCCGTATGACCGTGGTTCGCTAGAAGCTCCGCAAGCCTGTCGATAGCAGGGGCAGCCCCGGCGGGTTGCCCCTTCCGTTTGTTCCACACGGGCAAGCCTCGCTATAATGCATGAGGTTTGCCTTTGTACCGCTTCGGGTGTTTTCCAATGACTCAGTCGGGGGTACTTCTATGAAACGCGCTGCTGTTTATGGTTTTACTTTGTTCATGATTGCATCGGGATGCGGATCACCGGCGGTGGACGGCGATACCTGGCTTGTGGCCACGGAAAACGACACCGTAACTGTCCGCGAGGCCGGAGTATTGTGGGAAGGCCTCGAAGAATCGGACAGAGCCTTCTTCGCACGGTCGGATAATCCATCCCGGGAGTTTGTGGAAGCGCTGGCGGGAAAGGCGGCGCTGGAGGTCCTTCTTGATTCTTCAGGCATTCTTGACGATCCCGATCTGACAGCCTTTACGTCGTCATGGCTCAGGGTGGAATCCGCCATCCGGGCCAGGTCTCTGCTCGCTCATGAAGAGATGGCTTCTGTCAACGATTCCGACCTGGATTTCTTCAGGGCACGGGAGGGCGTGATGGCATGGTTCACCCTTGAGGATACTGGACCAATTGGCCCCCTGCCTCTAACCGAGCTTCCCCGCGAGCTGGCTTCAGCGCTGAACGGGCTCAGCCCCGGGCAGAGCGTTGTTCTGGAGGAGTATGGAAGCGTGGTTCTCGACTCCCTTTTCGACAACATGCCCCATTCCCGGCCTTCGTCGGAACCGGACAGCACCCTCATCCAGATCATCGGCTACGGCAGGGAAAGGTTTCATTACCTGAAAACCTATTATGTCCTGCGAAGTGATCCGGGAACACTGGTCAGCCAGGGTTTGGGGGATATCTCATCCATCCCGGAGGACTCGGTCGTTGTTTCATCCCCGCTCGGAGAATGGACCAGGGGGCAGCTGGAGCAGGAACTCCGCTTCTTCCAGACAAGGGTTCCCTACCTGAGTTCAGGCCCTGAATGGATAGACATGATAACTGAGAACCTGTTCATGCAGAGCCACTTCAAAAACCTTCTCCAGGCCCGGTACCCCGCCGCAGCCGACTCCGTTGTTCAGGCCTCGCTGGCATTCAGCAGGCGCCGCGGAGCGGAACTGCTGATGAGGGAGCATGTTCTTCGTCATGTCGAGGTTACCAGGGAAGACCTTGAGCGGGAGTACTCACTGCTTTCCGAGCCGGTACTCACCGCCGAGCGGCGGGTTTTCGCAACGGCGTCTTCGGGAATCGAAGACCTTGACCGGTTCCGGAACTCTCTTCTCGAGCCCGGGGGTCCGGAATCATTTCCACCTGTTCCGGGGCTTTCCGCCTCCCAGGACAGCCCGGGTGTGACAGTGCCGCTGATGAGGGTCGGTCTTCCCGGAAACATCTCATCGGCGCTGTTCGACATTGATGCCGACGACACCACCACCTGGATGGGTCCCTTCGAGATAGAGCCCGGCTTCTTCGGGGCGTTCAGGCTTCTGGAGGTGATTCCCCCGAGGCCGGCCACAATTGATGAGCTGGAAGACAGGCTTCGTGACGCGGCGCAGAACCGTCTCGAGGCCGAGTACACTGACGGGTTTCTTCTTGAACAGAGAAACAGGTTCGGTGTGAAGGTAAACGAGCAGGCTCTTCGCGGGCTTCCGGCGTCTCCGGAGCTCTGGAAGGAGATTTAGCCCCCTGCTCCAAAGGCTTGACACGCCCTGTGACCGGCGTTATGAAACCCATTGTTCCTTGAGTGCAACCCCAACATAGAAGGAGTATCTTAATGAAGATTACCGCTCTTATCGTGGTACTGCTCGCAGGGCTCGCCCTTGCGGCCCCCCCCAGCCAGCTCGGCCACCTGAACCAGGAGCTGATTCCCGTAGGCGTAAGCCTTGAAGATGTCATCTGCTCCCAGCCCTTCGTCTTCGCGAACCTCGTGAACGGCGTTGGCTTCTCCCAGCCCAACAGCTGGATGATCGCCGACGACTTCACCTACGCAGTTGATGGCTACATCGACAACATCGAAATCTGGGCCATCTACGCTTCCGCCAGCTGCACCGGATTCAACATTCAGCTCCGCTCCGACAGCGGTTCCGGCCCCGGAGCCATCGTTCAGAGCACCACCTCCGGCACCCCCTACCACGAGAACACCGGTCTCTCCCAGTGGGGATACGCCATCTGGTACACCGAGGTCGCGCCTACCGACAACATCACCTTCACCGGTGGAACCAAGTACTGGTTCGCCATGCAGACCACCGGCGGCGCCGGCGCTCACTACTGGCTTTGCACCAGCCAGACCTGGGCCGACCAGACCTACTTCAGCCAGGACAACGGCGGCAGCTGGATCACCAGCCAGGCTGCCTGGGGCGAAGCCTACGAGCAGTTCATGATTCTCAGCGGCGCGGAAACCTCCCTCACCCGTGACTCCTGGGGAGCCATCAAGTCCCTCTTCTAAGCCGGCCGAATCGAATTGACCCACCGGGGGGAGGCGAAAGCCTCCCCCCTTCTTCAAATCGGAGGATTGTCAGCCATGAAAAATCTTCTGCCCGTATTGGTCCTGATTGCCGCCGGGGTTTGTGCCGCTGGCTTTTCCGCGGAGTTTGAGGGTGGGCTGGTGTGGCAGGCCCGGAACGACTTTCGAATTCCAAACAACCCCGAAGCCACTGAGATCGACCTTGTCGACCTTGCGGGCGCCGGTCCGGTGGGAGCGGGAAGAGTGTTCATCAACTGGGATCCGGGCTACAGGCACCGGCTGCAGATCACCCTTGCCCCGCTGCAGATTGCTGAAAGCGTGGAGCTTTCCGAAGAGGCGGTTTTCGAGGGTACGGTGTTTCCCCCGGGGGCAACCGATGTCGTTTTCAAGTTCAACTCGTGGCGGGTTGGCTACGGTTACCTTTTTCATGAAGGTGAATCATGGCGGTGGCGTTTCGGGTTTACCGCCAAGATCCGTGACGCGAAGATAAGCCTGGAACAGGAAAACCTCTACACGGAAAAGACCGACCTGGGTTTCGTGCCCCTGCTCTACCTTCGGGGGGAGTACATGTTCTGCCCCGGCACCAGCTTCGTGCTTGATTTCAACGGTCTTGCCGGCGGTCCCGGCCGGGCTTTCGATGTGTCGCTGAAACTGAGCCGTGAAATCAGCGACAGGGTGAGCCTTCTCGGGGGTTACAGAACCATCGAGGGCGGCGCCGATGTTGAGTCGGTGTACAGTTTCGCCTGGTTGAACTACGCGGTTCTCGGCCTGGAAGCAAGGTTCTGAGGCGCCTACTCTCTGACCCCCACCGGAAAGATGTACAGGGGTTCAACACCGTCCAGCCTCAGCAGCCGGGCCACATCCGCCTCTCTGAATGCCCCCACGGCGCATGTTCCCAGACCCAGCGCCACAGCCTGCAGGTAGATGTTCTGTCCGGCGTGACCGGCTTCCATGTCCACATAGCGGGTTCCCCGGATACCGTAGTGATCCGTGGTTCTGGAGTAAATCGCGGATAGAATCAGGGTCGCCGAGGCCCGGGCCATCCAGGACTGGCCCAGGCAAGCCGCCGCCAGTTCCCGGGCAAGGCCCTCACTGTGGAACAGGGGAACAAGGTGGTGCTCCACCGGAGAGTACCGGTACAGCCCCGGCTCGAGCCCGGAAACCCTGTCCACCACGCAGAGCGCTTCCAGAGGGTATGTCGCCCCGGCGGAGGGAGCAGTTCGCCCTCCCCTGGCGCCGGTTTTGCCCTGGGCCGCCCACAGCAGTTGTGCAAGCTGCTGCAGGGTCAGGCTGTCGGTTTCGCTGAAGGAACGGACAGATCTCCTTTCATCGAGGGCCTGGGAGAGGCTCATCCCCCCGGTGGTATCCGGCGGTGGCAGGGGAACCGGAGAGGGCAGCCTGAACATTACGGCGACGAGGAAAACATACAGGAACATACTATCCCCTTTCATTTTCCATTCACATAAGCCACCGCTTTCCATTCGTCAATCCGCGGGGAATCCGATGGAACAAGTCAGTTTTTGCCGGGTAGAAAAGGGGCAACCCTGACAGGAAAGGAGAGAAATTGACAACGGTACTATTGAGCTTCGCCGCAGTATCTCTGTTTTTCCTGCAATCCCTTCCTGAGTTTCCCGTTGCAGGTTTTGAGGCGAAGCCCGACACGGTCACTGTGTATGTCAGCGATCCGATGGCCATCAGTGAGCTTTTCGCGGATATCGCGGAGATGGTGGGGCCCAGTGTGGTCACCATCAATTCCCGCACCACCGTCACCACCACATCCCCGGGTTTCGGGATGACTCCCTGGGGTTTCTACGGATTCGGCCCCCCCCGGGAGAGGGAGTTCACCCGCAGGGGTCTGGGCAGTGGCGTCATCGTCACGGAAGACGGTTTCATAGTCACGAACCATCATGTAGCCGGAGAGGCCCATGAGCTGGAAGTTGTTCTTTCCAACGGTGAGGTGTATCCCGGGAAACTGGTGGCGTCCGACAGCAGAACCGACCTGGCTGTGATTCGCATCGAAGCCGAGGGACTTCCGGCGGTTGCCATGGGCCAGAGCCGGGGAGCCAGGGTGGGGGAATGGGTGCTGGCCATAGGCTCCCCCTTCGCCCTGAGCCAGACCGTTACCCAGGGAATCATCAGCTTTCTGGGACGGGAAGGGGTGGGCCTCGCGGACTACGAATCCTACATCCAGACCGATGCCGCAATCAATCCCGGCAACAGCGGCGGCGCCCTGGTGAACCTTCGGGGCCAGCTTATCGGAATCAACACCGCCATCGCCAGCCGCACCGGCGGAAACCAGGGAATCGGTTTCGCCATACCGGTTGAAATGGTGCAGGATGTTATGAGCGACCTGATTCTCTACGGCGAGGTCCGCAGGGGATGGCTCGGTGTGGTGATACAGGAGCTTACCGAGGAACTGCGAAGCCAGTTCGGGGTTCAGGACGGGATTGCCGGTGTTCTGCTGGCGGACATTCTTCCTGATACCCCCGCATCGGGTTCCGGTCTTGAAAGGGGCGACATCATCATCGCCGTGGAGAGTGAGCCGGTTTCCTCCGTCCCCTCATTCCGAAACAGGATAGCCGCCACAGAACCCGGAACCAGGGTGTCTTTCTCGGTTCTACGCAATGGCAGGGAGCGCACTGTAAGGGTGCGTCTCGGCTCGCAAACCGACGCCCCCGCCGCCGCCGGCCAAACTCCGCGGGTTCAGGAATCCGAACGTGGCTGGCGGCTTCAGGAGCTGGACGGGAACCGGGCGGAGCGTCTTGGAATACATAATACTGAAGCGGTGCTTATCGTGGATGTTTCCCCGGACGGCAACGCGATGAGAGCGGGACTTCAAGCGGGAGATGTGATTCTGGAAGTGAACCGCAGAAGAGTGAGAACACCCGCCGATGTGGAAAGCGCACTGGAAAACTCGATTGGAAACGCTTTGCTTCTTGTCTGGCGCGACGGCAGAACATCCTTCATCGTGATGCGCCTGTAGACATCTTCCCCCCCCACCCCGGCGGGCGCCGGTTTCACCCCCCTTTCCGGCGCCCGCTTCCCTCTTCCTTGATGGAAGCCCCCATCTTCCGCAATGTTACCCCCGTCACGCAGATTCCGGAAAGAGAGGCTGGAGGTATTTTAATGCTCGATACACTTGACAGAATGTTGAAAAAGGTGGAGGCGGACTACGCCGACATCCGCTACGAACGGATGCTGACCTCCAGCGCGGACTTCATAAGGGACCAGTTGAAGGGGGTGGACTCGGTTTCCACAGACGGATTCGTTGTGCGGGTCTTTCGTGATCATGGCTTCGCTTCCGCCACGGTAACCAGGAAAGAGGATGTTCCCGAGGCCCTCAAACTGGCTTCGGAGGGAGCCACGGTGATGGGCCGCAGCGGGAAGACCGTTGTGCTGGCTGACGCGCCGGCGGTCAGTGATGATGTGGAGCCTGATCTCAACGGCGACCCCTCGCACATCCCCCTGCAGGACAAGGTTGACCTTGTCCGGAAGTACAGCCGCATAATGATGGACATGCCCGGGATTGCCACCACCAATGTGGGCTACTCCGAGGTGGACCGGGAAAAGTTCTTTGTCAGCACCAGGGGCGCTGGAATCAGGGAAAGAATTGTCACCCTGGCCATCGGCGGAGAAGCGGTTGCGAAAAGGGGAGACCTTCTTCAGAACATTCGCGTATCCGTTGGGGGCGCCGACGGTTATCACAGGCTCTTGAACCGGGATGACGAGTTTGTCAAGCGGGGTGAACTGGCGGCGAAGCTGCTTGATGCCGAACCGGTGAAGGCCGGCACCTTCGATGTGGTTCTGAATCCATCCATGACCGGTGTGTTCGCCCATGAAGCCTTCGGACACTTCAGCGAGGCGGACATTATCGAGGACAACTCCTCACTCCGGGCAAAGATGGCGCTGGGCGCCGAGCTTGGCAGTGAAGCCGTGAACATAGTGGCGGATTCCACCATGCCCGGGCAGGTGGGCTACTACCGTTACGACGATGAGGGAGTTCCTGTAAGAAGGGTCCAGCTGATGAAGAAGGGGGTTCTCACCGGAAGGCTTCATTCCCTCCGAACCGCCGGAGAGTTCCGTGAGTCTCCCACGGGCCACGCCGTCGCCGAGGATTACCGGTACGAACCCATAGTGAGAATGGGCACGATCTTTTTCGAACCGGGGGAGCCGGGTTTTCAGGAACTCGTCGACCGCCTTGGAGACGGCTTGTACCTGTGCGACGCAAAGGGCGGCCAGACCGCCGGAGAGAACTTCACCTTCGGCGCCCAGTACGGTTATGCGGTGAAAGACGGCAGGATAGGCCCCATGGTTCGAGACATCAACATAATGGGCAATCTTTTCACTACTTTGAAAAACATAGAAGCCGCCGCCGGGGATTTCCATCTCAACGAGAGGGGAGGGTGCGGCAAAGGCCAGCTCAATATCAAAAGCGGCCACGGAGGCCCCTCGATTCTTATCCGCGGCATGGTTGTAGGGGGTGTGTGATGGAAAAGCTTCTTGAACTTGCCTCGAAGTCCGGTTGCAGCGCCGAGATCTATCAGCAGCGCACTCGAAGCGTTGAACTCACCCGCAGGGAGGGAAGGGTGGTCGACACCTCCGCCTCCATCCAGTCAGGCTGCGCCATAAGAATTATCAGAAACGGCAGAATGGGCACCGCATACACGAAGAACCTTCTGGACAGGCAGGCTCTTCTGGATCGCGCCCTTCTGTCTCTCGAGAACGGCCCGGAAGTGGAGTTCGAATTTCCCCGGACAGTAATCGAGCCCGACACCGGAGCGTGGCACGATAAGGTTGAACATTCCGGTTTTCCCGAAGCACAGGAAGCGTGTGTCGAGTTGGAGGATCTGGCGGGCTCCCTCGGGAGGGACTGCCTGGACACCAGCGCCGGCAGCGCCGCTGAAACCGTGAGGATCATGAATACATCCGGCACCGACATCCTTCACCGAAGCACGGGGATGACGGGTTGGATATCCGCCAGGTATCCCGGCACGGAAACCGGGCTTAACGCCGGTTTTGCCGGAGAGTCCGGAATTCCTGTCAACCCGGAGGTTGTGCGCAATCTCTGCGAAATGTACACGAGTTCCCTTCCCGAGGTTCGGGCCGGCGACGGCAGAATGCAGGTCATGTTTCTGCCGGGAAGCCTTTACGGAATTATATGGCGCCTGACCGCCGCGGCGGGGGCCAGGGCCTTCCATTCCGGCGCCACACCCCTGAAGGACAGGAAAGGGGAATCGGTTCTATCCGGGAAACTCACTCTGGTCAGCGATCCCTCCCTCGACCCCCCGGTGGCCAGAAGGGCGTTCGACGACGAGGGAGTGCCAACCCGGCGTCTGGCCATCTTCGACCGGGGCGTGTTCACCGGCTCCTACACGAACCTCTTCTATGCCGCGAAGCTGGGAATTGAACCCACCGGCACCGGATTCCGTTCCGGAATGTGGGGCGGAGACACGGTATCCCTGGCGCCGGAACCAAGCTTCCGAAACGGCACCTTTCAGACCGGAGAAGCAACCTTCGAGGAGATGCTGGGGATGATGGACAGGGGAATCATTGCCTTCGGTCTGCTGGGAGCCCATTCGGGAAACATCATCAACGGGGATTTCTCTGTCGGGTTCAACCCCGGGCTTCTGGTGGAAAAGGGAAGGATTGTGGGCAGGGTAAAAGACGGCATGATGGCCGGGAATGTCTACGATGTTCTCAAGAGGGTTGTGGCGGTCCAGGACCGCCCCTTCAACCCCGGCTCTTCGCGGCGTGATCCCGCGGTGCTTCTCGATGGCGTGAGCGTCTCCGGAAAGTAATCTCCGTGCCCGGTGTGTCGAAATGACGCACCGGGCATTCATCCGCCGCCGGCAACCCTTGCGTCTGGCGTCATATCATATTGTTCCTGTTGCATATAGCCTCCTTCCGCAGTTCATTGGCAAGGGTTTTGCATTTACATTTGCTGCGGCAAACCCTGAAAAGGGATAGAAGCGGAAAGGAGAAAGAATCATGAGACTGGTAAGGCAGAACCGTGAGACGGGTCTCACCCCCTACGACATGGTGAGAAACATGAGCAGGGTTTTTGAAGGGCTCTGGCCTGAACTGGACGGAACGCAGGAGTTCCAGTGGGCGCCCCCGGTGGATATATGTGAGAAGGGCGACTCCATTGTGTTCAAGGCCGAACTCCCCGGCATTCCCAAGGACAGCATCGAGATCGAAGTGGCCAACGGCGTTCTCACCATTCGGGGCGAGAAGAAGACCGAAGAGGAGAACTCCGGCGACACCTGGCACCGCCGGGAAATGCGGTACGGCTCCTTCACCCGAAGCTTCAGCCTTCCTCTTGATGTAAAGCACGACAAGGCGGAAGCCAACTTCTGCGACGGGGTTCTCACCATCACCATCCCAAAGGAGGAGAAGGCTCTTCACCGCAAAATCGCCATCAAGGGCTGACACGCTTCCCGCCTGAACCCTCTGGGGTGCGGTCATCGGGCCGCACCCCTCTTGCTTTTCATCATTGTTATACTTGACCGGGGTATTCAGGGAGGTGCTACCATGGCGTTTCTGGAACTGGCCGAAGCCGCGAGGACGGTTCGACGATTCGATGAAAGCGTTCCCCCGGGCCGTGAGGATCTGCGTGAAATGATCAGGGCCGCGTCTCTGGCGCCCTGCGCGGCGAACCTTCAAAGGCTGCGGTTCTCCATAGTAACCGGTGAGCGGGAGCGGGAGAGGCTTTTCCGGGGCCTTGGCTGGGCCGGCTATCTCGAGGACTGGCACGGGCCGGAGAAGGGACGGCGCCCCTCGGCGTACATCATCATATCCTCCCCCGCCGGGGATGAAAAGCCCTTTACGAAAACAGACGCGGGGATCGCCGCCGCCTACATCGCCCTGGCAGCCAGGGATATGGGCTACGGGTGCTGCATGATGCTCTCCTTCTCCAGGGATGATGTAACCGAAATCGCGTGCACACCGGGCCTGCTTCCGGAACTGGTACTGGCCCTGGGTGTTCCGGCGGAAACCGTTGTTCTTGATGAATACGCAGGTTCCATTCGATACTACCGCGACTCGCTGGGAAGGCATCATGTTCCCAAGATGACCCCGACGGAACTCACAGCTAAGGAGATATAGTGTTCAAATCCCATACTTTCACAGGAAGACGGGCTGAACTTGTCAAAGCCCTTCCCCGGGAGTTCTGCCTGGTGGTTCCCGCGGCTCCCTGCCTTCCCTCCAGCGCCGACGGCGCCCATGCCTATGTGCCTTCCCGGAACCTCTACTACCTCACCGGGGTCACCCAGGAGGGATCCTGGCTGTTCATGTGGCGCCTGGCGGGGCAGGACGAGGTGAAGGAGTGCCTGTACATAACCCCCTACGACGAGGAGTACGCGAAATGGTACGGTACCGTCCTCACCAGAGAGCAGGCCGGGGAAACCAGCGGAATTTCCGATGTCAGGTTCACCGGAGGGCATGAAAAGTTCCTCTCCAGGCTGATCTGCAGGGAGGGGGTGAGGGAACTCTTCATGGACTGGCACAGAACGCCAATGGGCGAGTTCACCGGAAGGGGGCTTGCCTTCGCCAATTCGGTGAGGCACTCCTTCCCGGAGGTGACGGTGCGAAGCGGGGCGGACCTGATTTTCCGGCTTCGCATGATCAAGGACGAAGAGGAAGTTCGTCTGATCCGGGCCGCCACCGAACTCACCCGGAAGGGATTCGAGCAGGCGCTCAGCCGCCTGCGGCCCGGAATGAAGGAATTCGCCTTTGAAGCCGAGCTTCTCTACCGCTGGGCTCTGGAGGGCGAGAAGACACCTGCCTTTCCCGCCATCTGCGCCGGCGGTTCCCGGGCCACCTGTCTCCACTATGTTGAAAACAGCGCGGAACTTCGGGATGGCGAACTTCTTCTTGTGGACCACGGCGCCATGAAGAACCTCTACTGCGCCGACATAACCCGGACAGTTCCGGTGAACGGAAAGTACAGCCCGAGACAGAGGGAACTGGTGGAGATGGTGCTCCTGGTCCAGGAGAAAGCCATAGAGCTTCTCCGTCCCGGAAAGCTTCACCGGGTGTGGAACGAGGAAGTGAATCAGTTCTACAGGGAACTGATGCTCTCCCGGGGAGTGATAGCCAGTCCCGGAGACTTCGAGAAGTTCTACTATCACGGGGTGGGACACCACCTGGGGCTGGACACCCACGACGAGCACATCCCGCAGCTTCCCATCGCCCCGGGCATGGTGTTCACGGTTGAACCGGGTTTCTACTCCGCCGAGGAAGGGATCGGGATAAGAATAGAAGACGATGTCCTGGTGGGTGAGGCGGGCAACACCGTTCTCTCCGCGGATTTCCCAAGAACACCGGATGAGATTGAAGCCCTGATGGCGAAATGACGAACCCGATTCATCTGGATTTCATGGGCATGGCCATGGAAGAGGCGGTAAAGGCTTTCGACAGGGGAGAGGTGCCGGTGGGCGCGGTTCTTGTCACCGGCGATGGCGGGGTCTATAGACAGTCCAATCGAACCCGGGAAACCGGCAGGCCATGGGCCCACGCCGAGCAACTGGCCGTTGATGACGCATGCCGTGCCACAGGTGACTGGAGGCTCTCCGGCGCCTCGCTTTACACCACCCTCGAACCCTGTGTCATGTGCGCAGGGCTTGTTCTTCTCTCCCGGATATCCCTGGTGGTCTACGGCGCCTGGGACAAGCGTTTCGGCGCGTTCGGCTCCGTGGCGGACCTTCGGGGAATGCCCAATCTGAACCACTACCCGGAGGTTGTGGGGGGAGTGCTGGCTGAGGAAGCCTCAAAGCTGCTGAAGGAGTTTTTCCGGAAACACAGGTGATGCCGATAAGGAAGTAGACATGATCATTCTTGCCGCGGTTCTGATGGCGCAATTCCTGCCTGGCCAGCCCTACGCCTCGTACTGGCACCCCGCCGATCTTCTCAGCTGGAGCCCGAACACCGACCCGGACGCCCCCTACAATCGAAGCGCGATTCCACTTGCCACCAGAAGCCTGGGTGACACCCAGTGCAACGCCCACGCAATACCCGGCCAGGCGGGAGTGACATCAATCAGCATCATGTACCCGTCCACCAGTTTCAACCCGTCCCAGGGCGGCCCTGGAATCGACACTTACGCCTTCGGATACTGGCAGTACATCGAACACCTGACTTTCTGGGGGGGAAGCGCCGGGGAGGGGCTGATACTGGCGCCGAACCCCGGAGTGACAGATGCCGCTCACAGGAACGGCGTGCCTGTTTACGGCACCGTTTTCTTTCCGCCGGTTCAGTACGGCGGCCAGATTCAGTGGGTATGGGATTTCGTTCAGAAGGAGGGAGACACATTCCCTGTGGCGGACAAGCTCATCGAGGTGGCGGAGTACTATGGCTTCGACGGCTGGTTCATCAACCAGGAGACCGCGGGGGGCAACACCCAGCTTGCGGAAGACATGCGGGACATGATGATCTACATTCAGCTGAACTCGGATCTGCGGATTCAATGGTACGACGCCATGACCAAAACAGGCGCAATCTCCTGGCAGAATGCCCTGAACGCCAATAATGACTGGTTCTTTCAGTATGAAGACCAGACCGTCAGCGACGAGATGTTCCTGAACTTCTGGTGGAGTTCAGCGGGGCTCACCAGTTCCGGGAACCATGCCATTGCTCTGGGGCGGAGCCCCTACGACCTCTACGCCGGAGTTGACGTCCAGTCCAACGGATACAACACCGGAGTCAACTGGGAAGGGCTTTTCCCGGAGGGACAGGACCACAGGGCAAGCCTTGGCTTCTACTGTCCGAACTGGACTTACTCCAACGCTTCGAGTCACGCCGCCTTCTACTCCCGGGAGAGTTACTTCTGGGTGGGGCCGAACCGGGATCCGGGGAACACCGGGACAACATACCCCTGGAAGGGGATTGCCCACTACATTCCGGCCAAAACTCCCGTAACATCGTTTCCCTTCGTGACCAGCTTCAACACCGGACAGGGCTACCGCACCGCGGTGGAGGGTGAGGTTCTTTCCCAGAACCCCTGGCACAACCGAAGCCAGATGGATGTGCTTCCAACCTGGAGGTACATCTCGAACAGCGGCGGAACTCCGCTGTATCCGGAACTGGACTGGGAAATCCCCTACCACGGCGGAAGCTGCCTGAAGGTCGGCGGTGAGCTGTCCCCGGCAAACACCACAATGCTCTATCTGTACAAGACCGACGCTCCAGTGCAGGGGGATGACAGTTTCGTAATCGTCTGGAACCGCGGAGAGGCCGCAGCGCCATCGGGAATGGAAGTGGCCCTTTCCACAACGTCTGATCCCATGGATTTTTTCTTCTTCCAGGTACCCGACGGTGTGTCGGAGGGATGGAACACGTGGCAGTTTCCCCTCTCGGCTCTGGCGGGTCACACCCTCTCCATAATCGCCCTGCGCTTTCAGAGCCCGACCGTCATCGAAGACTATCAGATTAGAATCGGAAGGCTTGGAGTGATCCGGGGCGAACCCGTTGTTCCAGCGCCTCCCACCGGTCTTGTGGTAGAGCAGTTCAACCAGGTGGACGACTTCAACGGAACACTCAGGCTGAGGTGGGATCCCTCGGACGGCGACAATTACATGGTGTATTCACTCAACTCGGATGAAAGCCGCACATTCTTGTGGGCAACCCCCGGCAACGCCTGCTTCGTGCCGTTGGTGACCAGGCCGGAGGGGGAGGATGTCACAACGGTGCTGGTGGTTGCCAACAGCAATGAGTTCGGCTATTCAGAGCCGGCGGTAACCCAGATAGTCTGGACCACCACCGGGATTGAGGGGGAGGCTGTCCACGGTACTCCCGTTTTTCTTCCGGGTTTGTCCAATCCGGTGTCAGGAATGGTTGAGGTTGAGTTCTCGGTTCCCTCGCCGGGCCATGTGGAGTTGATGGTGTTTGATCTGGCGGGAAGGATTGTTGATGTCCTTCACCGTGGAGAACTCTCCGCCGGCGGGCACACCGCGAGTTGGAACACCAATGACCTGCCTTGCGGGGTTTACATTCAGCGGGTATCCGGCTCCGGGGGTTGCGACCTGAGAAAAACCACGGTACTCCGCTAGGCTTCCAGGGATGGCCTGATTCCGGTGTTCTTCCACCGCAGGAAGTCTTCGATTATCTCCCGGTGGTCGAAAGCCATGTTCCCGGGCAGACCGTCGAAGGGGAACGCCCTGGCGATTGAGGCGTCGTCTCCGGCCACGGGTTTTCCCCGGGCCCTGCAGTGGTATACGGCGCTTATGGTGTCTCCCCTCGGGTCTCTCCAGGGCCTGGAGTAAACATGGAAAAGCGACATTACTTCGATGGAAAGGCCGGTTTCCTCAAGTGCTTCCCGTTTCACCGCCTGGAACAGGCTTTCCCCGGGGTCTACGAATCCCCCTGGCAGAGCCCAGCCCTTCGGCGGAAACTTCCTTTCAACCAGTACAATCCGGCGGTTTTCAAACTCTATGATGGCGTCAACGGTGACTTCCGGGGTTTTGGGCCGCATGTCCCTCCTTGCATGGCACTTTCGGTTCGAGGGGGAGTATGTTTGAGATAACCTAATCAAAGGAGGGCCTTGTGAGAAACCCCGTTCTGCTCATCTGTCTCGCCGCGGCTTTTTCCGCCTGCGGCGAACAGCCCGGACAGCAGGCAGTTTCAGAGGATGCGGAAACCGTTGTTGTCGGGGAAGTCCAGTGGATTCAGGATGATTTCGAAGCCGCCTTTGCCCTGGCGGCCCGGGAGGGGAAAAGCGTTTTCATAGATTTCTACGCGGACTGGTGTCCCCCCTGCCGGACCCTTTCCGACGAGTACTTTCCCAGGGCGGACTATCAGGAGTTTCTCTCGGGAGTGGTTCCGCTCAAGGTCAATGTGGACAACCAGCAGGATTTCGCCCAGAGATACGGCGTAAGCAGCATTCCGACCCTGGTGCTCACCGACGCTCTTGGCAACGAGCTTGACCGGGTGGTGGGGGTAACCGGAACACCCGAAGATTTTCTGCAGGTGCTGAAAGCCCTGGGAGAATAGCCCGGGTTGGTTCATGTAAAAAGGGGCCGGCGATGAACGCCGGCCCCTTTTTTGCGTCTATATGCTTAGAACTGTGAACTCGATTCGACGGTTCCGGGCCTTGTTGGCCGCGGAGGTGTTGGGCACCACAGGGCGGTCTTCGCCGTATCCGATGGTGGTCAGACGGTTGGCGGCGATTCCCTTGCTTACCAGGTACTGGTGCACCGACTGGGCCCGTCTTTCACTGAGGGTCTGGTTGGATGCGGCGCTGCCGTCGCTGTCGGTGTGGCCCGCGATCTGAACTCTTGCTGAAGGATTGTCCCGCAGGAGGATTGCCACGCTGTCCAGTATGGGAAAGCTCTCGGGTTTGATGTTGGCGCTTCCAGAATCGAAGTAGATGTTGTCGAAGCTCATGGTCTGGCCCTCCTGAAGGGCGTCCCTCAGGTTGAAGTTCACAGTGGTTGTGGTGTTCGGGGTGATGGTGACATTCTGGTTGTCGCTGAGAAAGCCGTTGGCCTGGGCGGTGACGGGCCATGTGCCCGCCTCGACATTGGCGCTGTACACCCCGGCTGCGTTGGTGGTCACTGTGACGGGGCTGGTGCTGCCGATGGTGACCGAGGCCCCGTTGATCGCCCTTCCCTGGCCGTCGCGGACCGCGCCGGACACCGTTCCGAGGTTCGGTGAGAGCCTGAAGTCTATGCTCTGTGTGGCGCCGCGCTGCATCGAAATCCTTGCGGACGCGTGGCGGTAGCCCGGGGCAACCACCGTTATCGGAAGGTCTCCCGCGGGAACATGAACCGCGAAGAAGCCGGTCTGGTCGTCGCTGGTCACATTGGATACCGGAACACCCGGGAAGGTTATCGTGGCGAAAACCGGAAGCCCGGTGAGAGAGTCGGTAACGGTTCCGTTGAGGGTGCCAAGCCTGGGGCCGTGATCAGCTGTCTGAACCAGATCACCGGAGAATCCCAGCCCAATGTTGATGCCCCAGTCATAGGCGCCGGGGATGGGAAGGGGCGCCCGGGCGGAGCGTTCCTCCTGGGTGACGATGGACTCGGAATTCTGGTAGAGGTCGTGGCCCAGATCATGATAGAGGGGATCGAAGCTGCCGCCGATCATGTCGTAGGAGATGTCGAGAAACATGCCGGAGGGCGTTTTGAACCGGATACCCGGTGAAAGGTAGGAGAGGGACTCGCCGGTTCTGTCAAGGAATGAGTAACCTGTGTATTCGAGGAAAACATCGGCGGACGGAGTGGGGACTTCAAGCCCGAAGCCGTAGGAGAGCACATTGTCCTTTACTGTGAGGTTCACCCTGGTGGAATCCTGGAAAGACCACCCGCCATCCTCGATTGGAACCGCCCTGAAGTCCCAGAAATCGAACTTCTGGTTGTAGCTGGCGTAACCGATATTGAGATGGGCCCGGATGGGCACCATGGGAACCCAGTAGCCAAAGTCTCCGGAGGCGATCAGGTCGAAACCGAACGCCCCTTCGTTGGTGACATAGGGGAACCGGAGCTGGTTCATGGCCTGGCCGGGGAACCATCTTCCGTCCTGGTCATCGGTGCATTTTGCGAAACTGCTGTCGGAGGGCGAAATCTCAAGCCACATTGCGCCACCTGCCCACAGCACTTCGGAGAGTTCATCGGGAAGGGGGTTGTAGCCGCCCTTGACCATGAGGCCGTAGTTTCCCAGGGCGTTCAACTCCTCCCATTGTCCCGTGGACCGTTCTTCGTAGAGGCCCCTCTGGTAAAGGTTGGAGTAGTAGGTGAGGCGGAAGCCCACATCGATGTAGTCCCAGGCGCCGTACCCCAGCGCGAACAAACCCCGGAAAAGGTGTTCGGTGTCGGTGAGTTCCGGGAACAGGCGTTCTTCGCCGGTTTCGTGGTAGCGGTACAGGAAGTTCACGAAGTCGTTGTCTGCGGTCTGGTAGCTTGTCATGAAGTTGAAAGATATCTCGTTCATGCCCATGGGAATGGCGCTGTTGACCCGGTTGATTCCACGAACTCCCCACGAACCGGGAACTCCGAAGACAAGGGCCGGGAATAAAGCTAAGAAAAGAAATTTTTT
This sequence comes from uncultured bacterium, assembly GCA_964624405.1. Taxonomy (GTDB): domain Bacteria; phylum Fermentibacterota; class Fermentibacteria; order Fermentibacterales; family JCC-6; genus UBA6080. The sequence goes on along the minus strand of CAZUXA010000008.1, from coordinate 52,890 downwards.
CAAAACAGGTCTCCTTTCGGACCGGTGATCAGGTTATTGTTGATGAAACATGCTGTACAGCCGCCGGGCAGTCAACAACCTTGACCCCTGCTTGAAGCGTGTTTTATAGAACTGGCTTGCCGGCTCTCTTTATGATGGGTGCCTTCCCACCGGAGGAATCATGATCAGACGCAGCATACTTGTTCCCCTGACGGCGCTTCTCGCGGCGGGAATCGCCCTCGGCTGGGATCCGCTTTACTACAACGGCCTCACCAGGGTGCTACGAACCACCGAATCCAGCGGTGACTTCGCCATCGGCTACTTCTCCGCCGGCTCCTTCTGGGAGACGGATACCCTGGGGTTCGACAGCCTCTATTCCCACCGCGACACCCAGGGATTCATCAACGCCGCCTGGACAGGCAGATACGGCATCACATCCAGCCACACCATCAGCCTCATCATACCCATGTATCTTCAGGTCTCCGGGTCGGAAAACCCCGGCCTGGGAATCACCGACCCCTGGATCAGCCTTGACGGCTGGATGAGCCGCTCCCCCCACTATCTGATACGGGGCGCTTTCCGTCCGGCATTCAAGGGCTATCTGGAAAGCGCCGATGTTCCCCGAAGCGATCCCCACATGGCGGGAGAGCTTGCGGCCAGCTTCGAGATGCCCATGGGTCCCGGAAGCGGATCGCGGTTCGACTTCACCGGAGGCCTGCGGTACTACTTCAAAGCGTGGGACAGGATACCCGGCACCAGACGGGACAGCGCGGAAACCTCACCGGGAGCCGAACTGAGAGGCGTGGGTTTTCTGGTTACACCCCTTAACCCGGAACTCTCGGTGAGAATCGGAGGGGAGTTCGCAACCAGGGGCAGAACCAGCTACGAAACCGAGGAAGGAACCACCGTCAGGGTTCGGGGAAGCGACCGAAGCTACTTCGACCTTCGGGGAGGATTCGTTCTGAGTAATCCGCAGCTCAAGTTGACCGCGGATGTGTACATCCGGCTGGGCGGGGAGAATGTGGACAAGGAGTGGGGAGTCATCTTCAGCGGAATCGGAATCGGGCTGGGAGACATTTTCAGCGTTGGAACCGGCGGCAGAACCTCGGAGGGGGGCAGGGGCAGGGAATGAAGAAAGTACTGCCGGCTCTTCTGATTCTGGTGCTCGCAGCGGTTCTGGCCCGTTTCCGCAGCCCGGGAGTCGCCCTGGAAAACGCCACGCGGAACTATCTCGGGGAGCTTTCCCGGGGTAACGCCGAGAACGCCTGGTCATGCCTGTCGGACAGCCTGTCACGGCTGGTTTCCCCTGAGTTTCTGGGCAGGCTCGGAGGGCGGCCCGGACCGGAACGGGTATTCCTTGACGGTTACGATCACCGGGGAATCAGAATGGCAGGCATTTCCGGCGAGTCCACGAGAATGGTGTGGTTTGAAGAGAAGAACGGAGAGTACCGGGTAAGGGGTGACGCCTCACTGGACGGGCTGCTGGGTGAGGCGGTTCTACTCTGCCGGGCCGCGGCCATGTCCGGCTCCCGAATCTGCCCGGTTTCAGCCGGTGAATACATTCTGAGCAGTGATTCGGTGAAATGCCCCGCGGGTCACCTGGGTGCCGGAATCAGCCTCTCTCCCCACACCTGCCGCGCCAGGCTTGAAGAGGTCGCCGGGGTTGTAAGGGCCTATCTGAGCCGGGTGGATATCATGCCCCATGACCTTGAGAGCGTCTACCGCCTTTCCGGCGGCGAACTCGGCCAAAGGGGGGGCTGGCGATGCCCGGACAACGCCTACTCCTACTATGCTCTCAGAAATGACAGCGTCGTATGCAACCACCACAACCAGTCCACGCCGGTGAACCCGTGACGCCGGAGCAACCTCCCCTGATCGACAACGCCAAAGACCTGAACCTTCTGGTGAAGCGCTGCCTCGACCAGGAGGCGGTGGCCCTCGACACCGAGTTTCACGGAGAGAAACGCTACTGGCCTGACCTGTATCTTATTCAGATTTCCGCGGCGGGTGTCAGCCCCGTGGCTGTAGACCCCCTGGCCGTGCCTGATCTCTCCCCCCTGGCTCCGCTTCTCGAATCCCCTGATGTGGTCAAGATCATCCATTCCGCCAGGAATGACATCGGGGTGATTCTCCACCACATCCCCGGCGTTTCCATACGCAATGTTTTCGACACCCAGATTGCCGCGGCTTTTCTCGGCTACGGAGAACAGATGAGCCTGGCAAACCTTGTGAAATCCGTATGCAAAGCCAAACCGCCGAAGCAGTACTCCATGAGCGACTGGTCCGCCCGGCCCCTCTCACCGGATCAGGTTCTTTATGCCCTGGATGATGTGAGGTATCTGCCGGACATGTACGGGAAGCTCAGGGCGCAGCTTGAGCGCAGGGGAAGAATGCAGTGGTTCCTGGATGAGTCGCATTCCCTCTCCGACCCTGAAGCCTACGGGGTTTCCATGGAGAACCTGTTCCGAAAAACCCGCTCCGCGGACAAGGTCAAACCCCAGCACCATTCCCTGCTGTTCCGGCTGGTGAACTGGAGGGAAAACCTTGCCCGTTCCATGAACAGGCCAAGGCAGTTCATCGCATCGGATTCACTGCTCTGCAGAATAGCCATTCTTTCTCCCTCCAGTGTGGACGACCTGGCTGTGCTTCGCGGCCTTCCCGGGGGGTTCATGGAAAAGTACGGTTCCGACCTGGTGCTGGTAAGCCTCGAGGACAGAAAGTCTCCCGACCCCAACACACCGACGGTCAAGCCCCCCAGTCAGGACTGGGGCCGTTCCGCCAGGAAGGACATCCTCCGCATCTTTCTCAAGAAGAAATCCGCGGAGCTCAAGATTTCCCCCACGGTTCTCCTCCCGGGAGACACCTTCGATGTTCTGCTGGACAACCCCCCGGAATCCATAGAAGACCTGCAGGCCCGGCCCGGCATTCCCGCCTGGCGCAAGGATGCCCTTGGAGAGGAACTGGTGGACCTGTTCAACGGCAGGCTCGGGCTTGTGCTCAGTAAAAGCAGGGGTATCCGGCTGGTTCGGCTTCGTTGAAAAATCCTTCGGACATCCTGCTCGAGATGCGGGTTCATCTGGGTGACACGGGAGTCCCCGCGCCGCTTGTCGCGGGGGAGAGCCCTTTCTCCATTCTCGTGGGCACGGTGGTGAGCCTCAGAACCCGGGACGCGGTCACCCGGGAGGTAACCCGGAATGTCCTCAGCCGGGCGGCGACTCCGGGGGAGCTCCTCGCCCTCTCCCGGGAGGAACTGGAAACCCTTCTTCGCCCCGCGGGGTTCTACAGGGTAAAGGCCCGCCAACTGCTGGAGACCGCCAGAATCATCCTCGAAAGCCATCAGGGTCGGGTACCCCGAAGCAGAGAAGCCCTGACAGGCCTTCCGGGAGTAGGGGGGAAAACCGCGGCCTTCGTGATGGGAATGGCATTCGGCATTCCCGCGGTCTGCGTGGATGTCCATGTGCACCGGGTGTCAAACCGGATTGGAATCGTGAAGACCCGCTCCCCCGAAACCACGGAGGCCTCTTTGATGAAGCTGTTTCCCCGGGACGAATGGACCGGGCTGAACCATGTTTTTGTAAGGTTCGGTCAACGGGTTTGCCTTCCCGTGAGGCCCCGCTGCCCGTCCTGCCCCCTGAAGGGAGTTTGCGCCCATGCTGAGCCAACCCCGCGGAATGATTGACATCACCCGCCCCCTCTCTCCGGATACCGAGCCCTGGCCCGGTGACATTCCGTTCAAGAGAACCGAGGCCACCCAGGGTGAATGGACCTTTTCCCGGCTGCGAATGAGCGCCCACTCCGGCACCCACATGGACGCCCCGCTTCACCGGATTCCCGGCGGAATGCCCATCGACATGATTCCCCTGCACAAGGCGGTGCTTCCGGCCAAGGTCTGTATGGGTGTTCCCGAAGACTTTCAGGGCCGGGCGGTGCTGCTGGGCCGAAGCGTCAGCGGAGAAGAAGCACTGGAGCTTGTGAAAGGCGGCGCCGAGCTGGTGGGCACCTCCCGCATGTCCATAGACCACGGCGATGCCGACACCGCCCATCTGATTCTGCTGGGGGCTGGAATTCCGGTGGTGGAAAACCTGATGCTGGACGGAGTGGAACCCGGGCGTTACACCCTGGTCTGCCTGCCGCTGCGAATCGTGGGCGGCGACGGCTCGCCGGTCAGGGCCGTACTCCTCAGCGATCGATGATATAGACCCTGGGCCAGTCTCCGGACATCTGGTCGATGCCGGTGAATCCCCACCGGTTCATCATGACGGTGATGTCCCTCTCTTCATCCCCGACCTCCAGCGCCGCGGTGAACAGGAATTCTCCCGTGGCGGGGTTGTACACCCTGAACACCGGGGAGCCGTAGACTCCCTGGGCTACCCAGAGGTTTCCGTCGGGAGCGATACCCATTGAACCTATCGCGAACAGGAAGGGGTCAGGCTGGTAGGAGTTCACCATGAACTCCGGGGCGCCCCCCTGACGCATCCGGTTCCGGACGAACTCCCTTTCCGAGTCGATGTCCTCCTGGGTTTTCCGGACCCTTGTGAAGGGTTCTGTTACCGAGAACAGCTCCGAACCGTCCGGGTTCATGGCATTGAACTCGTAGGCCTCGGTGGAGAGAACGGTGGTGTAGACCACCCCTTCGGAAGTGGCGGCGAACAGCACCATGCCCTCGGTGAAGTTGATGTTGGACAAGTCGGATATGTCAAAGGGGTTCAACTTGCTGTAGAAGACCTGCTCGGGTTCCGGGGACGAGATGTTCCATCTGGCGACGGTGTAGCCCATGAACAAGCCGTTTTCGTTCTGTTCGAACTCGGGTTTCATTCCAATGAACACCGAGTCGGCGATGAACACCGTCATAACCGGCGGTGACGGGAAAAACCCTGAGACACTGCCGGTGTACTCCAGGTCGGGGCTGAAGAAGCTCAGATGGCCCGCCATGGCGTCGCAGACCGCTATACCCCCCGAAGGGGTCACGGAAAGATACGACGGCAGCAGAAACTCTCCGGGGCCGCTTCCCTGCCGGCCCAGAGAGGCAATGAACTCCCCCTCCGGCGTGAAGATGGAAGCCCGGAACTTTTGCATGTCCAGCACAACCACCCGGTTCTCCGGCATCCAGAAAGCCGCCGCGGGCATTCCCAGCATCAGGGTGCTGTCGCCCATCTCTATCCCGATGGAATCGGTTATGGAGAGCCATACATCCACATCCGGCAGGGGCACCCGTGAGCCGGCCTCTCCCGCCTGCACGGGGCCGTCTTCACGGCCGCAGGCCAGTGCGAGAAGCGCTACCACAAACAAAGCATAAAGTTTTTTCACCGCAAGCCTCTTCTCAGTTAAAGGGAGAAATAAAGCATGTGCTCCATGGGATGGGGGTTCCCCACGAAACCCAGCAGCTCAGCCCGCTTCACCCTGATGTATTCATCTATAAGGTCCGTCTCGAAAACCCCGTTCTCCTCAAGGAACTGGCGGTCCCGCCCAAGGGCGTCCAGGGCCTGGGACAGGTTTTCCGGCAGCCTGGCCAGGTTCGATGTGTCGTAGCCCGGGGCGAACACATTGTCATCGATGGGGCCGAAGCCCATCTTCTCCGGTTCCATGTTGTTGCGGATCCCGTCCAGGGCCGCCATGAGAATAGCGGCGGTGCAGAGGTAGGGATTCGCGGTGCCGTCCGGCACCCGGTACTCGAAACGCATTTTCTGGGGGGTGCGTGCGTAGGCGGGAACCCTTATGGCGCTGCTGCGGTTGGCTCCGCTGAAGAAGCGGTAGACCGGTGCTTCCTGGGCCGGCACAAGACGATGGTAGCTGTTCACGCTGGGGTTTGCGAAGGCGCTGATTGCCGGGGCGTGATGAAGGATGCCGGCGATGGCGTTTCTGGCCGTTGAACTCAGACAGCAGTAACCCTCACGGTCGTAGAAGGTGCGCTCCCCGTTCTTCTCGAAGTACATGTGGAAGTGCATGCCGCTGCCCGGCTGCCCCGGAAGGGGCTTCGCCATGAAAGTGGACGCCATGTTCGCCCGCATGGCCACATTCCGGACGATGTGCTTCGTGATCATGATTGCGTCCGCGGCGGTGAGCAGGTTCATGAAGCGGGTTTCTATCTCGCACTGCCCGAATCTTCCCACCTCGTGGTGATGGTACTTCACCGGGATTCCCGCGGTCATCATGTGCGCCGTCATCTCCGCCCGGATGTCGTGCATGCTGTCCACCGGAGGCATCATGTGGTAGGCGGAATGGGTGGCGTGGACCAGCCCCATGTTCTGGGGTTCTTCGGCGGAGAACGGCATTTCTATATGCTCGAAGGAGTATCCCGATGAGCCGGGGCGGAACCAGAACGAAGCCTTGTCGAACAGATAGAACTCGAATTCAGGAGCCCAGAAGGTTTCCGTGGCGGCCCCTTCGAATCTGGCCAGTTCCGTCGCCTTCCGGGCCACCCCTCTTGGATCCCGGGAGAAGGGTCTGCCTGTGTCCGGGTGGATAATGTCGCCGATGAAGGCGGCGGTGGGCTTTTTCATGAACGGGTCGAAGAACACCCTGCGGGGGTCGGGAACCAGGCTCAAATCCCCGGCTTCCGTGGCGGTCATGCCGTCAAGGGTTGAACCGTCGAAGCCAACGCCCCGCTTGAAGAGCTCCTGGTCGCCCAGGGAAACCGGAAGGGTGACATGCCTCCAGAAACCCAGAAGATCGCAGAAGCGAATGTCGATTTCCTCGATATTCCGTTCCACAAGCTTTTTTCTAACGGCTTCAATTGCGTTCTCGTTCACAACACCCTCCCTGCGCGGAGAACCGCGCGATTTCCCTCAACAGGGTTTCAAGTGCTTCCCCCGGGGCCACCTCTTGAACAACCGCGCCGCTGCGCCAGAGAGAAATGCCCCCCGGAGTTCCTATCAAAGCGATATCCGCCTCCCGGGCCTCGCCCGGGCCATTGACCTCGCAACCCATGACAGCCACCGTGATCGGTGTCTCGCACCCGGCAAGAGCGGCGCCGACCTCCCCGGCCAGGGCCGCTACATCCAGGCGTGACCTGGCGCAGGTGGGGCAGCTCACCACTCTTGCCCTGCGCAACATACCAAGGGAAGACAGGATTTCAAGCCCCGCCGCGGGTTCCAGCACCGGCGAGCCCGATATTGAAACTCTCAGAGTGTCTCCGATGCCCTGGGAGAGAAGCAGCGCCATGGCCACAGCGCTTCTTATCCCGGCGGTGGAGGGCGGGCCGGCTTCGGTGACTCCGAGGTGAATCGGGTGGTCGCACAGTGCCCCGGCCTTCCGGTTTGCCTTCACGGCAAGCATGGGGTCCGATGCCTTCAGTGACAGCACCACCGCGGAGAAATCCGCTTCGCGAAGAAGCTCGAGATGTCTTTCCGCCGCTGCCCACATGGCGTCGGCGCCCATGCCGAACCGGGCCCTCAGGTCACCGGGTATGCTGCCGGAGTTGACCCCGATTCGAATCGGAACAGCAAGTTTGCCGGCAAGTTCCGCGATGCGGAGAACATCCCTTTTCCGCCGGATGTTTCCGGGGTTGAGCCTGAGTTTGTGGATTCCGGCTTCCAGGGCTTTCATGGCAAGCTCGGCATGGAAATGAATGTCCGCCGCCAGGGGGACCGGAGAAGCTTCAATGATGGCGGGAAGCGCTAAAGCCGCTTCCCGATCCGGCACCGCGACCCTGACCAGTGCCGCTCCCGCCCTGGCCAGTTCCCTGATCTGAGCCAGGGTTGCCGGAACATCCGATGTACGGGTGTTGGTCATGGATTGAACGGAAACCGGGGCGCCGCCTCCGATCAGAAGCCCCCCCGCGTTGACCTGCATGGCGCTGGACAAGTCAGGCCGCCCTTCTTGCGGTGACCACCCGGGGCCTTCCCGCAAGGTCGGGAACAACCCGAACATCCCGCCAGCCGGATAGAAGGAAGCAGACCCGGTCCGTCTGGTCAAAGCCTGTTTCCAGCACAAGCAACCCGCCCGGTGCCGTGACCGGGCCGACACACCTCAGCAGTCTTTCCACGCATTCAAGCCCGGTTGGGCCTCCGTCCAGGGCGGAAACAGGGTCGAATGACACTTCCCGGGCAAGGCCGGGGATGTCTTTGGTTGGAATGTAGGGGAGGTTCGCCGCCACTCCGTGAAAAGTACCGAAGAGCCCGCTTACCATGTCGGTCTCTGCAATGGTGAAGTTCAGGGCCTGGTGCAGGGCGGCGTTCTCCCGGGCAAGAGAGGCGGCGGGAGGGTAGTTTTCCGTTCCGGTAACGGCGCTGCCGGCGATTTCCAGGGCGAGTGTTATTCCGATCACTCCGCTGCCTGTTCCAACATCAAGGATACGGGGGTTTTTCGGGAGGGCTTCGGAAAGAAATGCGCTGATCAGGGTTTCGGTTTCCGGCCTTGGAACCAGGGCCCGGTGGTCGCAGAGAAACCTTCTGCCGAAGAACCAGGCCTCTCCCAGAATGTGCTGAAGGGGTTCTCCCCCCGCTCTTCTTCCAGCGGCAAGCCTCAGCCGGCTTTCATCCTCCGGGGAGACCTCCGCGGGGTACTGCCGGTACAACTTCGCCATGTCCCCCCCGAAGAGACCCGCGGCCAACAGCCGTGCTTCCGTCATGGGCTCCTCCACCTGGGCAACTGCTTTCGACAGCTCCGCGACAAGCCTTTGAAGTTTCATTTCGCCGAGCGTTCCGAAAGCATTTTTTCCTGGTCGGCGCCGGCGAGGGCATCGATAAGGGTGTCGAGTTCCCCCTGAAGCACACCCTGAAGATTGTGCAGCGTGAGATGAATCCTGTGGTCCGTCACCCTGCCCTGGGGAAAGTTGTAGGTTCTGATCTTGGCGCTTCGGTCGCCGGTGCCCACCATGGTTTTCCGGGCCTCGGACCTTTTTGCCTGCTCCTCCTCCTGACGGGCGGCCAGGAGCCGCGCGCGAAGCACCTTCATGGCCTGGGCCCGGTTCTTGTGCTGGCTTTTTTCGTCCTGGCAGCTCACCACGATGCCGGTGGGAATGTGGGTGATTCGAACAGCGCTGTCAGTGGTGTTCACGCTCTGACCTCCGGGGCCGGAGGAACGGAACACATCTATTCTCAGGTCGTCGGGGTCGATTTCGACCTCCACATCCTCAGCCTCGGGAAGCACCGCCACGGTGCACGCGGAAGTGTGGATGCGTCCGGAGCTTTCGGTTTCCGGCACCCTTTGAACCCTGTGTACACCGGCCTCGTACTTCATGCGGCTGTATACCGAGTCGCCGGAGAGGGCGAAAACAATCTCCCTGAAACCACCCTTTTCACTCTCCCTGGAGCTGACCGGTTCCAGTTTCCAGCCCCTGGCCTGGGCGTACGCCGAGTACATTCCATATACGCTGCCTGCGAACAGCGCTGCCTCCTCGCCGCCGGTTCCGGCCCGGATTTCCATCAGCACATTACGGGAATCGTTGGGGTCCGGCGGAATGAGCAGAACTCTGAGATTCGCCTCGAGCCGTGCCAGACGGGCTTCGACCTCCGGGGTTTCCTCCCGGGCCATCTCCCTGAGTTCATCGTCCTCGCCGGCCTGGGCTTCCCTCAGTTCGGACAGCAGGTTTTCCGCCTCGTCGATGGAAACCAGTGTGGCCAGAATCTTCGCCAGCCCCGTGCGCTCTGTGCTGAGTTCCCTTAGAAGCCGCGGGCTTCTGAGGGTTTCCGACTCGCACAGCGCCTGGTCTATCTCACTGATCCTGTCTCTGATTCGGATGGCTTCGTCATTCTTCACGATTCGGCCATCTCGAATCCCGGGTTATCGCCGGGATCCCTTCCCAGAGCCAGCCCGGCGGCCACCGCCGCCACTTCCAGCATTGATGAGTCCGCCTTTCTGGTGGTGAGCTTCTGAAGCAGAAGCCCCGGGGCGGAAAACGCCCTGGCCAGCCGGGAGGTTTCCAGATGGCGGTCCGCGACCTTAAGCACTTCATAGGAGAACCCCATCACCAGAGGTATGAGCGGAAGGTGGTAAAGCACCCTGACCAGGGGGCCGGGAGATATTCCGAGAAAAGCCACCACCGCAGAGTCAACCACGGTGTAGAACAGAATCGTGATGATCATGGCGTAAAGAAGAAAGCTTGTGCCGCACCTGGCATGAACGGGGTTCTTCCCGTCGCCTCCCGACTTCAGATCGGCCTCGCCGTCCTCCCAGGCGTGGATAACCTGGTGCTCAGCGCCGTGGTAGGCGAAGAGGCGCTTCACATCCGGCATCAGGGAAATGCCGAAGATGTACAGAAGAAAGAAAACCATTCTCAGCAGCCCCGCGGCCAGATGAACGATGAACTGCCCCGTTGATCCCGCGCCGGGGAAAACCCACTGGGAAAGCCTCAGGGGAAGCCATGAGAACAGCGCCACCGCCAGAACCATGGCCAGGGCCATGGTAAGCCAGCCGCTTGCCTTTGATGACTGCTTTCCGTCCAGAGCTTCCGCGGACCAGTTCAGCGCGGTGAAGCCCAGCCTCATCGAATCGATGATCGAGGCGGCTCCTCTGAAGATGGGCTTTTTCCATACGCTGCCACTGGAAGCCAGGAGAGGAATGGTGAATCGTCGGGCCAGAATGGTTCCGTCGGGCATTCGTACCGCCGCCGCGGAACCCGAGGGGGAGCGCATGAAAACCCCCTCCACCAGAGCCTGGCCGCCCAGGAAGCTTGAGCCTGGCAAACGGGCCTCCCGTCCATGAGACCAAGCGGGGGGCGCGCACGCCCCCCGCTTCAGTTCTTCAGTGCAGGGTTACTTTTCGCCGGCTTCCCTGTTCATACCGTACTTGCGAAGGTACTTGTCAACTCGGCCGGCGGAGTCGATCAGCTTCTGTTTGCCCGTGTAAAAGGGGTGGCAGGCCGAACAGATATCGTACTTCACATCACCCACCGTTGAGCGGGTTTTCACCGTGTTGCCGCAGGCGCAGGAAAACACGGCGTCTTTGTATTTGGGATGAATTCCCTTTTTCACGTTATATCCTCCATGGGAAAAGACGCAACGAATCTATTCCGTGGCCACCAGGTTGTCAAGGAAGCGCTTGTTGGAGTTTTGTTTGGAAAGCTGCTTCTTAAGGGTTTCCATGGCTTCCACCGGGTTCATTTCCACAAGTATTCTTCTGATGACCCATACCCGGCTGAGGTCGTCTTCCGAGAACAGAAGGTCTTCCCTGCGTGTACCGGAACGGGTGATATCTATGGCGGGGAATATCCTGCGATCCGCCAGCCGCCTGTCCAGGACGATTTCGCAGTTTCCGGTGCCTTTGAATTCTTCGAAGATGACCTCGTCCATCCGGCTGCCGGTATCAACCAGGGCGGTACCCACGATTGTGAGGCTGCCGCCTTCAACTATGTTCCGCGCGGCGCCGAAGAACCTTTTGGGCCTTTGAAGCGCGTTTGAATCCACACCGCCGGAAAGGATTTTGCCTGAGTGGGGAACCACCTGGTTGTTGGCCCGGGCCAGCCTGGTGATGCTGTCCAGAAGAATGACCACATCCCTGCCGCACTCCACCATCCGTTTGGCCTTTTCCAGAACAAGGTCGGCGATGTGAACATGGCGCTTGGGCGCCTCGTCGAAGGTTGAACTGATAACCTCCCCCTTCACATTCCGTTTCATGTCCGTGACTTCCTCCGGCCTTTCGTCGATGAGCAGGATGATCAGATGGGTTTCCGGGCTGTTGGCCGTGATGGAATTGGCGATGTGTTGAAGGAGAATCGTTTTTCCCGCCCTGGGAGGCGACACTATCAGGGCTCTCTGTCCTTTTCCTATCGGGGACAGAAGGTCCATGATTCGCCCGCAGTACTCATCTGGAGAGGTTTCCAGGGAGAATTTCTCTTCGGGGTAGAACGGGGTCAGGTCATCGAATCTTCTTCGGGTTCTCGCGGCCTCAGGATTGATCCCGTTGATGTTCTCCACCCTGACCAGGGCGAAATACTTCTCGCCGTCTCTGGGTTTCCGGGCCTGGCCCGTGATGGTGTCGCCGGTGAGAAGCGAGAACTTCTTGATCTGTGAAGGCGATACGTAAACATCCTCGACACCCGGGAGGTAATTGCATTCAGGCGAGCGAAGAAACCCGTAGCCCTCACCCAGTACCTCAAGCACTCCCCGGGCGTAATCGAACCCGTTCTTTTCCGCTGATGCCTCGAGCAGGCTCTGAATCAGTTCGCCTTTTCGAACACCGGATACCCGCTTTATGCCGCTTTCCTTGGCAAGAACCTGAAGCTCGGCCATGGTTTTGTTTTCCAGGTCGCTGGAAGTGGGGCCGGTAAACGCCGGATAGTTGCCCCTGGGCCGCGAATACCTTTCCTGATCCCGGTATTCCCGGGAGTCTCTGGGGTCGGTTGAATCTTTGGGGTCTTTTCTTTTTGGTCTGTTACTTCTGTACAATTGTGTTGAGATTCTACCGCAATGATAGCGGAGCACAGGTTTATGACTTTGGCTTTTTGCCTCGAGGAGAATGTGTATTCTTATGAAATTGCCTGCGACAAAATGACAATGGAATAATCTAGCCATTTTGATCCGGCGTCAACCCCTCCACACCCCACTTCGGATTTCGTTACATTCCAGGCTATGAAAGCCCTGCTGAAAATCATTTCCCATGTCCTCTTCGCCGCTCTCGCCCTGGGATTTCCACACCCGGGCACACTGGAGATTTCCGTGGCAGGTCTGGCGCTTCTGGCGGTAACGGTGCTTTTCGCCGCGCATCTTCTTCTGAGAGACAGCACGCCGGCCTCAGGAGTCACGATTTTCACCGCGGCTTTGGCGGCGGTGTCCATAAGGCTTCTGGGAGGCTCCTTTTCACCCGCTGTGGTGGTTTACCCCCTGCTGTTCGCCTGGATGAAAATGCCTTCCATCTCGGGCCCCCTTTATTACACCGGTATCATTGTCTCCATCTCCGAACTGCTTGGCCACCTCGCCCCGGGATGGGGCAGTTCCGTGGCGGTGCTCAACCTGCTGCCCGGGGCTTTGGCCGCCTTTGCGGCCCCCTTCCTGAGCATGCTCGGCGCGGACCTGCTTCTGGAGTCCCGGGGTTTTCCTGCGCCGGAGAAGCCCGAAAGGCTTCCTCCCGGTGGGGAGAGCCCGGCGTTTCCCGAAGATGTGGCCAGAAGCCTGCTTCCCCTTCTTCAACGGGCAACCGGCGCCAACGGCGTTTTTCTTGTGGTCAGGGACGGAGAATGTTACCGGCTGTCGGATTACCTGGTTTCCGCGGGAACCGTTGCCTCTCACTTCATGCCGGACTCCTCCGACCCGTTCCTCACCTCCGCCCTGGGCGCCGAAGGCATCGTTACCCTCGACATAACATCAAAGCGGCGGCTGCCGTGGTACATCAGTGACCCCGGCACCGCCAGCGTGGTTATGACCTCCCTGACCAGGGGAGGGGTTCCCGGGGGTTTCGTCATCTGCGATTTTTTCAGCAGTCCCGCCCCGGTCGAGGCGGGGGACATCCTTCTGGACGCCGCGGGCGCTCTGGGCTCCGCGTGGGAGGTGAATACCGGGCCGACCCCCGGCATGCTGGCCGAGACATGTCTTGAACTCGGCTCCGTGAGGGATTTGAAGGCCGCGGTCCACGCTATGGTGGTGGGCCTGTCGAGGCATCTGCCCGGGGTCACGGTGACGGTGGCGGTCCTCACTCCCGACGCGAGGAATCTGCAGGTCTACGAAACCCTGGGCTACCACGGTTCCCGAAGGAGGGGCAGGCTTTTCCCGGCGGATCGGGGAATGGCGGGCTGGGCGGTTTCCAACCGCAAGGTTGCCCATAGAAAAAGCATGGCCAGGGGTGACATGAGCATCAGGCCCTTCACCCCCGACGAAGACCCCGACCGGCAGGTGGGTTCGTGCTGTGCGGTCCCCCTCTATTCCGAGAGGTCGGTGTTTGGCGTTCTGGTAGTGGAAAGCCCCCGCGAAAGCGGAATCACTCCGGAACACGCAAGGCAGTTCGAAGCGCTGAGCTCTGTTTTCGGGCTGTTTTCCGCCCGAATGGTGGCCATCCAGAGGCTTCAGGCCCTCTCCAGGCAGGACAGCATTACCGGTCTTCCCCTCTACGCAGACTTTCAGGACGACCTTCACGGCCTGGTGACCGAAGTGAGAAAGGGAATGTCCGTTGCGGTGCTGGCGGTGGACATAGTGGGATTCCGGGCTTTGAACCGCGAGTACGGTATCCGTACCTGCGACGCGATACTGGCCGGGGCTTCGGAAAGAATAGCCGCCGCCCTTGGCCAGCCCTTCATGATGACCCGCTGTTCTCCCGGCAGATTTCTGGTATCCATTCCCGGGGCGGACCGGGCCGCGGCACAGGCCTACGCGGTGAAGATAATGGAAGCTTTCAGCATCAGGCCCTTCGAGTTGGACGGAAGAGATGTACCGGTTGCTGTTGCAGCCGGCGGGGCCGCCTCCAGGGTGGACCGCATGGTTCTCAGGTTGTCCGCCTACGCTGAAGAAGCCCTGAAGAAGGCCCACAGCAAGGGCGCGGCCCCCCTGGTGCTTTCGGTGGACCAGTTCGGGAAGACGCCGTGCTGATTCCCCGGAGGTTTTTCCTGGTGGCGGTGGCGCTGCTGATCGCCTGGCTGAGTCATCAGCCGTCCCTGAAGCCGCCCTTCGAGCTGTTTCCCCATCAGGACAAGGCTTTTCACTTTCTGCAGTTCGCCGGGCTGGGCCTGGCACTGCATGTGAATCGTGACATGTGGCCCCGGCGGGCCTTCCTGTACAACGCGGTTTCCGGTGGCGTCTGGGCGGTCCTGGACGAGGTTCACCAGCATTTCGTACCCGGAAGACAGTGCGACCTTGCGGATGTTCTCGCCGATATCGCAGGGCTGTTGACCTCCCTTGCGGTTCTGCGTTATTTATCTTTGCATGGAGGGAAACGGAAAAATCATGGGGGAACAACTTGCCCACCGCTTGACAGTTGACCCTGTCTGCCTTAGGGTACAGTTCCCAAGCGGGGTTTTCGTGTTCCTTGATAAAGGGGTAAACCCATCCAGGGATTCGTGGGGAAGAAGTGCACACCAACAGAAGCAATTGGAAGGAGGTATGGGGATGCACAGGACAAAGAGCATCTGTCTTGTAATCCTTGCCGTATCCCTGCTGCTCACTGCCTGCGGCCCAAGCCAAGAGCAGATTCGCGCTCGGGATAACGCCCGTTCCGCGGCTCTTGCCGCTGAAGCCAGGGTGGTTAGCCTGCAGAACGAGTACGAGCAGCTGAACCAGCAGATTCCTCAGCTCGAGCAGCAGATTCCGCAGCTCCAGCAGGAAAAGGCAGAACTCCAGGCCGAGTACGAAGGTCTCGGCGGGACCGGCCGCTAGAAAGGACGAGAGAAATGCGTAACTTATTCGTGTTGGCTCTGATCCTCGTCGCGGCCGTGGGCTTCGCCCGCACCTGGTCCGCAGAGGAACTGTCTCAGCTCACCCAGACTGAAGTCGAGTCCTGGGGCAACAAGAACATCGCCAAGCAGATTGCCTACTGGGAGTGGCGCAAGGCCGAGGCCGACGCCCTGGTTGCCGAGTGGGAGGCCAGAGTGCTTCCTCTCCGCGCCCAGAGAGACGAACTTCAGGGCATCGTCAACCAGCTCAACCAGGACATTTCCTGGCTTCGCGGCGAAATCACCCGCCTTCGGGGCTCCGGCGTTCCCCACCGCATCGTCGAGGGCGAGAGCCTCTGGCGCATTGCCAGCTACCATTACTACTTCAACGATGGCACCCAGTGGCCCAAGATCTACGACCGCAACCGCGACAAGATCAGCAATCCCAACCTGATCTACGCCGGCGACACCATCATCGTTCCGGTTCCCTACGCCACCAGCTACACCGTCATCGAGGGTGACTTCCTGGGCAAAATCGCCGGATACGGCATCGTCTACGGCGATCGCGGAATGTGGCCCCAGCTTTACGAAGCCAACCGTGACAAGATCAGCAACCCCAACCTGATCTTCCCGGGGCAGGTTCTCACTATCCCCCGCGGCACAACCCGCGGTACTTCCCGCTAACAACGGATAGTGGACCAAGTTTCAGGCTCCCCGTTCCAATCGAACGGGGAGCCTGTTCACATCAGCTGAAAATGAAAGCGCCCTCAAGAAGACGCATTCCGGTTCCACCCGACGACGCCAGGCATCTGCTCGGTTCGGGTGATGCCAACCTTCGGGAGATATGCAGGGCTCTCGGGGTGTCTGCGGTCTACCGTGATTCCACACTGATCTTTTCCGGCACCCCGAGGTCTCTGGATCGGGCCCAGGCAGCGGTTGAAAGGCTGCTGGCCGAGTATCGTTCCTGCGGAAAGGTAAGCGCCGGAGCGCTGGTCAAAGCCCTTGAGTTTCCGGAAATGAAGGCTTCCGGCATCGTTCTCGAAGTGCCGGGGCGGGCGGGCAGAATCGTTCCCAGAACACCCGGTCAGGAGTACTATCTGAAATCCATGCTCAACCATGAGCTTGTGTTCAGCATAGGCCCCGCCGGAACCGGCAAGACCTTTCTGGCGGTGGCCGCCGCGGTGAGCGCCCTGCGGGACGGAAGGGTCGAGAGGATTATTCTAACCCGGCCCGCGGTGGAGGCCGGCGAAAACCTGGGTTTTCTTCCCGGCGATCTTCAACAGAAGATCGACCCTTATCTCAGGCCCATTTACGATTCACTCGACGACACACTGACGCCGGCGGGAGTGGCAAGGAACATGGAAGCCGGAATCATAGAGGTGGCGCCCCTGGCGTACATGCGGGGCCGAACCCTGAACAATTCATTCGTTATACTCGATGAAGCCCAGAACACAACCCTTACCCAGCTCAAAATGTTTCTCACCCGAATGGGTTACGGATCCCGGCTTGTGGTCACAGGCGATGTGACGCAGATTGATATTAAACCACAGTCAAGCTCCGGGCTTGTCAGAATACAGAAAATACTCCGGGGAGTGAATGAAGTTGCTTTTGTCTACCTGGAAAAGGAAGATGTGGTGAGACACCCCCTGGTTCAGAAAATCATTGAAGCTTTTGGAAGCGCCGACGAACATGAGGAGTAGCATGGGCAGGAAGACCATGGCCGTTGTGGTCGCCGGCGGTATTCTCACGATATGGGTAGCGCTGTTCGGGGGCAAGGCGGTTTTTTCCGATTGGAATCCCACCCTGGGCGAACCGGTCTCCACCGACATCATCACTCCGGTGAGGTTTGAACTGGAATACTCCCGGGAAGCCCTGGATTCCCTCAGGAACCTGGCCAGAGTCGCGGCTCCGGTTGTTCTACAGCTTGACAGCTCTTTGCGCCGGCGCTCACTTGCGGAACTCCGGGTTGCCCTTGAAAACCTCGGCGCTGATTCCAGTTACACCGCGGGAATCGAACGAAACGATTATTACGGAAACGGCATCATAGACATGGAAGCGCTGCGGGCCTTTACCAGCAGCGACTCAGTGGTGGTTGTCCACGGCGACAACACCAGAACCCATGCTGTCATGCAGTCATACACCGATATCCGCGAAGCCCGAGCCTCGCTGCGCAGGGTTCTTCAACCCGCTTTCCCCGAGTTTGCGGAAAGCCTCGCGGACTTCCTCAGGGCGGATCTTATTCCGGTACCATCCGCCACGGACAGCGCCGCGAATCAGGCGGCGAACCGGGTGGACAGAGTGGAAAGGGTATACCTGCAGGGAGATACGCTGCTGCGCATGGGGGGTATCGCCGATCATGAGTTCCTCCGGGTTTTCAACGCCATGAACAGCGCCGCATCCTACCCCGGGCCGCTCCGGGCCGCGGCAAGGCTGATCCCCCCGGTATTCATCGTTGTAATGGGAATCGCCTACGGAGCGAAGTGCATGGGCAAGGTTCTGACTTCTCCGTTCAGGGTGCTTCTTCTCGGAAGCATATGGATGCTGGCCCTGGTATGCACCGGGCTGCTCTGGAAGGCTGACCCCGGATCCAGGGTGATCGCGTTCAGCGTTTTCGGAGCATGCATGACCGCGGTGTTCTTCGATTCCTCCGGGGTGTACCATTCCTGGTTTCTCGCCCTGCTCTTCAGCGCCCTTGCCGCTCTGGGAAGCGAAAGCCCCTTTACGCTGTTCATCGTATCGGCCCTGCCGGCGATTTCCACTTCGGGTGTATTTCGCCAGGTTTCAGAGCGGGGCATCTCCCTCGCACTGCTGAGTTCCATCGCTTTCAGCGTGCTGGTTTACTGGGCGCTTCACACCATGTGGATAGGGCCGGGCTACGCCTTCAACCTGGGGATCGTGGCCCGTCTCGCCGGTGTTCCCTTCATCTCCATTGCCATTGCCAGGGTTCTGATCCATCCGGTGGAACTCCTCTTCAGGGTCACCACCCCCCTCACATATGCCGGGCTTCTCAGCGACAGCCATCCTCTCCGGGTAAGAATGAGAAGCGAGGCCATGGGAACCTACCAGCACTCCATGCAGGTGGCGGAACTGGCCTCCGCCGCGGCGAGGCAGCTGGGCGCAGACCAGGACCTTGCCAGGATGGGGGGCTACTACCACGACATCGGCAAGTTGAAACAGCCCGGAATGTTCATTGAAAACATGACCGACCAGGCCTTCTACAACCCCCATGACCACATGGACCCCTACGAAAGCGCCGCTGTTATCATCGACCATGTGGCCAGCGGTCTGAAACTGGCCAGGAAACACCACCTTCCCCAGGAAGTCGGCGACATCATCCGTGAGCACCACGGAACAGGAAGGGCCATGAGCTTTCTGGTGAAGGCCCGCAAAAATGCCCGGCCGGGTGAGGTTGTCGATGAACGAGCCTTCGAGTATCCCGGGCCGCCCCCCAGGTCCATCGAGGCGGCCCTGGTGATGACCGCCGACGCCGCTTCCAGCGCCGCCCGAATGCTGAACGACAAGGATGAGATAGCCCAGGCCGTGAAGCGCACGATTCAGGAAAAAGACGCCGAAGGTCAATTTGACCAATGCGGCCTGAACAGATCCAAACAGGAGGATGTCTGGCATGTCTTCATGGACATTCTGAACAGGACGGACTATGAAAGAGTCAAGGACTATCCCGTTGGTTCCTGACCGGTCCTCCAACCTGATCATAGAAACCATTCTCGAGAATCCGTCCCCTGTGCTTCAGGGGCTGCATTCAAGGCTTGCGCCGCTATTGGAGGGGGAGGGCCGTATCGAGGTGGTGGTCTGCGATCCGGGCATGATGCGAATGCTGAACCTGCGGTTCCGAATGCTGGACAGGCCCACCGATGTTCTTACTTTCGATCTTTCGGATCACGGTGCCCCCCCGGAGGGAACCATCTTCGTGGATGGCCGCCTGGCGCCCCCCCTTGAAAACCTTGTGGAACGGATCATACACGGCTGGCTTCATCTCCGGGGTTACAGCCACCACACACCGAAGAAGGCTGAACTGATGGAGGGCCTTACCGCCGGGTTCCTGGCCGGGGTCATGAAGTGAACCCTTTCGGGATGGGGGCTCTTCTTGCCGGTTTTCTGGTAACCGCAACTTCGTCCGCGGCTCGGGCGGCTTTGCCGGCCCTCGTTGAGCAAGAGGGCAGGGATCCGGCCCAAAGGCGCCGGGAGGCCGGGGCCAGGCTCAGGGTGCTCTGGCTTGCCAGGGTTGTCGGGCATGCCCTCATGGGTTCGGGGTGCGCGCTGCTGGCCGGCGCCGGCTCCCAGGGCTTCTCTCCCCTTAAGTGGGTTCTCTTTCTGACGGCGTCCATCCTGCTCGGCGAGGTTCTTCCGGCCTGGCTGGCCCATAATCATCCCGACGCGGCGGCGCCGGTGCTGAAACTGCCCATGCTGCTCACAAGAATTGTTTTCACGGTTCCCGCCGGCCTGTTTCTGGGAAGGATCAAACCTGAGGAAGCCATGCCGGAAGAGTGGGCCTTCACTCCTCCGGACATAATGTGGCTGGAACAGAGACGGGAAAAAGGCGACGCAGGCGACCTCGAGAAGGAACAGGAAATGGTCGACTCGGTCCTGAACTTTTCGGACAGGATTGTAAGGGAAGTGATGGTCCCCCGGATAGACATGGTCTGCCTACCGCTTTCGGACGATCTCGCGGATGTGGTGGCCAGGGTCCGGAAGGCGGGTCATTCCAGAATACCGGTCTACCGCGAAAAGATTGACGACATCGCCGGCCTGCTTTACACAAAGGATCTGCTGGATGTGCTGGCGGAGAACAAGCAGTCCTTCCAGATGAAAGAAATCCTTAGAGAAGCCTATTTCGTACCGGAGTACAAGCGGATAGATGAGCTGTTCCGTGAGTTTCAAACCCACAGGATTCACATGGCAATCGTGGTGGACGAGTACGGGGGAACCGCGGGAATCGTCACCCTTGAAGATCTTGTGGAAGAGGTGTTCGGGGAGATAAGGGATGAGTACGATACCGAGTCCCCCCTCTCCTTTTCCCTGGGGCGGGGGGCTTTCCGGGTGGACGGAAGGCTTCCGGTTGACGATCTGAACGATCTTCTCGACACATCCTTTGAAGAGGATGACGACTACGAAACCGTTGCGGGTCTGGTCTACCGGAGGCTCGGGCACATTCCCCGTCCGGGGGAGACGGTGGAAGTGGAAGGCCATCTGTTCACCGTGGAAAAGGTGCGGGGACAGCGGATTATTCTTATCAAGGTCTCCCCCCTGGAAAGGGCCGATTGAGGCTCACCACCCCCGGGTTTGTGCTCAGGAGGGTACGCTGGAGCGAATCATCGCTTATAATCACCCTCTACTCCCTCGACCTTGGGCGAACCAGTGTCATGGCAAAGGGCTCCCTCCGGCCCAGGGGAAGTTTTCAGGGCCGGGTCGAGCTCTTTTCGGAAGGTGAATTTACCCTCTCCCGCCGGGAGGGGCGCGAGATCGACACCGCCATGGATGTTACGGTGCTCAGGCACAGGGAGGGGCTTCGGGAAAACCCCAGGGCCTTTGCCGCCGCAGGGGTGTTCACGGAGTGGCTGCTGTCGGTGGTCAGCCATGGGAACGAGCCCTCCGAGCCGGTTTATCACCTGCTGGATACGGTGTTCAGCCTGCTTGAAACCGGGGCTTACCCCATGCCTGTACTGTGCGGGGGGATTCAGAGGCTTCTGGCCCTTTCCGGCCACGGCTTGCAGGCGGAAGTCTGCGCCCTGTGCGGAAAGGCCCGGCCCGACAATCCCAGGTGGAACCCCCGGGCCGGGGGTATGGTATGCGTTGAATGCGGTCCCGGTCAGGAAACGGTGGCGCCGGGGCTGATGGGTTTTCTGGCCAGGTCCGCCGGAACGCCGCTGGAGAAACTGGTGAAGGTAAGGCTGTGGCCCGGAGGCTACCTGCAGTGCCTGAACCTTCTTAGGGATTACACAGAGACACACCTTGAGAAGAGGCTTCCCCTGAAGGCCCTTCGAATCATGGAGGACATGCTCGATGCAACCTGATACGCCGGAAACCAACCGAGATTTCATGAGGGATATCATCAGTCTCTGCAAGAGGCTTGGGTTCGTCTACCAGTCCGGGGAGATTTACGGCGGTCTGCAGTCCGCGTGGGACTACGGTCCCCTGGGCGTGGAGCTGAAGCGGAACATCATAGACCTTTGGTGGAACGAGATGGTTCGCACAAGAAACGATGTGGTGGGGCTCGATTCCGCCATTATCACCCACCCCGGCGTGTGGGAGGCATCCGGACATCTCAGGAACTTCCACGATCCCCTGGTGGACTGCAGGAAGTGCCGGGGAAGGTTCCGGGCCGACCAGATTCAGGGCGAGTCCTGCCCCGAGTGCGGCGGCGATCTTACCGAGCCCAGGGATTTCGGCCTGATGTTCAAAACCTTCATGGGGCCTCTGGAAGATGACACTGCGGTGGTTTACATGCGTCCCGAGACATGCCAGTCCATCTTCACCCACTTCCAGAACATCGTCACCTCCACCAGGCAGACCGTGCCCTTCGGAGTCGCCCAGACAGGAAAGGCGTTCAGGAACGAGATAACGGTGCGGAACTTCATCTTTCGCAGCCGCGAGTTCGAGCAGATGGAGATGGAGTTCTTCTGCCGCCCGGATGAAACCGGGAAATGGTACGAATACTGGATCGAAAAGCGGATGAAGTGGTACACCGACATGCTCGGCGTAAGAAGCGGGAACCTCAGGCTGAGACCCCACGAAAAAAGTGAACTGGCACACTACGCCGCGGGCTGCACCGACATCGAGTACAGGTTCCCCTTCTCTGGGGGCGACGGATTCGGCGAGCTTGAGGGAATCGCCAACCGGGCGGATTTCGACCTCAAAGCCCACATGACCGCGTCCGGAAAGGATCTTCGCTTCCATGACACCCAAAGCGGCGAGAAATTCGTTCCCCATGTGGTGGAGACATCAGGCGGTGTGGGAAGAACCTTCCTTGCGGTTCTGCTTGACGCGTACCGCACCGAGGAGGTGGAGGGCAGGGAAAGGGTGGTGCTCTCCCTTGACAGGAAGCTTGCCCCGGTAAAGGCGGCGGTGCTTCCCCTGTCCAGAAAGCTGACTGAAGGGGCGGTGAAGGTGGAGGAGATGCTCCGTCCCCACTGGCCTGTACTGCTGGATGTCACCGGATCGATAGGCAAGCGTTACAGAAGAAACGACGAAATAGGAACCCCCTTCTGCGTCACCTTTGACTTCGACAGTCTTGAGGATGGAAAGGTAACCGTCAGGGACCGGGATTCCCTGGGCCAGATAAGGGTGGAGATCGATAATTTGGTGGAAGTCATGACCCGGCTCATGAGCAGGGGCTACGAGGGATAGGAGGAACCCCGCCGTGTCACTACCCAAGCGGTACGACCCCCGGGAAGCCGAACCCAGGCTTCAGAAACACTGGACCGACACGGGCATATACAGGTACACCCCCGGCGGGGGCCGGAGAATTTTTTCCGTGGACACACCGCCCCCGACGGTGAGCGGCATGATTCACATGGGCCATGTTTTCAGCTACGTTCAGGCCGAGGTGATGACCCGCTATCGGAGAATGTTGGGCGACTCGGTTTTCTACCCTTTCTGCTTCGACGACAATGGCCTGCCCAGCGAGCGTTTCACCGAGCAGGTCAAGGGGGTCAAGGCCACCGAGATGACCCGGGGAGAGTTCGTGAACCTGTGTCTCGAGGTTACCGCCGACGCCGAAAAGCAGTTCCGCGACCTCTGGACCCGCTTCGGCTTCTCCTGTGACTGGAGCCTGCTTTACACAACCATCGACCCCTGGGTTCAGAGGCTCAGTCAGCGCTCGTTTCTGGACCTGGCAGGCAGGAACAGGGTGTACAGGAAAGAATCCCCCACGCTGTGGTGCCCGGAGTGCGCCACCGCCGTGGCCCAGGCGGAAACGGAAGACAGGGAGCTGCCCGGCTTTTTCCACGACCTTGAGTTTCCTCTGGAGGACGGGTCAGGCACCATTCCCATAGCCACCACCAGGCCCGAGCTGCTTCCGGCCTGTGTGGCGGTCTTCGTCCATCCCGACGACCGCCGATGGAGTCACCTGGCGGGAAAGAAGGCCATCGTACCCATGTTCCATCATCTGGTGGAAATCCGCACCGACACCGGGGTGAACATGGAGAAGGGCTCCGGCGCCGTCATGTGCTGCACCTTCGGCGACACCACCGACATTCAGTGGTGGCAGGACTGCAACCTCGAGCTTCGAATAGTGCTGGACAAAAAGGGCCACATGAACCAAAACGCAGGCTTTCTCGAGGGCATGTTCTGGAAGAAGGCGCGAAAGGTTCTGGTCGAACGGCTCAGAGATCAGGGCTTCGAGAAGGGCGGCAGGGAGATAACCCACGCGGTGAATGTCCACGAGCGTTGCGGAACCCCACTGGAATACCTGGTGAACATGCAGTGGTTCATCCGCATCCTCGACCTCAAGGAACAGCTTCTGGACAGGGCCGCCTCCATCAACTGGCGTCCCGCCCACTTCCGGGTAAGGTACGATCACTGGGTGGAGAATCTGAAGTGGGACTGGTGCATCTCCCGGCAGCGCTATTACGGTGTGCCTTTCCCGGTATGGTATTGCGCCGGGTGTGAGACGCCGGTTTTCGCCACGCCGCGTCAGCTTCCTGTGGACCCCCTGGTGGATTCCCCGGAAGAGCCCTGCCCCGCGTGCGGCTGCACCAGCTTCCTGCCGGAAACCGATGTGATGGACACCTGGGCCACCAGCAGCCTCACCCCACAGATCAACCGGAAATGGGGCGAGGAAGACCAGAGAGACATAACACTTCCCATGAGCCTCAGACCCCAGGCCCACGACATCATACGCACCTGGGCGTTTTACACCATAGTGAAGGCCCACCTTCATCATGACGATATTCCCTGGAACACCGTGATGATATCCGGGCACGCCCTGAACCCCAGCCGGGAGAAGATGTCCAAGAGCAAGGGGAATGTGGCCGGCGACCCCCTGGCGGCCCTGGAGGTGTACAGCGCCGACGAGCTTCGCTACTGGGCGTGCTCCAGCCGTCTGGGTACAGATGTGGTGTTCAGCCAGGACGTACTTGGCGAGGGGAGGCGCCTGGTGACAAAGCTTTGGAACGCCGCCAGGTTTGCCGCGGGGCACCTCGAGAATTTCGTGCCGGAAGCCCCGCCTGCCCTGCATCCCTTTGACCGCTGGATTCTGGCGAGGTTCAGCGAAACCGCCAGAAAAGCAACCTCCGGGATGGAGGAGTTCGAATACTCGGTCTGCACCTCCGAAGCCGAGAGCTTTTTCTGGAAAGCCCTGTGCGACAATTACCTCGAAATAGTCAAATCCAGGCTTTACGGCGACGACAACGAAGCGGGAGCAGCGGCCCGATATGCCCTGTACACGGTGTTGTATGGTGTTCTGAGGCTTTTCGCCCCGGTAATGGTCCACATTACCGAAGAACTTTACAACCTTGTGTTCCGGGAACGGGAGAAGCACCCCAGCATTCATGTCGCCCCCTGGCCCGAGCCCGGAACTCCGGACCAAAACGCCCTCAAGTACGGTGAGATGGCCCTGAAGATCATCGAGGAAGCCCGCCGCAGCAAAAGCGTGAACAACCTGTCAATGGCCAGCCCCCTGGGCGCAGTCACGGTGTCCGCCCCGGCGGATGACATCATGGCCCTGAAGCCCTTCGAGACCGACCTCATCGCGGTCACCCGGGCCGAAAGCATTCATTGGCGTGAATCCGGTCAGTGGTCGGTTGCTGTTGAGGCGGCCGGCGAAGACCAGCCTCCGGGATGACTTCACCGGCTTTCATTCCTATATAATGCTGTAACTTTGTACCTGCGTCTTTTACATTAGGAAAGGTCGCGCCATGGAGCGGGTTCTCGAGGCGGCGGTAGCGGCTGAGAAATCGTTTCTGCGGAGTGCCGATACCCTTGGGATGCTTGAGGAATGCTGCGCCGCTCTGATTGGGAACAGAGGGTTTGAATCGGCATTCTCGTTTCTCATCGGCGAAAACGGCGAATCCGGAATCGCTTCGGTTCATCCCATGAACCGGCGGCTTCTCAGAAAGCTTCAGAAGGGTGACTACCCGGACCATGCCGCCAGGGCACTGGAAGAACCGGGCGTGGTCTTCGGCGGGGGTTGGATGGGTTGCCGGCTGGAAGCCCGGGGTGTGGTGCTGGGCGGGCTTTTCGTGAAGTGCGTCGAAGCGGCTCCCGGTGTGGGTGAGGTTATTGCAGGCCTCGCCTCCGATCTTGCCTTCGCGGTGGAGAGATGCAGGAACCGTGAAAGACACCGGGAAACGGAAACCCTGCTGGCCGCCGTATTTCAGAACGCTCCTGCCCTGATGCTCATTGTGGACCGGAATGGATCTGTTTTCCAGGTCAACGGGTGTGCCTGTGATTTCGCCGGAAGATCCGCGTCGGAGATGACCGGTCTGCCCGTGGGCGAAGCCATCGGGTGCCTGAGATCCACTGACGATCCCCGGGGATGCGGCAACGGGCCTTTCTGCCCGGAGTGTCCGGTCAGCAGTACCCTGCTCGACACTCTGACCACCGGCAAAGCCCATCGGCAGGTTGAGATAAAACTGCCCTTCCGGTATCAGGGCGCCGAAACTGAACTGACGCTGCTGCTGTCCACCACCCCACTCGGTATCAGTGGTGAGCGCATGGTTCTGGTGACATTGCTGGATGTCACCGACAGGAGGAAGGCGCACACCGATCTGATGGAAGCCCACGCAAGTCTTCAGACAGTAATGGAGATAACCAACACCCGGTTGGACATCATTGACGGGGACTTCAACCTGGTCCATGTGGATCCGGGCTGGATGCGTATTCTTGGCGACCCTGAGGGAAGGCGGTGTTACAGCTATTTCATGGATCGCGACACCCCCTGCGAGAGCTGCGCCATTCCCCAGGCTCTCCAAACCGGTGAAACCCGGATCGCCGAGCATACCCTTCTGCTGGACGGCAACCGCCAGGTCGAGGTTCACACCATTCCCATCAAGGATTCCCTGGGCAGACCACTGGTGGCGGAATTCAACATAGACATCACCCGCCGCAGGATGGTGGAGGAGGAGCTGAAGAGAAGCGAAAAACACCTCAGAAGCATCTTTCTCTCGACGCCCATCGGGATTGGTATCGTGAGGGACGGCATTTTTCAGGATGTGAACCCCAAACTGTGCGACATGACCGGCTACTCCCGGGAAGAACTGGTTGGAAACAGCGCCCGGTGTCTGAACTCCGCCGAAGAACTCTTCAACCGGGCGGAAACCACTGAAACCCGGTTCACAAGGAGGAACGGCGATGTGATGGATGTTCTTCTCAGCTCCACCCCGCTGGACCCCGATGACCCTTCCGGGCATCTCACATTCACCGCGCTGGACATAACCGAAACCAGGCGGGCGGCGGAAGCCCTGAGGGAGAGCGAGGAATACCAGAAGGCGGTGTTCCAATCCATCAACGACGGGGTTTTCGTTGACGACGCGGATACCATGGAGATCATCGACCTGAACGACACTGTAACCCGGATGTACGGGTACACCCGGGAAGAGGTTGTTCAGAGGCGCATTGCGGGCATGAGTTCCTGTGAACCCCCATACGACATGGAACACGCGGTGAAGCACCTGGAAAAAGCAAGGCTGGAGGGCCCCCAGGTGTTCGAGTGGCAAGCCAGAAACAAGGCGGGAGAAACCTTCTGGGTCGAAGTGAACGCCCGATTCGCCGAGATCGCAGGAAAGCCCCGTTTCATTGTCACCGTGCGTGACATATCGGAGCGCAAGGCCGCGGAGCGGGAGAAACGGAAGCTGGAGAGGCAGGTTCATCAGACCCAGAAGCTGGAGAGCCTGGGGGTTCTGGCCGGAGGAATCGCCCACGACTTCAACAACATACTGATGGTGATCCTTGGGAACGCCCAGCTGGCCTTATCCTCCCTTTCTTCGGGTTCCCGGGTTCGTGAGAACCTGGCGGACATCGAGGTGGCGGCTCAAAGGGCTTCAGAGCTTTGCCGCCAGATGCTTTCATACTCCGGCCGGGCCACTTTCGTCAGGGAGAGCGTCGACCTTGGCAGCCTTGTTCGGGAAATGGTTCACCTTCTGAAAACCGCCATCTCCAAGAAAGCCCGATTTCAGCTGGAAAGCAGCCCGGTTCTGCCGCTGGTGACCGGTGACCCCGCCCAACTGCGGCAGGTGGTGATGAACCTGATAATCAACGCTTCGGAAAGCCTTGAAAACCGTCCCGGCACCGTTGCCCTCACTGTGGGCGCCGAGCGGGTGGAGGCCGACGCCTTCGAGGGTTTCCAGTTCATCGAAGCGGCTTCCCCGGGCCTGTATGTAACTCTTGAAGTGGCCGACGACGGCTGCGGCATGGATGAAGAGTCCAGATCACGGGTGTTCGAACCCTTCTTCTCCACCAAGTTCACTGGCCGGGGCCTTGGCCTTGTGGCGGTGCTTGGCATTATCCGGTCTCACGGGGGAGGCATAAGGTTTGACAGCTCACCGGGCAGGGGAACGGTGGTTAAGGTGATTTTCCCGGTGGGCGGTACAGTGCCGGAGGCTGACTCCGAGGCCGGGCAGCCATACCCCGAACAGAAGTGGAGGGGCAAAGGCACCCTGCTTCTGGCGGATGACGAGGAGAACATCCGCACTGTGGGTACCAGGATGCTGGAGAAGCTGGGATTCGATGTGGTGACAGCGGCGGACGGTCTGGATGCCGTGAAGCTCTACAGGGAAAGGGAAGGGGAGATTCGGGGTGTTCTGCTTGACCTGACCATGCCCCGAATGGACGGCCTTGAGGCCTTTGATGAGCTGAGGCGGCTGAACTCCTCTGTGAAGGTGGTGCTTTTCAGCGGTTTCAGCAACGAGGATGTCGACCCGGGCTTCAAGGGAAAGGGGCTTGCCGGCTTTCTTCAAAAACCCTTCACTCTGGAAAGCCTTCGAGAGCTCCTCTGTCGGGTGTTTCCCTGAAGCGGGCCTCAGAGGTTCAGGTTTTTCTCCAGAACCTTTTTCAGCAGGACTGCCAGTTCCGGGTTCTCCCCGGGGTTAAGTGTGATGTTCAGCGTTACGGTGGTGTTCTCGGCGGCGTCGGAGCTCCGGGATGATTCCCCGGGCTTGAGCCCGGGAAGGGGGCAGGTTTTGTTCTGTGAAGGGGATGGCAGATTTCCCGGCAGTTCCGCCAGGTCGATGAGAATCTGTAGAGTGAGGGCCATATAGGCGGTTTCGGTTTCGCTTGCTCCGGTTTCACTCTTGAAATAGGCCATCACCGATTTCCCGTTCAGCCTGGTGGAGCCGTCGCTTCCCCCGATTCGCAGGGCGTCGGCGTATTTGATCGCAACGGCCTCGCCCAGGATGGCGTGCTGACTGTCCTCGTCGGGAGCGGCGAAGTAGTTTTTCCAGACCGTGGTGGGCTGAAACATGTTGTCGATGAAACCCAGGAAGTGAAGAAGCTCCAGAAGCCTCACATCGGACTGCCTTCTGAAACCGATGCCTGCCATGAAGTTGGCATCAACCTTGGCCGGAACGGTGGTCTGGGCCAGCGCCTTGAAGAAAGGCGCTATGCTCGCCGGTTCCCTGACGGCGGGGATCATGCTCATGTGCACCCCTTTCCATGTCACTACGATGTTTCATTATCATAGCATATTGTTCGGGTTGGACAACAGGGAGGGACTAATGAAGGCCATGTTGATCGCGGCAGTGTTCGCAGTGTCTGTTCAAGCGACGGATTCCGCCACATTCAGATATCTTGGCGCCGACGCTTCCGGATCCCACGCGGCCTGGATGATGTATGGCGTTCAGGATGGCACCGGCTTCCCATGGGCCATGGTGGAAATTCTCTCCACGAATCCCCACAGGGTTCTTGAGAGGCATTCCGTGCTGATAACCAGCGAAGACACTCATCGGAACCAAGGGCCGGACAGCGCTCTCGCGCTGGCGGCGGCCTCCCTCGAGGATATGGGAATCAGCATCGAACACGGTGGCCGGGTGCTTCTGGAACACAAGCTTACCGACGCCGGGGTTTCACCGGACACGGTGGTCTTCGCCACGGAAACCCATTACACATGGTACCCCGGGATAACCTACACCATGGTACTGGAGCAGGTTCCTTCAGGGCTTGAGAACCGCGATGCCCCATGGTTTCCCGAACCTGTTCTGATAAGGCTCACCATCTCCGACGGCAGGTCACGGGCCCTTCTTTTCAGGGAGAGCAGCGCACCGGACCCCTACCTGCTCTGTTTCGCGTATCGAATATCCAGGGTGATAAAAATCGATGAGCGAACTCTGCTGGTGGTGTTCAACGCCATGATTCCCGGCTTCGAGGGCCCCGACCTTCGGTACAGGGTTCTGGCGGTGGAGTTCCCGATAGCGTGGAGGCGATAGACGGGAACCCCGCTCCTCTCAACCCATGGATGTGGAT
>CAZUXA010000008.1:0-23161 GCA_964624405.1 uncultured bacterium | reverse complement strand
ATAGCGTGGAGGCGATAGACGGGAACCCCGCTCCTCTCAACCCATGGATGTGGATGAAGGGAGAATGATGCCTCTTGCGATTCTGCTGATTGCGGTTCCGACACAAACATACTGGTACTCATCAGTGGTAGCAGACCCTCTTACAGACCAGACCATGGTCATCGTGATCGGTGAGAACGCCGGTGTATCCGGGCCCGGGCTTTGCGTGCGGCTCACCCCCGGCGAACTCAGCCTGTATCTTTCCACATCGATGCACCTGGGGGAAACCACCATTCCCGTAACCTGGCGTTTCGATGCCGGCGAACCCTCCACGTCGAACTGGACCATATCCACCAGCGGCCGAAGCGCCATCTATGCGGGAGACGCCTGGACCGCCCTTCGAACACTGCTCCGTTCGGAAAGGGTGCTCATCGGTTTCACCCCTCCGGGCCACAACCGCAGGACATTCGCATTCCACACCGAGGGCCTTCGGGAAGAACTGGTGAGCAGCAACTTTCCCATGATGTTCCTTTAGAGGAAGGGGTGTAATGAAACAACGTCTGCTTCCTTTGATCGGGTTGCTTGCCCTGTTGTCATGCCAGCAGGGGAATCCCACCGAGCCACCGGTGCCTCCTTCGGCCACGGCGCTCACCGCCGCGCTTCTGAACGATGACACCGCCAGGTTGAGCTGGACGAAAAGCCCGGATATGGATTTTCTAAGGTACCGGCTGTACCGGGATTCTTCCCCCGGTGTTCAGCAGAACCCGAACCAGGCGGTGATCCTCTTTGTGTCGGAAAACAGAAACCAGAATGTTTTCATGGACGAGGGACTGCAGGAGGGGTACTGGTACTACGCGGTTCAGGTGGAGAACAACGCGGGACTCACCACCTGGAGCAACGAGGCAAGCGTGCATGTTCAGAATCGGTCAGAGTGACCTGAGCCATTCCGCCTCCCGGGCCAGCCCGTTCTCCAGGGTGTGCTCCGGACGCCAGCGCAGGATTCTTTCCGCGAGTTCCGTCGAAGCCCAGGTGTCAGGCACGTCGCCGGGAGACACCGGGAGCCGGCGAACGCTGATTCTGGTTTCAAGAACATCCTCCAGCATGGAGATTGCTCCGTTCATGGTGACCCTCCGGCCTCCGCCCAGGTTCATCAGCCAGTTGCCCCCGGTATCCTCGGACAGAACCAGAGCCCTGGTTATGTCATCAACATAGGTGAAGTCCCGGGTCTGTTCACCGGTGCCGTAGAGGGTTATGGGGCTGCCTTCAAGGGCGCTTCGTATGAATCTGAAGAAGGCCATGTCCGGCCTCTGGCCCGGGCCGTAGACGGTGAAGAAGCGCAGCGCCGTCCAGGCGAGGCCATGGTTCATTCCATAAAGCCGTACCAGGTTTTCCGCCGCAAGTTTGGTCACACCATAGGGCGAGTGGGGTACTGGAACGGTGACATCCTCCCTCATGGGCATTTCTTCGGGAATGCCGTACACCGATGATGACGAGGCATAGATGAAACGCTGCACCCCTTTCCGGGCCACGGCGTACTCCAGAAGGTTCTGGGTGGCGGTTATGTTGTCGCGGGTGTAGTGGAGGAAGTGGCTTCCCCATGACTTCCGCACCCCGGCCTGGGCGGCCAGATGGTAAATCACAATGGGTTCATCCCCCGGAAGCAGCAGGTCGAGAAAACCGGTTCCCTGGGAGAGGTCCTCGCCGGAGAAGCTGAAGTTCGGCGAGGAGGCAAGACTTTCGAGATTCCGCTTTTTCAGCGTGACATCGTAGTAGTCCCGCAGGCAGTCCACACCAAGAACCCTGTATCCCCGGGAAAGAAGGCGCTGGCACAGCCTGCTGCCTATGAAGCCCGCCGCTCCGGTGACCAGCCTTGTCATTCCCCGCTGTCCTCCGATATGCACCAGGTGACCTGGTTGTTCTGGTGAAGCTGCATAAGGTAGCGCATGGTTCCTATTTTCAGCGCCACCGGAAGAAAGCCGGGACCGAAGGGGGCCAGGCAGGTGAAAACTTTCGGATCCGGCAGTTCTTCAAGGTGAAGGTCGATATGGGGAGGCGGAACAGGATGGGTGGGATACTCGGCCATGTGGCTGAGAAGCAGCTCACGGAGGGGAAGCCAGTCCGGAGATTCGTAGCTGAATCCCGCGGCCCGGTAGTGGCCGCCGGCGCTGGAGAAGACATTTCTCATGCTTACCAGGAATCCCGCCATGTTCCAGTCCCCCACCGAGCGGGTGTCTCCCACCAGCATGCCGTCCTCCCGCCTGGTTACCACTATGGTTCCCCTGCGGTGAATCCTGCAGAGCCTGCTGGCCAGGGTGCCGCCCATGCCTGGAGGAATGTCGTCCATGAACACGAGTATCATTCCGAAGGCGTCCGCCTCGGGGTCTTTCAGGTTCATTGCCCTTCCCACCAGGTCGCTGAGAACCTGCCCCCTCTCCTCGCTGCTTTTCACCATCTGCTTCCAAAGGGCTTTGCACCATTTCCGGTCGTAGCTGAACAGGAAATCAAGCATGTTGGTGATGCCGGAATTGCAGCCCTTGCCGATGGTGCTGGTCAAATGCGAGCGCACCATGGCGCCGCTCCAGTTGCCCCGCCTGCAGGGCCACTCATCCATTAGAAGCTTCAGCCCCTCCGTGAGGAGTTCCGGCTTTATAAGAGAAAAACAGTGAAGCAGATAGCGGTTCCACTCGGAAAGGGGAACCCTGTCGCTGATGGTGCCCAGAGCCGTGGCCGCGAGAAGCTGGGAATCGTTCTCGTACTTGGGGAACAGGGATGTGAGGGCGGCGTACAGAACCCCGCATCCGGCCAGGTCTGCCGCTGGAGGGCCTAAAAGCTGGGGATCGATGATGCCGTTGGCGTCAGGCAGCGGGGGGTTCAGCATGTGGTGGTCGGTTATTACCACCCTGGACCCGTTCTTCCGGGCCCACGCCACACCCTCCACGGCGCTGCAGCCGTAGTCAACGGTGAGAAGCAGATCTTCGGGCTCGAGCACGCCCTGGAGCCTTCCGGGGCGAATTCCGTAGGTTTCGATCTCCCGCCTGGGCACTATGGGAACAACAGTGAACCCCTCGTTCCGAAGTATCTTCAAACCGATGAACAGCCCGGTTATTCCGTCCATGTCGTCGTGCCCGTACAAGACAATCTTGCCCCTGCGCTTCTTCAGCGACTTGAGCTCAAAGGACAGAATGTCGAGGTCGGGCAGTACACGATCCCACCGTGGTTTCGACGGAAGCCAGTGCTTTACCGGATCCGCTTTGCCCGAAAAACGGTGCTTCAGAACTTTGATGGCCAAGGGCGTAAGCTTCGTGCGTTTAATTACGCGCTCGAACTCTAATGTGCCTGGTAGTGCCATGCCTCCGCTGGAACGAAAGAATTACAAAGTTATACACTATTCAACATAATAGCATTACATGTGACTGGTCTGTTGTCAATGCGGAAAACTCAGCCTAGCGGATCGAGCGCTCCAGCTCTTCGATTCGGCGCCGGGCGTTCTCCCTCTCGCGCCTTATGGCTTCCAGAGCCTCGTCGTCTTCGGAGAAGCGGAGCCTGCTGTAGGGGTTCAGTCCGGTCCGGTGGAAAACCGGGCCCAGGGTTACCCTGAGTCCGACTGCGAACTTGGGAGACTGGCCGGGGTCGGTGAGGTCTCTGTCTTCCTCTGATCGGAAAAGCTGTTCGATCTCGGTGTAGGCCATCATTACGCTGACATTGCCGGTGAGATCGTATTGCCCCCCCACATTCAGATCACGGCCATCCCACTCGATGATTATCTCCGAATCCCGTGACGGGTGGAGCATGAGGCTGCCGAAAAGCCCCGGCAGCGGGTTGTTGAAGCCGTCTGCGTCGCCGTCTTTCTGGCGGAAACGGCCGATTCCGTAACCGATGTTCGCGCAGACAGGGATGCTGAGGAAGTAGCTGAAGTCTTTCGTGAAGACGGCGTAGGCGGAGAAGTTCTGGTTTTCACCGTAGTTGTAAAGGCTGTCGTTCATTTCGTAGCCTTCGTAGTTTTCCTCACCTATGATGTTTTCACAGCCGATGGAGATTCCGGGTGAGCGTATGGTTTCCCGGAGAAGCAGGAATCTCGCGGTTCCGCTGATGCCTCCGGAACTGATGAAGGTGGCCCCAACCTGGGCCCTGTCGAGAATGCCCACCTCAAGATAAGTGCCGAAGGCGAACTGGGTGGAGGAAGACCCCGTGGAGTCTTCCACGGAAAAGGGAACGAAGCTTCCGCCCACGGCGATTTCAGTGTGCCTGAGCATATGAGCGCTGGGTGCGTCTATCAGGTTGAAGTGAGACCATGGAACACCTCCGGCGCTGATGACGCCGGACAGCATCAGGATGCAGCCAACCACCGCTGTTTTCACAGAAGAACCTCCAGCCCCTCCATTGCCAGTATCATCAAATCATTATCATCTTCGTGTCTCAGGTCAACCTTCTTGAAAATACCCTGTTTTCGGCCGTACTTTCGGGTATAATGGCAAAATGCACTGTTCTACCGCTGTTTCTCTGCGCCGCCTGGGCTTTCGGCGCCTTTGAATCCTGCCCGGAATCTCCCTGGCTCTTCGGGTTCCCCGGGGCTCTCTTTCCCCGAACCGCCTCGGCGCTCGCGTTGAATCCCGTCACTCCGGGAATGCTGGAATCCCCGGGCTTTGCCGTGTCCGCCTCGCGGCCCTTCGGGCTTGCGGAACTGCAGCGCTTTTCCGTCGCGGCAAACACAGTGCTTTCCGGCGTCGGGCTCGGTGCGATGTACACCGGAACCTCCACACAAGACTACTCTGAAACAACACTGGCCGCCGCCGGGGCCGTCAGGCCGGCCAGGGGGCTTTTACTCGGCGTCTCCCTTTCGGGAAACCGGCTCTCGATTCAGGGTTACGGCGGGAAAACCGCCTTCGGCGTCAGCGCCGCCGTGGTTGCCCGGCCGGTACAGGGGGTGTATCTCGGGGGAGGCTGGCGGGGGCTGTTCTCCACCGAACTAGCCGGGGCGCCCGCCATTCCCGGGGTGGTCCATGTTTCCTGCGGGGTTGTTCCCGTGGACCGGATGCACCTCGCGGCGTCGGCGGCCTTCCATCGCCATACCGGGGCCGAGTTCGGTCTTCATTCCTCCTTTTCCCCGCATCCCAATCTGGCGCTTGGCGTCGGCTGCCTTTCCGGTCCCACCCGGCTGTCGTTCTCCATCGGCATCGATGTGGGCAGGGCCGGGGTCAGCTATGGCTACGCCACCCATCCTGATCTGCCGGGCAGCCAGTCCGGCGAGGTTTCCTGGGGGGCTTCGGCCTTCGGGCCACCGCCGCTTTCCCTTGCCGGTTCCCCTCCGGGGCGGCCCCCGGTGGTTTTTCCGGTCAACATCAACACCGCCACCGAGAGTGAGCTAACCGCCATTCCCGGCATCGGTCCCGCAAAGGCTTCCGCGATCCTGGCCTGGCTCGAGGCCAACGGTCCCGTCGAAAGCGTGTCCGAGCTGCTGAATGTTCCCGGGGTTGGCCCCTCCACACTGGAAACCCTCTGCCGGTATCTTACCGTGGAATGATAAGATCAGCTCTCATTACCGTGTTGATCCCGGTCACCCTTTTCGCCACCGGTGTCAGGTTCCGGGCGGAAAGGCGTTATCCCGCGCCCCGGGGGGT
Source organism: uncultured bacterium (assembly GCA_964624405.1). GTDB lineage: Bacteria > Fermentibacterota > Fermentibacteria > Fermentibacterales > JCC-6 > UBA6080. The sequence goes on along the minus strand of CAZUXA010000008.1, from coordinate 17,564 downwards.
TAACGAAAACTACTGGGCCGGCGATGCCTGGGCCTTCTTTCACAGGGCTGCCTTCAACGCCGGGAAGTTCGGCGGTGTCCTCCTTCAGGAGAAAGACCCCGGCGAGAAATGGGGCGACCTCACCGCCTTCGGTCTTCATTGGCGGGAGAATCGAACCCTTCAAAGCGCATCAGTGGGTTTCCTTCGGCTTCGGATGGCCCTGGGGCTCACCGCCGACCATGGCGGCAGCTGGTCCGGAAGCGATCCCCTCTCCCTGGTGAAGCCACCGGTTCACCGAAGCCTGATCGAGCCCGCGACCAGTCCCGGCGACTGCGACGCCTTCCCCCTCACCGGGGCCGGCGCGGGTTTTCAAATGGGAGGTTTAAGCCTCCATGTGCTTCAGGCAGTCTCCAGGGTTGACCGTTCCGGCACCGGCCTGCACAGGTCCGCCATCGAAATCGCCCGGAAGGGTGCGGTAAACGAAGCCTTTTCCTTCGCGAGGCTGTCGGCGGGGCCGGTGGGGGTTTCCGGAGCGTTTCTCCGCCGTACCGACGATTCAACCGTGAGCACCGGCAGGGTCGGGTTCGACCTCAACATCGAAAACAACCTGCGAAGGCTCAGCGGCGAGGCCAGTTTCGGCATCGGGTCTCCGGGGTCGCTTCCGGTGGCTTTCCTTGTGGGAATGTACGGAGACGCCGGCGCTTTCCGGCATACCCTTACAGCCAGCCGTTACCCTGCTTCCTTTCCCTCCCGCCGTTCATCATCCCCTTTCGGGGTCAACCACAACCTTGCGGGGGGCTACGGTATTCGCTGGAAACCCCGGCGCGGGGTAACGGTAACCTCGGGTATCGAGGTCCTTCAGCGGGACCGGGGTTCCACCTTCAGGGCGGGGGTCCAGGGCGAGGAAACACCCTTTCCCCGAACCACTCTTCTTCAGCGCTTTACCGTGTCATCATCCCCCGGAGAAACAACCCACAGGGGGGTTCTGGGCGCAACCTGGAGCCCCGACCGAAACACCACCCTCACCCTCAGGCTTCCGACGGCCCTCCACCGAAGCGACGATTCCACATCCATCGGTGTCGGCGCCGAGGTTCGCCTTCGGCACTCCTTCGATTTCGGGCTGGACGCCACCGTATCCGCTTCCGCGGCGGAAACCGACGATTACAACTCCAGGGTGTACATCTACAGCCTGTCCTTTCCGGGTGAGATGGGGTCCAGCCCGCTTTACGGAAGCGTTGTGGCGGCGCAGGCCATGGTAACGGTGCAGTTTGGAGAGGGCTGGCGTTTGAGGGGCCGGATAAGCAGGTTTCACTGGTACGGAAGAGACAGCATCGGTTCCGGCTTCGAGCAGACCTCCGGCCCCTCCCGAACCGACCTGGGCCTGCAGTTGGACTGGAACCCATAACATGGAAGGGGGGCTCCATGCGGCCATCCTGGGAGCAGTACTTTCTGAAGCTGGCCATGCTGGCCAGCGAAAGGGCCACATGTCCAAGAATGCATTGCGGATGCGTCATAGTGAGGGACAAACATGTTCTGGCCACCGGATACAACGGCTCGCTTCCGGGGCTTCCCCACTGCGATGAAGTCGGGTGCATGGTGGTGGACGGTCACTGCATCAGAACGAACCACGCGGAAATGAACGCCATCTGCCAGGCTGCCAGGAACGGTGTGTCATTGAACGGGGGAAGCGCCTACGTAACCAACATGCCCTGCACAACCTGCGCCAAGGCTCTGGTTTCCACCGGTATTCGCAGGGTGATAATCTTCAGCGATTACCATTCCGGCCACTCCGAGCAGTTTCTCCACGAAGCGGACGTCAGGCTTGACAGGGTGGAAATGCCTGAAAAAACAATAATCTACGACCTCGACCAGTATCCTTCAGCGAAAAAATTCAGGAGCAAACCCAGTTGATGTGACTCGGGCAAAGGCTTCAGTTCATGAACGCCTTGATGAAAGCCCAGCTGTTCTGCACGAAGGAATTGCTGTAAATGCTGTTCAGGGTTCCGGGGGTGCCGAAGTCACCATTGCCGAATGTGCTTTGTGAAAGCCCCCAGCTTGAGGACAGCCCCGAATCCCAGCCCGGGTTTATGCGTTCGCAGGAGGCGCCGTATTGCACCGGCCACGAGCTGTTCCATTGAACTTTTTCGTAGTAGTCCTGCATGGGAGAGTACAGGGTGAGTTCACCGTTGGCAGCCAGGGAAAAGCCCGACCAGACAGCGTTGGGTGTGTAGCCCCCGTTGTCGTTGTACGAAGAGCTGCCGCCCAGCACGAAGTAGCCCTCCGGGGGAAGCATGAATGTTCCGAACAGGTGGATGTCTCCCCGGTGATTCACCAGTGACCATCCCGCGAGGTTGACCCAGTTGCGGCTGTTGTTGTGAATCTCCACCCACTGACCGGCGTTCTGGGTGGATGCCGCTACGGGAAGAACCATGAACTCGTTCAGAATCAGGGTTGAAGCGCCTGCTTCCACGCCTGTGTGCTCGGGAAGAGCATACTGCGAAGCAAAAGCAGACAAAACCACAAGAGCATGTACCATACATGCCTCCCTTCACCTCTACAGCCTGTACATACAAGGAACAGGGTTGAAGGGTCAAGCCCTGCCGCCGGACGAGAGAAGCGCCCTGCATTTTCGGGCATTCCGGGTTTCCAGTGAGCCGGGGCGCAGCCTGAAACTCCAGTTGCCCCAAGCGGTTCCGGGTGTGTTCATCCGGGCTTCAGCGCCAAGTCCAAGGATGTCCTGAACCGGAAGAACGCACAGCTTCGAAGGGGAGTCCAGGGCGGTGCTCACCACATCCTCGAGGCTCTGGTGGCGCCCTGTGGATTCCAGCCATCCCCTGGTTGTGTCGTTGTCGTGGGTTCCTGTGTAGATAACGGTGTTCCGGGATACCCGGGAGGGAATGAAGTCCGGATCATCCAGTGCGAACTGCAGAACAACCATGCCGGGAAACCCCAGTTCATCCCTGAGCCTTCGGACTTCCGGGGTGATGATGCCGAGGTCCTCCGCCACTATCGGCGGCATGCCCCCGAGGTGACGGGACACCTTCCGGAAGAACCGGATTCCGGGGCCGGTTTTCCATGTGCCGTTCACGGCGGTATCCGCGTCGGCTGGAATCTCCCAGTAGTCGCAGAAGCCTCGAAAATGGTCGATTCGAACGGTGTGGCACAGCTCCAGAGTCCTGCTCAACCGATGTGCCCACCATTGATAGCCTTCTTCGGCGTGGGCTTTCCAGTCGTAAAGGGGATTGCCCCAGAGCTGCCCGGTGGAGGAAAAGTAGTCCGGAGGGACGCCGGCAACCACGGTGGGGGCGCCGTGCTCATCCAGCATGAAAAGATCCCGGCGGGACCAGACATCGGCGCTGTCAAGGGAGGAGTAGATCGGAAGGTCTCCCAGCACCCTGATGCCGGCGCTTTCGCAGAGGGCGAGAGCCCGGCTCCACTGTTCATGGAAAAGGAACTGCACCATCCGGTGAACCTTCTCGAGTTCCGGATTCGGCTCTTGCGCCTTCCACTGCCACCATGGCGCCTGATCGCCGGCCTCCTTGAGGGCCGCGTAGGCCGCCCAGGGGTTCAGCCATCCGGCGTGGGCCGAACAGAACTCCGAAAACCCCCGGGGGTTCAGGCGGAGCGCTCTGGCGGCGGCGATGCCGTTCAGCCGGAAGCGGTGTGGAAGAAGGTTTCCCCAATCAACCCGGGCTTCCGGCGGAAGGCTCGCGGTTGCCAGTTCTTCCCGGGTGAGAAGGCCGTCGGCGTGGAGCAGCTCCGGAGAAAGGAGAAGGGGATTGCCGGCAAATGAGGAAATGGGCTGATAGGGGCTGTTGCCGACGCCGGTGGGGCTCAGGGGAAGCACCTGCCACCACTTGAAACCCGCTTCGGCGGCCCAGTTCACGAATGCCCGAAGCTCACCGCCCAGGGTTCCGATGCCCCACTCGCCCCAAAGACTGGTGGGGTGCAGAAGAACCCCGGCTTCCCTGGGGTGATCACCAGCCCCTTTTCTGGTCGAATCGGCCATACGCTTCCCTTCCCGAGAATGAGGCTGAACAATATCCCCGGCCGGTCCCGGTGAAAAGAGCATGCTTGTTGCCGATTCCTCTCCATGCGATATTGACCCCATGAAAACTGAACGAATTCTGCTGGCCATGATTGCGTTATCGGCGGTGGCCGGCTGCGCGACCCGTGATTCCTCGAACCTGGCCCAGCTTCACAAAAGCGCGGTTCTCCTCTCCAGGGCAACCGCCGAAGCCCTGGCCGATGCGGTGGCCCTGGTGGAGGACAACGCTGTTCAGAAAGCCTTGGAAGGCGACACCGAAGCCCTGGAGGACATGTTCCTGGTTTCCGGGGGTTCATTTCGCATGACACCGCCGGGTCTGGGTGTTCTCGGGGCGGTTGTCCGGGCAGGTGAACAGGTGGAGATGGCCGGGGAAGCCATGGCTTCCTACACTCTTTTCGCCGGCATGGTCATCGAGCCGTCCAGGGCCACCGAGGCCGTATGGCGGGTCGCGTCCATACCCCTTTCCGGCCCCCTTTCCACCGCGGCGGCGGTTATGGTGGAACAGGGTGTTCTGGAGATCGACACCAGAAGGCTCAGAACCGCCATGCTGGCCGCGGCGCCGGGGGTGGACAGCCTCTGCGCCACGGTCTCCCATTCTCTTGCCGATGTTTCCCTGGCGGTGAACTCCTCCTATCAGGACATCTCGGCGCGACTCATGAGGCTGATGCTCCATGAGGGCAACTCCGAACACCACCTTCGCGAGCTGCTTGCCCTGAATTCCAGGGTGAACGGTATAATGGGAGGCCTCGGAAGGGCGGACGCCGCCTGGGCACTGATGGCCTCCGCGCACCGGGAAGCTGCGGAAACCCTGGGAGGCAAAGCCGTGTCGGTGAGTTTCACCGAGCTTCTGGAAAGGATGAGACAGCTTGAAGAACGGTCTTACTGAATCGCTGGTAAGGCTCATCGAAAGGCTTCGAACCGCGGAAATGCGCCTGCTTGCCCAGGGGCTTCATGAGAAGGCTCGTGAGATCAGAGTGGTGATGCAGGGCGTTTCCCGCTGGCGCGACGCCATGGTTACCGCAAGCCTGAAGAAGAACACCGAGACCCTCGGGGAACTCACCGGTAATCTGGACCAGTGCTCCGCCGCCCTCTCACTGTACATTCAGGGCAAAACCGATGCGGATCAGGCTTTCAACAACCTCCTTCGGCTGGTGATTCCGGCCCTGGGGGTACTGGAACGCCTGCTGACCTGAAACACGCTTTCCGTCCGGAGGTTGATTCTGATTCAGCAGGTTCTGGTTTTCGCGGTTATCGCAGGCGCTCTGATACTGTTTATCAGAAACACTTTTCGCTACGATGTGGTCTCGATAATCGCCCTTATGGCTCTGGTCGTCACCCGGGTAATCGACCCGGAAAAGGCCTTTGCAGGCTTCGGACACCCGGCGGTAATCACCGTGGCCGCGGTTCTGGTTCTCAGTCGGGGTCTGCTTTACTCGGGAATCGTGGACATCTTTGCCCGGAACCTTATGCGAATGGGACGAAGCCTCACCCTGCAGGTACTGGTTCTCACATGTCTTGTCACGGTGTTCTCGGGGTTCATGAACAATGTGGGCGCCCTTGCCCTCTTCATGCCGGTGGCGCTTCGGATCGCCCAGAGAAGCAAGCGCAGCCCCTCGTTCTACCTTATGCCCCTGGCCTTCGGCTCACTTCTGGGAGGCATGACCACCCTCATAGGCACACCTCCGAACATCATCATCTCACTCTACCGGGCGGAAGCGTTGGAAAGGCCGTTTCTGATGTTTGACTTCGCCCCGGTGGGTTCAGTGGCTGCGGTGGCGGGTGTGCTTCTGTTGGGCGTGTTCGGATGGCGGATGATGCCGAGGAGACCCTCCGGCAAGGGGGAGAGAGAGCTTTTCCGTATCGAGGAATACATCAGCGAGCTGAAGGTATTGCCCGGTTCCCGGTTCATCGGAAGGCCGCTGAACGACCTTACCTCCCTGGGCAAGTGGGACATACTGGTGGTGGCCATGGTTCGGGATGACGGCCGGATTCCGGCGCCCCAGGGCTTTGAACGGGTGAGGGAGGGCGACATCCTGGTGGTGGAAGCCGATCCCGAACTGCTGGGGGACTTCGCCGAGCACGGCGGTCTGATGCTGGGGGGAAAGAGCGGGAAGGAGCTTCTGGGTTCGGGAGAGGTCGGCCTTTACGAGGCGGTGGTCATGCCGGACTCGGCCATAGTGGGCAAAACCGCGAAGTCTGTCGACATGAGAAAAAGGCTGGGCGCCAACCTGCTCGGCGTTGCCCGTCAGGGCATACGGCTGACCCACAGGCTGGGGGACATCCGCTTCCGGGGCGGCGACATCCTGCTGCTTCAGGCGGGGGCTGAAGGGCTGCAGGACATGTTCACCGCCCTGGGCTGCCTTCCCCTGGCGGAACGGGAGCTTCGTGTTGGCGACAATCCCCGGATTCTTCCGGCGGTGGGGATATTCGCCGCCGCCATCATCATGGTTTCCTTCGGCTGGATGAAGGTGCAGATCGCCCTGGTGATCGCCGCGGTGGCCATGGTGCTGAGTGGCCTGGTAACCCTGAGAAGGCTCTATGAAAGCATCGAGTGGCCGGTGATCGTAATGCTGGGGGCTCTCATCCCGGTGGGAGAGGCCCTGGAGTCCACCGGAGGCGCGGCCAGGATAGCCTCGCTGCTTCTTGTTCTGGGAGGCCGGATGCCCCCGGTGGCCACCCTGGCGATTCTGATGGTGATCACCGTAGTCCTGACCAACATCATAAACAACGCCGCCGCCGCGGTGCTGATGGCGCCGATTGCCATCGGCCTGGCGTCGGGGCTCGCCCTCTCGCCGGATCCCTTTCTCATGGCGGTGGCGGTGGCGGCTTCCGCGGCGTTCATGACTCCGGTGGGGCACCAGTCCAACACCCTGGTCATGGGCCCGGGAGGTTACCGCTTCGCGGACTACTGGAAGCCCGGCCTTCCCCTGACACTGGTCGTGCTCGCCGCTTCGATTCCGGCCATACTTCGGTTCTGGCCCTTCTGAGCTCAGGTTTTCCTGATGGCCAGCAGCGTGAAGTCGTTCCGAGGAAACCCGGTAAATTGACCACCGGAAAACCAAGCGCTATAGTTAAAGCCGCCCGCGGCCACTGTTGGCGCGCAATGCCTTTGATTCCATAAGCACAGGGTGACGGAGAGGTTTCCATGCATTTTCTCATAGCGGTTTTGCAGTTGCAGTTTGCGGTGGGCGGCAGTCCGGCTGTCTCCCAGGTCCCCACGGCAGCATCCTCGATGGATTACTCCCTTGAGGCCGGAGTCATCCCGGTGGACAGAAGCGAGTACACCCTCGACGCCGGAGACAGGGTGATGGTAACCATCGAGGGCGGCGTATCCGAGTATCTGCTCAGCGTGGGCGTCATGCCGGTGGAAACCCGGGTTGTCACCCTTGACGGTTACATCAACATGTCCGGTATCGGGTCCATCCATGTGGGCGGCCTCAGCATCGACGAAGCCCAGCTCGCCCTCGACGCCTCGATTCGAAGGCAGTTTCCATCCCTCAGGGCGCGCCTCACACTGCAGCTTCCCAGGGTTGTGAATGTGGACCTTCGGGGAATGGTGGTTTCCCCGGGAAGGTATCCGGTGTACGCCACAAAAACCGTAGCCGAGCTTATTCAAACAAGCGGCGGGCTTCGCATCTACGGAAGCCAGTACGGCCACGCCATCACCCACAGTGGCGATACCCTCACGGTTGACCTCTCCACCGACCCGGTCACATCCCGTTTCCGGTCCAACCCGTTTCTTGGAAACGTGCATGTGGTTGAGGTGTATCCCAGCGCGCATCCCGCTTTCGTGAACAAGATGGGCGTGGTGTCAACCTATGATGTGGGGCAGAACGGAGTAAGCCTGACGCAGCTGGTTCGGGAGCTGGCGGTCATATCGGGAAACATCGACCTTCCAGGTTCCTACATCTCCACCGGCGACAACCGGATGATAACACTCTGGAATGAAACAACGGGTTTCGCCGACCATCTGGTGATGCCCTTCGACACACTGAACCTGGTGCCCCATGAAAGCGCGGTTTTCGTGGGCGGCGCGGTCCGTACTCCGGGAATGGTGTCATTCCGCCCCGGGGCCACCGCCGACTGGTACATTCAGGCCGCCGGGGGTTTTCAGGAGAACGCCAGCCGGCAGAACATCATCATCAGCTCCAGCACGGGGATCCTCGAGAATGTCAACACCGAGAGCTACATCATCCGCCCCAACAGCACCATCGAGGTTGAGTACTCGTGGCTTACCAGGAACAGCGATTACATATCCCTCGCGCTGACGGTGGCCACACTGACGATCACAGTAATGAACTTCATGAAGTAGAGGGGATCAGCCCCGGCCCTCTTTCCATATCCGGTACTTCTCGAGGTCGCGGCCGATGAGCTTCATGGCCAGCATTACCACCATGCCGTCGTCAAGGTATCCGATGCCCGGTATGAAATCCGGAATAAGATCCATGGGGTTCAGCACATAGAGCAGGGCTGTGGCCGAGGCGGCTATGGTGTTCCAGGGTATGCACCTGTACCGCCTCGCGGCATAATCCAGATGCATTTGAAAAAGCAGTTTCACATCCTGGAAAAAGCGGGCCAGGTGCCTGCTGCCGAACACCTTCCGAAGAATGGCCTCCTTTTCCTCGAGAACCAGGGTGACATCCGCCTCCGTCGCCCTTTCCGTTCCGGCAACCAGCTCCCTTTCCGCCCTTTTCAGCAGACTTGAACTCATGCCTTTCCCTCATCTCTTTGTTCGGAAGATGTCACAGTCCGCGGAGACAAGCAACGGCGCCGGTTTCAGCCGATCGCTGAGCCGGCATTCTTCGATTCCCGGCAGGGAACGCACATGCCGTCCCGAAGCCGGGTTTCCATAACCCCCTCCCCGCAGACGGAGCAGGAAACCGTTCGGTGAACAGCCGCGGGCTCCGGCTCTTCAAGGGTAACCGGAGTCACGGATATCATCTCCTCCTCCGGAGCGCTGAGAATCCAGGCCATTCGGGCCTCCCGGTCATCCCTGAGTTCTTCCGGAAAACCCCCGCCATGGAAGAGCACCCTAACCCCCCGAAGGGTGGTCCGGCAGTAGAGGGTGTACACGCTTTTCCCGTAGTCCCTGAACCGCAGGTTGCCCTTGCCGAAGGTGCATCCGGTGAGGCACTGCAGCGCGTCCACGCCACATGCGTCGTTCTCCGTAATCGCCACCAGTTCCTCGTCGGTTGCCCGAACCGAAGCCAGGGCTTCGAGACCCGCCAGCGACATCCGGTAGCCGATGGCCAGCCCCGGGCAGGCGTGGCCGTGAAACCCCACGATCTCCCGGTATGTCATGCAAACCCCTTTCATTTCATTGCCGCGGGAGGGAACGCCGTATCACCGAAGGCCGTCGCGCATCTCCAGCGCCCATTTTCCCGCCAGTGCCAGTTGGGCTTCGGTGTCGTGCTTTGCCGGGTCCCGCAGACCCAGTTCCCCCAGAAACACCGCTCCCGGAATGGCCTCGCGCATTCTCCGGAATATCCTGCCCGGCCCACCGCCGTGGCAGCAGAAGAGGGCTACCTGCTTCCCGGAGAAATCCCGACAGGAAAGAAAACTGTTCAGCGGCGGGGCAAGGGTCCACGCCCACACCGGTGTGCCGATGAAGAACATGTTGTACCGGTCGGGGTCTACCTCAAGGGGGAGCAGGGCGGGTTTTTCCCGCATCATCGCCGCCTTCCCGCCCCACAGATATCGGGAGAGGCCCCGGGACCCGCTCTCCCTTTCCGGTTTCAACTCCAGCAGGTCCGCCCCGGCGGCCTCCGCTATGGTTTCAGCGGTAAGCCGGGTGTTTCCCTCCATGGAGTAGTAGATCACCAGCGCCTTCATTTCGTCACTCCCAATCCGCACTCGGCAAGGATGTTCAGAAGCTGGTCGGGGTCGCTTCCCCACAGCCCCATCTTTCGTGAGATGTGTTCGGTCCAGCTGTAGTCATCGAAGCTGAAGGCTTCCTCCATCCCGTCCGGAAGAGGGATCATGTAGTTGGCCCGGCGGTAGTAACCCTGCTCGAGGTAGCCCCGGTCCATCTCCTCCATGGCCTGGTCCACCCGTTCGTCGGTCAGTTCCGGGTAGGCGTCCTCGAAGAGATGGAACGGCAGAGGGTAGCGGGGGCGCACCGGCGGATTCTCATCTGGGTAGCCCATCACCAGCATCACCACCGGAAACACTCCCGGGGGCAGCCCGTACTGCTCCCTCAGTTTCGCCGCCATGAAAGGGGCGCCGCCGATGAAGCAGCTTCCCATACCCAGGCTTTCGCCGGCTGTTACCATGTTCTGGGCCATGTAGCACGCGTCCTGGATGCCGAACAGCAGGGTGTAGGCGTTCGACGCGCTTCTTTTCCAGCCCCGGCGCTCCATCACCCTTTCCAGCCTGTGGGCATCGGCGCAAATGGTGAAACACAGGGGCGCCTTGAAGGGGTTCTTCCCGGCCTTCCGGGAAAGCAGAACGCTTCCCAGCTGCATCGCGAACGGGGCGTGCTGACCGGCCCGGACAACGGTTTCCACCACTTCGTCTGAAGGAGGGTCGGGTTTGTACTTTCTTATGGACCTCCGGCTCATCAGGGAATCAATCACCCCGTTGCCTGACATGATCATCCTTTCCCGTCCCCCTTCGAGTCGAGGGGGAGTATCGGTTGCGGAATTTCCTTCCGCATATCTCGAAATCCGCTCCCCTGAGCGGCAACAGGAATATAAAGCGCTGCGGAGCAGGCGAATTCATCGCCGAAAAACGGCCCCTTGGTGATTGACCTGTGAAGGGGGGGCGTTTATGCTCGTAAAGGCGATGGCGAACCGCCGGATGGAAGGGAAAACCGTGGAAATGGCATTTTTGCTTCTTGCGCTTTCCCTGTGGCCCCTCACCGGTACCGCCACGGTGGAGGTGGGAGCAACCGGCTTCCCGCTGAACATGCCCTTCTGCGGTGGCTGACTGCCCGGGTTGCGGTACCAGGTGCTGGTACCCGGGAGTGAGATAGGGGGTTCCCGGCACATGGGGCTGACCGTGAACTCCCTGGAGTTCCGGGCGGTTTACCGTGACACGGTAACCTTCGGGCGCTTCACGGTGCTGATGGGCTCTGCGGCGGGTGACGAGCTTTCCGCGGTTTTCGACGACAACTCGTCGGGAGGCATGACAACGGTTTTTACCGGCTTCGACCCGCTTTTCCACGCCGACGGGGGATGGGTTGAGATTCCCCTGGATCAGGCCCACACCTTTCATGGCGACGCCGGCCTGCTCATCGAGATAGTCTACAGCGGCGCGAACCACGGACATATCTACTGCGGCAACAGCGACGCGCCAAATGTCCGAACCCTGTACAGTCCCGACCCCGAAAGCCCAGGCGGAACCGTTCTGTTTGTCTCTCCCCATCTGCGCCTGAAGGGAACCGCGACATTCTCACCGGATTTCTCCGGCACTTTTCCCCTTACCCTTATCCGCTTATCTTTGTAAACGCGTTTCGGAGGAGGGGTCGCTTCCGTAATGTGAAGGTTGCATGTATTGAGTGAAAACCACCGGATTCTGAACTCCCTGCGCCACCAGGTGTGGACCATGACCGACGAGCATACCTACGGCCTGGTCAACATGGCCCACGCCGGATTCCATCGGAAAACCCTCGAAGACCTCGCGGGAAAACCGTTGAACGAAGCTCTGCCCCCTGAAGCCGCCGATGCCCTGCGTCGGGGGTTCATCGGGGCTTTCCGGGCCGACGAACCCTGCGAAACCGAGGAATGGGTTCCGGACGGGGCCGGTGAAAAACGGCTGCTGTCCATACACTCAACCCCGGAGAAGAACAGCAGCGGCGGAATCGAGCGGGTGGTCTGCTCCGCGGTGGACATCACCCGACAGAGAACCGCCGAAAGAGCCCTCCGTGAGAGCCGGGAGCGGTTCGACCAGTTGGCCAGACAGAACCGCACCGTGGTGTGGGAGGTTGACCGGGAAGGAATGTTCACCTTCGTAAGCCCCGTGGTGAAGGATGTTCTCGGGTACCGGCCCGAAGAGCTGACGGGAAACCTGCATTTCTACGACCTTCACCCCGAGGAGGAGAGGGAGGCTTTCAAGGAGTTCACACTCGGCGTTTTCAACAGGAGAGAGATGTTCATCGGGCTGGTCAACACCGTGCTTACCCGGGGCCGCCGACGGCTGACCATGTCCACCAACGGTATTCCGCTGCTGAACGCCGACGGGTCCCTCCGGGGCTACCGGGGCAGCGACACCGACATAACCGGGCGCCACCGGGCCGAGGAAGCCCTTCGGAAAAGCGAGGCCCTTTACCGGGCCACCATCGACGCCCTGAACAGCAGCATTCACATCATCGACAGTGATTACAGAATCGTGATGATGAACCGAACCTTCAGCGCCAGGTGCGGTGAGCTCGGTCTGAACCCTGAAGCGGTGGGTCTGAAACTGAGCGAGCAGTTTCCTTTTCTTTCGGAAAAGGTTTACAATGAGTACAAGCGGGTTTTTGAAACCCGTGAGCCGCTGTTCACCCAGGATGAAACGGAACTGAAAGGCCGGGTTTTCGTAACCGAAACCAGCAAAATCCCCATCACCCTCGGAGATGGAACCCCCGGAGTACTTACGAAAATAACCGACATAACCGAACTGAGGCGGGCTGAAGAGGCTCACAGAGCCGGTGAGAGCCGTTACCAGGAACTCGTTGACATGGTCTCGGACATCATCTGGCGCTACGAAACCGATTCCAGGGGAAAATTCGTTTCCAGCACCATTTCCTCCGCCGCGGATTCAATGCTCGGCCTGCCTCCGGGCACCGTGGGTCACAGCTTTCAGCGCTACTTCTCCCATGTTCATCCCGAAGACCTTCAAAAAGTGAAGGATACCCTCTTTTCTTCACTCAGGACCAGGGCTCGGAATGTAAGCCTCGAATACCGTCTGGTCCGCGGGGACGGGGAGACCATCCGGGTCCGCTCCCACGGATCCGTGCACCCTTTGCCCGGCGGCAACTCCGCGGCATTCGGGGTAACCTCCGACATCACCGGCCTGAAGCCGAAAACCGTTGCCTTTCAGGAAAATGATGGGATGCACAGGCTTCTCTTCCAGAACGCCCGGTACGCCGTCGCGGTTTGCGAGATGGTTTTCGACGGGAAGGGCAGGCCGGTGGATTATGTCTTTGTAGACGCGAACCCCGCCTTTGAAACCCACACCGGGATTCCGGCGGAACGGGTGGTGGGTCGCAGGGCAAGCGAGGTGTTTTCCGAAAGACCACCGCTGCTGGCCGTCTACGGCAGGGTGGTTCGAACCGGGTTATCCGCCGGCTTCCGGCACTTCCTTGATCCCCCGGGCAGGCATCTGGAGATCAACGCCTTCGCCATGGGCCATGACCGGTTCGCCACGATGTTCAGCGATGTTACCGAACATGAGGAGATGAAAAAGGCGTTCCGGGAGAGGGAGGAGGTTCACCGGGTTCTGGCGCAGGATCTGCCGGATCTGGTAATGCGGTTCGACAGCGGGGGAAGGCACCTGAGTGTCTCCGGTAACGCCGCGGACGCCATGGGCGTCGATCCGTCGAAGATGATCGGGAAGACCCACCGGGAACTGGGCCTGCCGGAAGAAGTGTGCGCCTTCTGGGAAGATGCCCTGCGCCATGTGTTCATGACCCGACAACCCCTTGAGAAGCTGTTCAACCCTTCCGCCGGAGGCTCCGCCACCCACAATCTTCGGCTGATACCCGAGGAGGGCGCCGACGGAAGCGTGGATTCGGTGGTGGCCATCAGCCGGGACATAACAACGCAGATTCAGGACAGGGAAGCCCGGGAGAAACTCCAGTCCGAGCTGAACCAGGCCAGGAAGATTGAATCCATAGGAAAACTCGCCGGAGGCGTTGCCCACGACTTCAACAACATGCTCGGGGTGATTCTCGGGTACGCCGAATCGGCGCTGGAGCAGATATCGTCGGAGCACCCCCTCTGGCCGCCTCTTCAGGAAGTCCGCAAGGCGGGGGAGCGTTCAGTCGCGCTGACCCGGCAGCTTCTCGCCTTTGCCCGTCAGCAGGTGATAGAGCCCGGTGTTGTGGATCTGAATCACGCGGTTGAAGCCATGCTGGAAATGCTCAGACGCCTGATCGGAGAGAACATTCAACTGGTCTGGAAACCCCATGAAGGGCTGTGGCCGGTGCTGGTGGATCCGGCTCAGGTTGACCAGATCCTGGTGAACCTCTGCCTGAACGGCAGGGACGCCATTTGCGGTCAGGGCAGAATGATAATCGAAACGATGAATGTCACCGCCGATGAAGCGTATTCCACCTGGCATCCCGGTTTCCCCCCCGGCGACTATGTACTGCTGGCCGTAAGCGACGACGGCTGCGGTATGGACCGGGAAGTCATATCGAAGCTGTTTCAGCCCTTCTTCACAACCAAGGAATCCGACCGGGGAACCGGCCTTGGCCTGGCCACCGGCTACAGCATCGTCAGGCAGAACAACGGGTTCATCAATGTCTACAGTGAACCCGGCGAGGGAACCATGTTCAAGGTTTATCTGCCGAGACACCTGGGAACGAAGAAACAGCCGGAAGAAAGCCCCCCGGAACTGCCGGAGCATGGAACCGAAACCATTCTGGTGGTTGAAGATGAAGAACCGGTGCTCCATCTCACGGTATCCATGCTGGAAAGCATGGGCTACCGGGTTCTCGCCGCGGAAACCACGGAAAAGGCCCTGGAAATCGCGGAAAGCCTTGAAGAACCTCTGCACCTGCTTCTTACAGATGTGGTTATGCCCGTCATGAACGGCAGGGATCTTGCCCGGAGAATCATGAGCCGGTTCCCCGACGCCGTGTGCCTCTTCATGTCCGGTTACTCCGCCGATGTGGTAACCCAGCAGGGCATGGTGAAGGAAGGCGTCAACTTTCTGCAGAAGCCGTTCTCGAAAAACAACCTCTCAAACGCGGTTCGAACCGTTCTGGATCCTCCGCCCAGGCGCTGAACTCAGGGAAGAAGGTCTTCCAGCGTCATGCCTCCCTCCCGAAGCACCTCATCAAAAGCGCTGCGGAAAACCGGCTCCATGTTCAGCCGCCAGTCGCCCTCTTCCCGAAGGAAGACATGAGTTTCTCCGTCCGGTGAGGTCACAAGAACAGCGGAATCGCCATCCACCGTTACCGAAGCAACACCCCGGTGAAAACGGAAGGTGAGTTCATCCTCCAGCAGGTATTCCATCAGTTCCCCGCCGTCGGCGAACTCACCGGCTCCCGCCCCGCCGAGACCCGTTGCGAGGTCATCAAGAAACAACCGGGTGTTCCCGCTGACATGCCGGAAGAACTCTTCGCTGTCTCCGGCCTCCAGCGCGTCTACCAACCGGTTGAACGACTGCTCCACAGCCGCCTCCTCCGGGGGTTCTCCGCAGGCCACCGCAAGCAGCGCGGAAAGAACAACCGTGAACATGGAAACACCGGATCGTACCACAACATCTCCTCTCGCCGAAAAAAACCAGGGAACACCATAACCCCCGGGTCTGATCCGGTCAAACGCCGTTGCTTGCAATCACCGGCCCCGGCATGTTATCGGGGCTGCAGATTCCCGGCTGAAAACCCCCAACCCGGGCAGGGGCAAATGACGGATAGGAACACACCGGACAGCATCACCAGGGCCGCCTGTCAATGGCTGCTTGCCGGGGCGAAAGCCGGAAGTTACCAGGGCCCCGACCCCGGACCTGATCACGAGCTTTCCCCCCTCCTCGCACGGGAGTTCAGGGGAAACGATTCAAGGCTTCCCGCCTCGGCCAGGTGGTTTCATCTTGAACAGACCGTAAGACCGGTTCTTCGCCGCATCCATGAAGAGGGCCTCATGGTGTGGGCGTTCAAGGGATTCGATCTCGCCAGAAGCGTTTACCCCTTTCCCGGGGGAAGGATTATGCGGGACGCGGACCTGTTCACAACAACCGAAGACACCCCGGGTATTCTCGACGCGTTCAAGCGGTCGGGATGGGTGTGCAGAACCCCCGGCGACGGGGTGCTTCAGTCCGGAATCGTTTCAGAAGTCAAGGCGTTCAGGCACGGGGCCATGGCCGAGCTTCACACCCACATCTTCTACTTTCCCGCAACTTTCCCCGGCAGGCTCCCGGATGACCTCTTCGAAAACGGAAGGCATCTCGAGCCGGGCCTCATGGGTTTCGCCTGGCACAATGCCCTGCTCATGGTTCTTCTGCACATGATAACCAACCCCTGGATCAGGCCAATCTGGTGGGCCGATGCATGCCTTCTGGCCGGGAAGACAGATGAAGCCGGAACCTGGAAACCCTTCACCCGGAACGCCCTTCAAACCAGGCTGGGAAACGCCGTTGCTTCCCCCCTGGAAACCGCCGCCACCCTGGGCGCCCCGGTCCCCCCCCGGGTAACCCTCATGCTGAAAACCGGGGAAACCCGCCACCATGCGATCCTCGAAGCCACCAAGACCCGCCGGAGGGTTCCCACCCTTCTCAATCTGCAACATCTCAGCGGATGGAAAAGGATTTCGTGGTTCCACGCCATGCTCTGGCTTGTCATGACCCGCCAGAGCCCGCTCAGGGAAAACCGTCCGGAGTGAAGAAAAAAATGTCAGGGTCGGCTGAGCCTACAGAAGGCTTACATCGCCGATTCTAACCACCAGGTCGTACGGTTTTCTGAGAGTTAGAAGACGGCGTTCCCTGTGCCACTTCCCGACGGTTTTGCCGCCGGATACAAGCCGCAGAACACAGCCCTCCTCGGTTGCCAGGGAAATCACTTCTATGCCCGGCCGCCAGAACAGGCGCGCAATGCCGGACCTTCTCAGACAGCCGTAGAAGAAACGGAACACCCGTGCGGGAATGCCTTCCCGGTTCACCAGCCCGGCCCTGACAGCACCGGCGGTTCCTCCGGCAACGGGCTTTTTCCCCCGCCCGCAACGCTCCAATGAGGTTACCCGCCCCAGCAGCCTGTGAAATGGAACCTTTTCAACCATTTCCTGAGGGTTGTCGTCACCTCTGGCCAGGAGATACCCGTCACACACATCGATCACACGGTGAACCACATCCTCGCCTTCGGGCAGTTCGGAACGGAAGATCACAACATCCCCGCGCCGAAGCCGGGATGGCGGAACATCCTCGAAGAAAACGCAGTCGCCGGGAGTGAAGGAGGTTCTCATGCTCCGGCCCCGGTAGAACCTGAAGGAAGAGGGCTTCAGGGGTTCAGGCATTTCAGAATCGCCTCCTGATCAATACAGTCTTCGGGAAACTTCAGAATGTATGCCGGAGCCGAGGAAGCAAGTTCCCGGTACAGGTCGAACAGCCTGGTCTGGTAAACCCTGGGAACCATGAACCGCAAAGGGTAATGCTCATTCCAGAGAAAAGTGAACAGCTCAAGGGGCTCCACCCGCCGAAGGGAAAACTCATCAGCCTTTTCAAGCAGAAAGAACCCGCCGGGAACCGCGCTTCCGGTGTTCGGCTCGAAGGTTGTCCAGGGTGTTCCCCAGGCCAGCCAGCTTCCATCCCCCTGTTTTCTGAAAAGGTTCTGGTCATCCGAAAGCACAACGCCGCCCCGGCACAAACCCGCCGCCGTGGTCTTCCCCCCCTCATCCGC
>CAZUXA010000007.1:105927-107717 GCA_964624405.1 uncultured bacterium | reverse complement strand
AGAGCCCTGGAAACAGGCTCCATGGGGTCATTCATTCTCTGGGGCCCCCCGGGAAGCGGTAAGACGACTCTGGCGCTGGCGGTAGCCGCCCGGGGTGGGGAAACCTTCGTACGGTTCAGCGCTGTTACCGGGGGTGTGGCGGATGTGAGGAAGATCGTGGCCCGGGCGGCGGAGCTCAGGAGGGCTGGAGGGGCCACAATGCTCTTCGTTGACGAGATACACAGGTTCAACCGAGCCCAGCAGGACGCTTTCCTTCCCCATGTGGAAAACGGAACGATACGCCTCTGCGGAGCCACCACCGAGAATCCGTCGTTCCATGTGAACGCCCCGCTTCTCAGCCGGTGCTCGGTTCACGTACTCCGGGCCATTGATGAAACGGGGCTTCGAATGCTTCTGGAAAGGGCGGTGGGCCACCCGGTCTTCATGGACAGATACGGAACCGCTGTTCCGGGAGAAGTGATCGGAATCATTGCCATGGCCGCCGATGGAGACGCCAGACGCGCCCTGAACCTGCTTGAAACAGTCTCGGGCAGCTCCGGCGGTGAACCGGTTACCGCTGAACGCGCCAGGAACATTCTGAAATCCGCTCCGTTGCTTTACGACCGCAGCGGAGATCAGCACTACAACCATATCAGCGCGCTGCACAAATCCATGAGATCCGGCGATCCGGACGCCTCTCTGTACTGGCTTGCCAGAATGATTGCGTCGGGAGACAACCCTCTCTACATTGGTCGAAGGCTGGTAAGATTCGCCGTTGAGGATGTGGGGCTTGCGGACCCGTCTGCCCTTACAATCGCCATCAGGGCCGTGGATTGCTACCGTTTTCTTGGATCTCCGGAGGGTGATCTGTCTCTGGCCGAGGCGGTTGTCTACCTGTCCCTGGCGCCGAAATCCAACTCCGTATACACTGCATGGGGGAGGGCGGGAAAACTGGCCCGTGAGAATGGCAGTCTTCCGGTTCCCCTTCACCTGAGGAACGCTCCCACGGAGCTGATGAAGAACCTGGATTACGGAAAGGGTTACCAGTACGCCCACGACCGGGAGAACGGCGTGGTTACCCATTCGAACTTTCCTGACGGTCTTCCGGAACAGGAAATCTATCTCCCGGGAGGCCAGGGAAGGGAAGAACGGATCAAAGAGCTGCTTTCAAACTGGAAAGACAGGCGCGGGAGACTAAGGCGCAAGGAGGGGGTATGACCCGATTCAGAACCTCGGACGGGCTGGAAATTGGAATCGGTTCCGGCAATCTCCCCGGGATTGACATGGAAGGCGTGCCTTCCGAACTTGAGCCGGTGGTAAGGGCGGCGGCGGAGCCAGGCAATCAGAGGATTACGGTGAACTCATTTGTGGGCCTTCTTCTGCCATACCACATCCACAACATCAACAACATGCTTGTGGGTGTTCTGGGAAACACCGAACTCGCATCCATGTTCCTGCCCGGCGACATTGACCGGGCGATTCCCAAGGTGAAGGAAGCCACTGAAGCCGCAGGAGCGGTTACCAGGTTTCTGCGGGATCTTTCCGAAAGCACCCATCCCAATCTGGATCGGGTTGCATGCGGGGTATCCCCCCTCTCGAAGCTGGGAAGGTTGATTTCCCTGGCCTGCGGCAGGAGTGTTGAAACCGAAGATTTGCAGAACCTCGACTCCATTCAGATTCCGGAAAGCAGGGATCCTTCAGCCGCTTTTGGCGCTCTTATCGGAGCCGGCGCATGGTCGGTGCTTTGTCTGGGGGGAGCAGGAACCGTGGGCTGTGACTGCAGGGAGGGGGCTGTTGTCATACGATGGGAG
>CAZUXA010000007.1:0-105827 GCA_964624405.1 uncultured bacterium | reverse complement strand
ATTGAAACCCTGGGCATGGTCAGGGGAGAGATGATCACCCGCACCGACGGATCCGGCCGGGTTCGGCTCGACTCCGGCGAGCAGGTGAACATAGACGCAAGAGATACCAGGGGAGCGTGGCACGGTGATCTTGTGATAGTGAAAATCCTTGAGCCGATGCCGGACATGGTGAACTATCGCGGCGGCGTGGTGGAGGTTCTTGCCCGATCCCAGACGAGAATCGCCGGGGTGGCCAGAAGAGCGGGAAATGGCTGGCTGCTGGACCCTGTGGACCCGAGGCTTCCCAGGGGCGTTCCCCTCGAGGCGGATCAGGAGAATGTCACCGCCGGAAACATCGTTACGGGAAAGCTGGACTTCTGCCACCAGCGTCCCGTGGCGGTTCTCGAGGCAACCCTCGGAACCCCGGATTCTCCAGGGGCGCTTATCGATGCGGTGTGCGCCGATCTCAACCTGCCCGGCCCATTCATGGAAGAGGTGATGGAAGAAGCCGGACAGGCGGCGCTGTCCCCGCCTGCTCCTGGGGAAAGGCTTGACCTCAGGAATGTTTTCGTTGTAACCGTCGATCCTGTGGACGCCAGGGACTTCGACGACGCGGTATCCATCGAGAAACTGCCCGAGGGAGGGTACAGGCTGGGGGTTCACATCGCGGATGTCGCCTGCTTTGTTCCCCCGGGCTCCATGGTGGACGCCGAGGCGAGAGCCCGGGGAACCAGTGTCTACCTGCCGGACCGGGTTATTCCCATGATTCCCGAGGTACTCTCCAACGGGGCGTGCAGCCTGCGGCCGAACGAGGACCGTTTCACGAGATCGGTACTCCTGGATTACGACCGATCCGGCCGAAGAACAGATTTCAGAATTTCCCCCACGGTGACAAGGTCCAGAAGAAGGCTGACATACGAACAGGCCCTGGATCTGTTGAACGGCGATTACGATGGGGATCCGGAGCTGCGGGAGCTGTTCTCCGTGTTCAACGAACTGAACGACCTGTTGACGGTGAGGAAGAAGGAACGGGGCGCCCTGGAGCTTGGTTCCGCGGAATTCCGCACCCGCTTCGGGGGCGACGGCCTGCCGGAAGCCTTCGACCCTGTTCCCGATGACAGATCCCATGGCATGATAGAAAACTTCATGGTGGAGGCGAATCGGGCGGTGGCGGAGTACTGCCGCTGGCTTTCGATTCCGGTGCTTTACCGGGTTCACGGTGAACCGGCATCGGATGCCATCGACAATCTTCGGGGAATGCTTTCGGCATTCGAGCTGGGTTTCGGCAACAGGGGCGTACCAAAACCCGGGCAGTACAACGCCATGCTGGAAAACGCCAGGGAGCTCCCTCAGTGGCCCCTGATCCGTGAGGCATCCCTGAGGGCCCTTCAGAAAGCGGTATACAGCCCGGTCAACCAGGGTCACTATGGTCTGGCGCTGGAGAGCTACATGCATTTCACCAGCCCGATACGCCGTTATCCCGATCTGCTTGTTCACCAGGCTCTGGCCCACCATGAAAAAACCGGGCTTGCCGAGGGTGACAGGAACATGAAGCTTCTCGGGGAAACCGCCAGCAGCCTTGAACGAAGAGCTTCCCAGGCGGAGTGGGATTCCCAGGAACTCATGGCTCTGCTGTTTCTCTCCAGAAGAACAGGAAGCGTTTTCCGGGGAATGGTAAGCGATGTAAAGGATTTCGGCGTGTTTGTAAGGCTTCTGGATGTTCCCGTGGAAGGTTTGATCCCCGGCCCTGTTCTGCGCAGGGCTTCGGTGCGGCTTCACGGCGGAGGCGCGCCGGGAATGCAGGTTTCCGTGGCGGTCCTTGAAGCCGACCCCCTGAAAAGACGTCTGGCCCTGACGCCGGTTCCGGACAGGAGCGTGGAATGAGTGAGAGTGTTTACGAAGAGCTGGCCCGGGCTGTTCAGGCGTGGATCAGACAGATTGTCGCGCGCAGCGGAGTTCGGGGCGCGGTCCTCGGTCTCAGCGGAGGGCTGGACAGTTGCGTGAGCGCGGCTCTTTGCGCCCATGCCCTTGGCCCGGAAAATGTTCTTGGCCTTGTTCTGCCCTGTGGCAGCCACTCCGACGACCAGCGCGACGGGGAGAGGATTGCGGATTTTCTGGGGATACAGCGTAAGACGATACGACTCGACGAACCCTTTGAGGAGTTGGTGCGTGTTTCGGGGCTGGACCGGAGCAACAGCCTGAAGATGGGCAACATCAAGGCCAGAATCCGTATGACTGTTATCTACGCCCATTCGGAGAACCGGCTTGTGTCCGGGACATCAAACCGGTCGGAGTACCTTCTTGGCTACTGGACGAAATGGGGAGACGGAACTGCGGACTTTCACCCCCTTCTCGGTCTCTACAAAAGCCAGGTCAGAAGGCTTGCCATAGCCATGCGCCTGCCGGGCTGGACGGTGGAACGGGTTGCTTCCGCGGGGCTGTGGCAAGGTCAGAGCGACGAGGGGGAGATGGGGGTCACCTACGACCAGATCGAAATCTATTTTGAAAAGGGCGCGCATTCGGTTCCTTCGGAAGCCGCAAAGCGCATCGAAGCCCTCCACGGAGCAACCCATCACAAACGCAATTCCATTCCAACCTTCAACGGGGAAAGGTGGTTTCAGGCAAATGGGTAAGGCTGCCCTGATCAGCGTGTACGACAAGGCCGGGCTCACCTCTTTCGCCGCCGGGCTCCACAGCCTGGGGTTCAAGCTCTACGCCTCCGGCGGAACCGCCGGGGCGATAATGCAGGCCCACATTCCAGTGATTCCAACCGAAACCCTCACCGGTGTGGTTTCGCTTCTGGGCGGCAGGGTGAAAACCCTTCACCCAGAGCTTCACGCGGCTATCCTTGCAGACGGCGGTGACCGGCGGGAGAGGGAAGAGGCCGGAAAGGTGGTTTTCGACCTGGTGGCAGTGGACTTCTATCCCTTCCACAAGGCCATGGATCTCCCGGCAGATTCCAGGGAAGCCATCGAACTGGTTGATGTTGGAGGGCCAACCATGGCCAGGGCCGCGGCGAAGAACTGGGCCCATGTTATCAGTGCCGTCGGGACTGATTGCTTTCAGGAAGTTCTTGAAAACCTGAAAACGGGCGGCAACACATCGACATTTCGCAGGCGTATGGCCGCCAGAACATTCCGGCTCACATGCGCCTACGATCAGCAGGTGGCCCTGAAACTTGAAGAGGGCCTGGTTCCCGAACTCAGGTACGGAGAGAATCCGCACCAAAAGGCAAGGATACACTTCACTGAGCCGGAAAGGGGATTTCGCAAAGCGGAGATTCTGGGCGGCAAAACCATGAGCTTCAACAATTACAGCGATGCCTCCGCGGCATGCGCCATCGCCGCGGACCTTCCGGCAGACAAAGCAGGAGTGGTTCTGCTGAAACACGGCAACCCATGCGGCGCAGGAACCGGAGCAAGCCCTGTCGAGGCTTTCGAGAACGCCCTTCGGGCCGACCGCACCAGTCCCTACGGAGGCATCCTGGTGTCCAACAGAGCAATCGACATGGAACTCGCCGCCAGGCTGAAGGAGATCTTCCTCGAAATCATCATCGCCCCTGATTACGAAACGGACGCCCTGAACAGGCTTCTCAGAAGAAAAAATCTCAGAACCATACGGCTGAAACCGGAAAGAGACACCCGGCCCTCGGTTCGAAGCATCTGGGGAGGTTTGCTCATTCAGGAGCAGGATGCTTCCCTCGAGGCTCCCTCCGCCTGGAAAGTTGTCACGAAGCGTGAACCATCCGCTCTGGAAATCGACGCCCTGGACATTGCCTGGCGTGTGGTGAAAAATGTGAAGAGCAACGCCATTGTGATAGGCGACCACAGGGGTACGCTGGGGGTGGGGATCGGCCAGCCCAGCCGGGTTGAGAGCCTTGACCTTGCGGTTCGCAGAGCCATCAGGGAAGGCAACGACCTGGCAGGGTCAGCCCTGGCCAGCGATGCTTTCTTCCCTTTCCGTGACGGCCCCGTCGCCGCGGCGAAAGCAGGTGTCAGGGCGATCATACAACCCGGGGGTTCCATCCGCGACGACGAGGTAACAGAGGCCTGCGACCACCACGGGATAGCCATGGTTTTCACCGGTATGAGGCATTTTCTGCATTAGGGAAAGCGGGGTTGAGCGTTGAATCGTCTTGAAGGCGAATCCAGCCCGTATCTGCTCGCCCATGCAGGGAACCCCGTGGACTGGTTTCCCTGGGGAACCGAGGCTCTGGAAAAGGCCCGGCGGGAAGATCTGCCGGTTTTTCTCAGCATCGGGTATTCCGCGTGTCACTGGTGTCATGTGATGGAACGGGAGAGCTTTCAGAACCCGGTGACCGCGGAGATACTGAACCGGCACTTTGTGAGCGTGAAGGTGGACCGGGAAGAAAGACCGGACCTGGACAGCCTGTACATGACTGCGGTGCAGGCAATAACCGGCGGTGGCGGCTGGCCCTTGAGCGTGTTCCTCCTGCCGGATGGCACACCGTTTTACGGAGGCACCTACTTCCCCCCGGAGGACAAGGCCGCCCGATACGGAGTTCCATCTTTCCCCGCAGTGCTTCTCAGGGTGGCGGAGGCGTTCCGCAACGGACGCGATGAGCTTTCCTCCTCCGGGAAGGATCTGCTGGAAAGCCTCCGGCGCCACTGCGCCCCTCTCCGGGATTCAACGCCCCTGAATCATGGTGTTTCTCAAGCCGCCTTCCAGGCCGTCACCGAAAGCTTCGACAGCCTTCACGGCGGCTTCGGCGGAGCGCCCAAGTTTCCGCAGCCCATGGTGCTGGAGTTTCTTCTGCGGTTTCACCACCGCACCGGAAACAGCGAAGCCCTGAACATGGTGGAGTTTACCCTGGAAGCCATGTCCCGGGGCGGTATCCGGGATCATCTGGGGGGCGGTTTCCACCGTTACAGCACCGACAGGCTCTGGCTGGTGCCCCACTTTGAGAAGATGCTTTACGACAACGCGTTGTTGGCCGGGGTTTATACCGAGGCTTACCAGATCACCGGGAAAGCCCTTTATGGAACCGTTGCCGAAGAAATCCTGGACTACATGACCCGGGAGATGAGGCATCCCGAAGGAGGCTATTTCAGCACGCAGGACGCGGACAGCGAGGTTCCGCATCGGGGCCATAAGGAGGAGGGGGCGTTCTTCGTCTGGACCAGAAAGGCTGTTCAGGAAATACTGGGATCCGACGCCGGTGCCTTCTGCGAGATGTTCGATGTGACCGATTCCGGGAACTTTCAAGGCAGGAACATTCTCCGCATGCCCCGCACCCTCCCGGAGACGGCGGTGAAGCTGAATGTGTCTCCCCTGGAACTCACCGCTCTGTCAAAGCGCAGCCGCCTCAGGCTGAGATCTGTGAGGGAAGCCCGTCCCAGACCTTTTCGGGATGAGAAGATTCTCACCTCCTGGAACGGACTGGCGGTTCGAGCCCTGGCATCCGCGGCATCTGCCCTGCAGCGGGACGATTATCTGGAGAACGCCCGGATCTGCGCGCTCTTTCTGCTCAACGAGTTGCGGGGGAAGGACGGCCTGATCCTGCGGGTCTGGAAGAACGGAAAGGCTTACATTTTTGGTTTTCTGGAGGATTACGCCCTTCTTGCCCATGGCCTTCTGGCATTGTACCGGGTGGACGGCGCCCCGGGCTGGCTTCAGGAGGCGGTCACCCTTGCCGACCGGATGGTTTCGCTGTTCCATGATCGGGAAACCGGCCTCTTCAACGACACGGGAACCAATCATGAAGCCCTGGTGGTCCGCCCCCGGGATCCTTCGGACAACGCCACCCCCTCCGGAACATCCGTCGCTGTCCAGGTTCTGCTCGAGCTGTGGGCGATTACCGGCGATGAACGATTCCTGATGCCAGCGGAGGCGGTGCTTTCTCACCTGGCATCCGCGGTGCGCGGGATGCCCCTGGGCTTCGGCAGGATGCTGTGTGCCGTCGAGTTCCTGATCGCGCCGCCGAAACGGATCAATTTCATCGGCGCTCCCTGCGATCCTGGTTGCAAGGCTCTTTTGCGCCACGCGCTTGGTTCTTTTCACCCCGAAGTCGTGATGTTGAGAACCCCGGGAGCTTCCGGAGAGAAATGCTGCGCGGAAGTATGCGTTGCCGGGGCGTGCCTGCCCAGGGCAGAAGACCCCGAAGCTTTGGAGAGCCTTCTGAGGCAATGAAACCAGCCCCGCTTCCCGGGAGGCATGATTTGATTCTTCCCGCCATGCTGGTATCTTCGTGTTGTGTTCCGGCAGCCCGCGGAACCGCGGCTCCGGATGCGTACTAAGGTTCTGCGTGGCGGTGAAGGCGGGATGTCGGATACTCGGAGGAGGTTCGGTCTTTGAAGTTCGCGATGTTACTTGTAGCTTTCTCGGTGTTTGCCGCCGGTTGCAGACCGGTGAATGAGGATACCGGAGTTTTCGGGCATGCCCCACCCAGAAGAACCAGCCCTTTTCAGATCGCGGATTCACTTATCCAGGTCGGGCGTCAGGACGGCGCGGTGAGGGAACTGAGGGGCCTCTGGTCCGCGATGGGCGGCCCGGAGGATCTTCGGGGGGATTTTCTCTGGCGTTTTGTCGGCTGCTACAATGGCCGCGGCCTGCCCGAACGGGCGGTTTCGGTTCTGGACAGCCTTTCCAACCGGGGCTGGGGTGATCTGACGGGCTGGAAGATATCGGTTCTGGAACTGAACCGGCTGGATGACCAGGCCATCACCCTTGCCGGGGAAGACCGCCTTCTCGAGGCGTGGCTTGGAAGAAGCAACCTGGCGACGGTTTCCCGGCAATCAATCCCCTCCCCTGACGGGCCGGGGGAGAGAACGGTTCGGGTACTGCTTTCGGATTCAGGTTCGCTTTCTTCGGCCCAGATTGCCGTAGCCGCCCAGGACGCCCGGCTTTTTCCCTCAACCCTGGGGGCCAGGGTCAGGGCCGAGCTTCGGCGCACCATCGACACTCCCGATCAATGGTGGGACAACGCCCTGAAGCTGATGGATCCCGACCTGTCCACCCAGGCTTCTGCGGAGCTCTTCGCGGAACGGCTGAAGGCCATGCGCCGGGGCGGAAGGGAAGAGTGGCTTTCCATGCTGGATGTTCCAGGGATGAGGCGAACCGCCGCGGAAATGCTGGCCCTCAAACATCCGGAAGATGTGGACTGGGATGTTGTGGACGCCCTCTACGAAAACGGCCTCGGATCTCTGGCGGCTCCCATCGCCGCATCCCGGGGGGGCGAGTTCGCCATGGGGGTGGAAATGGCCCGGCTTCGGGCTCTCAACAGACATTCGGATCTGCTTGCCTACTGCGAAGCTGTTCCGGATGGCGCCTCCCGGGAGCTTGGAGGCAGGACGGCCCTCTTTCGCGCCAGGGCTCTGCGAAGCCTGGGAAGAACCGCCGCCGCGTGGGCCGCCTATGTGGACTTCGCCCGATCGCATCCATGGCATCCAACGGCTCCCGAGGCCGGCTATCTGGCCGGTGTTTACTACGACTGTGAACAGCAGTGGAGCGCTGCGGCGGAAGCCTACCTTTCGGGCCTTCAGGCCCAGGGTACCTTCGTGGCCGATGAAAGAGGCCACTGGAGGGCGGGTTTCTGCCTTTACATGAGCGGCAGGGGAGCTGTGGGTGATTCCCTGTGGGAGGTGGCCATAGATCGCTGGCCCTTCGGCTACTGGAGGGATGAAATGCTTTTCTGGAGGGCAAGGTTTGCCAACCGGCGGGGCAACCGTGACCTGGAGGAAAGGCTTCTCACCCGGGTGGCCCGGGAGCACCCGTGGGAGTACTACGGCATGTTGGCCGCGGAGAGGCTGGGCATTCCCCATCCCCTGGAGCTTGGGGTTTACTCACCGGTTCTCGCGGAAACACCGGAGACCGCCCTTGCGATGCAGCTTTTCGGTTCGGGCTACGGAACCCTGGCAGTGGAGATGCTTTTCTCCGGCCCCGGTGACCGTGGCGTTCGAGCAGCCGCCCTGGGGATCGTTGGACAGCACAGCCCAAGCATCGCCATGCTGCGTTCCTGGGATACCGAATTCAGAGACAACGATCTTGGTATTCTTCCAGACAGCATGCTGGGTTGGTACTTTCCGTCACCTTATCATTATCAGATAGCCGAAGCGGTCTCCGGCCTCGGGGTTGAACCCTTCTGGGTGGAGGGCATATCCCGGGATGAAAGCTACTTCAACAGGTTTGCAGTATCCCATGCCGGGGCATCGGGGTTGATTCAGCTGATGCCGGGCACCGCTTCGGATGTGGCCCGCTGGAGCGGGTTGCCCAGCCTTTCCGGCAGCGATTTCTTCGTGCCGGAATACTCCCTGCTCTACGGGAGTATCTATGTGGACAGGCAGATGAGCAGGTTCGGACATTCGCCCCTGTTCCTCGCCGCCTACAATGCCGGTCCGGGAAACGCAACGAGATGGGTGAACACCCATGGGTGGGATCCACAGGATCCGGAGCTGTACATCGAGCAGATCACATTCAGGGAAACCCGTTTATATGTTAAGAACGTTCAGAGATCGGTGTGGATTTACGAAAGGATGAGACCATGACTCTACTGCTGGTGATGTTGGCCTTCACCGTCGAGCCGGATCATCCGAGCACCCTGGTTTATCCCCCTTACGGGCACTGCATGGGCATCTACCGGGCGGGTTCCCAGCAGTTGAACATGCTGTTGGGGGGTATGGTAACCTTCAACGACCCCCAGGGTCTGGCGGCGGTGAAGCTGGTGGAATGGGATGCTCCGGGAACATCGGATGATGATGAGCTGGCGGTTTACGGAGTGAACAGCGGAGCGGGTCAAATCCTCTACAATTCCTCCATGTACGCGCTTGGCT
Source organism: uncultured bacterium (assembly GCA_964624405.1). Taxonomy (GTDB): domain Bacteria; phylum Fermentibacterota; class Fermentibacteria; order Fermentibacterales; family JCC-6; genus UBA6080. The sequence goes on along the minus strand of CAZUXA010000007.1, from coordinate 97,059 downwards.
TCTACGACGGGCAGGGCAGGGCTGAAGACCGGCTCTCGTCGCCCCACGGAATCGCAGCCACACCCGAAGGCGATATCTATGTGGCGGACACGGGCAACGGAAGGGTTGCGGTACTCAGCAGAAGAGGCTCACGGATCAAGCCGTCGTCATACATCACCGGTTTTGAGGAACCCTGGGATGTTTCCCTTGACGGAAGGGCCATCTGGATAACTGACAGGGCCGGCGGCGCGCTTTACAGATACGCCTCCATCACCGATGAAGCCCCGCAGATCATTCCCCTCAACCGTCCCAGGGGCGTAGCCGCTACCGGATACGAGAGATGGACCAGCGGACACCCGCCATTTCAGGCGGTGGTGGTGGATGACGGAATGGCTCTGGTGAAGGTGGAGAACGGTTCAGTGGTGCGCCGGGTTACACCAGGTGATTGCGGGGGGTCGTTTTTCAACTATCCTGCCGTGGATTATCATGGCAACATCTGGGTAACCGATTCGGTAAGCTGCAAAATCCACAAGTTCAGCCCGGCACTGGAGTACCTCGACAGTTTCGGAAGGGGTTTCGGCAGTGACGATGATCAGTTCGAGAACCCGACTGGTCTGGCCATATGGCAGAGGTTCGGACAGGTTTTCATCGCGGAGAGGGCCGGAGCCCGCTACTTCTGGGTGGGTACCGATATCAGGAATCTCGGGCTGCAGCCCCGGGACAGGGGGGTTGTTGTTTCGGGCTTTCTTACCGAGCCCACCATACTCATCATCAACATTCGTGACGCGCAGAACGCGGTGGTGAGAAATCTGAGAACCGGTCACACTCCCGTGGGTCCGTTCAGCTACTCATGGGACGGCACGACCCTCGGCGGTGCTCACTCACCGGCAGGGGAGTATACAGTGGTCATCACCGCTGAAGCCACGTATTCCAGCCGCACCTACTTCATGAAGACCGCACGCGCCACCTTCTCCCTGGGTGAGCCTCCGGTGTCGCAGGAATCCCATGAAAGGGGGGTGAGGGGTATCTGAAAGCCTTTCTCCTGCTGGTTCTCCTGGCTCTTTCCGCCTTTTTCAGCGGAACAGAAACAGCTTTCTTCAGCCTTGACGGCATTCAGAAACAGCGGCTTGCGTCGGGTTTCCGAGGATTAAGGGCTCTGAAAGCGCTTTCCCATCCCGGACGGCTTCTGACCACAATTCTCATGGGCAATACACTGGTGAATGTTGCCGCCGGCGCCATCAGCGCTTCCATTGCCCGGGAGATTCTTCCCGGAGCCCTGGGCTTCGGACTGGGCGTACTGGTGATGACTTTTCTTCTGCTGGTCATCGGCGAGATAACCCCGAAAACCTTCGCCCGCTACAACAATGAGAAGTGGGTGGTTCTCGCGGCTCCTGTCCTGGCCCCCATCACCTTTCTTGCCGCGCCCCTGGCCAGGGTTCTGGAAGGGGTTTCCCTGAAGACCGAGTCTCGCAGTCACCTGAATCGCGACGAGATAATCGCGCTGGTGGAAATGGCCAGGGGAGACGGAGTGGTGGGGGAGGAAGCCCTGGTAGCCGGTTCGCTGCTTTCTCTCGGTGATCGTCGTTGTCAGAGCGTAATGGTTCCCCGGAGGGAAGCAACGGTCATGAGGAAGGAATGGAGTCTGGCCACCATGCAGAACGAAGCCCGGGCAAACCCCTACATGAAGTACCCTCTGGTGGAGGGGCCCGGGGAGGAAGTTAAGGGCATGATTCATGTGCGGGACCTGCTGGGCGCCGGTGAACTGCTGGTCAGAGACGCGCTGTTTTTTCCCGAAACGGCCCCCCTTGACGAAACTCTCAGGGAACTCCTGGCGAACAGGGGCACCCTGGGCGTTGTGGTGGACGAATACGGTGACTGGAGCGGTATCGTCACCGAGAGCGATGTGCTGGCAAAGGCGGTGTTCGGCTCCACCGGCGCTCAGCTGCCCGCCGGAGTGACAAGGCGAAGAGACGGTTTTCTGGTTCCCGCCGGGCTTTCGCTGGCGAGCCTTGGGCGAATGGTTGGAGAAACGCCGGAAAGCCGATGGGCTGAATCCTGCGGCGGCCTGGTTGAGGAAATCTCAGGGCGGATTCCCGCCACCGGGGAGTGTTTCAGAAACGGCAACCTGGAGTTCAGAATCGAATCATCCTCAGGAAGACGGGTCAACCATATCCTGGTAAGACGGGTGACTCCATGATCCCTGAAGCACTTCTCTTTCTTATGGCGGCACTCCTGGCGGCGCTGTGCAATATTGCGGAAACCTCTTTTTCCGCAGCGGGAAGAATCAGGGCCGCCGCCGCCGCCGAGGCAGGGCTTCCCATGGCGAAGACGGCTCTTTGGTTCATTAGCGAACCGTCGAGGTATCTCTCCACCACCCTGGTGGGAACGAATGTGGGTGTGGTTCTCGCGTCGGGTATTGCTTCGGGCTGGGTGGACGGCCTTTCACCCTTGTTCTCTTATCTGCAGGTTATCCTTACCGCGGGTTTCCTGCTGGTTGCCGCCGAAATCATTCCGAAACAGAACGCTCTGCTTCGGGCGGATTCACTGATAAGGCCCCTGTCCCCGGTTCTTGTGGCTTTCAGATTCCTGTTCTACCCGCTGACATCTTCCGCCGGCCTTTTCTCACGGCTCATCGCGGGCCGCCCCTCCATCAACCGGTTTTTCGAGAGCCGCGAGGAGGTGAGGGGGCTGCTGGAAGTGTCGGGGGGACTTCCGGGAAGGACAGCATGGGACGCCATCGAGCTTGGAGAAACCGATATCAGGTCACACGCCAGATCGGTGGACAGTTTTCCATCCATCAGTCTTGGCGCTTCGCGGCAGGAGGCCACGGAAAAAATCATTGGATCCAGCTCTGATTTCCTGCTGGTCCGGGAAGGAAGAACCCTCTCCGGAATTCTCGAGAGCAGGGTGGTGCTCAAGAGCGCCGGAGCCTGGAATCCAGGCAGAATGATGACCGGCATTCCAGCCTATACGGAAGATACCGCGCCACTTCAGGTGCTCACTGATCTCTGGCGTTCCGGGTCTCCGGCGGCGGTGGTGCTTGACGCAAACGGGCAGCCCGGTGGAATATTAGTGCAGGAAGCGGTTCTGGATCGGCTTCTTTACCGGAACACACTTCCTGATTCCCCTTGACCGGCCTCAATGCCCGGCCTATGTACATACAGCACTTACATGAAAGAACCAACCAAAGGGCTGGTGGAGTACATTGTCAACCGCATCCAATGCAGATAATCCGCTCACCGGCCTCCCGGGAAACCGGGCGGTCCGGCGGGAACTTCAGGCTTCCGTTATCGAAAACCATGGAATCGCCGCTTTCTTTGATATTCAGGGATTCAAGCCGTTCAACGATCATTACGGTCTGGCCCTGGGCGATTCGGTGATTCGAAGACTTGGTGGAATTCTCACCGAGATCCTTTCCCCTGATTTTGTCGGGCATGTGGGGGGTGATGATTTCGTGAGCGTGGGCATGGACGCTGATTTCGTCCGGAGGGTTCAGAGGGCGGAACTTGAGTTCAGGCTTCTGGCACCTGGTTTTTACAGCAACCGCGACAGGGATGCGGGAGGTATAGAAACCTTTGACAGATATGGCAGTTACAGGTTCTTCCCCTTTCTGGACCTCACGGTGGTGATGGTCACCGCCGACGGTTCAGGGGAAACCGTTGAAACCCTCTGCGAGAAAGCCGGGCGGGAAAAGGCAAGGCTGAGGGGAGTACCCGTCCCCGAGCAGTTATCACCTCTCTTTTCGCGGGATTGCTTCTCCGAAATGCCGGAAAGCGACGGCAAAGCCCTGCTTGAAGCCATGGGAATACTGAGACAGAGTCAGGCTGTACCCCTGGTGAGAGATGTGCTTCAGGGCGGCTACGGATGGAATCTTCGAAAGAGCGCTGCCCTCTCCCTCGGTCGGATCGGGGGAGAAGAAGCCGTTGCCGCCCTTCTTGCCGCCCTTTCGGATACAAGCCCTCATGTCAGAACCAGAGCAGTTGAAGGCCTGGTACTTGCTGCCGGCAGAAACTCCGGGCCGATGATAGCTTCCCTGGCCGGGGACAGCAGCACCTGGGTTCGGAGGGCGGTCTTGCGGGGAATCGGCATGGCCGGTTGGCAACCGGGCCTGGACATCCTGCTTGAGGCGGTTCACAAAAATCGCCACAGGAGAATTGACACAATTGCGGAAAGAACAGCCGCTCTGGAAGGGATTGCCATGCTTGGCACCCCGGCAGCGGCACCGGTTTTGTCGGAACTATGCAGGGATTCCCGCTACGAGCCCGGGGGTCAGGCGTTCCGGGCTCTTTGCGCCGTGGGCGGGGACAACGCCGTGGAAGAGGTGTTGCGTCGAGGCATTCTGCCGGACAGCATCAGACTTGAAGGAACCTCCGACGGTAATCTCACCCGCCTGGAGGAACTGGCGGTGTCCGTTCTGGACAGAAAAGCGCTGAGGGTGCTGTCTGTGTTTCCCCGGGAGTTGTCCCGCTCCACCCGTTCCGCTCTCCGGAAGATGCTTGGCGCCGCCGGAGGTGAGCTGTTTCTTCAACTGGTGGAACTGCTCGAATCAGGAATGATATCCGGGGACACATCCTGTGCCGCCAGAGTTGCGGCCAGGTTGTCCGCAGGAGATACCTCCCTTGAACCCCATGCCGTCTGTCGATTCCTGATATGGCTTTCCAGAACCGGAAGTGTTCCTCCCGGGGTCTTTCTGAAGCCCTTTCTCAGAACCGCATCAGGGCAGGTCAGGCTCGCGGCTGCCACCGCCCTCTCCATGCAGGCCGGGGTCTTGACGACGGAGTGTTCTGAGACGAGTTTCCAGGATTCGGGGGGATAATGTGAACGAGCGCGTAGAGAAAATTCTTGGCTATCTCAGGGCATTCGACGACCCGACGCTGATCACGTTCACTCCGGATTCCGAAGGAATCAACCTCATTCTCAGGAACATTCCCGCCGCGGTCTTTCTCAGAGACGCTCAATCCGGGCAGGTTCTTTTCATGAACGACCAGGCCGCCGATTACTTCGGAATGCCCGTGAAAGACATCGTAGGGCGCACACTGGCGGATATCGGCATGGGAATCACTCCGGAGGGAAAGGCGGGCCTTTCCGGCGCGGTGCGGGCTGTCCTGAGAGACTCCGCAGGCGCAAGGGTAAAGGTCCTGTTTTTCTCGCGGATGGTTGAGATACGCGGGAAATCATCGGAGATCGTTCTGGTGATAGACGCCACTCTGTTTCGAACCGATGGCGCCAGCGAATCCGATACGGGGCTGGTGATTTTTCGCAGGGCCCTGGTGGAAAGCGGAACTGCCTACATTTATACCGAAATCGCCGGAAGCGCCATCGAACGCGACATGATTGTACTTGAGACCGAAGGTTCTCTTCCCCCCTTTCTTCAGGGGAAGGTGAAACCGGGCTGTTCCATTTCCGAGTTGTTTCCTCCGGTGGAGGCGGCCAGACTGGTGGAAACCGCAATATCGATCAGCACCGAGTCCACATCGAAGGATGTTGAACTGAGAGGCGATGTCAGCGTGCGCATCGTTGCCGGGGGAGGCAACAACGCCATGCTGGTGTTTCCCTGCAGGAAGACCGGGGAAGCGCTTTCAAACAGGGTTCAGGCCCGCACTGGAAAACTGAGCGCAACCATCAGGCGAACCGTCCTGAGCATTGACCCCACAGGTGATTCCACAGCGGAGGGAATGCTTGGGATGCTGGGTTTTACCGCGGTTTGTGTGGACAGCGTGGCGAGCGCGCTCATTCTTCTCGAGGAAACCCCGGAGCGTTTTCTCTTTGTTCTTCTGGAACAGGAGAACCCGCTGGAGTTTGACAGCCTGATGGATCATCTGATGCGTACCAACACAGGGCTCGTGGCGGTTTCCTCCGACGAAACCCCTCCGGATACTCCGGACAATCTCAAATTCGCTCAGATTCCAGCCCCGCTTGGAATAAACTCACTGGCTTCAGCGGTTTCCATCGTCTGTTAGTCCCCGGCGCATCATGTCTGAAATCTGACATTGTGCCTGAGTGTCGAGCATCTCTTTGGCAACACTTGTCTTGCGTTTACTTTCTCAGCAGGGGAAAGGAAAAGGTCGCCGGACTTTCATCCAACGACCTTTTTGCGTTCTGGTACCGGAGGAGGGATTTGAACCCTCATGCCCTTGCGGACAATGGATTTTGAGTCCACCGCGTATGCCGTTCCGCCACTCCGGCTCCGGGTGGGAAAAATAACGGCCCGAAGGGTGACAGGCAACTTGACGGTTTTCGGGTTTCGGGATAGATTTGCCTTCCTATGGGCCCATAGCTCAGTTGGCTAGAGCCGCCGGCTCATAACCGGCTGGTCCTTGGTTCGAGTCCAGGTGGGCCCACCAGTTGCTGCGAAGGGCGGGTAGCTCAGTTGGTAGAGCACAAGCTTCACACGTTTGGGGTCGCAGGTTCGAGCCCTGTCCCGCCCACCAGCCCGATCGGGGGGCACCTTAGGGTGCCCCTCTTTTTTTTACCACAGGGGAGGTGACATGGAGGAGCGGATACTCAAGCTGATGTTTCTTCAGGATATCGACAGAAGGCTGGACAGAGCCAGGGCGGACCTTGAATCCATTCCGAGGGAAATCGGGATCCACAGCAGGGAAATGGAGGAGCATACCTGCCGTTACAGTGATAGTGAAAATGCCCTTGAACAGTGCAGGAAGAGGCAGGCTTCGGTAAAATCGGATCAGCAGGATCTCCGGACCAGGGTGGCGGAGTACCGCACAAGGCTTCTTGGCATCAAAACCAATGATGAATACAGGGCGATGCTGAAGCAGATTGATTATGCGCTGGGCAAGATCGACGACATGGACACGGTGCTTCTGGAAGCCATGGAGGAAGAAGAAGTTCTCCAGGAGAAGCTCGAAAAGGCGGGCAGGGAGCTTGAGAGGTACCGGAAGCGCTACGAGACCAGAAAGGAGATGCTTTCGGAAAAGAGCAGGCAGCTCGAATCCGAGGTTCTCCGCATGGAAGAGGAAAGGATGGATGCCGCATCCGCTCTTGATCAGAAGCTGCTCAGAAGATACGAGCAGGCAAGGGCTTCAGGGCGGATGGAGGTTGTTGTGGGTTTGAAATCCGGCGCGTGCGGCGGCTGTCTTACAAATGTACCCCCTCAGAACGGGGTGGAGATTAAGAGCGGCTTCACATTTGACTGTCCGATATGCGGTTGTTTTGTAGTTTGGACCGATGACAGCTCCCTTTCGGGGGGCAGATGAGTTAGATTAACACATCCGGGCCGGGCGGGCGGTCGCTCCCATTTGGGAGAGGAAAGTCCGGGCTCCGCAGGGCGGGACGCGGGGGGAAACCCCCCGGCGTGGTAACACGCGGAAAGTGCCACAGAGACGACAACTCCCATTGCGGGAGGGGTGAAAAGAGGCAAACCCCGTCCGGTGCAAGGCCAAATAGCGAGGGAAGCCCTCAGGGGCTGGAGGGTTGCCCGTCCTCCCCGACCTCCGGGTTGGCCGCTAAGACGGATGGCCGCCGCCGCGAAAGCGGTACAGAACCCGGCTTACAGCCCGGCCCGGATACCGTGAGGTGTTTTTGTGAAGTACAGATGGGTTCCCCGTTCGATTTCCGACCCGGTCTCCGAGTGCATTCAGGGTGTCCCGGCCCCGATTGCCGCTGTCCTGGTCAGAAGAGGCTTTTCCGATCCCGAGGCCAGAAGGTTTATCGAGGCCTCATGGGATGATTTGTCCGATTGGAACCATCTGCCCGGAGCGGGGAAAGCGGTGGAAGTCATCGCGAACGCGGTGAAGGCCGGCGCGGGTATCCTTGTCCACGGCGATTTCGATGCCGACGGAATAACGGCGGCTGCAACATCGGTCAGGGTTCTCAAGGCGCTGGGCGCCCGGGTGGACTGGCACATTCCCTGTCGTTTCAGTGAGGGTTACGGAATCGGCGACACCGGAGTGGAAAAGGCGATATCAGAGGATTTCGGGCTTTTCCTCACCGTTGACTGCGGGGTGGGCAGCCTGGATCATGTGAGGCGTCTCTCCGAGGCCGGTATCGCGACGGTTGTTACGGATCATCACATTCCCGGTCCCCGGCTTCCCGACGCGGCGGCTCTGGTCGATCCGGAGCTGTCCGATGACGAAGGAGCGCCCTGGAGAAGACTGTCCGGCGCGGGAGTAGCCCTGATGGTCCTTCGGGGTGTGGCGGAAACCCTGGGTTCTCCCTCGATGCCCGGGCTGGATCCGGACCTTTCCGCGATTGGAACAGCCTGCGATGTGGTTGATCTTCTGGGAGACAACCGGCTGATTATGAAAAAGGGGATAGAGATTCTGCGCTCATCTCCCTCGCCGGGTATTGCAGCTCTTCTGAAGAGGGCGGGTGTTCCTCCCTGCGATGTTGGAGCAAGGGAGCTTTCCTTCGTGATAGGGCCAAGACTGAACTCGGCGGGCAGGGTGAGTCACGCCGACCTGGCCGTCAGGCTTCTTCTCACCACTGATACAGCGGAAGCGGAGACCCTGGCGGATGAGCTGGAGGGCTGCAACATCAAGCGGAGAGAGCTTGATTCCAGCGTTCACGCCCAGGCCAGAAAGCTTGCGGGTGAAGGCCCATGCGTTGTGCTTGGAAGCGAATCCTGGCATCCCGGGGTTTTGGGAATTGCCGCAAGCCGTCTGGTTGACGAGCTTTCAGTTCCGGTGGTACTGGTTTCCTTTCAGGGAGACCAGGGCCGTGGAAGCGCCAGGTCCGTGGAGGGGGTACCGATACACGGGATTCTTCAGGAAGCCCTTGAAAAGGGCCTCCTGGTCCGGTGCGGAGGTCACAGCGTCGCCGCGGGACTCACTGTACTCAGGGAGAAGTTCGATGACTTCCGCGGGTTTCTCGAGGAAAGCCTTACCGACGGCGGAAAAGAAGAGGGGCAGAAGCCCCTGCTTCATATCGACGGCAGGTTGCTGGGTTCGGAATGCACCTTTGAAACCGTTCAGGGAATCGAGATGCTGGCGCCCTTCGGGCCCGGCAATTCCGAACCGGTCTGGATAGCCAGAAGGGCGTTCGTACTCAACAGAGACGTTGTCGGCAGGGGAAGACACCTGAAGCTTGCGTTTCAGATTGACGGGGTAATCAGAAACGCCATCGGTTTCGACATGGCGAACCGCTCCGCCGAGCTTGAACGGGTTGTGGACCTTGCCTTCCTTCTCAGGCGGGATGGTTGGAAGGGGGGCGAAGCGGTTCAGATGCACATTCTCGATATCAGGCCCTCGGCGGGGGGAGGAGTTTGAGCCTTTCCCGAGATGTAATGGGTGTTTTCGCCGGGCCGGGAGCCGCCGCCGCGGTGGCGGGCTATGTTCATCGCCAGTCCCAGGTGGACATGGCGGTAAAAGTGGCGGAAACCATTGAGTGGGGCGGGGTGTCCCTGCTTGAGGCGGGGACCGGTGTCGGCAAGAGCTTCGCCTATCTGATCCCCGCGGTTCTGTCCCGCAGGAAATGCGTGGTTTCCACCGCCACCATAGCCCTTCAGGACCAGCTTCTGCTCAAGGATATTCCCGCTGTGGGCAAAATGCTTGGAACCGCCGTCAACGCCTCACTGCTCAAGGGCCGGGGCAACTACCTGTGCCTTCGAAAGTGGAACCTTGGCGGAAGTGATGTTCCGGGCTGGCTGAAAGGCTGGGCGTCGGCATCCGGCGATGGTGATGTGGGTGACGCCCCCGGCGAGATTCCCCGCCATCTCAGGCCGAAAATCTGCGGAGACGGCCTGGACTGCCTCGGTCCCCTGTGTCCCTCCTTCTCCGACTGCTTCTACTACAGGGCCAGAAACGCCGCAAGAAAGGCTTCGATCGTGGTATTGAACCATCATCTGCTGCTGTGCGGCCTTTCCTCCGGCGATCTTGTTCCCGAGGCCGGGCTGCTGGTTGTGGATGAGGCGCATCAGCTTCCCGAAGCCGCCGGGCAGTGCCTGGGGATCGCCCTGTCGATTTCAATGCTTGACCCTGTGATCGATGCGGTTACCGGAAGTTCCCTGTGTATCCAGCGCAAGGAAGAGCTTCTTGGCTGGGTCAGGGAATCCGCGGGTCTTCTTGCGGTTCTCACCGAACCCTCCTGCGATGATTCCGAATACCCCCTCACCCGCATGCTTCCGGAACTGGAGAACCTTATGGACGCCTGCGGCAGGCTCAGGGAAGCCCTGTCGGGAAGAGATGACACTCCGGGCGGCGCCCAGGCGGCTGCGTTCATAGGCGAAGCGGCCCGGAGCGTTGCTGAACTGGAAGGCTCGGACTGGTGCGTGTTTACGGAGAAGAGCGGCAGATACCAGGTGCTGAAGGGTGTTCCCCTCGAGCCGGGCCCCGCTCTATCAGAACTGGTATGGAACAGCTTTCCGGGAGCGGTGCTCACCAGCGCCACCCTCTCCGTTGCCGGTGACTTCGGCTACTATGCGGGGCGGCTGGGGGTTCCCCGGGAGTCATGCAGTGAAGTGTTTCCCAGCCCCTTCGACTATGCCAGCCAGGCTGTTCTTTCTGTTCCCGAAAACCTTCCCTCCCGGGATGACCATCGTTCCCTCTCCCGGTTTGCCTGGGGGGTCGCTTCCAGGCTCGCTGAAACATTCCAGGGAAGAACCATGGTTCTATTCACCAGTTACCGGAATCTGGAACTGGCGCTGGCGGAGTCTCAACTCGAACCTGTGCCTGGGGTGAGAGTTCTCGCCCAGGGTAGAATGTCACGCCGGGCCATCCTTGAAGACTTCAGGAAAGACCCCGGAGCAGTGATCCTTGGAACAGCGAGTTTCTGGGAGGGAATCGACCTTGCCGGGGATCTTCTGAGAGGTCTGATCATCGACAGGATTCCTTTCCCGTCACCGGGTCACCCCCTGATGAGGGCAAGGATCAACTCCCTGGCCAGCAGGGGAGAGAGCCCGTTCACCGGGCTGATGCTTCCCCTGGCCGCAATCAGACTAAGACAGGGAGCGGGAAGGCTGATCCGTTCTTCCCGGGACTCGGGGGTGCTGGTTCTTCTGGATGAAAAAATGCACCGATCAGGTTATGGCAGGATTCTTATGGCCAGTCTTCCCGCGTTCAGAAGAGTTACCCTGGAAGAGGCTTACAGGTTTGCGGTGGAACACGGGGTTTCCGGTGGAGTATCAGAGCTTGAGGAGATCGGATGACTTTCAGGTGGGTTTTCAAAGGCACAGGAGCGGCGCTTTTTGGCAGGGGCGTCGGCGCGGGCATCCATGAAAAGGTGCCCGGCGCAGTCTTTCTGCGCCAGGCCCACGGAAATCGAGTACTGATATCGCCGAAACCCATGGAAGAGGCTGACGGCATGGTGATTCCCAGAACCGAGGGAGTTTTCCCCGGCCTTAGAACAGCGGATTGCCTTCCGGTTTTCGCTTTCTGGAAAGGCTCGCTTGGATGTGCCCATGCGGGCTGGCGCGGGCTCTCGACGGGTATTCTGGATGAGTTGATGCTTCATGGGGGCGGGCCGCCTGAGGCGGTCGTCTTCGGACCCTGCATCTGCGGTGAATGCTATACCGCAGGGGAGGAAGTCCGTTCACTGTTCACCCGTGATGACCCCCTCGGCAACGGGAAACACCCCAGTGGAAGGGTTGACCTGAGAGGGGCGGCGGCCGAAGCTTTCACCGGGAAATCCAGAGTTTTCTCCGTTGACCTGTGCACACTGTGCAGTCCCGGGTTTCACAGTTACAGGAGAAACCGCACCTCCCTCAGGAACACTTTCTGGCTTGCGCCGGAGGAAGCCGGGTACGATATTCCGAATCTCATTTCAATGGAAGCAAGCGAGTACTAACACTCCGGAAGGAGAACATAATGAAGAGACTGACTGCAGTACTGTTTTTCCTCTATGTCACCGCATGTTCCACCGCGGTCGCCAGCGGCGCCGGGGGGGGCTCTACGGTCGGAGTGATTCCCTTCGGCAGCAGCGATGACAACTCCCGCTGGATAAGCGAAAGACTCCATGATGCCCTGCGCTCATCCCTGGATGGAAGCGCTGATTACACCGTCATCGCCCCCAGAGACCTGAGCCGGGCCTTCGAGCAGGCAGGGTTTGACCCCTCCGGGTTCCGGTACGGTGTCCCCCCCGAGTTTGTTTCCGCCGCTGGTGCCGCCCTCGGAGCGGACATGATGATCTTCGGCTTTGTGGCTCCAACCGGCGGCGAGCTTTATCAGGTGATGTGGAACATCATGGTGGTTTCCAGCGGAAACACCATAAGCCCCGATCCATCGATGGTTCCCAAGAATACACGCCCGGTTCAGGATCTTGCGGCATCGATGGTGAATGACATCGGCGGCATGATTGGTGGAAGAGTCGAGGAAACCTACAACATGGCCCGCTATCATGCCGGAGTTGAAAACTGGCCCATGGCCATCATGACCTACCGGCAGGTTCTCGATGTGGATCCCAATCATATGGAAGCCAGGCTGTTCCTGGCGGAGATCTACATGAAGAGTGCCGTTGATTCCGTGGCCCGTGCCGAGGAAATCTATAACAGCATCATATCGCAGAACCCCCGAAATCCCGGCGCGCTTGCGGGTCTCGGTGAGATAGCCCTTCGACGCCAGCAGTTCGACAGTGCCCGCAGCTACTTCGAGCAAGCCATAGAAGCCGACCCCGACAACGCGCCGGCCTATTCCGGCCTTGCTTCGGCATACAACGCCATGGGCATGGTGGATGAAGCGTTGGCCAGCTTTGAATCGGCCCTTGCCACCAACCCTCAGAACCTTCAGGCCAGGTACGCCCTGGGGCTTCTTTACGCCCAGATCGGCAACTACACCGAAGCCATTCCCCACATGGAGGCTATCCTTGAAGCAAGGCCGGAATGGGACAACATTCGCATCAGGCTTGCCCGAGCCCATGAGGAACTCAGGAACTACGGAGCCGCAGCGGACAATGTGGCCATCGTTCTGAGCCGCAGGTATGACGAGCAGACAGCGCTCTACGTTGCCCAGCTTGAAGCGAGGGCCGGAAGAACCACCGCGGCGGTGAACAGGCTGGAAGAGATCATCAGAACCTCGGGAAGCCGCCAGGCCTATCTGGTGCTGGCAACCGTCTATCGCGACAGTGGCCAGAGATCGTCGATGCAGACGGTGTTCAACAGGCTTCAGAGCGCTTATCCCGGAGACCCGACCGCCAACTACATGGTTGGCGCCTTCTACTACCAGAGTGGCGTGGCGAAGGCCCAGGTCAGTGAACTCGTGCCGGCCAATCTTCCGACCTGGGAGTCCGCGGTCAACGAGCTCAACACCGCCATCGGGTTTCTCAACCAGGTAACCGGCTACCGGGCGAGCCAGGCGCAGAACATGGTTTCCGCCGCCAGGAATGCCATCAGCCTCTGCGAAGAGAAGATCGACAGGGTTCGGCGCTATTCCGAGTAGCCCCGTCAAGGGGGTGCCGTTTTGGACGGCAGATTCATAGACCGGGTGATCATCCTTGTCCGGGCGGGCAAGGGTGGAAGAGGCATTGTCGCTTTTCGCCGTGAGGCTTGCGTACCCAAGGGGGGTCCCTCCGGAGGTGACGGCGGTGACGGCGGAAGTGTGTATTTTCTGGTGGATGACAAGCTCTCCACACTGGCGGACTTCGCCGGAGGCTCGATTTTCAAGGCGGGGAACGGAGCGCCGGGAGAGGCATCGAACCGAACCGGCGCCGGCGGCGCCAACCTTGTTCTGAAGGTTCCTCCGGGAACCCAGATCTACAACAATCAGACCGGTGATCTTCTCGCCGACCTCACGGAAAACGGGGAAGAGATTCTTGTGGCCCGGGGCGGAGCCCACGGCCGGGGCAACGCAACTTTCGCCACGCCACGCAACCGTACGCCCAGACAGAGTACTCCGGGCTTTCCCGGCGAGGAACTGCAGATCAAGCTCGAGCTGAAGCTGATGGCGGACGCGGGGCTTGTGGGCTTTCCCAACGCCGGCAAGTCAACCCTTGTCAGAACGGTGAGCGCAGCCAGGCCCAAGGTCGGGGATTACCCTTTCACAACCCTTCACCCTGCCCTTGGTGTGGTGAAAACAGGTACCGGTGAGAGCTTCGTGATAGCGGACCTCCCAGGCCTCATTTCCGGCGCGGCGAGGGGCATCGGCCTCGGCTTTCGGTTTCTGCGTCATGCGGAGAGAAACAGGCTGCTGGTCTTCGTTGTTTCCCCTGACCTCGAGATCTCTCCGGCGGAACAGCTTGAAGCACTGAAGTCGGAACTCGCAGAGTATGGAGGTTTCGAGAAAACTCAGAGTTTGGTGGTTCTCTCCAAAACGGACATGTTGGACAAAAGCGTGCTGGAAGCCATGATGAAGACCCTTCCCGAAGGGGCGATGGCCCTCAGTTCCGCCACCGGGTCGGGGGTGAGAACATTTCTGCGCACACTGGCGAAGATGGTGCGGGAACTCAGGAGCTGAGGGCCCTTCTTTCCCTTGTTCTCCCGGCGTCACCCGGCAGACGGGAGTTGAGAAGGCTTCTCGCGCTCAGGGGGCCAGTCGAAACAGCCAGACTTGGGGCGCGCCCTCCGGATGCGGAGGTGGAAACCGCCCTGGAAAGCTGTATGAAACTGTCCATAACCGCCTGCTGGTTCGGAGGTCCGGGGTACCCTGAAGCACTTCTTTCCATACCCGACCCCCCGGCGGTTCTTTTCCACAGGGGTGCCGTGCATCCCTTCGACCTTCCTCCTTCGGTGGCGGTGATTGGCTCGAGAAGATGTTCCCTCTACGGCCGGCGCACAGCACGGACCATTGCCCGGGAACTGGCGATGTCGGGTGTGGCGGTTGTTGGCGGACTGGCCAGGGGCATCGACGCAGAAGCTCACCAGGGGGCCATTGATGCCGGGGGTGTTACCGTAGCGGTTCTGGGAAACGGCCTGGACATCATCTACCCCCCGGAGCACCGGCGGCTTTCAACGGACATTCTGCGGAAGGGATGTCTTGTCAGCGAGTATCCTCCCGGAGCACCGCCGGCGAGGCACACCTTCCCCGAGAGAAACCGGATCATCAGCGGTCTGGCCGCGGCGGTGGTGGTGGTGGAGGCGGGAGAGAAGAGCGGAACGATGATCACCGTCGGAACCGCTCTTGATCAGGGAAGGGAAGTCCTCGCTGTTCCCGGAGAGATATCCCGATCCTCGGCGATAGGCAGCAACAGGCTGATTCAGGACGGCGCGGGCATAGTGCTGGAAACCGCGGACATCCTCAGGGCCATCGGTGTTTCCCAAGACGCGCACCCTGAACCCGAGTGCGATGATCCCGTGCTTGTCGTGATAAGAAAGCAGGGATCCACTCCCGGGGAGATTTCAGCCCTTCTGGGCTTGCCCCAGGGGGAGGTCAGGGAAAGGCTTCTCGAGTTGGAGATTCGGGGTCTGGCGGTTCGAAGACCCGGAGAAATCTTCTCCGGAGTGTGAACCATCGCTCACACTCCCGGAAGTGAAGTTCACACTCCCGCCGAAAATGCCACCATATATCAATGAAATACGAGTATATTATGGTATTGTGTTTTGGCACAGTACTTGCTTCTAATCCTGAGTTGAAAGAAAAACAGGGAAGGAACTTGCCATATGAACGGTTCGGCACCGGGCAATCGGGGAGCTGCAATACTCATCGCCGTGGCTGCGGCTCTGGTTGTCATGCTGGCCGTGGGCGTTCTTTTCGCCCTTATGGACAGAATGATCACCGGTCAGCTTCAACGGGAGAGCGAAGCTCAAATCAGGCTTTCCGAGGCCAGCGCCCTTGATGCCATGATCCGCATCGTGGAAACCGGCGGCCCTCCCGAACCTGGTACCGCGCACCGCTTCAATCTTGGCGGCGTTGTCACCACGCTTACTGCCGGAGTACTGGAACGGACCGACCTTCGGCGGGGGGGGTTCACCACCGGAGGCGATGCCACACCCCTGGTGGTTCCCTCCGGCCGCTTTCTCTTTGCGGTCACCCCCGAAAACGGGGTAACGGTTGGCGTTTTCTCCGGAAGCACCACTGAGAGGCTTGGCTCATACAGGCTGGGCCGGACGCCCCTGCTCACTCTGGCCTCGCCCATCCGGTGGCAGGGAGGGGATGCGGTTCTGCTGGCGCTTGACAACGGCGCCGGGCAGGAGATCTTCGTTGTTTCCCCATCCGGTGTACAGCATTCCCTGACCACGGTCATCGATGGCCTGTGCCGAAGTTCGGTTATCACATCCGGTGGAGCCGAAGGGTCTGAGCTTCTGGCGGTGAGCAACGGAGGCAATCGGGGTTTCGTAGTGAACCTGCGTTCCGGGCTATCGACGGAGCTTATCTCCCCTCCCGGAACATGCCCGGCAATCACTCCCTCCGGTGAGGTGTTCGGAAGAGCCGCCGCCGCCGGTTCACTCACTCTGGCGCCTCCGGTGACCGATGTTTTCTTCGAAGATGTGAACCGTGACGGCAGGCTGGACATGGTCTGGGCCGGGCCCAGAACCCTTTACGCCCTCACTTCCCGGGGGCTTCTTTCCGGAAGCCCGTCTCCCGGGGCGTCGCTTCTGGCCTGGGGCATGATCGAGGGAAGCCTCGGTCTGGGAGCAAGATGGTCCATGCCCGGCGGGCAGACCCTCTGGACAAGGCTGACACTCGACGGCTTTTCCCCATACGAACCCGTGGGAGCGCTGACAATCCCCTGGACCGGCCGTTTTTTCGGAAGGGGAACGGTTGTGGCCGGCACTGTTCCCGGCGGCGTGATGCTCTCTTCAGTTAGCGGAAGCTACAGCCAACAGATTCTCGAAGGGAATCACTTCGTATGGGGAGACGCCGACGGCGGCGATGTGGATGTTTTTGCCCCGTTGTCCGGAGGAATCGAGGCTGTTTTCAACCCCCTGGCCGGGGACGGCTTTTCACAGCACTTCGATATGCAAAGCAGCCTCAACGCCCTGAATACCCGGTCATCCCACCGGCTTCTGATCTTCGACGACTTTCCCCGCCGCAGGGTCTTCTCGGAACGGGAAAGGCCGGTGAAGCAGTGAGTTCCCGGGGTTTCACCATTGTCGAGGTGATTGTGGCCACGGTGGTCATGGTGGTGGTGCTGGGGGTTCTCGCCATGGCTCTCCGGTTCTTCTTCAAGGGAAGCAGAACCCTTGAACTGAGACAGGACGCCCTCACTCTGGCTGTTCTGGAAGTGGGCTCCGTCGAAATTCTCGACCCTGTTCCCGAGCCGTATTCCACGGTAAGAACCGACACCCTGATGGGCCGGGGCTATTCGGTAAGAACAACCCTCGCCTGGTCCGGCGATGAGACAAGACTTCTGACAGTGAGGGTTTCAAGTGGAGATTCAGTATCAGTTGAACTATACAGGCAGTTCATTATCAGCAACCGGGAGGAATCAAGATGAGCAGAATCAGGGGAAACGGCGGTTTCACTTTGGTCGAGGTGGTGATCGCCTCACTGATAATGGCGATCGTTGTCGCCGGAATAGCTGTGTTCTTCATGCACATGGTGCGGGGTTCACAGCAGATGGACCAGCTCACCAGGGGCCTTCAGTTCTGCCGGGAACGGCTCGAGGAAATGCGCACGGTTGACGTGGCTGTTCTGCCCGACGGCCCGGGCCCCGTCGAAAACCTCCCCGGGGGTTTTCAAAGGCAGATATTTGTCTCCACACCCTACAGTGAATATCCTGCCGCGAAGCTCGTCAAGTGTCGTGTAACCTGGAGCGGACCCGAAGGGGCCGACTCCACAAGCCTCAGCATCCTGTTTTGAGGGGGACGACAGAATGATAAACGCAATGAACAAGGGCGGCCGCCGCAGGGGAATGTCCCTGGTTGAACTCATGATAGTGGTGGGAGTTCTCGGGGTCATATTCGCCGCGGTTTTCCTATTCTTTACCAAAGGCATGCAGCAGTTCCACTTCAGCAGGAGGCAGAACGAACTCGCCACCGCTGGGCGCCTGGCTCTGGAACAGATCACGGATGAGGTGATATGGGCCGGCTACCTTCCCTACGGAGGCATTCCCGCTGATCAATGGCATCCCATCCACGAAACTGAACCCCATCAGTTCACCTTCTACGCCGATTTTCACGCCCCCTTTGGCCAACTGGACGACACCAAGTACAGAAGCATCTTCCTGGGGCCTGAGAACACTGTTCTGATAACCGACAAAGGCTCGATGCAGCGCAGGGTCGGTTACAACGTTTCCAGCATCCAGTTTGTATACATCGACCAGGGCGGCAACATTCTGGAACAGCCGCTCAGTCTGGCTGACCGGGACGCGGTGAGGCACATCAGGGTTACCCTGGTATTGCAGGACAGCTACATGGGGAATGTCTACAGCACAACCATGCGCACCACCATAAGCCCGAGGAACCTTGGGGTGAACCGGAACATCGATCCATCGTTCATCCCCAATCCACCGCTTTCGGGAATAGTCGTGATGAATGTTGACGGATCCCCGGGCAACTACCAACCCACAGCCGATCAGTACAACATGATCCACACCCTTATATACTGGGGGCTGACTGTTGTTTCACTCTCCGACGAGGAACTGCATGACTATGACTACATTGATAACGACATCAGCCTGGTCATACTGAGAGACATCGACGGTCCGGATTACCATTCATTCAACCCCACTCCACTTCAGGCAATTCCTTGCCCGGTCATCTGCCTCGACCCCGACGACGCGGCTTACCTTTACGGGATGGGGGTATCCTCCCCCGGCACCGTCGGCTTTCACCGGGCGGAGAAAGTCGTTCTGGATCACGGTATTCATACCACCCCCAAATCCATACCGGGTTTCGACCCCACCGAGTCCGTTTTTCAGGTTTACAACGACGATGATCTGCACAGGTTCAACTACCTCACGGATGTGGGTGCGGAAACCGAAATGATAACCACCATCTACGACTTCGGCACAGTTCCGGCTCTTGTTGCGGCGAGAGACCAGGAACTTCACACCAGGAGGGTGTTTTACGGAGTTCCCGCAGCCACAAAGTACACCCAGGATGGTCTTGATTTCTTCCATAATGTCATCAGCTGGACGCTGGGTGGCGGTTCCGGTGGCGACCCGGGCGATCCCATTACAGCGATGGAGGACTTTGAGGGAACCAGCAGCTCAGCCACGCAGGTTGTGCTCTGGGCCGACGACCTGAACAACCCGGAACTCCGCAACGACTCTCTGCCGCTGTTTCATGACGATTTTTCCGGGGGCGGGAAGGGGCTCTCCTGGACCCTTGTCTCCCTCGGACAGGGTGAAGTGCTTCTGGCGGATGAAACGCTTCGAATGCACAGGCCCCTCTTTGGCGGAGAAACCAGGAACATCGCTCATGTTTCGCTTCCACTGGGCGCCTACAGCATTCTGAACGATGACCTGTACCTGAGGGTGTCGGCTCTGAATGGACAGAACGAGTTCATCGGAGTGAACGACGGTGTTTTCCTGGTTGACCTTGAAGATAACATTCACTCTCTATACACGCAGAACTTCAACAGCGCGCCCTACTCCGGTTACTCGGAGTGGGTGGACGCCAACGGCAGAATCAGGATACACAACCCCTCGGGCTGGCAGGGCGACGGCAACTTCGTAACCATGGACAGCCGCATCAACAGCCTCGCCCAAACCAGAATCATGCTTCAGGTGCCAACCGCGAGCCTTCCGGAGAACTGCCAGTTCGTTGTGGATTACAGGTTCCACGATCACAACGACCAGAATCACGCCTACAACGCGGGGACCGGCACAGGTGATTACCTGGGGTGGAACAGCCACGGCAACATCACCGGGTCAGTCAACCTCGTCACGAATCTGAACCCCGCCGGTTACAACAACAGCCTGTGGCATCAGCGGTCGGAAGCATTCGTCATATCCGGTGTACCGCCTGACCCCCTGTACCTTGTCTTCGCCCAGTACGACAACAGACCTGCCAGTTCCTTCACTGGCAACCGGGGTATAAGCCTCGACAACATCCATGTCACGGCCATCTCACCGGATACCACCTACTTCAAGATAGGCACCCCCCCATCCCTTCCCGGCTGGAACACACTTCACATAGACCTTAACGCCGCGGCTCTGGCTCATGGATTGACATTCGACGATGCCTTCGAGATCCTGCTGAGCCAGTCCGGCACCGGCCCGTGGGATACCTACGGCATCAGCTGGGACGATTTCGAAGTTGGGATTGCGCTGAACAGGCTTGGGGTGGCTGGCTGGGTCCATGAACCCATCGGGGGCATGGTTGACGACTGGAGCGTGAGGCAGAACCCAACAGACCCCTTCGATTACATGTGGGCCCTTCACGCCCACGATCCATACAACTCCTACAGCAACGGGGCACACTGCTACCTTGAAACCCCTGAGTTCCTGGTACCTTTGAACGCCGAGGATCCGGTTCTTTCCTTCCGTTCCGCCTTCGATTTTGAAGACAACTACGACTTCGGCTATGTGCAGGTATCCATCGGCGGTGGAGTGTGGGTGGATCTCGGCCTTGAAAGCGGCCTGAGTTACAGCCACTTCATAGGCGGACGCCATGTGTTCAGCGGGCTGCGGGGATGGGGAATGGAAGAAATCGACCTCACTCCCTACATCGGGAACAGCGTCAGATTCAGGTTTGTTTTCTTCTCCGACCAATCCGTAGTCCGAGAGGGCTGGTATCTCGATGATTTCCTTGCCACATGCTACATCGAAGGTCACGAGATATCATCCATCGACTTTCGCACCGACTGGTGCAGTGATATGATCTTCGATCATGTGGATGTCTACATGGGATCGACGGAACTGACCAGCTTCACAGGGGGGGGGGAATGGAACAAGGCAGAGCTTTTCCACGCCTACAGCGGCCCTCTCACTCTTTCAGGTTCCCAGGAATGGCAGAGCATACCCCTTGATGACAGCTATTTCCTCCCATCCGGATCCAATCTGATTGTCAAGATCGAGTCGGAGAACACTGCCATCGGCTCCGGCAGCTTCCTTCATGAAGAAAGGGAAAATGTGTGCAGGGCGGCCCAGAGGGACGACACTGATCCCAGCCAGCTGTTCATGCAGTCCACAAGGCCCGTAACCCGGTTCACCGTCGGCGGCACTCCGGTAATCGTCGATGAGGAGGGCGGCAATACCAGTTCGGTGGTGCCTCTGAGTTTCATCCATGTCTTCGGTGATTTTGAAGCGATTTACACCGCGACGGAGCTTGGAATAGGCTCGGGTGTCAGTTGGACAAGCGGGGGTCAGAACAACGACTGGGAAATCGGCCAACCCCTCTTCTTCCCGGACATTGACCCCCCCCTTCTGCCGGAAAACGGAAACAACATCGCGGGAACCGACCTGACCGTTGATGGTGAGTATTCTCCCCAGGCCTGGTCCTGGCTGGCATCCAGCGGGTATCCCATGGTGGAGGCCGCGGCATATGACACCGTCAAAGTGAGGTTCTTCAGGTGCCTCAGGCTTGCCAGCAACGATGTTGCCTATGTCCAGATGGCGTTCGACCACGATCCGGAAAGGAATCCCGAAGAACTGTCCTGGATAAATGTACGGGAGTACAACGGTGTACGCCACCCGATGTGGCAGTACGAGACACTGAATCTCACCAGCGTCTTCAACGACAACTCATCATACGACTACTATTTCATCAGGTTCGTTCTCTCCTCGGGTCTGTGGCTTGAAGGTGGGGGCTGGAATCTTGACAACATTCAGTTCTTCGGACGAACCGAGGGAGGAAAGTGAGGTGGGAAACATGCGGAAATCCAACACCGGTTCAGCCCTG
Source organism: uncultured bacterium (assembly GCA_964624405.1). Taxonomy (GTDB): domain Bacteria; phylum Fermentibacterota; class Fermentibacteria; order Fermentibacterales; family JCC-6; genus UBA6080. The sequence goes on along the minus strand of CAZUXA010000007.1, from coordinate 75,470 downwards.
ATGCTTGTGGTGATATCCTCTCTGATCCTTATCATTCTCACCGGTGCGGCCTACACCTATATGAGGTCCAGCGGAAGAACACAGGCGTGGACCCGCGACAGAATCCAGGTGAAACTGACCGCCGAGTCCGGCGCGAATCTTGCGGTCCACATGATCCTCGGCGGAGCTGACATACCCCAGGGGAAAGATCCCCAGTGGTTTCTGGGTGACGGCCTTACCTGGTACGATCTTCCCGACCCTCTGGGCAGGGTTATGGTTGTGGTGGATCCCTTCGATGAAAATGTCTCAGTTCTGTCCGCCAACGCCTATGAGGTTCGCAGTCTGGGACGAATCAGCTCCGAGGGGGGCTTCAAGACCTTCGCAATGTCCGTTGCTGTCATGCCGGAGAACATAGCCAGGTTCAGTGTTTTCTATGACCGTCCAGGCACTAATGTGTTCATCGGTGACGGAATGAAGTTCGACGGGCCCTTCTACGCCAACGGCCCTGTAATCCTCGGCAGCGCCGGCCCGGGCTCTGAAAACGACCCCTACTTCTACAGCTTCACCCTCACATCGGATTTCTACTACTACGGGACGAACACCAATTACGAAGTTGCTGATCCATATCCCATCTACAAGAACCTGACGATGCAGCCCATCAACAGGCATCTAATGGGTGAACCCTGGTTTGAACTGGGCGCCGACCCGATACCCTTCGGCAGCGAAGAGCTGAACTGGACCTCTGTCAGAAGCGCCGCCATAAGCGGTGGCCTCTTTCTGGGCGGACCCCAGATCCAGCACGAAATGAGAATGATTCTGAGGCACGACACACTTTTCGTCCGCAGGAACTCCGGTGCGCTCACGGATACCTACTATCTGGGGGATCTGACGAACAATGTGGTCTGGATAGAAAACGCCCCCACGGACAAGTACTACCTTAAAAGCTACGGCAACATGAGACACGACGGCCTTAGCGTGCCGCTCACGATCGGATCCTACGGAAGCATAGTATTCGGCGGCAACATTCTGTACCAGAATGTGGACCCAACCGATCCCGACAACGACATCATGCTTGGCTTGATGACGGTTCACGGGGAGATCGACATTGCGGACTGCAGAACGGCCAACACTGGCTGGCCCTTCGAGTTCACCGTGAGCACCATCAACAATGTCGAGGTGAACGCGGTGCTTCTGGCGCTGGACGGAAACATAGGGGGGGAGTACATCGATCTGCCCCGCCCTCACAAGGTGCTGACCATAATGGGAGGTTACATGGTCCAGCGGAAGGACGCCTCCGCCCGGTGGTACGGTGGTTTTGACTACAGCGGACATCTGTTCGAGGTTCTGTTCGACCCCAGGATGATGACAATGCACCCTCCCTTCTTTCCCAATAACGGGAGGTGGCATGTTCTGTACTGGGCTGAAGAACCAAACCTAGAGCTTGGCGCTATGATGATAAACAGGCGGTGATCCCGGGGGGGAACGCATTGGTGGAAACTGGAAGCCGCACCGCGGAGCGCGGAGCCATACTGGCCATGGTTGTCGGCGTGGCTGCGGTGCTGATGATCCTTGTGCTCGCGGCCTACATGTACTTCCGATCCAATGTCAGCACCGCCGTCTTCCACAGGGACAGGATGACCGCCGCATACGCCGCGGAGTCCGGGGTCAACATGGCAATGCATTACCTGACCGGACTTGACCGGTTGCCGCATCAGCCCTTCGAACCGTTTCCCGAAGGGATGACCATGCCCGAAGGGTCCACCGCCAGGATTGTTGTTCACCCCATGGCAACCCCGAACCCGGTTACCGGGAACGGCGCCGCCGAAATCAGAAGCCTGGGGAGTTTCCGCTCCCAGGAGTATCGGGTAGTGGTGCGGGCAGTTCCAAGATACCTTTCCGGTTTCGCACTGGTGGTCAACGGAGACATACCCCCCGGGTTCTTCACCGAAGGGAGGGTGGTTGACGGTCCGGTGCACGCCAACGGAATGATTCATTTCGACAGCGTTTCGCCCGACTCCGCGAACGATCCCTGGGTCGCTGCGGTATCCACAACCGCATCCGGGGGGTTTGTTTTCTCCGACGTGGGTCTGTCCGATGTTCCCCACCCTCCCGGCAGCAGAACATGGGTCAGGCCCTGGCCGAGGCATAACCAGGGCAGACCCTACTGGTCCAATAACCAGGAGCCGGTGGACATGCATGAGGTGGCGGCGGAGTTTTCCAGGCTGACCAGCGGCGCCGTCTCCATCATCGCCGCCCGGATGATACTCGACGGCAACAGGGTCATATACCGAAGAACCTCCGCAACCCCTCCCGAGACCCTTTCCCTGGCCGGCGTGAGTGTTCTCGCGGTGTCCGGAGGATTTGACGGCACTATCCTGAAATCGCGGGCCGCGCTGACCAGTCCACTTACAATCATCTCCAGAGGCAATCTTGTGATCGGAGGCCCCATTGATGGCGGAATGGCTGGCCACGGCGGTCCCCTGGGGCTTGTGGCCCATGGGGATATCATCGTGGAAACCGACCCCCGGTTCACAGGCGGAAGTGACTGGAACCGGCCCTGGAACATTGAGACAGGTTCCCATTTCGTGATCAGGGCATTCCTGGCCGCACCCAATGGCCGTTTCAGGGCCAGAACAGGCATGTACCCCCCGGACCGAACCCGGATCTCAATTCACGGCGGACTGGCGGTGAACAGTTTTTCCGGATTCACATCCGGATTAACGGGTTACGATCTGGGCATAGCAATGGACCCCGGCCTGGTTTCCTGGCACCCGCCGGGATTTCCCCAGGTCTGGAAATGGACTCCCATCTCCTGGTTGATGGATGCCCCGGGGGAACTGTTCGATTGAAACCCGGTCACGGGCTGTGATCCATCACCGCACGCGATTTACCGGAAGCGTAGAGTTTGCTTCCGGCCGCCCCTTCACCCCAAGAAGAAGTTCGGTCAGGGCGGGGTCGTGCAGTGACCCCCGGCCCATGGTCATGGCCCGCTGAGCCTCTTTCAGGCCCCCGGCGGCGAAGGCCTTTTCCCAGCTTATGCATACCGAAAGCAGTCTGGCGCCCAGGGGGATTGCATCTTTCGACAGCCCCAGGGTGCCGGTTCCGTCCCAGCATTCTCCGTGGAACTTCAGGGCGTCGGTGGTCACCGGTGGAAGGCTCAGATGTTCGGACTCGCTGAGATAGTCTCGAATCGGCTTTTCATCTCCGATGCTTCCCATAAGCGCTTCCGAACCGGCGTGAAGAAGCGCCGCTATTCTGAGGCAATGGGTGGACCAGTCGTCGAAACCGACCCTTAGAGCGAGTTCCGAAGCTGTTTCCGCAACCTGCTTGCTGAATCCCGCGGCTTTCCTGTCGGTTCTCTCCATGGAGAGAACCAGGGTCTCGATGCTTTCCCAGGTTTCCCGGGTGATGATCTCGGAAACGTTTATCCATTCAAGAATCACGGCGGTTCTTGTCAGGAAGGCATCCACCCTTTCCGGGCTGACCAGGGGCATTACAGGAAAGTCCAGTGAAACCGAAAGCCCTTCCAGGGTTCTTTTTACGGTGCAGTTCGAGGGGGCGGCATGCACGGGAAGAGACATGGAAAGGTTTCCGTGGGTGACTTCGACCCTGGAGGCGCCGCTGCCCCTGTGGAGACTGACCAGCATCATTCTGAGCGCTGTTGCCCTGGTTTCCGCTGAGGAAAGGTTGGAAGTGAGTTCGGCCAGGGACCTCTCCATGTGAAGGCTTTTCTCCAGATCCCTTCTTCTCACCGTCAGAATGAAGGCTCCAACCTGCACAGCAACCACCCAGAAAACCGCTCCGGCAACAGGAATCAGAACACTTCTCGGCTCTGTTCCCGCCTCAAGCACCGGCACCGCCATGGGAATCGGAATCAGGTTGAAGAGCATGGGCACCATTCCCCTGGTTCGGAGTTCCTCCGGCGCGGGGAGAATCTTCATCGCCATTGTGGAAATCAATGTGAGCAGTATCATGATGCCTGCCTTTGCCGGCAGTCCCCGGGTGTCTTGGACTCCGCCGAGAAGTCCGCTGATCAGCGAAAGCGCCCGGCAGAGAAAGAAGACCGATGCGAACAGCTCCACCGCCCCTTTTCTGCCCTGTCTGTTCACGGAGCCGATTCGGGATTCCAGAAAGAAGGAACCCGCCCCCGAGGTAATGGCGAACACCAGTGAAGACTCCACAGACCCGGTGATTCCCGCTGAAACAGCGATAAGGAACGGAAACATGTTCAATGGGTTGCCACCGGTGGAGGTTCCGTTGAAAACCATGGAAACCAGTATTCCGCTGGAAAGTAGCAATAAAAGAGGAAGGTGCTCGATGGTGTGGAACCCGGGCGAAAAAGTTGACAACGCCAGGGCTACGGCACAGATGGCTGCAGCATGAAAAATGGAGAAAGGTTCCTTGGGGCGTGTCACCATTTACCGCTTTCCACAAGCTCCGTAAGGGCATCCACAACCCGGGCGTCGTACAGGGTTCCCCTTCCAGCCTGAACCTCTTTCAATGCGCTTTCCATGGGCCCCTCCGGATGGTAGGGTCTGTCCGCGGTAATGGCGTCGAAGGTGTCGGCCACCGCGACGATTCTACTGTGGAGAGGAATGCAACTCCCTCGCAGCCCCGACGGGTACCCGCTTCCGTCCAGTCGTTCGTGGTGGTGAAGCACGGTTTCGGCCACCTTGTCAAACCGGCTGAGCCCGGACACAAGGGTTGCTCCCTCCCGGGGATGATCTTTGATGATGCCCCTCTCCATGGATGTCAGTATTCCCTTTTTTCCCAGTATCTCCGCAGGGAGTGTTACCTTTCCGATATCGTGCAGCAGGGCTCCGGTTCTCAGCATGACCAGTTCAATATCGGGAAGGGAGAGAAGTTTTCCGATTGCGGTGGAAAGCGCCGCGACCCGGAGAGAGTGAAGTTTGGTGTACCTGTCCTTCAGGTCCGAGATCCGAGCAAGAAGCAGAGCCACGCTGAAAAGGGCATCCTCCTGATGGATTCTGGCGGAAACCACCTGCCAGGTTCGGAACAGCTGCTCAATGAAATCCCTCCGCTGGTGATCATGCAGGGCTGAGAGGGATTCAGCGGCCCCGTCCGAGGCAGTAATGATCAGACCCGGTTTCCCTGCTGACAGGAATTGAACGTGGTTTTCCCGCGGAGCCGGTGGTTCCGCAACCTTTTCAAATCCACGGGAGGTCCATACCGTCCATCCGTCGGGATTTTTCTCCGTGAGGGCGAGACCCGCCCCCAGAGAGTTTTCCAGAGTCTCCACGAAACCCGTCAGAGTGCCGGAGGACAGAAGCTGACGGGTAGTCTTGTTGTGTTCGATAAGACGGTCGAGCCTTTCGCTCCGCCTGGCCATCTCAAGGGTTTCCCGGCGTAGAAGCGCCAGATACAGAATGCACAGAAGGCAGAGCATGGCCGTTGCCTGGGGTCCGAAGCGATCGGTTGCGTGAATAACCAGAAGAACCGCCGGCACATTGATGAGAAATCCGAGGAAGGCAACACCCTCCCAGTTTTCCGGCGACGAAGCTCTTGCGGAAACCCTTCGGGTCAGGTACATCAGCGGGACCAGGAGCAGGTACCATGACGAAGGATACGCATGCTGACCCGGGGGAAACAGCATTGCGAAGGGAAGCACAAGCATGGCCTGCACAGCGGTTATCAGGTGAAAAATTCCGGTCTTTACCCTTCCCCCGGCTCCGAGAACCGAACCGGAAGCCAGCACCGGAACCATCAAAAGGCCGGAAGCTACACCACCATACCAGTATGAAAGGAAAATAAACATTGTATGTACTGTTTCATATTCTCGCTTGTAGTATACAATACGAAGTCCGGAGCTCAAAAGAGCTGTTACCGCGAGAATGAGAATGACCGCCGGGTTCGATGCCCGGTACACGGCAGCGATAATGGAAAGAATGCCCACAGCTGCCGCAGCAGCCCGGGCAAATCCCGAAAAGCGGATCACCGTGATTCCTCCGGGTTGGCTTCGGTGAGAAGTAGCACCAGAGTAACGCCTTTTCTCGAAGTAACCGATCCGAGGCCCATGAATCCGTACCTGGCGTCCATGAATGTTGCGAAGTGAAAGGGGCTTAAAAGTATCATTTCCGCCGCCTCACCCAGGTCAGAAGCGGCTGCTATGTTTTCCGCCCATGCTCCATACGCCTCGGGCATTGCCTCTCTGGTGTCAGGGCTGCCGGGAAAGCTGTGGAAAGCCCCTCCCCAGTTTCTGGCCTGGCGTGCCCTTATTCCCGCCAGCAAGTTTAGAAAGCGGCTTGATTCCAGCGGGGGAAGGGAGAACTTTCTTCGCAGAGCGTTCACGCCTTGAAGAATCTCCCCCCTCTGCCAGCGGTTTCCCGGCCATCCTCCCGGCGCGCCGGCGATGACCGGCACAAGCACAATGACTTGGGGGCCGTATTCGGTGTCTGCCATAAGCTCAAGCCACCAGGTTCCCACCTGGTCAAGAACCATGATTCCCGGCTCGAGGAGTATCACTTCCAGAGAGGGGGTTGTTGCCGCACCCCTGAGGCCGTAGGGACCGTTGTCGGGAACAAGCGAGATGGAATCTCCGGGAGTGATTCTATGAGGCAGGGGAGGGTCGAAGATGATGGTGGGAGGCGCGGCGGTTACCACGCATACTCCCAGCGATGATTCGGAAAGCCCCCAGGCCATGGAGTCCGGAGGAAAACCGGGAAAAGAACCATGTATGGATACACTTTGCAGCGGCCAAACCCAGCCGCTGGCGGATGCCTGGTGAAGAAGGGCTGCTCCCGATGGAATGTGATCCATTTCAAGAAGGTTGGAAGCCAGGCTGTCAAGAGATGCGTGCCTTCCTCCTGCCAGGGAGGCCGCCACTGCCATAAGTGAAACGAGGCTGCTTACCATGCTTTTCATTATAGTTTTTTATCGGTTCCGATCCAATCCCCCGGAAAGGGCGTCAGAATGAATGTGCTTCTCATACAGTCTCCAACCGGCAGACCCGAAGCCCCCATTTATCCCCTTGGCCTCGCTTTTCTTTCTTCGAATCTCAAAGCCCTGGGACATCGGGTCTGCGGGCTTGACCTGAGTCTCTCCGGGGATTGCGGTGAGGATCTTCGCAGCGCGGTTTCTGAATGCAGCCCCGCTCTGGTTGCGGTTTCTCTCAGGAATATCGATGACAGCAGCTGGCCGGTCACCTGGTCCTATCTCGACGCCTTTGACGAAATCATCAGTGAGCTTGAAACCTACAAGGGGGTTGTGGCGGTGGGCGGCCCCGGGTTCTCCATTTACGCCAAAGAGATTCTCTCGAGGTGGCCCCGAGTCGACTACGGAGTTGCGGGAGACGGAGAAACGGCACTTTCGGACCTTGTTTCCGCGCTGGAAATGAATCGCCGCCCGGAGCAGAGGCTTGTCCACGCGGCCAGGCTGTCACCGGAGTCCCTGCTCAACCCTGACTACACACTGTTTCCTGTCGGTTCCTACGCCGAAAGGGGGGCCATTGGCGTGCAAAGCCGAAGAGGATGTCCCTTTGGCTGCCGTTACTGCACCTACGGCGAGATCGGAGGCAGAACATTCAGAAACCGGCCTGTGGAATCGGTGATCCGGGACATACGACAACTGGAAAACCTTGGGGCTTCTTCATTCATGTTTGTCGACTCGGTGTTCGACCATCCCGTTGACTACGCGGAAGAACTGGTGAAAGCCATCGGTGATTCCGGATGCGGCCTTCAGTGGGGAGCGTGGCTTTCGGAAACCGCATCACCCGGGTTCATGGAACGGCTCTGGGAAAGTGGCTGCCGCTGGGTGGACTTCTCCCCGGACGCTGTTACCGCGAAAGGACTGAGGCTTCTGGGAAAACCCCGCCGAAACAGAAGCCTCTACTCCGTTGTGAGGGATGCCCGAAGAGTGGGGTTCACCGTTGGTGTCAACTTTTTCAACGGCAATCCCGGAGAAGGGTTCGGCGGGCTGCTGCTTAAGTTCATGTTCATGCTCAGGGCACGGCTCTGCCTGGGCTGGAGCCGCACCTTCGTGAACATAGGAACAATTCGAGTCTACCCCGGAAGTCCGATGGCGAAGGATCTGCCCCCGGAAACAGATCTGATGCAGCCGGTTTTCCACGCCCCCCGGGGGTTGTCCGGTGCTGTATTCAGGTTGTTTTCCGAACTGCGGAGACGGAGGCGCCAATGAGATTGGGGCTTGTGGGTATGCCGGTATCCCATTCTCTTTCTCCGGAGATACACGAAGTGTTTTTCCGCGAAACAGGGATCCAGGGTACCTATCAGCTGCTGCCCACCGAGTCCGACGGGCTGGCCCCGGTTCTGCGGAAGCTTCGTGAAGGCGGCTTCCAGGGGCTGAATGTAACAATGCCCCATAAGAAAAGAATATTTCAGCTCTGCGACGCGCTCACCCCTGAGGCTTTGAAGACCAAAGCGGTGAACGCGCTCCGAATGGAGAACGAAGGCCTGCTCATCGGGCACAACACAGATACCGCCGCTTTCTCCGAAACAGCCTGCGGCCTGCCCGAGCCGTTTCTTGTGGTCGGGGGGGGAGGGGCTTCCATGGCGGTGGCAGCCGCCCTTGACGGAAGAAAGCACCTTATGTTCCGGCGCAATCCAGGGCTTCCCAGCGAGTTGCCGCTTTCTGACCTTTGCCGGCATTTCTCCGGCGCCTGTGGAACAGTTGTGAACGCTACTCCCCTTGGGTGGGGCGATGATGATCCATTCCCCTGGAACCCTCCGGAGGGTTGGGTATTTTATGACCTTAACTACAATCCGGGCTGGATATGGAGGAACAACCTCCGGCGGACCGGTATTCTGGTCAGAACCGGAGAAGAAATGCTGGTGAGACAGGGTGCGGGATCGTTCCGCTTCTGGACCGGTTGCACGGTGCCTGAACAGGTGATCGGATTGGCTCTTGAGAGGGTGAGGAGGTTGCTTTTTGGCCATAACTGAAAAATGGCTTGAAGACCGGCTGGAGAGAGGCTTTGCTCCTGCCGACCTGAGGGCTCTTCTGGAATCGGATCCGGGGGAGTACGAGGTGATCTGCGGCAAAGCGGTTGAAACAAGGAATGAGTACTGCGGCAACGGCGCCCGGGTAAGGGCGGTCATTGAGTTCGCAAACCGGTGCCGGTGCAGTTGCCTGTACTGCGGTATGCGGCTGGGCAACCAGGGCGCGAAGGGATTCGAGCTCGACGCGGACGAGATCGCAGGCGCCGCGGAAAGCGCTTACAAGAACGGAATCAGGGCATTCTTTCTTCAGGCGGCGGAAAGCGAGGTCTACGAAGCGGGGTGGCTCACCGATGTAATCCGGCGGATATCCTCACTGGGGATGGAGGTTATTCTCTGCGTTGGTGTGCACGATGTGAAGGATCTGGACTCCTGGCGGAACGCCGGTGCGGGCAAATTCATACTCAAGCACGAAACATCAGACCCTGAGCTGTTCTCCAGGATGAAGCCGGGGTTCTTCCTTGCGGACAGGATCGAAATGATCCGGGTTCTGAAAGAACACGGATACAGCGTCGGCAGTGGAACCCTGCTCGGGCTTCCCGGACAGACCATGGAGAGCCTGGTGGGAGACCTTCTTCTAATGAAGCGACTGGATGTGGACATGTCCAGCGTATCGATATTCATGCCCGCGGAGTCAACCCCCCTGGAAAAGCACCCCCCGGGAGACCCTGAGCTTGGTCTGAGGTTTGTAGCGGCCATGAGGCTGTTTTTGAAAAGAACCCTCATACCCGCCACAAGCACTTTTCAGAAACTGTTGCCCGATGGGCAACTGCGTTGTTTCCAGGCTGGGGCCAATGTGATCACCGTCAACATGACCCCCACCCGGCTGAGGGATGATTACACCCTTTATACCAACAGGTTTTTCGTGGGGCTTTCCCACGCCAGGGAAACCATTGCCAGAGCCGGGCTCAGGGAGACATCAGAGTTTCAATCAACTCCGTGATGATCCGGGCTGTTTCCAGCGGGCTGCGCCCCCGGGTGTCGACGGCACCCGGAAGCCCGAGGTAATGGCTTCTTCTTCTGCTCAGCAGGTTTCGGAGTTCATCGGTGTTCCCGGTCAGTGGGCGGCCGGGGGCGAATCTTGAGACGAGTTCGCAGTCATCAGCGGTCAGTGTGAAGAGAACACCGTTCTCCAATACTGCCTTCAGGTTGGCCCGCTTCAGAAGACTGCCCCCTCCCAGGGCAAGAACCAGTGGACCCTGGCCACCGAGTATTCTCTTCAGACAAAGGGATTCGATTCGGCGGAAATGCCTTTCTCCATGGATGCTGAACAGACAGGGGATCGGAATTCCGGCTTCCCGCTCCACCTGTTCATCAAGGTCTTCGAAGGGGCACTCGAGGGCTTTCGCCAGGATCTTTCCAACAGTGCTTTTGCCCGAGAAAGGGGCCCCCCCGATCACCCATATTCGCTTTTTTGTCATGCGTCGAACACCCCGGTTGTGATTAGCGGTACCAGCAGTTGGAGAGTATATTCAAAACATCATGCAATGAGAAGATACCCAATCCGTCAGGGGGTTATCAAGTGACCCGCGAAGAGTTGGCAAGGGAGGCCGCTAGAAGAACCGGGCTCACCGTGCGAGAAGTTCAATCCCTCACCGTTGTTCTTCTTGAGATCATAACGGAAAGGTTGAGTGCCGGTGAAAGCGTATTCCTCAGGGGTTTCGGCTGCTTTTCCACGAAGAAGGGTAAGATGCGCCGGGCCAGGAACCCTGGCAGGGGAGGCGTAATGGAGATTCCTCCCAGGATGAAGCCTGTGTTCAGGCCATACGATGGTTTGAAGAGCGCTGTTCACCAGGGGCTTTCCGAGAAGACACGGGTTGATTTTCTTTGCCTCGGCTGTTCGGAAGCCGCTATGGTTTCCGTGGTCGGGGAATGGAACGGTTGGGATCCCGCCAGAAACCCCATGCAGAAGCTGCCGGACGGCAGCTGGGTCGCGGAGATATCGCTTCATGCCGGCCAGGTTATCAGCTATGCGTACTGGGTGGATGGCAAACTTAAACCGGACCACTCCTTTCCAGCCGGGGACGGCAAGGGATCGGTGAGGCGGATATGACGGGAAAAGCCCCGAAGAGAAAGGCGTCTCGTTCACCGCATCCGATTCGAAAGGTTGTGTTCTTTCTGTTCATGTTCCTCGCCCTGGTGCTGCTGGTGTCCATGACTGCGCCTCCCGCCGGCATCCTTACAGAAGTTGGGGTTTGGCTATGGAGTACTCTGGGCATCATGGGTTTTTCGATTCCCGTGCTGGTTTTCCTGATGGGAGCCCTTGCCATGGGCATGGGATTCGCCCACGCCGCTTTCGGAAAAGCCTTTTCGGTTATCATAACCGCGTTCTTTCTCTCCGCTGCACTGACAGCCATTCTGGCCCGGTTGTTCCCCGGCGCCGCAACGGTTCCCGGGGGCTTGCTGCTGCTGCGACTGGTGGTGATACTCGAAGGGCTGATCGGCGGTGTTCTGACCTGGATAGCCCTGTTTCTCCTGTTTACCGCCTCAATCACCATTTGCACCGGTTGGGACATCGGCGGTGACCTGGAGAACCTGTTCCGCAGGCTGAAACCCCGGATAGCTCCCCGGAAAAGCATCGCTTTTCCTGTGACTGGAACCTCTTCCTCTACATCCGGCGCTCCCGCTGTCAATCCATGGGTGCACCCTCCGGTTGCGGACGAGACTCCCCAGGTAAACGTGGTGTATCACGATGCCCCCCGCAAGGAAGAGGATGAGCGGTCCGCCTCGGGCGGGGAACCGTCCGGGAAACCCTCAGGCTCAATCCCGCGTTCAGCGGCAAGGGAGGAAAGGGATGAAACCCCGTACACTCTGCCGGATATGGACTGTCTCAGGAAGCCTGCGCCGGGCGAGAGAACCAGGCAGTCCCAAAGGGAGATTCAGGACCGTGGAAGAACCATTGTCGAGAAGCTCGGAGATTTCGGGATTGAGTGTGTTCTGGAAAACACCGTGTGTGCCGGACCCGTTCTTACAAGGTATGAACTCACACCCGGCCCGGGGGTCAAGGTCAACCGGATCGTAAACATGGCCGATGATCTTGCCATGGCATTGGAAGCCAAGGGTATACGTATTCTGGCACCGATTCCCGGAAAGGGTACCGTTGGAATCGAGGTACCCAACAAGAACCCTGAAAAGGTATACCTCGGCGAGGTTCTCGGTTCGGTTGCCGGCGAGAGGATTCCCGTAGCCCTGGGAAAGAACGCCGAAGGAAGACCCACGGTGGTAGACATCACCGGCATGCCGCATCTTCTCATCGCCGGCGCCACCGGCAGCGGAAAGAGCATATGCATTCACACAATCCTTTCCTCGATTCTCATGACCCGAACCCCAATCCAGGTCAGGCTGGTTCTCGTTGATCCAAAGATGCTTGAACTCTCGATTTACGAGGGAATACCCCACCTTTGGGCGCCGGTGGTTCTGAACCCTCAAAGGGCCAAAGCCCTTCTTGACAGGCTGGTGAGGGAGATGGAGGATCGCTACGCCCTGCTGACCCGGCAGGGAGTTCGCTCCATCGAGGAGTTCAACGGTGTTGTAAGAAACGCCTCCCCCGCCGACGCCGACGAAACCCCGGACATCATGCCGGCGATAGTGGCGGTGATCGACGAGCTGGCAGACCTGCGGATGGTTCTGGGCAATGATATCGAACAGCCCATCGCCAGGCTCGCCCAGAAGGCGAGGGCTGTGGGGATCCACCTGGTAGTCGCCACCCAGAGGCCTTCGGTGGATGTGATTACCGGAATGATCAAGGCGAACTTCCCTTCAAGAATCGCATTCAATGTAAAATCGAAAACGGATTCCAGAACGATCCTCGATATGAACGGCGCGGATAAACTTCTGGGACAGGGAGACATGCTGTTTTTGCCCGCCGGAGCCCCGGATCCGCTTCGGGTTCACGGTTCTTTCATATCAACCCGTGAGATAAAGGAACTGGTGGATTACTGGAAGAAGCAGCCCCACATGCCCTTTGACTATGAACCCACCGACGACGAACAGGATGGCGGCGATATCACGGGTGAGCTTTCCCTTGACGACCCCCTTCTCGAGGAAGCGAGAAAGGTTGTCGTGATGCATCAGAGAGGCTCTGCCTCGCTTCTTCAGAGGCGGCTGAAAGTGGGCTACACCCGGGCTGCGAGGCTGCTTGAGATGCTGGAGCAGTTGGGCGTGGTGGGACCCTATTGCGGCAGCAAGGCCAGGGAGGTGCTTCAGAAGGCTGCCACCCTTGACGATCTGCCTGATGACCGGGAGGAAGAGTGATGAGAACCGCAGTTTTATGGAGCCTTCTGCTCCTGCTGTCGTGCGGGACGGAGAACGACGGGCTTGATGAAAACGGCCTTGCCATTTCGGGCTCCGCCCAGAGTCAGTTCGCCAGAGCCAGCCAGCTGTATTGGCGGGGCAGCCTCTCGGCGTCCCGGGAGGAGTTCAACGGAGTCATCTACCGGTTTCCAGGTTCGACCCTGGCCGAGGACGCAAGACTGGCGGTGCGAAGAATCGAAAACGAGTTGAGGGAAACAGAAGTTCCGGGTGACCCCGCGGGTGCCCACGGAGTTTTCAGAGGGTTGAGTGTAACCATCGTCGGCCGATCCAACGGCAGAACCGTCATGGAGTACATTTCAGAGAAACTCAGCCTTCGGGGATCATCGGTGAACCTGGTGTACGATTCCCAGGCGCCGGAAGTGACGGTTGTGCTCTACAGACACGGACACGAGTTGCAGGCCCGGGCGCTGGCTGATTCCCTCAGCGAATGGCTGTTCCGTCCGGCCCTTGTGGAACATCAGGGCGGCGGCGGCCTTATAGATGCTGTTGCGCCCGGGAGCGGCGGCATCATGGTCGTTGTTGGCACAGACGCCCGGTTGGACAACTGAGAACCGGGCAGGGAGGCAGTACTTGGTTCTAATGGTTCTTATCGCTGCGGGGATTCTTGATCCCCTTACCGTGAAACTTGAAAACACGGTGCTTCTTCAGGGTAGTTTCGTACAGAGTGAAACCTGGGCGCTGACCAGGGAAAGCGAGGTTACCCGGGGAGTCATGAGTCTGGCACACCCGAATCTGTTCCTGCTGGAATACAGTGATCCCGAGGGAAGGGTGATGGGCTGCGACGGCGGCTCGGTTTTCACCATAGAACCCCGGTACAGAGAAGTTGTTCAGTATACCGGCTCCAGTCCCGAGGGTTTCCTTCACCTGCTTCTGAACTCGGACCGGGAGGGCATGACAACCGAGGGAAGCGCCCGGGGTGATACGGTTACCGTGAGGGTTTCCGGTGATATGGGAGGCGGAATCAACTCTCTCTGCGTCAAGTTTTCAATGGTGGATTCCCTGCCTTTCTTTTTCTCAACTTCGGACATCAACGGAAACCTGACGGAGTGGCAGCTTTCAAACCTTGAAACCCGGGGTTCGGTTCCCGACTCCCGATTCCGGCTCACGGTGCCTTCGGGCTACGCTCTCCTCTCAGAGGAACGCTGATTGAAAAGCTTCTCCATCATCACACTGGGCTGTCCCAAAAACCAGGCGGATTCCGAGGTTATCAGTGGTGTCTGCACTAAAGCGGGGCTCAGGAAATGCCACAGCCCCGATAACGCCGATCTGGTGGTACTGAACACCTGTGCCTTCATAGCGCCGGCGGTTGAGGAAAGCTTGGAGAAACTGAATGAAGTGCTGAACTGGAAGGCTGCCGGGGAGAACAGAAGGGTTGTTCTCGCCGGGTGCCTGCCGGGCAGATACGCCGATGACGGTACTGAAGGCCTGGAAGAAATCGATCTGATCATCGGCCCCGGAGAAGAGCGGAAACTTGATCTGTGGCTGGGAGGCTCCGGTGAAGTTGGGGGCCCCCTGGGAACCGGTGTGTACAGGTATGTCAAGATTGCCGAAGGTTGCGGCAACCGGTGCAACTATTGCACTATTCCCATGATACGCGGTGGCTTCGTTCCCCGCAGTACGGACGATGTGATGGAGTCCGTGAACCAGGTTATCCGCCAGGGTGCCCGGGAAGTGGGTCTGGTGGCCCAGGACACCGGAGCGCACCCGGATCTGACCGACATTCTTCAAAGGGTTACCGGGCTTCATCCGGAGGTTTGGTTCCGGCTGTACTATGTACATCCTGCGCACTTCCCACCCGGGCTTCCCGGTTTGATCCGGGACAGGCACAACCTTGTTCCCTATGTGGACCTGCCGATACAGCACGCATCCCCGGGGATTCTTGACAGAATGGGCAGGGGTTACGGCCCTGACAACATCTCCCGAATCATGGAATCACTCGAAAACCTTGCGAGACCTGTAGCGGTAAGGTTTACGGTTATTACCGGTTATCCCGGTGAAACCGACGAGGATTTCCACAGCCTCATGTCCTTCATATCAAGGTGGCCTTCGGTAAGGCATATAGCAGCGTTTCCCTGGTGGCCCGAGGAGGGCACCGTTGAGTTCGAAAGAGCGAAGACCGCAGGAGACACGGTTCCGGAATACAAAGCCGGCGAAAGGCTTGCAGCGTTATCTTCCCTGGGAGAGGCGATCTATCATTCATGGAGCCGGCGCCTCGAGTTGTCAGAGTTCCCCGTCATGGCGGATACTGAAACAATGGGCCATTCATGCTACGATGCCCCTGAAGCAGATCTGCAGTCGAATTTCACCGTCCCCGCCGTTCCGGGCCGAATCTACCGGTGCGCTCTTAGAAATGTCGCCATAGATGGAATGGTAGTCGAACCACTGCCATGAACCTATATTTGACCCGCCGGGTCTGTGCATCTCACTCTGAATGAAAGGTTGACGGAATGATAATCGTCACGCTGCTTCTCACAGCCCTTGCAGGGGTAAGGGGCAACCTGGAGATAACCGAGGAAGCGGTGTATCAGGCGGTATACACTGTTGCCGACTCGATTGCCGGTTATGAGATAGAAAGCCTTTTCATCTCCGTGGAAGGCGGTCATGACGGAGCGTGGCTGGTGTCCCAATCCGTTACCGACCTTCTCTCCTCCAGGGGAGTCAATGTTGTCAGTGAGCGCTCCGAAAGGGAGGGCAACCGGCTTATCATCCGTCCCATGCAGCTTGGCGTGGTCTATGGCGGCTTCGAGAGGTCGTGGTTTCTTGGAAGCAGGCGACTCAGAAGATCCGCGATTTGCAGCCTGTCCTTCACCCTTGCCGATGGCTCCGGAACAGTTCTGAATACATGGAGATCCGAAGGCCTGGTGGAAGACACCGTTTCCCCGGACCAGTCCTCGGTTTATGAACACCGCACCGAGAAATGGGTTAACGACACACTTCCCGGCAACACCGGTAACAAGGTTCTAGAACCCATTGTTGTAACGGGAGTTGTGGCGGCGCTGATCTATCTGTTCTATTCCAGTCGGGCGGACTGATGCGGCATTCAATCCCGGTTGTCCTTGCAGGAATTCTGGCCTTCGGATGCGATTCCGGTGCGGAGTCGGAAAGGGCGGACTACCTGCAGCAGGCCCGTACGCTGATGGCCTCGGGGCAGTACTCCCAGGCTCTGGTTTTCTACGAGGACGCCATGGCGCTGATGGATGAGTACGATGCCTTCCTTCAACTTGAACTCTCCGAGGCGGCGGTACTGGCGGCCCAGGCCCAGAGAAACCGGTCGGCGAGGCAGAAGGCTCTGCAGGCCCTGGAAGTGCTCACCGGGTCTCCCGGGGGTGTTGAGGTGAGAAAGATAGGCGAGCTCTGGCGAAGGCTTGGGTGGGAGATGGCCAGAGACTCCGACTCCCTTCAGGCCTACACCGCCTTTGGCACCGCAGTACTTTGTGCTCCGGAACTGGCCGGGGCTTTCGAGGAGGAGTGGTTGCTGAGGGGTACCTTTGCAGCATGGCACCTGGCCGCGGTATCCAGGGTTCCCGACAGCCTTGCGGGCACACCGGGCGAAGACAGCATACTGGCTTTCAATGCCGAGGCGCACCTTCTGGAACTTGACAGAATTCCCCTGGTCAGAACCGACCTCAGAACCCAGAGGCTGAGGGCCGCCGCCAGGCTCATGCAGCATGTACCCCAGAGATGGAGCGATGAGCTTCAGGTTCTAACCGAACTTGACAGGCTGGGTGAAATTGAACCGGGCTGGAGACACAGAAGGATGGAACTACTGCTCCGCACCGCCCGGCGTGATCTGGGGGAAGGGCAGATACCCCTGGCAAGGGAAAGGCTGCTGGAGGTCTGGAACTCGAATTTCGCCGGAGTACGGGTTGAAGCCGCGGTTATTCTGGGCGAGATGGCCCAGGGCGACGGAGATGTTGCCACAGCTCTTCACTGGTACACCCGGGCATGCCAGGTATCGCCGGGGCTTACTTCCTCCGCGGCCCTGACCGCCGCCGCCCGCCGGGACTCGTTAAGGTTTTTCGTCACCCCATAGGAGTGAGATGCACAAGCTAATCGCAGCAGCGCTTGCAGTTATTCTGATTCTTGTTGTTTCCTGCGGCTCTACCACATCAACCACCGGTATGGCCCGGGAGGAACTCATCAACCTCGCGGACAGGCATTACACCAGCGGAAGGTGGGCTGAGGCATCTTTGCTTTACACCGAGCTTCAGTTCAGGTTTCCCGGTGACGAGGAATACGACTTTTTCCTTTTCCGGGCGGCTTTGTGCGCCCGTGAGAGACGCCAATGGGCCGACGCGGAGTTCAACCTGTACAGGGTGGTAAACGAGTTCCCCAGAGGAGCCTGGGCCGATGACGCCCACCTGGCTCTGGCTGAAACGTTGTGGATGCAGCGAAGGGACCACCGGAGAGACCCGGCCCCGGTACTGAGAGCCAGAGAAGAGCTGCTGGGCTTCATGACCCGGTATCCTGGTTCAGCGCTCATGGACAGCGCGCTTGAGCTGCTGAACAGGGTTGATGAGCATCTTGCATTGAGAGCCCTTGATACGGGCAGGTTCTATCTGAGACGGAGCAAACCCGATGCGGCGATTCTCTACCTCAGGGAAGCCCTTGACAGTTACTCGGAAGCTTCATGCCGGGGAGAGATAATGATAACCATCGGTGATGCGTATCTTGCCCAGGGCAACAGGTTTTCTGCCAGAAGCTATTATCGGAGGGCAAGGGACGAGTGCGAGCTTACACCGAATCAGGCACTGAAGGTGGAGGAGAGGCTCTCGGAGGTCCAATGAATTCAGGCTTTCTGGGCGGAACCTTTGATCCGCCCCATCTGGGTCACGCGGTTCTGGCCCAGGAAGCACTTGAGCGTTTCTCACTGGACACGGTTTTCTTCGTACCTTCCCGAAATCCCCCCCACAAGGGAATGGGGGTCGTATCTCCTTTTTCCGTAAGGAAAGAGATGCTGTCCATTTCCATTTCCCGCGACCCCAGGTTTCAACTGCTTGATCTGGAACCCCCGGATGCCCCCTCATACACGGTGAATCTTGTAAAGCGGCTTACAGACCTCTACGGCGGAAAGCCATGCCTGATTCTGGGCATGGACAGCCTGGTGGAAATGCCACTGTGGCATCAGCCTGAACTGCTGCTTCGTCTTGCGAGGGTTGTGGTGGGAACCAGACCCGGTGTTTCCCCGGAGATTTTACCTGAAGGTTCCCACACCGATGTCACACTTTTCGATTTTCCCGGTGTGTGCATCTCCTCCTCGGACATACGGCGAAGGGTTTCGCAGGGAAGAAGCATCAGGTACCTTGTAACCCGGGGTGTAAGGTCATATATACGGGAAAAGGGGTTGTATGGTTCGGAACAAGGCCATTGATCAGATTCTTGACGCCCTGGTCGATGAACAGGTCAGCGACATCCATTTCAAGGCGGGCTCTCCACCCATCGTCAGGAAGTCGGGTCACATAGTTCATTCAGAGGGTTTTCCGGTTTTCAGCGCTGAGCATGTTGAAAAGATCATCTCGGAAATCGCCACCCCGAAGCAGATGCAGATTCTGAACGACGGTAACGAGATAGACCTTGCCTACAGCCTCGGTGGCAAGGCCAGGTTCAGGGTGAACATCTTCCACCAGAGGGGCACACCCGCGGTGGTCATGCGCAAGATTCCCTTCACGGTTCCCGATGTGTCCACTCTCGGCCTGCCCTCCATAGTCAGAAGCATTTCCATGGCAAGAAGGGGGCTTGTTCTTGTTACCGGGGCCACCGGGAGCGGAAAATCCACCACCCTGGCCGCGATGATCCGGCACATCAACGAGAACAGAAAAGCCCATATAGTCACCATCGAAGACCCCATCGAGTTTCTTCACGCCGACAGCATGTCCAGCATCTGTCAGAGGGAGGTGGGGATTGACACCGCCGGCTGGGCCAATGCCCTGAGGTCCGTTTTCCGGCAGGATCCCGACGTGATACTCATCGGCGAAATGCGCGACGCGGAAACTGCCCTGATAGCCCTTACCGGCGCTGAAACCGGTCACCTCGTAGTGAGCACCCTTCACACCACCGATGCCGCGGAGACAGTGAACCGGATCATAGACATGTTCCCCTCCCACCAGCAGAAGCAGGTGAGGATTCAACTGGGCGGTCTATTGAAGGCGGTGATCAGCCAGCGTCTTCTGCCCAGGGCCGATGACAGCGGTGAGCGGGTGCTGGCGTGCGAAGTGATGGTTCATACCTCAACCATCATGAACTGCATCACCGACCCGGAAAAAACATATCTGATTCATGAAACCATGGAACAGAGCGGCGGCCAGTATGGCATGCAAACCTTTGACATGGCGCTGTATCATCTGCTGTGCGAAAACGCCATCGACCAGGAAACGGCGTTGTCCGCCGCCACCAATCCCACGGCTCTCATGCTGAGGATCAAGGGTGTGGAATCTTCCGACGATTGGAGGGTGGAGTGAATTATGTGATTGTGGTTGCGGCGCTGGTTACTATTGCCGCCATACTGGCGTACCTGGTGGTTCTCGGGGTCAAAGCCCTCAAGAAGCCGATGGTCACCGGATACGAGGGAATGGTGGGGGAGTGCGGCATCGTAAGGAAGCCCCTGGGATTCAGGGGCAGAACTGTGATCGAAATCCGGGGGGAGTTGTGGTGGTGTCGTTCCGAGAAGGAACTCACCGCCGGAGAGGAAGTCCGGGTGATTTCCCATGACCCCGACAATCCGATTCTGATCGTTGAATCCTGCGAGTTGAAAGGAGTCTGACATGGGTGCTATCTGTATACCACTTGGGATCATCGGGTTTTTCCTGCTTATATCGCTGCGTGTTCTGAAGGAGTACCAGCGAGGTGTGGTGTTCCGTCTTGGAAAAGTGATCGGCCTAAGGGGACCGGGCCTGATCCTGGTGTTTCCCATCATCGACATGCTCAAGAAGGTGGACCTTAGAATCATCACCATGGACGTTCCCCCGCAGGACATCATAACCCGTGACAATGTCAGCGTGAAGGTGAACGCTGTGGCATACTACCGGGTGATGGACCCCAAAAGGGCCGTGCTCGAGGTCACGAACTACATGTACGCCACCAACCAGCTTGCTCAGACAACCCTGAGAAGCGTTCTGGGTGAGACCACCCTTGACGAACTGCTGGCGAATCGCGACGAGATCAACGGCAAGCTTCAGGACATTCTCGACCGCATGACCGACCCCTGGGGCATCAAGGTCACCGCGGTTGAAGTGAAGCATGTGGATCTTCCCGTGGAGATGCAGAGGGTGATGGCGAAAGAGGCCGAGGCCGAAAGGGATCGCAGATCCAAGATCATCCGGGCGGATGCGGAATTCCAGGCATCCAAGAAGCTCAGCGAGGCCGCCATGGTAATCGAGCAGCACCCGGTAGCCCTTCAGCTTCGCTACCTGCAGACTCTCGCGGAGATATCCACAGAAAACAACTCGACCATCGCCTTCCCGATCCCCATTGAACTCATGAAGCCCTTTATGGACATGATTGCGAAAAGGGAAAAGCAGTGATTTTTCGGGGCACATTCACCGCTCTGGCTACACCGTTCAATCCGGACGGACCGGATTACCACGCCATCCGCCGTTTGGTGGATCACCAGATTGAGAACGGAGTGGAGGGGCTTCTGGCATGCGGCTGCACCGGTGAACCCTCCTCCATGAGCGAGGCCGAAAGGCTGCGGGTCATGGAAACCGTGGTTGATGCCGCGGGGGGCAGAACGCCGGTTCTGGGAGGCACCGGAACCAACTGCACCGAATCCACGGTGAGGTTCACCATCGAGGCTCTGAAGACCGGGATCGACGGAGTACTGGTTATCACCCCGTACTACAACAAGCCCACCCCCGCCGGGCAGATCGCCCATTTCTCCCGAGCGGCGGATGCTTCGTCGAAACCCCTGATGATTTACAATGTGCCGGGAAGAACCGGCACCAATATGACGGTGGAAACCATAACAACCCTGGCTCAACACCCCAATGTTCAGGCGCTCAAAGATGCGGCGGGAAGCGTGGAAAGGGTGACTGAGATCCGCAGAGCCTGCGGGATCGCCGTTCTGTCCGGTGACGACCATCTGGCTCTGGCCCAGGTTCTCATGGGCGCTTCCGGGGTGGTTTCCGTCACTTCCAATGTTGCGCCGGCGGCGATGGGCGAGATGATCCGGCAGGGGCTGGAAGGGCGGGTTGAAACCGCCAGAAGGCTTCATGAAGTGCTGTTTCCCCTCTTTCGAGCCCTTTTCGTCGAGACCAATCCCGCTCCTGTCAAGAAGGCTCTCCAGCTGCTGGGACTATTCTCCGACCCGAGCCCCAGACTTCCCCTTGTGCCAGTTCAGGAATCCACCGCTTTGCTCCTCGGGAGAGTCATGAAGGATGTCGGCCTGCTGTCATGAAGTGCGCGGTGTTCGGCGTCCGGGGTCGCATGGGCGGCATGGTTGTTCGGGAAGCGGAGGGCTCCTCCGTGGAAGTCATTGCCGGTTTCGACCGGGGCCAGAAGATGGTTCTTCCTCCGGAAACGGAAGTGGTGATCGATTTCAGTTCTCCTGCGGCATGGAAAGACCTTGACCATCTCCTCGAAGGCTCCTCCGCGGGCCTTGTGAGCGGCACGACAGGCCTTGACTCCTCCGCCCGGGCCCTGCTTGACCGGTGGTCCGGGGAAAGGGCTGTATTCTACAGCGCCAATATGAGCCCGGGGGTTTTCGTGATGAAAGCCCTTCTTCGTGAAGCCAGAAGAATGCTGGGGGACCGGTTCGACCTGGAAGTGGTGGAGATTCATCACCGGAACAAGGCGGACAGCCCCAGCGGAACAGCCCTTTCACTTCTGGAAGGAATGCCGGACCGGATGGTTTTCGGCAGAAACCCCGGTTCCGGAACCCGACAAGCCGGCGAAACCGGGGTACACTCACTCCGGGGTGGCGATGTTTACGGAGAGCATCAGGCCCACCTTCTTGGAGACGGGGAAAGATTGTGCATCACCCACATGGCCACGGGAAGAAGGGTTTTCGCCCTGGGCGCTCTGAATGCGTCCCAGTTCCTGGCAGGGCGGGCTCCGGGGTTGTACGGAATGGAGGACCTGTTTGGAAACCATTCTTGAGCCCTCCTTCGCGGGAAGCTTCTATCCGGCTGATCCGCTTCAGCTGGCGGGGCTGGTGAAGAGCCTCACGGGAACCCATGAACCCTCTTCCCGGGGAATCGGCATGGTTGTTCCCCACGCGGGCATGGCCTATTCCGGAAAGACGGCGGGCATGGCATACCGCATAGCCCCGGATGGGGTTGAAAGGGTCATCCTTTGCGCGCCCAGCCACAGGGTTTTCGTGGGGGGAGCGGTGATACTCGATGCTGACGCTTTGGGAACTCCCATGGGAAATGTCAAAGTAGATGGAGATGCGGTGGGCAGCCTTGAAAGGTTCGGTTTGAAGCGGGCCCGTTTTGGGGAACACAGCCTGGAAGTGCAGCTTCCCTTCATACTCGACCGCTGGCCTGAAGCCAAAGTTGTCCCCCTGATAACCGGTTCTTTCGACCCGGTGTTTCTTGAGGAACTGGCGTGTTTTCTCCACGCTGAAACGGAGGGGGCATTCTTCATCGCCAGCAGTGATCTCTCTCATTTTCACCGTCTTGAGCATGCGGAGAAGCTGGATTCCATGGTCAGAGAGGCCTTTCTTTCCCTGTCACCGGAAAAGTTTATTTCCTCCCTTGACAGGGGTGGTGAAGCCTGCGGAAGAGCGCCA
This sequence comes from uncultured bacterium, assembly GCA_964624405.1. GTDB lineage: Bacteria > Fermentibacterota > Fermentibacteria > Fermentibacterales > JCC-6 > UBA6080. The sequence goes on along the minus strand of CAZUXA010000007.1, from coordinate 52,478 downwards.
ATGCTGGCTCTTCTTCACTACGCTGCCCGGGCCGGAGGTTCCCTTGCCCGGGAGATTCACTACTCTACCTCCGCCGATGCCGGGGCCGGCAGAACCCAGGTGGTTGGGTACTTTTCCGCCATGATATCTCGAAAGGGAGATGACTGATGCGAACCCCCGAGGAAAAACGGCTTCTCCTTGATTTCGCCCGATACGCGGTTATACTGGCCGCCATGGGGGAGGCTCCCCCGGTGGTTCCCGAAGGGGAAGTCTTCCGGGAAAGGGGTGGAGCCTTTGTAACCCTGAAGGCAGAAGGAAGGCTGAGGGGATGCATCGGAAGCTTCAGCGGAACCGGAACCCTTGGCGATACCATAAGGGATATGGCCAGGCAGGCCGCTCTGGGCGACCCCCGTTTTCCAGTGGTGAAACCGGAAGAGGTGGGTTCTCTCTCCATCGAGCTTTCACTGCTTTCGCCAATGAAGCCTGTCCGGGCGGATGAAGTGGAACCGGGAGTTCACGGCCTGTATGTTCGAAGGGGCTCCAGGGCCGGCACACTGCTTCCCCAGGTGGCCCGGGAAGAGGGATGGAACAGAGACGCCTTCCTGGCCCATACATGCATGAAGGCCGGTCTGCCCCCTGATGCATGGAAGGATATGAAGACCGAGATTTTTGCGTACACCGCCGAAGTGTTCGGCGAAAAGGAGGAAACCGATCAATGAAGAAGTGTCTTATCGCAGCGGTTCTGATTCTTGCCCTTGCCGCCTGTCAGGTGCCGGGCGTCAAGGAAGTAGAGGAAAAGGTCAACAGCATGTCCGGCCAGGTCTCCCAGTTGAGAACCGCAGGCCAGGATCTGGGTGAAAGACTCGAAGACCTTGAGGCCCGGTTGAGCGGCATTCAAATTCCAGGAACCGGTGACACAGAGCTTCCGGACTTCGGCTCCCTGTTTCAAGGGGTAACCGCAGAAGTGGAAGCGGTGAGGATGGAGATTCTCGAGGAACTCAACGCGGACCGGGAGGAGATCGACAGCCTCAGAGCAGTTATTGAAGGCCTCGAAGAGGAGCTTGAAGCCCTGTCGGCCAGGATTACAACCATTGAAAACAGGCCCACCGGTGGAACCACCTACTCGGGAAGCACCGGAACAACCGGTCGGGGCGACACTACAGGGGGCAGGGGCGGCACCACCGGAGGCAGGTAGGGATCAGTCCCTCACAACCCTGCAATAGCGCTTTTTGCCGGCCCTGAGCAACAGGCCATCCCCCTCCAGGGCTGTCTGGGTCACGGGCTTCATGGGGTCCGTGACCCTTTCCCCTCCGGCATAGAGGCCTCCCTGATCCGCCAGTCGCCGGGTTTCGCCCCTGGACGAAGAAAGACCCGCAAGAGAGAAAAGGTCGAGCAGTGTTATCCCCCGGGCCAGCATTTCATCCGTAATCCTCAGGGAGGGGACGGAGTCCAGTTCTCCCTCTCCAAGGAAGAGCGCCCTGCTGGCATTTCTTGCCGATTCCGCCGCCTCACATCCATGGGCGATGGCGGTGGCTTCAAAGGCGAGTACTTCTTTGGAAGCCCTGAGATCAGCTCCGCTGTTCGCCTCCAGATCCACTATTCTCTCAATGGGAAGGAATGTGTACAGCCTGAGGAATCTTCCCAGATCTCCATCATCGGTGTTGATCCAGAACTGGTAGTAGCTGTAGGGGCTTGTGAGGCCGGGATCCAGCCATATCGCTCCGCCGGGCTGGGATTTGCTCATCTTCTCGCCGGATGAAGTGGTCACCAGCGGGCAGGTAAAACCGTGGACTTCATCCCCCGTCACCCTTCTCACCAGATCAACTCCCGCGACGATGTTGCCCCACTGGTCCGCTCCGCCGACCTGAAGCACGCAGTTCCGATTCTGGTAGAGGTGAAGAAAGTCGTAGCTCTGCAGAAGCATGTAGTTGAACTCAAGAAAACTCAGCCCCGTTTCCAGGCGCAGCTTAACGCTTTCCGCGGTTAGCATGCGGTTCACGCTGAAGTGCCTTCCGATGTTCCTCAGGAAGTCGATATAGTTCAGCCCCTGAAGCCACTGCCCGTTGTTCAGAAGTTCCGCGCCCCCATGGCCGAAATCGAGAAAACGGGTCATCTGAATCTGAAGTGCATCGGTGTTTTTGGCCACCTCTTCCGGAGTGAGAAGGCTGCGCTCGGCGCTTCTTCCCGAAGGGTCTCCCACCAGGGCGGTGGCCGAGCCCACCAGAATAAGGGGTTTGTGGCCCGCCAACTGCATGTGGGCCGCTGCCATCAGGGGTACGAGGTGACCCAGGTGAAGGCTTTCCGCGGTGGCATCGAACCCTATGTAGAAAGTTACGGGCTTTTCGGATAGAAAACCCTCAAGGCCCCCGGTACCGGTGGTCTGATAAACAAGACCCCTCTCCTTCAAAGATGCAAGCAGTTTCATGAGCCGTCCTTTGCGGTTTGCGTCTGCATCTGGCGACAGTAAGCACTTCGGTGTATCTTGTCAACAAACAATTTCAGCGAAAGGCGCGCCGCATGGAACTGATCGAATTTGAGCACCCGATAGCCCGCGATCTGGTTACACGCTTACGCTGTAAGGATTTTCCGCCCTCCAGGTTCAGGGCGTTCACCGAGCGTCTGGGCTGCCTGCTGGCGGTGGAAGCAACGCGAAACCTGCCCACCACCCCGGTCGAGGTGGAAACACCCCTGGAGTTGACCCTGGGCGAGGTTCTCAAACGACCCCCTGTTCTTCTTCCTGTTCTCAGGGCCGGCCTTGGCATGCTGCCTCCCTTCATGAACCTTCTTCCCGATTCGCCGGTGGCGTTCGCAGCTCTGAAAAGAAACGAGGAAACCGCGCTGGCGCAGTGGCAATATCACTCCATTCCCAACCTCAGCGGCAGAACCGTGATTGTTCTTGATCCCATGCTGGCCACCGGTGGAACCGCGGTTGAGGTGGTGAGATACCTTCTGGACAGAAAGGCCGGTACCGTGATTCTTGTTACCGTGGTCGCGGCACCCGAGGGAATCGCCAGACTGAAGGAGTTTACCGAACTCACGGTAATTACCGCCAACGTAGACAGGGAACTCGACGAAAACTGGTTTATCAGGCCAGGTCTCGGTGATTTCGGTGACCGGCTCTTCTCCGGAGGAAGCTGACGGAAGGGACAATTGCTTAGAAACAGACGCAACTTCACTGCGGTTGGAATCATTGTTCTGGCCGGTCTTATCACCTGGGTTTCTCTGCCCGACTCCACTGGCGACGAACGGTCTCCATGGCCGTTCCATGAGGATGTGCGCTACCTGTCGGAAAGCCGGCAACAAGCGCTTCGAACAATGGCCGACACCGTTGAAACACTTTCGGGGGTCATAGGGGCGGGTTTCCTTGGGGGCGCATTGAGAGACGCCGGGCTTTCGGGAAGAGTACATTCCCTCGCATGCGCGGTTCTCATCGACAGCCTCGGCTGGAGGGTGCAGCAACCCGGAGACACCCTGGTGGCGGTTTTTCATCGGGAACGGCTCGCGGAACTGAGGGCGTATCCCCGGAACAGGAGAGGTTTCTTCAGAATATCCTGGCGGGATGACAATCCCCATTCATGGGAGTACATGCCCCAGGAGAGCTGGGTGCGAAGAAGGGCGGTGAGCTGCAGGGTAAGCAGTACCGTATGGGGGGCCCTCTGGGAAAGCGCAATTCCCACGGATCTTACCCCAACGGGACAACTGATGAGCCCCAGAGATTCAGCCCGGGCCGTGGGCTTCATTTCCGAACTGCAGCACGAACTCACGGACAGAATCTTCGTCTATGACATCGACTTCTACTACGATGTCAGGGTGGGAGACAGCCTGTGGATTCTTCTGGAGGAGAACAGATACCCCGAAGACGGGGAATCCGGTTTTCTCAGAATTCTCGGGGCCAGGTACAAGTTCGCTTCGGGAAGGCTGGTGGAGGCCCTGCCCTTCTTCCGGTTCCCCCAGGGCTTGTCCGAATCGTATCTCGATCATTTTCACAGGGACGGCGGTTCGCTGCGAACCATGTTCCTGAAGATGCCGGTTCCTTTCGGAAGGATCAGCTCACCCTACTCCTCCGCCAGACTGCACCCGGTGCTTGGTTACACCAGGGCCCACAGGGGAATAGACTATGCGGCGCCGATTGGTACCGAAGTCTACGCGGTGGGAGACGGAGTGATCACCATGAGGCAATGGCACGGCGGCTACGGAAACTTCGTGAAGATACGTCACGCCAGTGGCTACGAGACCGCCTATGCTCATCTGAACAGCTATGCCGCCGGCCAGTCCGTGGGAACCCATGTCCGCCAGGGCCAGATCATCGGGTATGTTGGCTCAACAGGGCTGTCCACCGGCCCGCACCTTCATTTCGAGATGCTCAGACACGGCTCCCATGTGAATCCGGCGGAAGAGATAGTCCCGCCTTCGGACCCCCTGGAGGGAGAGGAGCTGCAGGCGTTTCTTCAGCAGCTTCCGGTTCTCGAGGCATCCTGGGCCCTTCTCAACGGGGCTCCGCTTCCCCTGCCTCCGCTGGAGGAAGGAGGGGGCGTATGAGAAGCGGGGTATACATAGCCGGATCCGGAAAGGACGCAGGCAAGACAACCCTCTGCCTCGGGCTCGCCGCCAGGTTCGACTCCATGCTTCCCAAGGGCGCTTCCTTCATCAAACCCCTGGGCCAGAAGATATCCATGGTAAACGGCGATTCCATTGGGCAGGATTCCTGGTTCATTTCCAGAGCGCTTAACCTGAGAATTCCCCCGGGCAACTCAGCGGTGATGCTGGCTTCCCGCGGAGCCGCACAGCGCTTCATCGAGACCGGCGAACCACAGGGCATTGCAGAAACCGTGAAGAAGTCATACCGGTACCTTCAGAGGAACAGCAGCATAGTGCTGGTGGAGGGAACCGGCCATCCGGGAGTGGGATCCGTATTCGAGATGGATAACGCCAGAGTCGCGGCGCTTCTGGGAACACCTGTCATACTTGTCATCGACGGAGGCATTGGAAAAACCATCGACAGCTTTTCCCTTTGCTCGGCTTTGTTCAGCAGCCGTTCCGTTCCCCTGCTGGGGGTGGTTGTAAACAGGGTTCTGCCCGGGAAGATGGAGTCGGTATCATCAACACTGCGAAAGTGGTTCGGGGAAAGGGGTATTCCGGTCTTCGGCATTATCCCTTTCGAGGACCGCATCGCCCGTCCCTCCATTGCGACCATCACCAGGGCAATCGACGCCTTCCCGAGCTTCGCGCCGGAAAAGGTCGGAGAAATCAGCGGAGCCGGGTTCATCACCGCCTTTGAATCTCCGGATGAAGTGCTTGAGAAGGTGCGATGCAATCGGGACAAAGCCCTTCTCGTGAGCGCTTCCAGGCCGGGTGTGATGGATGCTGTGATCGTATCAAGGATATCCGGGGGGCCATCTCCTTCGGCCCTGGTTGTTTGCGGCGGTCAACCGGACAATCGCCGGACCCTGGCATGTGAGGCGGCGGCGATTCCCCTCTATTCCACGGAGTACAGCCTTGAAGGATCAGCGGTCAAACTGGCGGGGGGTCTGTTCAAAACCGAGCCCGATGAAGAGGGCAAGATAGCGTCCATCATCGATATGATTTCCAGGGAAGTGGATGCGGAAGGCATTCTAACCGCTTTGAGCAGTGCGGACGGAGCCACCCGCAAAGAACCCCGAAAAGGCATTATTGGTTTCTTCCGACGCGTTTTCCGACGTGGATAAACCCCTGCTCGAAGACGAATTCTTCTGGGACGGCGTTTTTTCCCCGCTTCTGAACATGCTTGCCTCGGGGTCGGGGCATCGGGTAACAATGGGCGGCCTCTCCGGCGCCGCCCTGCCGCTGGCCATAGCCTCCGCCCACCGGCTGGCGGGTCCCACAATTATCGTCGCTCCCAGCTCCAGAGAGGCGGAAACACTCCGGGATGATCTGACGGTTCTGCTTCCGGGGCCGGTGCTGTACTTTCCCCCCCACGAAACGCTTCCCTTTCATGCGGAAGAAGCCCATCAGGGAGTGGTGGCGGACAGAGTGGAGTGCATGGCGGGACTCATCCGCGGCGACGGAGCCACCCTGGTGGTGGCTTCCGCGGGGGCTCTTGTGAAGAAACTGCCTCCTCCCGAAGATTTCCCGTCAATGAAACTGGTCGAGGGCATGCGGCTTTGTCCGGAGTATCTTGGGGAATGGCTTCTCGCAGGAGGTTACCGGCGGGAGACCGGTGTTTTCGAGCAGGGCAGATGGTCCAGAAGAGGCGGAGTTATCGATGTGGGCTCCTACGGTCTGGCGAATCCTGTGCGCTTGGAGTTCTGCGAAGACAGTGTCGAATCCATAAGGTTTTTCGATCCCCAGTCCCAGAGAAGCATAAGACGGGTGCGGGAAGTCTGCCTCATTCCGGCCAGGGAATCCTTTCTTACACCGGAGCACTGGAACAGGGCGATTGATTCACTTCCCCCGAATCACCCACTGGAAGAGCACCTCTCCGGAAGCTTCGATTTTCCCGGAATCGAACACTTTGTGCCTTTGTTTCACAAAAATCCCGGTACCCTGTTTGACTATCTTCCTGAAATCGGCACCCTTGTGCTTCTGGAGCCTGACAGGGTAGCCTTTTCCGTGGAGTCCACCCTGGAATCGAGGCGCGATTCCTTTCCCCGCGAACTGCCCTTCCGGTTCGAAGACCTCTACGCGGATTGGACGGAGCTTGAAGAAGGTATGAACCGGGCGGGACAGGTGCTCGTTCACGAGTCTCATGCCACCCCATCCCACGACTTCGTGATGAATACGATGCCTGTCATGGGTTTTGCGGAGCACACAGAGGAAATGGTCAGGCAGTTCAGGGCGTGGCTGTCGGAAGGCTACAGGATTTTCATTACCTGCGATACCCGGGCGGAGATGGAAACCATAGGCGAACTGGTGCCAGGGGATGTGAGGCAGAGCCTCAATCTGTCCGTAGGCTCGCTTTCCGAAGGCTTTCTGGCCCCGGAAACAACCGCAGGCCCCATGGCTTTCCTGGTGGAAAGACGCCTGCTCAGTCACAGGAGAAAGCCGCAGCGGGTCAGGAAGTTTCGTGGAGGGCAGGTGGTATCCGACTGGGACGAGTTCACCCCCGGCTGTTTTGTAGTTCATGAAGCCCATGGCATTGGCCGTTTTATGGGAATAAAGAGAATAGATACCGCGGACGGTTCATGGGACTGCCTTGAGATGGAGTACGAGGGGGGAGACAGGCTGCTTGTTCCCCTCCATGAGATCGGTCAGGTGAGAAAGTACCTTTCCCCCGCCGGAGCGCACCCTGCGCTGGACAGGATCGGGAGCCAGGCATGGCAGGGCCGGCTGGGAAGGGCAAAGGGAAAGGCATCGGAGATAGCGGGAAGGCTGGCAATGCTCTATGCGGAGAGAAAAGCCAGGACAAGACCACCGCTTCCTCCCCCGGGCAGACACATGCAGGCTCTTGTGGACAGTTTCCCCTACGAGGAGACTCCTGACCAGGCCCGGGCTATCCGTTCGGTTCTTGATGATTTCGACCTTCCAGCACCGGCAGACCGGCTGGTATGCGGTGATGTGGGTTTCGGCAAGACGGAAGTTGCGGTGCGGGCCGCATTCCGGGTTGCGGAAACCGGAAAGCAGGTAGCGGTTCTGGTACCCACAACCATACTGGCGGAACAGCACTACAACACGTTCAGGGACCGAACCGCAGAGTTTCCCGTAACAGTTTGCCTTCTCAGCCGCTTTCAGACTCCGGCAGAACAGAAGATCGTGCTGAGGGGTCTTGCGGAAGGGAAAGCCGGAATCGTGGTGGGAACTCACCGCCTTCTCCAGAAAGATGTGAGATTCAACGATCTGGGTCTTCTCATCGTGGATGAGGAACACCGTTTCGGAGTGAAGCAGAAGGAGTATCTCCGGGAAATCCGATCCACTGTGGATACTCTCAGCATGACCGCCACGCCCATTCCCAGAACGCTGCACATGTCCCTCTCGGGTTTCCGAAGCATAAGCCTTATCACAACCCCGCCCCGGGACAGGTATCCCATTCAGACCGAAATCATTCCCTGGGAAAACGACATCATCAAAAGGGCGGTGGACCGGGAGCTTGAAAGGGACGGTCAGATCTTTTTCGTGCACAACCGGGTGCAGTCCATGGAAAGGGTGAGGAAGAAGCTGGAGTCCTTCCTTGAAACCGACATAATCACAGGTCACGGGCAGATGCCCGCTTCGCAACTTGAAAGCGTGATGCACTCTTTCATCGAAGGCGAGTACCGAGTTCTTCTTTGCACTTCCATCATAGAATCCGGTCTTGATCTCCCCAGGGTGAACACGATTTTCATAGACAACGCCCACACTTTCGGTCTTGCAGACCTTTATCAACTCAGAGGAAGGGTGGGCAGAAGCCATCACCGCGCTTACTGCTATCTTCTCACCCCGGGAGGAAAGGCAAGGCTCAAACCGGAAAGCCGGGGAAGACTGGAGGCCGTTCAAAGGTACACCCAGTTGGGTTCAGGATGGCATGTGGCCATGAGGGATCTGGAAATCCGGGGGGGTGGAGAGGTTCTGGGTGCGGGTCAACATGGTCATATCGATTCTGTGGGATACGGCATGTTCGAGGAGTTGCTGTCAAGAGAAATCCAGGCACTCAAGGGCGAAAAGGCTCAACGGTTGTTTTCGGTAAGGGTGGAAATCCCTGGAAAGGCTTACATACCCGTTGAATACATGCCCGACACCTCGGAGCGGGTCAATCTTTACCGGTGGGTATGGAGAGCCCGAACCGAAGAAACCATAGATGAGTGGCTTGACTACATCAACGACAGGTTCGGGGAAGTTCCGGAACCTGTGAGGGGCGTTGCAGAGAGGTCAAGGGTTCACCTTCTGGCGGGTGCCGCTGGAATAGAGGAGGTGGTGGTGTCTTCCGGCTCGGTACGGCTGGTGTTTCCTGAAAACACAGCACCGTCAAGGGAAAAAGCCAACTCCCTTGCCGGGACGGGATGGAACGCCACGAAGGAACCCACCGGTCGTCTGGTACTCTTCAAGCGCCATGGCGGCTGTCTGGATGAGGCGGGAAGAGAAACTCTTTCCGGAGTTTTGCGTATATTCAAAGATTACATGGTGAAAAAGCTCGGAGAGGATGGGCTTCTTTGAAAAGGGCATCTTGCTTTCTTGTTCCTGCACTTGTTCTGGCATCCTGCGGGGGTTCACCACAGTCACTGGGCGTTGTCGCGGGTGAAAATGTAACTCTGGACGAGTACATTGCGGTTTTCAACAAACTCACTCCGGACAGACAGGTGGCGGTTCTTGAGCCCGGCGGAAGAATGGCCCTTATGCAGAACATTGTTACAAAGAGGGTTCTTCAGGCGGCCTCCACCGCCACCCCCGCGTCGGATGCCGGTTTCTGGGAGACAATGTATTCCTCGGCATGGCTCGCGGATTCAATGGCAAGAAGAATCGCGGCTTCATTCAACCCCGGGCCTCTCCTGGCGGAACTCGATTCTTCGCAGTACACTGTCAGCCTTCTTCTCATGGGGGACAGCGTAGCGGCGAGTGAAGCCCAGCTCCAATGGAGGTTCAGCGGGCCCTCGGATCCCGGCGGCAGCATCTCCGCCCCCTGGAGCGACAGCTCCGGCACCGGCTACAGGGTCCTGAGCGGGCCCGCCTGGCATTTTCCCCTGGCCATTCAGCCTGTTCTCGAAAGTCAGGGGGAAGGGCCGGTAGTGTGCCCGCTTCACGGAGGTTGGCTGGTGGCTTTTGTGGAGAAGACCGGTGAGAATGCCGTTGCCGAAGGCAGTGCGGCAATCGGACTTTTCGGCTGGGAAATCGAAAGAATCACCGGTGTTCAGTTTTCGGCTCCCGCTGTAACCCTCTTCGCCCTTGAAGAAGATGTACCCGGGAACACGGTTCTTGCCTCCTGGAATGGAGGTCAGCTCACCGCGCATCTGTTGTCGGAGATACTGGAAAAGATATCCCCCAGGTACTTTCCCGATGGCCTGCCCCGGGAACTGGCGGTTTTCAGCAAGAATGAACTGCACACTGATCCCGTCACCTCCCTCTGGTACGTTGTTCTTTCCGTCTCCAACACAATGTCGCTGGCGGATGTGGCCAGGGCCGGCGGTGGCAGGGCTCCGGCTTCCATACACGAGTTCGCCGGTACCGAAGCCCTTCTGAGAGAACGGGTTCTTGTGAAGGCTTTTCCGGACAGCGGTACAGTGGCCGCGTTCTATGAAGAAAACCCCGATTTCTACACTCTCCCTGAGCGCAGAAGCGTTCTTTTGGGATATGTGGAGGCGGAAAGCCTTCCGAGTGTTGCCGGAGCCCGGTCTTTCTCGGAGCTGGGAGAGTTTCAAACCATGGCTGACTCCGCTGGAAACCCTGTTCCCACGCCACTTCAACCCCGGGAGGCATTCGGAACCCTTCTCGGACAGCGGGTTTTCGAATCGGATCCCGGCGTGTTTCAGGGCCCTGTGGATGTGGGCAGAAACCTTTTCGCGTTCTACCAGGTTGTTGCAGACTCGCCCCCTGAAAGGCTTCCCCTCGACGCGGTTTACGGGCTGATCGAGGCGGAGTTGCTGGGAAGAAGCTTTGATGCCCGCTTTACCCACTTCATTGACAGCCTTTACATTGAGTTTGGAGTTGAAATCGACACATCAGCGGTTCAGAGGGTTGACCCCTGGACGGCAACCCTGAGGTGAGAAGGATAGAGGGAGCACGATGAAAACTTATGCATTGACGGTGATTCTGCTGTTCTGCGCCGGGGTTTCCGCGGATGTACTGGCCACCGTGAACGACGAGGTGCTCACCTGGGATGACCTGCTGGAACAGGCCGGAGGAATTGAAGCGCTGAGGTACATGGGAATCACCACTGAATCCGCCGCATCCCAGATTCTTGATGCCTGGGTAAAGGAAAGGCTTGTGGTATCCGGGGCGCGCAGCACCGGTATTCTCAACAGACCCGAAGTTCAGAAGGCTGTTCAGGAAGCGATCGACCGGATACTCATCGAAGCCTTTCTGGAAGACCTTCTGGAGGGGATAGAGGTATCACGGCTTGAGGTCGAGAACTACCTGGATATCTGGAGGGATTCCTACAGCCTTGAATACAAGGTTCGCCACATTCTTCTGGACAGCGGGGTTCTCGCGGCCAGTGTACGCTCCAGGTTCGCGGCGGGAGAGTCATTCGAAAGTCTTGCAGTGGCTTTCTCGTCATGCCCCAGCTCCAGGGAGGGAGGCAATCTCGGCTGGATTCGCAGGGGAATGACAGGCTCCGGGTTCATGGAAACGGTATGCTCTCTGGAACCCGGACAGCTCTCCGATGTGGTGGAGACAACCGCCGGTTATCACCTGATTCAGGTTCTTGATGTTAGAAATCTGGCAGCTCCCCCCACCGCTTCCCAGCTCTTTCAGATAGCGGGGGAAGAGATTCTGGGCTCACGACGGGAGAAGGCAGTGGTAGAGCTTCTTGCCTCACTCAGGGCGCAGCACACTGTTGTCACATATCCTCAGAGGCTTCTTAACAGGCTTTAGAAAGGGTTTCATGACAAGGTTTCCCCGCTGGATGGCGTACGCTGCCTCCGGGCTTCTGATAGCGTTGACTCTTGCGGTGGTTCTTCCTGTTCTCAGAGCGGAGTTCCGCCAGATTCCCAACCTGGAGCCTGCGGCTCAACTTCGTGGAGAAGTGGCAGCCAGAGTCGGAGACGCGGTTCTTTACAGAGAGGACATTGCGCTTCTGGACCTCACCGACGAAATGGTTCATGAATGGAGCAGGACTGAACTTCTTGCGCTGACCGCGGTGGCAGAGGGGCTGGAGGATCCGGCCATCAGCCGTTTCGTGCAACAGAGGGCAAGACAGCTTTACCTCTCCGATCTCCTTCTCGAAAGGGTAGCCGCCTCCCTGGATTATCCGTCGGCTCACGAGGCAATGGCCTACATGGAGCTTCACCCCGAGGAGTTCCTTCTGGAAAGGCACTATTTTCACATTCTGTTAGCGGACAGCGCCACGGCGGACTCGATACACCAGAGGCTTTCCGGAGGCGAGTTGTTCAGTCATCTTGCCGAGAGGGTCTCCCTGAGCCAGAAGGCCGCCCTGGGCGGCGACCTCGGCTTTCTGACCGGAGGCGAGCTGTTTTTTGCGGGAATGCCCCGAGAGATGGCTTCACTGGAGGGGCTCAGCCCGATTTTCTCCACGGAAAACGGGTGGCACATTCTCCATGTTTCCGAAACCCGCCCCCTGGAGGACTCTTCGAGGGCGGTGTCCATGGTTCGGGAGTACCTGTTCAAACAGAGATTCGAGACTGCGCTGGAAAGCATCGTTTCCGACGCCGCTCAAAGATATGACTGCGAGGTGAATCTTTGAACCTTTCCGTGTTGCTGCTGGCTGTTGTCGCGGGAATCGTTCCGGTTGACGGCATTGTCGCGGTGGTGGGTTCCGTCCCGGTTCTGCACAGCGATGTTGTGAGTTTTCTGGTTGAAGCAGGTGTTGCCCCCGGCGAAGCGGACACGCTGTTCCGCGGGCATCCGCTTTACGATGGCGCTCTTGGGGAACTCGTCAATGACAAGCTCTTTGTCGAGGCTGCCCGAAGACAGGGTCTTTTCCCGTCGCCTGCCCAGATCAACGCCCGAACCGATGAGATTATTCAAGCTCAAAGGGCTGAGTTTCCAACCGAAGCCGCTTTTCTCCAGGCACTTTCATCCTCCGGGCTGACCCTGCAGACCTACAGGGAAATCCTTGCCACAAACGTTTCACATCAGATCGCGATCAGAAATTTCGCCCAGGGGATTGGCTACCGGGTGGGAAGGGCAACCGTGCCTTCAAACATTGAGAGCCATATCGATGAGAACCTTGACGAGATTCGGGAGATGATGGAGTTCGTCAACCTTCAACTCATCTATCTTCCCGTTCTTCCGGTGAACACTGCTGAAGCAATGGCGCTGCTGAATCTGGTAAGGGAGAGGGTTGAATCCGGCGAAACCTCCTTTGACATCATGGCGATGGAGTATTCCCAGGACGGCAGCGCCCGGACCGGAGGCGACCTTGGATGGTTCAGCCGGGGAGACATGACGCCGGCGTTCGAAGTTCGATTGTGGGACCTTGAACCGGGAGAAATGGCGGGACCATTCGTCACCCCCTTCGGAGTTCACCTGGCCATGGTCACCGACAGGGAAGACGGCAGGATCCGGGCAAGCCATATTCTTCGACTTGTTCCGGTGGAACCCGAAGATGTGAATGCCGTCGCCGCCAGGGCGGACAGCATTCTTGCCTCCCTGACATCGGGAGAAATTACATTTGAAACCGCCGCGGCTCTTTACAGCCTTGACCCCGAAACCCGGCTCAGAGGCGGGAATCTGGGAACAACCTCGCTGTCGGGTTTCGAGGAACCGTTGAGGCTCGCCATCAGCGAGCTGCAACCAGGTGAGACAACAACTCCTCAGTTCATTGAGCAGGGTGCCGCATTGGCAATTCTACGCGTGAGCGAAGACCAGACCCCCGACTTCTCCGGCTATACACAGGAAGACCTTCTGGATCTGTGGGGGGCTTTCAACTGGCAGAAAGCGTATCGGGAAACCACGGATTCCCTCAGAAACGAGATTCCTGTCTTCTACCCGGGCTTCTGATGCGAGTGGACGTTTTTCTAAGGCTGGCCGGGCTTGTAAAAACAAGATCCCTGGCGGGAAAAGCCTGCGGGGCTGGAGCTGTGCTTGTTGATGGTCATCGGGCGAAAAGCGCGTCCACCCTGGCCAGGGGTACGATTCTCAGGCTGGTGAAACCCGACGGAACCGTGATCACAATCGAAGTTCTTGACATTCCCTCTTCAAAGAGCGTATCCAGAAGCGAGAGGCAGAATCTGTTCCGGCTGCTGGACGGAGAGCCTTCATGCTGATTGACATGGAGGGGGTTTCCCGGAGTTACGGAAGATGGCCAGCGCTGGACAATATCAGCCTGCAGGTGGCCCGGGGCGAGTTTGTCGTGGTGTCCGGGCCCAGCGGCGCCGGAAAGACAACCCTGCTCAGGTTGATATGGATGGGTGATCTTCCCGACCGGGGTTTGGTGCAGGTTGCCGGATTCAGAAGCGACAAGATCAGACGAAGGGATTTCGCCGGACTTCGCAGAAGGATTGGAGTTGTTTTTCAGGATTTTCGCCTGCTGCCGGACAGAACCGTTTTTCACAATGTGGCGCTTCCCCTTGTGGTTTCCGGGGCATCAGGCAGGGCAACAAGAAAGCGGGTGTTCAGCCTTCTGGCCCTTATGGGGCTCAGCCACAGGCGCAATTCTCTGCCGCATCAGCTGTCCGGAGGCGAACAACAGAGAGTGGCGATTGCCAGGGCAATGGTGGCGCACCCTTTGATCCTCCTTGCCGATGAGCCCACCGGCAACCTTGATCCCGACGCATCCGCGAAGGTCATTCAGCACCTGATAGACATCAACCGGGGGGGAACATCGGTGGTCATGGCCACCCACGATCCCAGGCGCATTCCTCCGGGGAGCGCGAGGTTTCTCTTTCTTGAAGGCGGGAAACTGGCGGGCGCGGATCGATGGCATGACCTGGAGGATCAGCGATGAGCCTCTGGAGGGCACTGGGCGCTGAAACCATGAATCATCTGGCAAGCAGGCCGGGAGCCAGGGCGGTTACACTTGTAATGGTAAGCCTCGCTTTTGTGGTTTTCAACACATTCCTGCTGGTGAGCTGGAATCTTGAAAGACTTCTGCACAGGGAGCTTCAGGCGGTGAGAATCGAGGCCTTTCTCAGCCCGGATCTCAGTCAGACCGATGGAAGGAATCTGGCTGATCTGATCAGCACCATGAATGGTGTCAGATCGGTATACTATGTTTCTGTTTCCGAGGCGGAGGCCCTTTTCAGAGCTGAGATGCCGGAACAGGAGAGGCTTCTCGACCTTCTGTCCGGGCGGTTTCAGTTGCCGGCTTCGATCCAGGTCTCGCTGAAGCCCGATTATGATGATGAAGCGGGAGTGAGGGCTCTCGCCAGGGCGATTCAGGGATTGGAGGGAGTTACCGAGGCGGTTTACGGTGAGGAGTACCTTCCGGGGTTGACCCGTGCGGTTTCAGCGTTCAGAAAACTGCTGCTCTTCCTGGGAACCGTTCTGGCTGTGAGCATCGCCCTTGTAGTGGCATACACCGTGAGGCTTTCCGCACTACGAAGGTCACTTACCGTTGAGGTTATGAGTATTGTTGGAGCTCCTGACTGGTTCATCGTTGCCCCCTTTCTTGTAGAGGGCACGGTGACCGGTCTGTTGGGAGCTCTCGGGGGGCTGACTCTGTCGCTCCTCCTCAGCGCCATTCTACAGGGCGCGGTTGGTCACGCCTTTGTCCCTCCGGGGCTTTCCCTTACGGTTGTGCTGTTTGGCGGCGCAACGGGAGCCGTGGGCGCGGCTCTTGGCATAAGGCCCGGAAGGCATTCCGGCGGAAGCAGCAAATGAATCGGGAGACAAAGAAATGAGATTTTTCACAGTGATTCCCCTTCTCCTCACCTTCGTCCTCTTTGCCCAGGAGACTCAGCAGGAGGTTCCCGCGGGCTGTCTCGGAGGCGGAGGCATCTCCGGTTTCCTTCCCATCATAGCCATGGTGGCCATCTTCTACTTTCTTATCATAAGACCTCAGCAGAAGCAGCAGAAAAAACTGCAACAGATGCGTGAAGCCATGAAAAAGGGCGACAGTGTCATTACCTCCGGGGGCATTCACGGTGTGGTGACAAACATCAAGGGCGCCGTGGTCACCGTCCGGATAGCGGAGGGTGTAAAGGTTGATGTGGACAAGAGTTCCCTCACCGTCAGGGCAACCTCCATGGAAGCCGGTGAGCCTGACACAAAATGAGAAAAATCTCCCTTTACGGACAGGATGTTCTCAGAAAGCGCTGCCGTCCATTGGATCCGGAAAGCGATCGGGATCTGGTTGGGCATCTCCTCTCCGAAATGCAGCTAATTCTGCAGGAACACGACGGACTCGGGTTGGCCGGGCCCCAGGCAGGCGAGCCGGTGCGGATCTTCATCGCCGGAGCCGATGCCGGGCTTCCACTTGGGGGGCATACGGTTTTCATCAACCCCGAAGTTCTTCCGTCCGGCCCTGAGATCCGGGGTGAGGAGGGATGTCTTAGCTTTCCGGGAGTTTACGCGGACATAAGCAGGAGCCAGAATGTCAGGATAACT
The DNA here is from genome assembly GCA_964624405.1 of uncultured bacterium. Lineage (GTDB taxonomy): Bacteria > Fermentibacterota > Fermentibacteria > Fermentibacterales > JCC-6 > UBA6080. The sequence goes on along the minus strand of CAZUXA010000007.1, from coordinate 36,386 downwards.
GCCCTTGATCGGAACTGGAAGCCATTCACCCTGAACCTCACCGGTCTCGCATCCAGGCTGGTTCAGCACGAGAGCGACCATCTGGATGGCGTTCTTCTCATCGACAGAATGGGCCCGCTGAAGCGCAGGCTTCTGCGGAACAGGCTGAGAAGTATAAGGGAGGAGAGTTGCTGAGGCTGGTCTTCCTTGGCTCTTCGGATTTCGCCGTTCCGGTACTGACCAGCCTGATCGCAGACTCCGGCATCGAAGTCGGGGCGGTACTGACTCAGCCGGACAGGAGGGCGGGCAGGGGAAGAAAGATCACGGAAACTCCGGTGTCCCGTCGGGCAGCCGAACTTGGTGTTCCCGTCAAAAAGCCGGAAAAACTGCGGGAAATCCGGGATTGGATTCAGGGCATGCAGCCGGATGTTATGGTCAGCGCCGCGTATGGCATGTGGCTTCCCCTCTGGCTTCTTGAAACGGCCCCTTTGGGGGTGGTAAATGTCCATCCTTCGCTTCTTCCTGATTACAGGGGAGCGGCGCCGGTTCCCCGGGTTATTCTTGATGGAAGGCATGAAACAGGGGTTTCTTTCATGCTTACCGATTCCGGGTGGGATACCGGGCCGTTGATACACGCGGTAAAAACAACGGTCAAACCCGACGAAACCGCAGGAAAGCTCTCGCACAGGCTTTCTTTGATGGCGGCGGAGATTCTTCCCGCAGTGCTTCGGGAGTACTCGGGGGGCGGGATGAGGCCTTCGCCCCAGGTCGGCCAGGGTTCTTACGCGGGCAAGCTGACCAGGAAGGAATCCATGCTCGACTGGACAAAGCCCGCAGATGAGCTTGAAAGGGCAGTTCGGGCGTTCAACCCTTCGCCCGGCGCCTGGTTTCATTTCGACGGCAGGATTCTTAAGGTGTTCAATGCCAGGGTTTGCCGGGGATCCGGCATTCCCGGAACTTTTTCAGTGCTGGAACACAGAAGGCTGATGATCGCCGCCGGGGAGGGCATGCTGGAACTGCTGGAGGTTCAGCCCGAGGCGGGAAAGCGGATGGATTCGGTTTCCTTCATCAGGGGTCTGAGGCTCCCCCGGGAGCAGGCTTGACCTCCGGCTGCCTTTCCAGACCCTTCTGTCTGCGGATGAAAACAACATACCTGTTTCTGAAACTGATGGAGGCTTTTAGGCTGGTTTCCGAAGAAAGGCCGGAGTTGCATGTGATTTCAGGGGTTACTCGCAAAACCCTTGAAAGCGGCCTCAAGGCGCCTCCTGATAAGGTTCTGCTTCTTCTGCCCCACTGTCTCCAGCATCATGACTGCCCACACCGGATAACATTCAGCATCGGGAACTGCGCGAGATGCGGCAGGTGTGTGGTGGGCTCCCTGGCTGAACTGGCGGAAAAAACCGGTGTTGAAGCGGTGGTTACCACCGGCGGAACCCTTGCCAGAAGGCTGATTGCGGAAAGACTGCCTTCCGTCGTGATTGCGGTGGCGTGTCCCAGGGATCTCGGCCAGGGAATCATCGACTCCCTTCCCCTGCCTGCACTTGGAGTACTGAATCTTCGACCGAACGGAGATTGCTTCGACACCACGGTTTCCGTGGACAAGGTCAGGGATATGATTGAACGGGTTGTTTCGGGGGAAAGAATCAGTACGGGGGAAGGCTGTAATCCTTCTGAAGGAAAAGGCTGACGCATATCTCGGTCATTTTTCTGTCATACAGAATTCCCGCTCCGAGGGTAACCGTCTGAAGGGCTTCGTGAATACCCTTGCCGGCCCTGTACGGTCTTCGGGTGGCCATGGCTTCAACCACGTCCGCCACAGCCAGGATCTTGGCTTCGATGCATATCTCCCGATCCGTGAGACCGCCGGGGTAACCGCTTCCGTCAAGCCTCTCGTGGTGCTGAAGCACATACTCGGCAACGGGCCACGGAAACTCGATGTTGCGAAGAATGTTGTAACCGCTGGCCGGGTGGGTTTTCAACAGGCGCATTTCCTCGGGTGATACAGCGCCCGGTTTAGTGAGAATCTCAGCGGGAACGCACATTTTCCCAATATCGTGGAGCTTTCCGGCGATGCTGACTCCCTCTGTTCTTTCCGGGCTCAAACCCGCCTCGGTGGCGATGGCTGCCGCAAGATGGGCCACCCTCTCCTGGTGGCCCGCGGTGTACGGGTCTTTCATGTCCACCAGGCGGCCCATGGCGCTAACGGTTCCCATTACGGTATTATGCAGTCTTTCAATGGATTCCCTGCGATGGCTCACATCGGTGATCACTCCCTGAATGATGGCCGCGCTTTCGGTACGATGGAGGCGTATGGTCAGGGAGCCCCAGAAGTCGCTTCCATCAACACGTCGCATCAGGATTTCCCAATCGTCTGCCCTGCCGGACTTCATGATGATGGGAAGGGCTCTTGGCAGGAACTCGGGGTCCGCCAGAAAAGACTCCATCGGCATGCCCACCGGAGACTCCTGCCCTCCAAAACCGAACATTTTCTGGAAAGCCGGATTGCTGGAAAGCACCGGCCCGCCGATTCTCAGTTCTGCCGTAAAAATGCCCACCGGCACATTTTCGGTGAGATAGCGGTAGTTGGTCTGGCTCTGCTCCAGTGCCTTTCTGTTTCTCACCTGCTCCGTAAGGTCTTCAGTAAGGACCACAACCTTGTCAACGGAGCCCTCCGGCTTGTGAATGGCGTAGAAATGGTGGCTTACCCACATTGCTCCCCCGGACCGGGGTTCAGGTATTCTCAGCTGCGGAATTGAAAGCTGGCCTCCCTCGGTGTAAATCTTCTTTACCTCATTGTTGTAGGCTCCAAGGTAGCTGTCGGTGTCATCGAATTCGAGGGATGGTCTGTTTCTGCTCATATCGTTTTGAAGGTTCTGTTCAGAAATCGCCCAGATGCTCTTCCACTTGTTGTTCACCATGATCAGGTTACCCAGGGCATCCCTGACGGACACCCCGAGGGGAGCATTCATCACCACCGCCTCGTAAACCGCCGCTTCATCCCGCAGTGTTTTCAGCCCGGCCTCCTGTTCAGTGGTGTCGCGGGAAATGCTCAGTATTCCCCAAAGCCCTCCGTCCGCTTGGAACAGAGGTGATTTAATCGTTTGAAACTGGTGAACGGTGCCATCGGTTCCCCGATGCTGCAGAAGAACCTGCCTGCTTTCCATGCTGTCCAGCACCTGACGGTCTGCCAGTTCGTCTTCCCCGGAAAAGCAACGCCCCAGTATCGCTTCCAGGGTCTTTCCCTTGAAGGCCAGAGTGTCGTCGAATCCGAAGAAATCCGAAAAGGATCTGCTTACCGCCACGCACTCCAGGGAGGTGTCTTTGATACATACAAGATCCCTCGCGTTTGCAAGCAGCAGTGATAGAAGGTGATCCTGTTTGCTATTTCTGCTCAAGCAGTTCCTCCAGGGCTTCCATGGCCTTCCTGAACCTTGCCACGGCGTTTTTGACCGGAACCGGTGATTCCAGATTTATACCGATCTCAAGAAGCTGATTGAGAGGTGGAGTTGCGCCGCCTCCGCCCAGAAACCCCATGTATGAAGCAACCCTTTCCGAATCACCGGATAATGCCGATTCGGCGGCGGACACCGCAGATGCCATGCCGGTGGCGTACTTGTAAACATAGAAGTTGTAGTAGAAATGGGGAACCCTGGCCCACTCGTTTCCAATCATGCGATCCGTTTCGTCCCAGGCGAAAGCGTCTCCGTGGTATGTCTTCACCAGGGCAAGGTAGGTGTCGAAGAGAAACTCGGACGTGAGAACGCCTCCCCGTTCCACATGCTCGTGAATCATCAGCTCGAACTCCGCGAACATGGCCTGCCGGAAGAGGGTGGACCTGAAGCTGTTCACCAGATGGTCAAGCATGCCTTCAAGTTCTGTTCCGCTGGAAAGCTTTCGGGACAGGTGCTCGAATAGAAGGAACTCGTTGGTTATGCTGGCCACTTCAGCCAGGAGAATGGGGTACTCGGAGTCCTGATAGGTCTGGTGTTTTCTCGAGTAGTGGCTGTGCATGGAGTGCCCGGCCTCGTGGGCCAGTGTGAAGAGGGAATCAAGGGTCCCGTTGAAATTCATCATGATGTAGGGAGGACTGTCGTAGCACCCGCTGGAATAGGCCCCGGATCTCTTGCCAATGTTTTCGTACCTGTCAATCCATCGGTTTTCGAAGCCTCCCGCCAGTGTTCCTGCATAATCGTCCCCCAGAGGCTGCACAGACTCGAGAACAAGTTGCCTGGCTTCATCAAATGAGAATCTTCGACGGCTTTCGGATGTTATGGGTGTATACAGGTCAGACATGTGAAGCTTATCCTGCTTCAGGGTTCTCCTCTTCAGGTGGTAGTACCGATGAAGCACTGACAGGTTGTCGTGAACCGAGGATATCAGCGCTTCATAAACGCTTCTGCTTACCCTGTCCAGAAACAGAGAGGCCTCGAGCGCGGAGGGAAATTTCCGTGCCCTGGCATTGAAAACATGTGTCTTTACCTGACCTTCCAGCAGGGCGGCGAGAGTCGCGGTGTTACCCGCGAGTTCGCTGTAGTAGCCATGAAACACCGCTTCCCGCACCGACGGTGAGCCCTCGGTGAGCAGGGAGACAAGATTGCCGTTGGTTATCCTGGTTTTGCCGCCGCTGTCACAGTCCACTTCCGGGAGTCTGGCGGGGAGTTCAACATTGGCAAGCTTTCCGGAAGCGCCGCTGAAGCTTCTGGTTACATCGGAAGCCATGGCAAGAAGCTCCTCCTCCGAGGGTTCCAGGGTGTGCGGTCTGGCCCTGAGTATCTCGTCCAGCATAACCCGGTGAGGTTTGAGGATATCAAGAGAAAGCCATCTGGTCATGGTGTCCTGCGGAATGGCCAGCACTTCCGGGGCGAGGTAGCTTGTTTCGGCGGAAAGCCTTGAATGCAGAGATGCCGCCTTTTCAAAAGACTCAACGCCTTCGGTGTCGGAAAGGTCCTGGTCCTGCAGGAGATGGGCGTAGACATACAGTTTTTCAACGGTGCGCCGGGCGCTTTGAACAAAGTCCAGAACATGGGCGAGGGTTTCGGGTGATTCACACAGTCTTCCCCGCCAGCCCGGCGCCATTTCGGGAAGAGCCGAGGCTTCATCGAACTCCTTAACCCATTCTTCCCTGGATTTGTACATCGGTGTCAGGTCCCAGGTGTCGTTCCGGGAAACATCGCTTCGCCGCGGTGGGGAAGTGGTCATGATGTGCCTTTCTTCAAACCGGCCAGGAATCGCTCGGTGTTCAATACAGATCTCCTGTGGGTTCCGAAGCCCACTTCCACTCCAAGGTGTGAAGCTCTTACTTGAAATGTGAGGGTTCCCCCCCGAACTTCAAGCACTCTGCTTTCTATCCGTACCAGGGAACCAATGGCGACAGGGGCTGTGTGGCTCACATCCACATGGGTTCCGACACTGGTGAAGCCCCGGGGCAGATAGGGCTGCAGCAGTTCCTTGGAGGTATTTTCCATAAGGGCGATCATCCAGGGGGTGGAAAGCACCGGAACATCTCCCGAACCGACGCGGATGGCGGACATCCGCGGCTCAACCGTATGAGTGGCTTCGGCAAAGGCGCTTTCCGCGCCGGACAGATCCAACTCGGCCCCCTTCCGGAATTACCGGAATATACTACTGTTCAATCACGGTCGCTTCCGCCTGCAGGAAGCGGTTCATGGCCTTGACGAGTATGGATTGCAAGGCTTCCAGCCGGTCCCTGCCCGAGGCTTCCGGGACCGAACCGCAAAGAAGAAGGCTTCTGGGCTCATGATCACAGAAAATCGGGAGAATGGATACTTCGTCGGGAAGGTTGCTTCCTTTGATTCCGGGGAAAGCCGTGGAAAAACGCACGTAGAGAGGGGAATGGGACAGCATTTCAAGATTTGGTATGAAGCTCATTTCCGGAATGGTGTCCCGGCCTGCCAGCAGGCTGTAGCCTTCCGGCGTCTTTATGTACACTCCTGCGGCAACTGGTCCCGCAACGGCTTGTATGGCATCAATGAAAAATGGTGCGGCTTCGGTTATGGTGAAGGCTCTGTTGACATCTTCCAGAACCCGGCACTTGAAGGGAGCTTTGGCAAGCTGAATGAACGGGTTCTGCATTATCTCCAGAACTCTTCTCGACTCCCCGTCCTGCATTACCGGCACCGCGGTCAGAAGGCTTTCACCCGAAGCAAGGCCCTCGGTGCAAAGTGTTACTGTCTGCCAGTCTGAGAAGGCTTTTCTGACCGGACAGTTGTTGCGGCAGGGAAGGTCGTCCGGGAAGATGTCAATGCAAGACATACCTCGCATACGCTCAAGGCTGGATCCAAGGAACAATTCTGCCGCCGGGTTCATCCAGCAGATACGAAGGGAATCGTTGTAGGATACTACAGGTTCGGAAATTGAATCGAGTATGGAAAGCAGGGCATTGATCTGAGAATAGTCAGACAAGCTTCAGTAACCCTTCTGCCCCTCCGGGAAACCTTCGGGTTGGAGTATGCTCAATCAGGAGGCCATGCGCAATCCCCTGATTATCCGCAGGGTTTTCTTGCATCGCCACCGCATGATTCCGGAAGGGTGGCGCAGCTGAGCAGGTCGAAGGCCATGGATTTCCAGTCCGCCAGGGTTTCAGGGTTCAGCCTGTAGTGAACGAAGTTCCCGCATTTGCTGTCAATCACAATCCCGTTGTCCCGCAGAACCCGAAGGTGCTGCGACACCGCCGGAGGCGTCATGTCAAGGTGGATGGCCAGGGCGTTCACGCACATGGAACGCTCCTTGAGTATCTGGATGATCCGAACCCTTGAGTCAACGGACAGCGCTTTGAAAACCCGGGCCAAGTTCCTGGAATCCTGCAAGACAATCCTTTCAGAAGATGACACGAGTACCCTATGAGCACCGGGTCACGCCGTCAAGAAGCGAACCACCCCCTGGTTCGGGTGCAGAACCTTACCAGCATCAGCATCACCGGCACTTCTATCAGAACCCCTACGACTGTAGCAAGCGCGGCCCCGGTGTGAAGACCGAAAAGCATGGTTGCGGTGGCAATTGCCACTTCGAAGTGGTTCGACGCTCCAATCATGGCGGCGGGGGCGGCGTCTTCGTAGGAAAGGCGAAGCTTTCTCGCCAGCAGGTAACCCAGGCTGAAGATGAGCACGGTCTGAATGAACAGGGGAACAGCAATCCAGACAATGGTGAGAGGGTTGGATACGATGGTATCACCCTTGAAGCTGAACAGCAGGACAAGTGTAACCAGCAGGGCGCTGATGGTGACCGGTGTGAGCAGATGAAGGAACCTTTTCTCGAACCATTCCACACCTCGGGAGGCGATGATCCATCTTCGGGAAAAGTACCCCGCCACCAGGGGAAGGGCCACATAGATGCCTATGGATAGAAGAAGCGCCTGCCATGGCACCGGCAGTCTGCCCACACCGAGAAGAAAACCTCCGAGAACGCCATAGAGAACCAGCATGGTCAGGGAGTTGATGGCCACCATAACCAGCGTCAGACCATCGTTGCCCCGGGCCAGGTGATTCCACACAAGGACCATGGCGGTGCAGGGTGCCACTCCCAGCAGAATCGCGCCGGCAAGGTAACTTCTCCAGAGAGGAATCTCGAGCATTTTCACCCCCTCATGCAACACGACGGTACCTGCTCCGTGTGAGGCTCCCAAGGGAAGGTCGAGACCGAAGGGCATTTTCACCATGTCAGTGGCTTCCGCCCCTATGAACCCGCGAAAAAGAACACCAAGGAACAGCAGGGCGATGCCGTACATGGTGAAGGGCTTCACGCACCAGTTGATGAAAAGCGTAAGAAAAACCGGCTTCCCGCTTTTACCGGCCCTGACAACCCTGGAAAAGTCAATCTTGACCATTATGGGATACATCATCAGGAAGAGGCAGATCGCGATGGGAATCGATACGACAGGAGCTCCGTTCACATGGATCGCCATGGAGTCCAGGCTTCCGGCCAGGCCGGGCGCCGCTTTTCCAAGTATGACCCCCGCTATGATGCACAGGCCCACCCAGAGCGTAAGGTAGCGTTCAAACGGGTTGCTCATTCTTCTTTCAGCCATCGGAGCGCCTCCCGGTATTGCAGAAGCTTTGCTTCAGTTTTTCAAGGATCTGCTTCATTTCAGGATCGGTTGCCACTTCGCTGGCGAAGTAGTGGATCAGGTGCTTCATGGCGCCCACAGGGGGGGAGACCAGACTGTAGTGCATCCAGGTGCCCTGCCGTCTCGCCTTTACCAGTCCGTTGGTTCGAAGAACCCCGAGATGTCTTGAAACCATGCTCCCGGAAACTCCCAGGGCTTCCTTAAGACTGCATACGCATGTCTCTCCCGAAACGGCAAGAATCACCATCAGTTTCACCCTGGTCAGGTCCGACAACACCTTGAAAAGCAGAGCGTCGCGTTTCATCGCCTTCCTTTCTTATATGCGTATATATGTATATACGAATATACAGAAGAAGGGCTGAAAGTCAACTTCCGTTATCTTAGTCTCCGGGTCCAAGTACGACAGAAAGGTGTCGACATGCCTTCCAGCGTTTCTCCCGGTGCCGAAAAGCACCCTCAACATGTTTCTCGGGTTGCACGCATTCTGCGTTTCATCGGCTACTGGATCGGATTTTCAGGAGTTTACGGTTCGGTTTCCGCCTGCCCTTTCTGCGGAAGGCCGGGCTGTCCGTCCGGAGTAGCCTGGACAGGGGTTGTAGGGGCTGTTCTGGCTTTGTTCACCCTTCGGGGCGGAAAGCGCTCCAGGCCCCTCAAAGATGGTTGTATTGAGTTTCCGAACGATCAGGACTGCGGAGGCATTGACAAACAGCATAGCATGTGCGCAGATTCTTAACTGTCTTTCCAGTCAGGAGTCCGCCATGAGCAAACCAATGATTCTTGCCACGGGTCTTCGAAAAACCTTCGGTGATCTGACCGCGGTCGAGGATGTTTCCTTCTCGATCGAACCCGGTGATTTTTTCGGTTTTCTTGGCCCCAACGGCGCCGGCAAGACCACTACCATCAAAATGCTGACCGGGCTTGCCAGACCCGATGCGGGCAGCCTTGAAATCGCCGGGATCGAGTGCAGCGGGAATGTGAAGGCTGCCCAGCACCTTATCGGTGTCGTTCCCGACGAGAGCAATCTCTACCCGGAGTTAACGGGTTTCGAGAATCTGAGCTTTTGCGGAGCCCTCTACGGGATGGGCAGGGCAGCCCGGGAGGAACGGGCGTCTCTGCTTCTGGAAGCCTTCGGGCTCGGGGAAGCCGGGCACAGGAAGTTCGGCGGATACTCCAGGGGGATGAAGAGAAAACTCACCATCGCCGCAGGCATCGTTCACAAGCCTCCGATCCTTTTTCTGGACGAGCCCACGACGGGAATCGATGTGGAAAGCGCAAGACACATACGAAAGCTTCTTGCAAACCTTCATGGAACAGGGACGACGGTCTTTCTCACAACGCACTACATCGAGGAGGCTGAAAGGCTATGCGGTCGCATCGCCTTCATCGTGAATGGAAGGATCGTCCGCCAGGACTCGGTTGATAACCTTCTCGCCCCGGTGAAGGGGATAAGCCAGCTCACTGTCTACTGTGCGAACCGCCCTGATGAATCGGTACTGGCCGATCTCCGCCATGCCTTTCCCGGGCATGTATTCACCCCTGAGAAAGGGAGCGTCCTGTCCGTTCAGTCCTCCGGGGCATTTTTCATAGCGCCTCTTCTCAGTTTTCTGGAGGAGAGAGGGGTTCCCGTTCTCGAAGCGGTAAGAGGAAGGCCTTCCCTCGAAGATGTCTTTGTGTCTGTAACCGGAATAGGAAGGGAACAGATGCGGAAGGAGGGGAAGCGATGAAGCACGGGATAGCCCTGTACGCCATCCTCTCCAAGGACATGAAGGCGTACTACCTGAAACCGCCCAACATCAGCTGGGGTCTGATTTTTCCACTGGCATGGACCGGAATGTTCTTCATCAGGTCCGGAGGCGGTCTGGACGACATCATGGGCCTGCTCCCCGGTGTGACGGCTCTTGCCATTCTCTTCGGCACCACCTCGATGCTGGCTGTCACCGTTACCTTCGAGAAGAAGAACAGCTCTTTCGACAGACTTCTTCTCAGCCCCCTTCCCCTTGAAATGCTGATGCTGGCCAAAACATCGGGAGCAATCCTGTTCGGAGTGGTGAACGCCATGGTTCCCGTTCTGCTGGCAATTGTTTTCACCGGTCTATCCGGTGTGAACTGGGCTCTCTTTTTCCCGACCGTGCTGTTGATCGCGGTGGTCTCGGCGTTTCTCGGGCTTTTTGTGGCGGTGGCGGTGAGCGAGGTGTTCGAAGCTCAGACCTTTTCGAACTTCATCCGGTTTCCAATGGTATTCCTCTGCGGGTTGTTCTTTCCGGTATCGGACCTGCCGGCATTTCTCCGTCCCCTCTCATATGCCCTGCCCCTCACCTACGGGGCCGATACCCTGAGATGGGCGTTTCTGGGAAAGGGCTCCATGTCTCCCCAGTTGAACATCGCAGTTCTCTGCGGTTACTGCCTGCTGCTTTTCGCCCTCACCATAAGGAACGTTCGAAGGAAGTGGATTCTTTAGAACGAAAATCCGCTCATTCTCATCGGCTGCGCCAGCTCGATGATGACCAACAGTCTGATGACATAAGGCATCCAGCCCATTTACCGGGCCTTCCCCATCACAGGTTCCATCAATGCGCGTGCCATGAAGCTCCGGATTGCCCCCTTGCTGACGCGGCAGGTGTGGGGGATCCTGGCGGCTTGAGACTCGAGGGGTAGCAGGGAAGACAAGAGTGTGCGCAGAGACTGAAGAAAGCCTCTGAAAAGCCCTTTTGGAACGCGAATTTCACATGTTGCACATTGTGGCAAAATTGATTATATATATTTGCATTAGATGTGACACATTGCCTGAGAGGGCAGATTCGATGGAGGGGTTGAAATGAAATTTGTGATCCTGACGGTGGCATTGGTTGCCACAGTTGCGTCCGCTCAAATGAGCGGAACGGGTATCGGAGTCATCGTTGGTGACCCAACGGGACTCAGCCTGAAAAGCTGGCTTTCGCCAAAGTCCGCTATCACAGTCGGCGCGGCGTGGTCGTTCCGGCATGACGGAAGCCTTCTTCTCTGGGCGGACTACACGCTTCACTCATTCAACATCACCGGATCATCCAGCCCCCGCAGCCTTGCCTTCTACTACGGCATCGGCGGCAAAGTGGGCTTTGTCGACAGGAATGACAACGACAACGAAACAGTAATAGGCGCGCGTGTTCCCCTCGGCCTCATGCTTCCCATAGGCGATTCCCCGGTCGCAGTCTTCCTTGAGGTCGTGCCAACTGTCGACCTGTCTCCCGACACTGATTTTGGCGTAAATGGCGGCATAGGAGTTCACTTTTTCTTCTGACACCCGACAGCTCTGTTGACTGATTCCTGGCCGAATTGTTTCCAGGGTACTTAGAAAGGAGTTACGGAAGTGCTTGAGACAATCCTGATAATACTGGTGGTGGCCTGGGCTTTGGGGTTCTTTGCCTTCAACGTAAGCAGCGGGCTCATCCACGCTCTGCTGGTAATCGCCGTTGTAGTCTTCATCTTCCGTATGATCCGCCGTCGCTAGCACGAAAGCACTTCAGCGCGATGGAAGCCAGTTCCCTTCTCCGGGTCGGATCGGAAAGCCGTAGACAGGAATGACCCCGTGGCTTTACTCCCTGTGCGCCAGCTCCAACCGGTACACAACGGGAAACAGGTCGGGGTTTTCGGGGAACGCCAGAAAGCCGTTCCTGCCCACATGGAATCTCCAACGGTCGCAATCCTGCCAGGCAGGTAGTTCCACCGTGCAGACGAACTCGCGGTTTCCGTCAGTGCCGAACACATCGAAGACCGGGTCCAGATAGTTTCCCCGAAGAACCCAGAGCCTTCCTTCGGAATCCACTCCCATGTAATCCATCATGCTGAAGGCTTCATTGATGCTGATCGAGAAATCCATGGGGTTCCCGGTTGATTCGAGGTACAGACGTTCAATCCTTTCGGTCTGCTCCCGTATCAACCATGGGGGTTTTGGTTCCAGGTATGCGTCTGGAAGGGATATCCCGCCAATCAGGCTTCCTTGAGTGTCGAACATCTCCACAAGGAAGATCCCGGCGTTGGCGCCGGCCACATACAACACATCGTCGTCGCCGGTTGTGTAGATGAAGTCGGGCCCCTGTATGATCGGGTTGTAGGGCGCGCTGTGTTGACGAAGGCGCATGGGGCGAGAACCATCGTTCCGGAACAGCATTACCGCCTGCGATGATGAATCGGGATGCGTATGGACGACGAACAGGCCAGCGAAAGTATCGCCGGTCAGATGCCTGAAAGTGGAGGGAAAACCCAGGCTCTGGTCCCGAAAGACGACCTCCCGAACGAAAGCCATGGTATCATCAAGAAGCACGGTCTTTCTTTCCATGCTTTCAGCAAGGACCCACACGCCCCCGCCTGCGTTGGGGTACACCCTTTTCACTCCGTAAAACTCCCCGGGGCCGGACCCGGCAACACTTCTCCGCTCCAGAAGACTGCCGTCATTACCGGCAAGGCAGATGGAAATGTTGCTCTCATCAAGGATCACAATGGTTCCGTTGTCGAGAACGCATGCGTCTGTTATCGAACCAAATGCGCCGGGGCCTTCGAAGGTTCCAATGGAATCGACCACGATCAGCGCCAACCTCGCAGGGCCTTCCCCTGTTTTTACATCGCATGAGACTCCACAGACAACACACGCCAAAACCGCACAGGTTCCGTATCGGATCATACGACTCCTATCATGTGTTCTGTCCGATCTATAGTACGGTCCGTTTTCAGAGCAATTCAAGGCCTACCACTCACCCGAAAGGAAAACGCGTCCAGGTTTGGTGGCATGCTGTCGAGAGGATGAAGCCATCAACCGGAAGAGCGCCCTGCGGGAACAGCAACAGCACTGTCCTGAGGCATCATATGCGCGGAGTGTTCCATCCTCCGGCAATCATGAAGGAAGAGTTGAAGTCATCTCCCGAACGGAATGCGTGTGCTTCGGGGCAGCAGACCCGCAAGGCCGATTGCTGCAAGCCCCGCCGCAAGAAGAAGGGCACGGGTCAGCCCGAACAGGGGCAGCAGAAAAACTCCGCTTATCATTCCGCCCAGCCAGCCCCCCGCAAGATCGGCGGAGTAAACTTTTCCCTCGTTTCCACTTATTGCCGCAGCGGGAGGGAAAATGCCCCCTGTGAAAAACCCCGCTGCGACGGGAAGCAACAGAAAGACAAGGGAAGCGCCGTTCGGGCCGAAGGATTTTCCCAGCATCTCCAGCAATTTCAGGGCGTGTGGAACCGCCAGAGCCAAGAAAATCATGCCGGTCATCATCAGGACAATGAATCCCCTTGATTTTTTCCGGCTGCAGTCACCGAGAGCGGCGCCACCGGCGGCCCCCGCCATGAAGCAGGCGAAAAGCAGCCCCATCCAGAGGTACAGGCTGCCGAACAACACCTGAAAAGCGTACATGAGAGCCAGTTCCATCAACATCCCTGCGAAGCCTCCGGTGAAGACCGCAAGCAGAACGGGTGCGCCCGGCTTCCTGCGTGACAGGGGAACAAGCGCCGGTTGAACCAGAAGAAACAGAATTGCCATGGCAATGACAGCGTTTCGCCATGTCACACCATGGATGTAATGGAAAACCTTCGCCGTTGTCGGGGAGAGCACCCGGTTTCCATATGCGGCGCTCCAGAACACCGCAATCGGCTCCCGGTCCGTATTGGCTGTCGCGCTGAGACCGACGGTGGCGTCGCGATAGCGCTCGAGGTGCCTCTCATGCAGGATGTAATCAAGATATTGCCCGGTGATAAGCCCGGTTTCGATGTTCCGCTCCCGGAGGCGACGAGTCAGGGTTTCCGAATCCTGACTGGAACCGGGGCTTTTGAAGGCAATGAAAAGGTTGAACTCGCCTGGAATCACAGTGTACTCCGAAGAAGCCCTGTCCAGGGCGTTTTCCACCAGGGCGTTCAGATACGCCAGCTCTTCCGGAATGTAGGCGGGTGAGCCCGGAAGCGTGAAGGCAAGCACTCCGTAGGGCTTCAGGCGGCTCATTGCCAGTTCGAAGAACTCCTGAGTGTAAAGCCTGTTGGTCTGAAGGTCTTCGGGCATGCCGGTTCCCAGAATCACCGCGTCGAAACTCTCCCGGGTCTGCTCCAGAAACCGTCTGCCGTCGGCACTCACCACGGAAACCGCCGGGTTGTCAAGCTCATATTCGGTTTCCGCCGTGGGAAAACGTCTGACAAGTTCTGGAAGCGCCGTATCAAGCTCGGCCCATACAACCCATCGGGGGCTGTGCTTCAGTACCTCTCCCAGAATTCCGCCGGGACCACCGGCAATCACCAGAACTCTTTCCGGGGCAGGATGATTAAGCAGGGCCACATGAACAAGGGTTTCGGAAAAAACCATGTTTCCACCGGGAGTTGTGAGAAGGGGCCGGCCATCCTGATGAAATGTGACCTGCCCTTGATTCTCCGTGACGGTCAGTGCGCCATGAACCGTGTTCCGATGGTAGCGAAGCCCGGGCCATCTTCTTCTAAGGGAGTTTTCCCCGAGCGTTACCATTGCACCCGACAGAAGAGCAAGCAGCAGGATTGCCGGAAGCAGAGAGTAGAGGGCCCTGGGAACCGGTTTCGCGGCAAGCATGGGAAGGGAAACCGCCAGATTAAGCAGGGACACCATCATCAGGGCTTGTTCCGGAAGAACTCTTGATACAAGCAGAAGAGTCAGTGCGGCGCCACCCGCGGCGGTGCCGGCAATCTCGAGAATGTATACCCGGCCCGGCGACAATGTTTTCCGGGATTCGATGGTTCGGCCAAGCCGGCACCAGAGGGGAAACAGCATTCCGTGGGTCAGCGCCACCGGCAGAAGCACCAGCGCCGAAGCCGGAACCAGCGTGGCAAGCCCCATGGCGCTTCCTCCTGGAACACCGAAAAGTCTCCCGGCCTCACGGGATAGCAGAAGCGATGCCGGCAGGAAGAGGGCGAAGAGAGTCTGAAGCAGCACGGTCCATCCGACCGGGTTGATTGTTTTTCGTGATAGCCCGGCTCCGACAAGGCTTCCCATACCCTCCATGACAAGCCAGTTGGCCAGAATTACACCAATGGCCAACTCCCCGCCAAGGGAAGTGTTAACAAGTTCTCTGAGCAGGAATACCTGGGCGCTTATACCGCTGGCGCCCATGATGATCACCGCCGGGCGGAACACCTGTTTTACCGTTATTCCCATACTCCCGGGATGGCTTCTCCGCAGTGGTCGCACAGTCCGCCCGTGAGGCTGATGCTGTGAACATGAAAATGCGAACGGTGAATGATCACGCTGCCGCACTCCGGGCAAAGGGTGGAGTTTCTGTGGTGACCGGGCCAGTTTCCGATGCTGACGAAGCGAAGGCCTTCCTCCCCGGCTATCCGGCACGCCTCCTCCAGGGACTCCAGCGGGGTGGGGGACAGGTGTGTGAGGCGGTATGAAGGAAAGAAACGGGAGAAATGCAGGGGAACATCGGGTCCCAGGTTTTCGAAGATCCAGCGGCACATGTCACGGATCTCTTCAGGATTGTCATTCACTGATGGAATGATCAGGTACACCACCTCCAGCCAGACCCCGGAGTTCCTGATGACAAGCAGGGTTTCCAGAACCGGGGCCAGAGCCGCGTCGGAGTTGGCGTACGCCCTGTCGCTGAATCCCTTCAGGTCTATGGTTACAGCGTCGGTATGAACAAGAAGCCTTTTCAGCGGCGGCAGATTGATGGAACCGTTTGAGTGCCAGATCGTTCTAAGGCCATGTTCCCGCGCAAGGGCAGCGGTGTGAAGCAGATACTCGTACATAACCACCGGATCGTTGTATGTGAAGGAGATTGAGGGTATGCCCATCTCCAGCGCCAGCCGCACCACCGCCTCGGGAGGCAGATGATACGCCCTGAGATCACCGGGACTGGACTGGGAAAGCTGCCAGTTGTGGCAGTGGAGGCATGTGAAGTTGCAGCCAGCGGTTCCAAGGCAGAGGATTTCCGTTCCCGGAAGGAAGTGATGCTGGGGTTCCTTTTCAACCGGATCGATTTGAATGGATGAGGGCCGGCCGTAAACCAGGGTGTTCAGAACGCCTTCCCTGTTCTCGCGAACCCTGCAGTAACCCCTTTGCCCCTGAGGAATTACACAGTTTCTGAAGCACAGCCCGCACTGAACCATGTTCCCGTCCAGCTTCTCGTAAAACAGGGCCTCTGTGCCTTGATGGTCAGGATCGATTATCACCGGTACATCGGTGGTACTGAAGTGTCTTTGAGCAAAGGCGCAAACGGATATCATCATTACCGCAGGTGGAAGAAGCCTTTTCCACATACAATCCTCCCCGGTGTGTTCTCATATACCCCCGGAGGGGATCGAGCGTCAACCCGAAGCGGTCTGTCAGCGCTTGTAATTCATGAACCGTGCCCTTGCCCTGGCGACCACTCCGTCATTCAGAATCAGCTCCGACTCCAGACGGTAGAGTGGTGGTCTTGAGGAGAGGACTCTGGCGCGGAGTTCCAGGGGAACTCCACAGGGTACAGGCTGAAGGAAACGGATCTGCAGATCGCCGGTAAGCGCCCTTACTCCCCGGTGAAACAGACAGTGAGTCATGGCGGCGTCCAGCAGTGAGGCTATGATACCCCCGTGAAGAATGCCGTCGTAACCCTGAAGCTCATCGGGTGCCCGGTAGCTGGTGGCAACCTCGCCGTTTTCCAGGGCAGTGAATGACAACCCGAGGGATTTCGGGTTCAGGTTTCCGCATAAAAGGCACCTGCTGTGGAAGCTGCTTTCCGGCTTTTCAGTGGTCGCAGGCATTGCCCCCCAAACGCAGAGTTCCGTTGAGGAATGCTTCCACAACAGCCTCGGGGGAATCGGCGGGAGCGCCCACAATAACACCGATGCCATGTTTCGAGAACAGCTCCTGAGCCCTCGATCCCATGCCCCCGGAAATAATCATGGATGCGCCCTGTTCCGCGAGCCAGCCGGGCAGCAGCCCGGGCTGGTGGGGCGGGGAATCCAGATCATCGCGTTTGAGGATGCGCTTGCCCTCCGTATCAACATCCATCATGGCAAAACCGTCACAGTGACCGAAATGCATGGAAAGCCTTCCATTCGCCAGTGGAATGGCTATTCTCATTTTCCCTTCTCCTTCCTTATGTTCCGATGCTAAAGGTCAAGTGCTTTCCAGAGGCAACGAATGTCTTCCGAACCGGGGGCTTCTGTATCAATCACGGTTTTCGCAAGCATCTGTGCTCTGGTGAACTCCGGGTCGTAGCGGATTCGTCCCGCGGGGAAAGCGTTCATTCCCGAAGCCATCTTCTCGATTCTTTCCGCCATTTCCGGATTCAAATCCCATTTGTTCACACACACCACAGCGGGAATTCCGAAATGTCCCGACAGCGACAGCACCCTTTCCAGATCATGTTCTCCGGATACGGTGGGCTCGGTGACCGCGAGAACCATCGTGGCTCCGGTAATCGACGCGATTACGGGGCAACCGGTTCCCGGGGGGCCGTCCGCTATGACAAGGTCACTTCCGGTTTCCGCGGCAAGGCGCCGCGCCTCTCTTCTCACGGTGGAGACCAGTTTTCCAGAGTTCTCTCCGGCCGGCCCAAGCCTGGCATGGACCATGACACCCGCCCGGGTGTCGGAAACCATCCAGTGCCCGCAGTGCCGTTCCGGAAAATCCACCGCTCCCGCAGGGCAGAACCTCACGCATACACCGCAACCCTGGCATGCCATGGGATCAACGAAGAAAACCGGGTCGCCGGTGGCGGAGTCCACTCTTCCCACGGCGCCGAAGCCGCAGTTGACATGGCACAGTCCGCAACCGATGCATTTATTCCCGGCGATCACCGCCAGGTGACCGCTGTGAAAATCGTGCCGCTCCCTTTCGTCCGGAGTTAGGAGAAGGTGCAGGTCCGACGCGTCTACATCACAGTCCGCCACAACCACCGGCCTGTTCGCAAGAAGCGCCAGGCAGGCGGTGATGCTGGTTTTTCCGGTCCCCCCCTTGCCGCTCACAACAACAAGCTCTCTGATCAACGGTTCCTCACTTCCCTCAGCAGCTCCTGAAAGAGCCCCCGGTATTCCGGCAGCGCTTTCACTATCAACTCGCCCCTGGAACATGCTTCGGCGATTCTTCTGTCATCGGGAATCTGAAGAAGCACGGGAATGTTCTGTTCTTCGCAGTAGCGGTGCACCCGGTGGTCGCCGATGCCCAACCGGTTCACTACAACTCCAAAGGATGTTCCCAGTTCCCGAAGGGTTTCCACCGCCAGATGAAGGTCGTGCAGACCGAAGGGAGTGGGTTCCGTGACAAGAATCGCGTAGTCAACCCCTTTGAGGGTGGCCATCACAGGGCAGGAGGTTCCGGGAGGAGCGTCGAGAATCGCAGGCAGGCCGGGGTCAATTCTTTCTTTCACTCTGCTGATAAGCGGAGGCGCCATGGTTGATCCAACATCCAGGGTTCCCTGAATCAGCGTGATCGACCCCGCTCTTCCCACGCCCACAGTGCCTATTCTGTGCTTGTCAACGAAGATTGCATCTTCCGGGCACACTTTTACGCAGCCTCCGCAACTGTGGCACATCTGCGGAAAGAGCAGGGGAGGAGTTGATCCCACGCACGCTATTGCGCTGAACCCGC
The DNA here is from genome assembly GCA_964624405.1 of uncultured bacterium. Taxonomy (GTDB): domain Bacteria; phylum Fermentibacterota; class Fermentibacteria; order Fermentibacterales; family JCC-6; genus UBA6080. Next base: position 17,770 of record CAZUXA010000007.1, on the reverse strand, counting down.
AGAACCGGGAACACTCACCGCATCGGGTGCACAGGCTTTCAATGATTCCCGGAACCGGCGTCGTGATGATCTCCTCCGTGAGAGCTTCCGGTTTGAGGAACAGACCGGCATTGGGCGCCTCGACATCACAGTCCACCAGTTGAACCGGACCATCGAAAACCGCCGCAAGGTTCACTGCCACAGTGGTTTTGCCGGTGCCTCCCTTGCCTGAAGCAACCGCGAGTTTCACAAGACCCTGCAGGCGCGTTTCACGGCATGGTCAACCCGAGTTCTCATGTCCAGTGGCTATCCACATCCGCTGCCGCAGACGGTTTGAGGGATCCTTCAGTGATGGCCCTCAGGGCGTCGGCAACAGTGGGAAGGCTGCTGGTGTAAACCCGTATTCCCGCCGTGTTCAAAACCCCGAAGGCTTTCGGGCCGCAGTGACCGGTTACCAGGCAGTCAACACCCAGTGTGCTCAGCTTCTGGGCCGCCTGAATTCCCGCACCCTGGGTGGCGTTTAAATTGGTGCGGTTGCTGTGGGTCTCGAATGTTTCCGCGTTGGTGTCGTATATCAGGAATCCCTCAGCCCGGCCGAAGCGGGGCTCGAGCGGGGCTTCCATGGAGTCACCGCTGGTTGTAAAAGCGATTTTCAAAAGCTTCTCCTTTCTTTGCCGGGGGAGCGGACCCTGGCCGGAGCCGGGGCCCGCTCCTGCCGGACCTACTCTTCGGCTTCCTTCTCCATCGAGGAGAGGCGTTTCCTGATGGAGTCAAGCTCTGCCTGAAGGGCGTCGGCCCGGCTTTTCAGAACCCCGGTTTCGTTCTCGGGTTCGAGAACCGGAATCTGAGGGGGCATGAACCGATTCCATCCCGGCATTCTTCCAAAACCCCTTCCAGGGCCCTGAAACCCTCCGGCACAGAAACCCATTCTCCGCCCGGTCATGGCTCCCATTCCAATGGGGCCCGTTCCATCTCGTCCTGGCATCTATTTTCTCCTTTCATGTTTACGGATCAACCCGCAGCCGCATTCCGGGCATTGTCTCAAGGCGCATGGAACACCCTGAACGCGGGGTTCTCTGTGACCACACTCCGGGCAGGCGCAGCTGTCGTATGGCCATGGCAATGAGGGGTCGCAGATTCCGCCCTTTCCCCGCCCGGGATACATCCCGTTCTCATGCCCCTTTCTGCCCCTTCGATAACCACCGCAACCCGGCATGCGAAAAGCATCAGGTTTGAAATCTCCGGAGAACCAGGCCGAAACAACTTCATCAAGCTCTCCCGATATGAACGGTACGACACTGATTCCCCTTGAAACCATCATCCACTGAAGTGATCTCGAAACGGCGCCGCATACCAGGGAACTCACTCCCCGTTCAGCCAGGAACCCGGTTCTGGCCTGAAGTGAGCCTGCGGGAAGGCTGTGTTCTTCCCTGCCGACTATCCCGGTATCATCGGAATCCACAAGGCATACACTTCCGGCAACATCGAAGACCGGAGCGATTCTGTTCTCCCATACGGCAAAGGCTGTTCTTGTCATGCTTCAGTTTCCCTTCCCCGATAAGCAGTAGCACATTTAATGCCTGTTCCTGGAAAGGGATAACTGGAAGCTGGAATGACAGATATGGAAATGGAGAAGAAATCGTATGACGCATTTATGCATCAACCATGGAAACAACTATAGCAATATCGCTACATATACGGGTTTGCTATCCCTTGATCTTCAGTTTCTTCATCCGCCTCAGCAGGGTGGTACGGTGAATCCCCAGTTCTCTCGCAGCGGCGGTGCGGTTGAAACCGTTCATTTCCAGGGCGGTTCTTATCAGATTGGTTTCGAGAATGCTGTGGGCGCCGCGGCTGCCTGAATCTGAAGAAGAAAGAAGGGTTGAAGCGCTGATCTCTCCGGGGAGATGCTCGATGCCGATGAAACCCCGATTGCAGGTAACGAAGGCCCGTTCGATGGCGTTCTCCAGCTCACGGATGTTGCCGGGCCAGGAATAAGCCATGAGAAGGGACAGCGCCTCTGATGAAACGCCCTGGAGATCTTTGCCGTATTGGCGGTTGAAGTGCTCCACGAACTGCTCGGCAAGAAGGGGGATGTCTTCCATCCTGTTGCGGAGGGGTGGAAGTTCGATTCGTATGATGTTAACCCGGTAGTACAAGTCCTCGCGGAACTCTCCGGCCCTGGTTTTCCGGAAAAGGTCGGTGTTTGTGGCGGTGATGATACGGGCGTCAGTTGACTCCGAAGCAACGGAGCCCAGGGGGTCGAAGCACTTCTCCTGAAGCACCCTGAGAAGCCTTATCTGAAGCGCCGGTGTGATTGTGCCGATTTCGTCAAGAAAGATGGTGCCTCCCCTGGCAAGGGCGAACCTTCCCGGCTTGTCCCGCAATGCGCCGGTAAAAGCCCCGGCCTTGAATCCGAAGAGTTCACTCTCCAGAAGCGTATCCGGTAGAGCGCCGCAGTTCACCGCCACGAAGGGGCCGGAAGCAAGGGAACTCAGAGAGTGGATCGTCCGGGCAAGCAGTTCTTTGCCGGTTCCTGTCTCACCGGTGATAAGAACCGTCCCGGGGCTTGCGGCAACCGCGGGAAGTATTTCGAGAATCCTCTGCATGACCGGGCTTCTGCTGACTATTTCGCCTATCCTGAACCTGCCTTCAAGCTCCAGACGAAGAGCCTCTATTTCGGAAAGGTCTCTGAAAGTCTCTGCGCCCCCTGCAATCATGCCGTTTTCGTCGCGGAGTACCGCGGTGGATGTGCTGATGGGGATCCGATTTCCCTCGGCGTTGATGATGTAACCCGATTTGCCTATAACGGGTTTTCCGCTTTTCATTGTTTCCCGGAGGGCGCAGTGAGCCTCACACATGCTGGAACGGAAAACATCGGAGCAAAGCCTTCCAAGGGCTTCTCCGGCGGGCACTCCGGTGATTCCCTCGGCGGCCCTGTTGAAAAAGGTTATCCGCCAGTTCAGGTCAACTGTAAAAACGCCGTCGGATATGCTTTCCAGGATCGCCCCGGTGGAGTTGATGGTGTCCCTCGCCAGATACATGGTCCTCCAGTTTGCTTGCCGCTCAATATACTTCACCGGCGGGGGAGATCGGCTCGGCCGGGGGCTGAGAGAGTTTGCGAAGGTGATAGGAAATCGCCGCGTAGAAAACAAGGTTCACCGCAAGGCCCCAGACCGCCGTAAGCTGTGATCGGTAGAAGACAAATATCTGCGTGATGAAAATGTTCACAAGAACCGACCTCTTGAACCAGAGAAATGCCCGTAGAGGTTTGGCGCGCAACACCAGGAGACCGGCGAGCACCATCAATCCGCTTGCCACATTGCCGATGATCGAAATCCCCGAGGTGTCCCCGCCGGGAAGCCAGCCGGGACCCGTAATGCCGAAGAAAACGCCAAGCTGGGCAAGATTCAGAACCACGAACAGAATCATCAGCAGGGAGACAATGCCTTTCGCCGCCACCACGGTATCATGAAACGCCCGGACTTTCAGGGAGAGGGAGTCGTACAGCCTGAGAAGCCTGGAGGAAGTGTCATGCTTGTCGCCGAGGTCATGGCGAAGGTGGGCGTTGACCGCGATCTCCCTTTCAGACAGACCGGAGGTTTCCGACAGGGATCTGAACCCGAAATACATGATGATGAACATCACATAGAGAAGGGCAATGGTCGGCTTGTAGAAGTAGTCATTGTCTTCGGTGATGAATTTCCCCAGTTCGTCGATGAACAGACCAAAACCGATACCGCCAAGGAATGCCCCGAACCTTCTCACCGAGGGGTTCCAGTATCGGACAAGCATCACCAGGGCTGCGAACATCAGCAAACCGCCCCAGAGCATGTGCGCTATGTGCAGGTTGCCCGGGGATATCCGGGGATAACCCGCTGCGGCGAGAAAGGCTCTGCTGACCAGAATGGTCACCACGGCCATCACCATCAGAAGTTCAAGGTGGCTTCCGGTATCAGTGTCCCTAACCAGCAGGTTTCGTCTTTTGCCCATTCAGTTTCTCCCCTTCAGCAATATAACCGCCACTTCCCGATGAATCACCTCAAGCGCTGCCATGGGCTTTGCTGGAATATTCGAGGAATCAGTTTATCCGGCCCTGCAACGGCGCTTTGGCAATCAGTACTCAAGCCGCTCAAGAGCCTCTTCGAATACGGAGCGCTCGGGAATCATTATTGAGACCGATATCCTGCTGTTCCGAGTGGTTTCCCGTGTCCTGGGCATGAGAACCTTCATGGTCCATGGTGAGCAGACTTCGGGCGAAAGATTCCCGGGCGCATAGTGGAGCGCGGCTATCTGCCTGAGATACCAGATGGATGACAGCTTCTCGAACCTGTCGCCTATTCCGTCGACAGCTGGTTCTGCATGCCGGCGTGGGTCTGGTGAAGCGCGTTTATCATCAGGATATCTTTGGCAGCATATATCATTCCGAGTACCAGCTGACCTCTTCAAGCAGGTTGTAGCGGTTTCGCGAAAGGCTTAAAGAGGCTCTTCCTGTCCTGCGGGCGTTTTCTTTCGGTCGCATGTTTCTGACCAGCCCGTCTTCGACCGACAACCGTCATGTTGGAGTTGATTGCCACAATAGCGGAAGAACTTCTGGTCAAATTGAGATCCTTGACCATGGCACGCAGTTTATTTATCTACATCAAGCGGCTGGGTCGAACATTCGGGAAGGAAGCAAAATGAAAAAGACGCTTGCACTGATGTCAATCCTGCTTTTTGTCTGCACAGGCATCTCCACGGCGCAGACCAGGCAAGGCACCATCATCGAACTCAACGAGGATCAGGTATCCATCATTATTCGCAACTGCCCGAGGGATGGTGAAGTTACCATCGACCTCACTGCGGACCAGATCGCCATCATCGTTCATAACTATCCCCAGGTGGAGATAGACAAACTCACTCTTGGTCCGGAGCATCTTCGCGATGACAACACCGTAGAACTGATGCTGGAAGGCAGAACCGCACTGGTTCCCGTCGAAGCAGGCAGAACCAGATAGCAGTTCCACATGTATCCCGGCCGCAATGAAACAGCCTTTCTTCAAAATCCATTTTCCTGCCGGAAGACCGGCTTTCCGCCCCCGGGAAGTGGACGGGCTTACCGAAGCGTTCGGTGAATCTTCGCTCCCAGCGGGCTGGTCAATTGCCGATGCGGCAATCCCACAGATGATGCTCAGAGTCTGCCTCCTTTTACCGGCGATGAGTGGTCGAATCATTCCTTGATTATGTTTTCCGTAACTGAGAGAAGGGGTGCACATGCTTTCAAAGAATGATTCAAAGCCCGCCGTACTACCCTCTGCCGAACATGAAGAACTCCGAAAAGCCCTGGATTCAGAGAGGGCCCATCTCGAGAACCTCTTCAACAGCCTTTGTGAAGGAATTGCTCTTGTGGACAGAATGGGGATCGTGAAGAGAGTGAACCGGGAGTTCAAGAGGCTTTTCGGTTATGGAGAGGAAGAGATCCTCGGAAAATGTATTGACGATCTCATTGCCCCGAAGGGGGAACTGGAGAAAGAGGCGATGGATGTCACCTCGACAGTTGTCTCAGGAAGCGAACGACATCTGGAGACGGTACGTCGCCGGGCAGACGGAACACTGATCGATGTGTCCGTACTGGCGTCACCCATTACCGTTGAAGGTGAGGTAACCGGCTTCTACGGCATCTACAGGGATATAACCGAGAGAAAGAGGGCCAATGAGAGCCTCGCCAGGTCAAAATGGCGTATCGAGAAACTCCACGGGGTGTCGCTGAACCTTCAGAAATGCGCGAGTGAGAAGGAGGTCTGGAGCGTCACCATCTCCAGCGCCAGCAGCATACTGGGCTTCCCCGCATGCTTCATCTCGTCGGTAAGGAAGGACAGGCTGGTTCCGGTATCATTTTCCGAGCCCGACCTGGAACCTTCTCTTGATGACTTCCATCCCGGCGATGGACTGGCTGGCAGGGCATTCATGCGCCAGAGAACACTGACAGTTGCAGCAGCCGACCCGGAGGACAGTCTGTACTGCCAAAGGGAGGGGGTCAGGTACACCCATCTTGTTGCCTCTCCGATCGGTGCGTACGGTGTCTTCTCCGGATTCGGTGTGGGAGGTGACGAGATAGCGAGCGAACAGGTAAGCCTCCTTGAACTGCTGCTCGGCCACGCATCGGAAGCAATCAACCGTATCAGGCTGAACGAGGAGCTTAAGGACCAGGCGCTGCACGACCCGCTCACCGGCCTTCACAACAGAACCTATTTCGACCACCTGATAAGAAGGGAGGTCGAGCGGTCAAGCAGGTACAGGCATACTGTTGGCCTCATCATGATTGATATTGACGATTTCAAGGAGGTCAACGACAGTTGCGGCCACAAGATGGGCGACGAGGTTCTGCGTGCGGTTGCCTCGAAACTCACCGAAGTATTGAGATCCAGCGACAGCATTATACGCTATGGCGGAGACGAGTTCGTGGTTGTACTCCCGGAGAACGGCGAGGATACAGGTCAGGTAGTCCGGAGGATAAGGTCGCAGGTATCCGGGTGCCCGGAAATCGAAGCTCTTGTCGGCCGTGCAGTAACCATATCCATAGGGGCGGACACATGGCGCCCCGGAAGCGACATCTCGATCGAAGATGTCCTTTCAAGGGCGGACATGCTGATGTACGAGGACAAGAAAAAACCATAGCTTTCCCCCTGATGGTTTCAGAATCGTTTGATTGCCGTTGAGGGCCTTCGTTCAGTTGCGCTACTGGAGACCTTCCATCCGGCTCTTTTTTCAGTGACAGCGCCGGAAACGAATCACCTCCCGCGGTTACTCAGAAGGCTCCATTCCCGCGTGGGGCCTGAACGGCCGCAATGCCCCATCTCCGAACAGCTGTTTTGAATCGCAGCCCTGGTTTTCGTGCGGCTCTTCAGGGCCGGAGGGAATCCAGCAGGTCATGGAGAAGGATCTGGGCTCGATTCTCCGGGGTCACGTTACGAAAGGTTACGGAAGCGCCCGGCGTTCGAGTGGTCTGAAGTCCCCGGGAGACCAGTATCATCTTCGAAAGGTCCACCAGGAGCACCGCGTGGATCTCCCCGCCCACGATGTCTCTTCCCAGGGCGAGGGTGTAATCCGTCAGTTCCATGGGAAAGGATTCCCTGGAAACGCCAACGGTAACTATGTTGGGTACCTTGTAGCGGATGGATCGGGGCACCCTGAACAGGCCGTTCACATGTTTCCGGGCCTTTTCATGCAGGTTCTCAACATTCGCCCGGCTCAGACCGGATGCGCCCGAGAGAACATGAAAGAACAGATGGTCTTCGTAAGGAAAGAAGACCCCGAAGCTTCTTCCCCGTTTGAGGGCGTACAGGTCCGCCTCGATGTAGGAGAGGTCTTTCCCCGGTTCCGGATTGGTGATCAGGAAGCCCCTTCCTTCCAGAAACCCCCGGGCGCCGTCCAGAAAGAGGTCGGGTTCCATCTTGATGCCTCCAATGCGAAAAGGGACGATAGATTGATTCCCGCCCTGGGTCAAGAAAGCCCGTGCGCAAGCGCACAGGCTTCCTGCATCACCTTGGTTTCTATCGAACCGGAATGTAGTCCCTGGCTACGATGGTCTGGCCCTCCGGGCTGAAGAAGAGGATTGCGGTCGCGTCACTTGAACCACCGAACCGGGACGAAGCCCGAAGGGAGTCCGGATTCGATCCTGCTCCCGGAATCCGCCGCACGCGTGTATGTGAATGACCCGCTTCACTGCCAATCCCTGGGAGCAGTTGTCTGATCGCTCCTTGCACCGGACAGTGCAAGCGTGCATTGCTCATGGTCGAGTGAGCTGGCCCCCCTATGTAGACAGGGGTGACAGTTGGATTCAGACATGGCATCTTGAATGATGCGCTGCGTTCCTTCGGCCTTTATGAAGATTGACCTGGTAAGCAATTATTGACATCTTATCAAAGGAGTTGATAAAAACCCAAAGGTGGTTTTGTGAAAAAAACCTTCTGTTCGGTATCGCTTGTTCCCCTGCTTCTTCTGGTTGCTTCAGGGGCCGGTTTGGCGCGGTGGAATGGTGAGATTCTGGCATGGGGGGACAATTCGGAAGGCCAGTGCGACGTTCCTTCTCCGAATGAAGGCTTCGTAGAGGTTGCGGGTGGTTTTCATCACAGCATCGGGCTGAAGGAAAACGGCTCGATTGTGGTGTGGGGGTTCAACAATTGGGGGCAATGCAACATTCCCGAGCCCAACGAAGGTTTTGCTGCGGTTGCTTTGGGAGCTAGCCACAGCCTCGGGCTTAAGGCAGATGGGTCAATTCTGGCATGGGGTTGGAACGCAGCGGGCCAATGCAATGTTCCTTCTCCGAACAGCGGTTTCGTTGCGGTTGCTGGGGGGTACTATCACAGCCTCGGTTTGAAGGCGGACGGCTCCATCGTGGCTTGGGGATACAATCAGTTCGGCCAGTGCAATGTTCCTTATCCGAACAGCGGTTTCGTGGGGATTGCGGGGGGAGAGTGTCACAGCCTGGGGCTTAGAGAAGATGGCTCCATCGTAGCATGGGGGATGAACAACCATGGTCAGTGCAATGTTCCTTCTCCGAATGAAGGTTTCGTTGCAGTCACGGGGGGATGTTCACACAGCCTGGGCCTGAAGGCGGACGGCTCCATCTTGGCTTGGGGGTACAATGGCTACGGCCAGTGCGCTGTTCCTTCTCCGAATGAAGGTTTCGTATCTGTTGCCGGGGGGCACTACCACAGCCTGGGGCTTAAGGCAGACGGCTCCATCGTGGCGTGGGGGGACAACTACTACAAGCAGTGCAATGTTCCCGATAACGGGAGTTATGTGGCGTTTGCAGCCGGAGGCTACCACAGCATAGGGCTGAGGGAGATCTTCACTTCTTCAGAAGATGAAGGCCATGCAACTATCGCTCCCAGAGCCCTGAACATCCACAGTGTTTCACCCAACCCTTTCGATTCCCATACTACCGTAATCTTTCAGTCTCCGGGTCTTTCCACCGTTACTCTTGAGATGTTCACCACCACCGGACGCCTGGTAAGAACCCAGAACCTCGGCAACTCCCCGGCAGGCAATCACGCCTTCACCTGGGACGGCAGAGATTCCACGGGGCGGGAGCTCACCTCCGGAGTCTACTTCATCAGGATATGCAGCGCCGATCAACAGGCTTCAGCGAGAGTCGTTCTGGTAAGGTGACAACCAGATCCTCTTTGGCTGCGGAGTGATTCCACAACAAGATGAAGATGGCTTTCAGAAGGGCCGATAGCCTCAGGACTTCGAGAACCGAAGATTGTGTGTCAAATCACCGTGTGTCCGGGGCAGAGGGAGTGCCATCTTTTATGGTGTCGAGCCGGCATGAAATGCAGTCGGGCCTGTGACACAGCGGATTGGGTTCACTGCAGGGTTCACATCAGGTCCATATCAGAGAAAGCGTTTGAAGTGCAGACGCAGCTGGATCCCTCCGGAGTAGTTGCCGAAGCCCTCGTCAGCCGTGTCATCCTTGCCGTCGTCCGAGACAAGTGAGATCGGCGCCAGAACCCGGCCGCCGATGGCGATATCTTCCGTCAGGAACAGGTCCATACCCATCTGGGGGGTGATCCCCGCCGTCCAGGTTTCTCCGGTTATTGTCTCCCAGTCCTCTTCCTGGGTAGTGAAATCATTGAAGAGAAACTCGTAACTCGCCATGGAGAAGAAGACGCCCAATCCAACATCACCGGATATCCTTCCCTCTCCGACATATCCGAAGAAGTCCAGGCCGAAACGATTGAAGGCTCCCGTCACATCCTTGATGTAACTTGGCAGTGCCGCCATGGGCTGCATGGGGATCTGGGTTCCCCAGCCCGCCCTGACACCCATCCGGTCCGTGGGGCGGTATTCGATGAAGGCGCCAACATCCAGACCGTTTCCCGGATAGAGCGGCACAGGGACAATAATCCCCCATTCGGCGTCGGGCGAGGGTTTGAATTCGATAGGCAGCAACTCGCCGACTGACAGCGAGCCCCCTATCTCCAGACCGAAGGCCAGACCACCGTGACCGTGTGCATCAGAAACAGGTGAGGCGAGAACCATCGCTGCAAGGATTATCTGACCGACCATGTTCCTCCTCGGGATGGCGTTGAACTGACTATGCTAATCTGTCAGGGATTTTATTCGTCCCCATGTTGTGCTGTTCATGGCGCTCCAGGGGTCCGGGCTGATGTTGGAACTTGCCAGGACATACCTTGTAGAGTAACTCGTGAATCCCGGCCCCGCTCCGTCAGCGCTCTCGATGGAGGCCACGCCGCTCTGCCCGATGAAACCGTTGGGGACCAGCCAGCTGTATATCCACACGTTCTTGTTGGTCACACCCCAGTTGTCGGAGATAATCGCATGGTCTCTGAGCACCAGGCACGGCCACCAGTTTCCGCCGGAAGCCGGAACCCTGATGATTCCCGATCCCACTATCTCCTTCGAATGGCTTTCGTTCACTATGACATGAATGAACCCCACCCAGAAGTCATAGGTGAACTCGTAGCTCCAGCTCTTGCCCAGGCTGAGCGGAAAGTCCAGGTAGGTTGTGACTGGCGAATAGGTGACTTTGTACTGGTATGAGAGCCAGGGCAGAGTTGCGCCGTGTTGAAGATAGTTACCACTCAGGGATGAGTAGAACCAGACCGTTCCCACATCGGCCTGCACCACCCGTTCCGCGTAATCGGCGCTGCCGAAGCTTCCCCCATGGGGCGAGTCGGATTTCTCCATCACATCGAATCCCGAGTATTCGGAACTGCTGATGCCCGAGAAGTCCCAGGAACTCACACTGCCGTCCCAACCTGACCAAGTGCCATCAGTAAGGTAGTAGAAGGAACCGGTTATTCCTGGGGAGTAATTGAAATCTCCCTCTGTTATCGTCAAAGCCGCCGCCGCCACAGGTGACAGAAGTATCAGAAGCCAGGTACGCATGTTTCTCCTCGTCGTTCGGTGAACCGGAGGCACCTTCAAATGCAACGTACCATTCCGGTAAAGCCCCACCGGAAACATCACCATGTTCGGAATGAGTATAGGCGATTAGCGACTTGAGTCAAGAATCTGCGGCACCGGGTCACCCCGCCGCCCTCACGGGCATCAGGGTGAAGCCGATACGCCGCCTCGAGTGCGCCGCCCACCATGCCTTTCTCGGGTTGGATGTGAAACATAAACAGCCTTGAAACGCAGCAAAAGCAGGATTACCGGGATCCGATCATCAGGCCAGGGAAATGGCGCTCGCCATGGAGTTGGGAAGGTAAAGCAGGGCTGACCTTGCAAGGAAGAACCGTTGCTGCCGCACCCGAGAGGCCCAGAAGTTGAGTCTTCTGAACCTTCCCATGATTTGCTGCTGGAGATCAAGCCGATGGGGGCTACTGGGAGAGGAGGCTGGTGACGGAGCTGCGGTTGAGATACATGGTGAGAAGCGCGTTGACAAACTGAGCATAAGAATGTACAATACTGTACAGAAGGAGGCATCTGATGAAAACAGTCAACTTCACTGAGTTCAGGAAGAACGCATCCAGCTTCTTCTCCGATGTTGAGAATGGTAGTGTGCTGGTTGTTTTCAGACATGGAAGGCCAATTGCGGAAGTGTCTCCGGTGTCACCTCTTCAAGCATCTCCCGCCTGGAAGAAACCTGCTCTGCGGTTATCCGTCAACGGTACCAGGCTGGCTTCTGCCATTCTTGATGATCGTTCCGATGAAGATATTCTTTGATTCCTCCGCTTTTGCGAAACGCTTTGTTGATGAAGATGGAAGTGATGCAGTTGAAGCACTCTGCGCAAAAGCCTCAGAGCTTGCTCTATCAATACTGTGTGTCCCCGAGATCATATCCGCCCTGAACAGGAGACAGCGAGAGGGCAATCTATCTCCCGAAATGTATCAGGTGGCGAAACATGTTCTTGCAGATGAAGTTGCAGATGTAGCAATTGTCAACATCCTCCCGGAAGTTGTCACAGACGCCATTGCGATTATGGAGACCAATCCCGTTCGGGCAATGGATGCTCTCCATATTGCGTGCGCACTTCGTTGTCATGCAGATCTTTTCGTCACATCGGATACCAATCAACTCAAGGCCGCAGGGAATGCCGGACTGCAGACAACCCGGGTTTAGCTCCGGGAAAACAGCGCTTCGTGCCGCCCACCAAACCATTCACTGCCAGGAAGATACGGTTGCTCTCGTGCCAGGGTTACCCAGGAGTTGAACCTAATGAACCTTTCCATGATTTTCTGCTGGAGATCAAGTCAATGGGGGACTACTGTGAGCGGAGGCTGTTGACTGAGAGTAGCTTAAGAGAGAGACTCTCATGACACTGAAGAAAGTGTGCAGTTCTCTTGATGCTGGAAAGCCGAAGCAACCCTGCGAAACAATCGGAGAGATAGTGGAGTGCATCCGGGTTCCGAGCTATCTGAGAAGCACCATTCTGGCGGATGCCTGCTGACCCTGTCCGCTGATGCTGAGGATGTAGATCCCGGAAGCGAGGTCGTAACCGCTCGATCCACTGCCGTCCCACATGATGAGGTGTTCCCCTTCCGGGGATTCCCCCAGTTCTTTTCCATCGACCAGACGACCGGTGATGTCATAAACCTCCAGCCTGAGAGAGGACACTCCGGGAGAGCTGTAAGCCACGGTTGCCGTCGAACGGACCGGGCTCGGAGATATCCCGTTGATGGACAGGGCAGCGGGATGGAGCTCCGTAAAGGCCTCATTCTCAATTGAGGTGAATCCCTTCACTCCGAGACAGTGGTACTCACCCCCTGCAAGTCTAACGAACCCCTCGTTCGGCGAGGGAACGGTGTGCATGTTGTAGACGTTGCTGCCCCAGACCACTATGGAACCGAACGACTTCAGCCCAAGACTGTGCCAGCTTCCGCCAGCGATATCCACGAAGTCCACGTTGGGAACCGTTACGTTGCATTGGCCGGAATCGTTCCTGCCCCAGGCCGCCACCGAACCGTCGTCGCGGAGCCCAAGAGAATGCTGCGCGCCGGCTTCGACCGCGATGTACCCTTGGTTGGGCGCGGCGATGTTGCACTGGCCGTACTCGTTCCTGCCCCAGGCAACGATTGTCCCGTCTGCCTTGAGCCCGGCGCCGTGGTCGTACCCAGCGGTCACTGAAACAAAACCCAGATTGGGTGCGGGAGCCGTGCACTGACCGTAATAGTTCTCTCCCCAGCCAACGACAGAGCCGTCGGCCTTGAGGCCCAGGGTGTGACTCCAGCCCGCAGCAACAGCCGTGTACCCGTTGTTGGGGTAAGGCACATTGCACTGACCGTAGCCGTTGTCGCCCCAGGCAACTATCACGCCGGTCTCTCTGAGGCCGATGCTATGGAACATCCCTGCCGCCACTGCCACAAAGCCTGTGTTGGGTGCGGGCACGTTGCACTGACCGAAGTCGTTCCTTCCCCATGCAACTATGGAGCCGTCCGCCCTGAGACCGAGGCTGTGGGCCTGGCCCGCCGCAACTTCAACAAAGCCGCCGTTCGGCTCGGGCACATTGCACTGTGCCCAGTTGTTTCTGCCCCAGGCCACCACTTCTCCGCTGTAAAAGGCGATTCCCGGAGTCGAGATAAGGACTGGCAGCAGAACCATGCATGCAGCTCCTGAAAACCTGTTCATGATCAACCCCCTTCGTTACGCGACAAAGTTATAACTGTATAGCGGAGTGTGGTATGTCAATCCCACGGAGAGCCGGTGCGAGGGGTCGGCGTGTGTGTGCCGGTTGGCTGACTCATAGCATCAAGGTCAAGGGGCCTCACGACCGGGCAGCTTTCGTCGTTCACCGGGCGGTTGTGAGGGTGGCGCCGCCAAGGGCAAACGCTTCCACGCTGGAATCAGGGTATCAGAAGCAGAGGAATCCAACCTTTCCCCGGCCACAACGGTGATGGCCATGGAGGAACCGCCAGCCTGAGACCAGTTGTTGATGGAGTCCTCGAAAATGCCCCTGACCTGCTCCATGTTCAGACCGGCGTCAGGGCATCCCGGGTGCCCTTTTACAGGAGAGTTTCGCTGAGGCAGGAACGCTGCTCCGAAGCCGAGGCGGCTCCGATTTCACCAGTGTATCTGCAAGGGCTATGGCAACCAAATGCTGATTATGAACTGAAGCTGTTTCACAGTGGGGTGGACTTTCACGCCGCAAACACATCGGAGGAAACTGGTGTCCCATCAACAGTCAAAGATAGACAGCTGTAGGAAACTGATGTTGTCACCATATGAATCTAACTTTATCTTACGGCGTCGACACGGCGAAACGTATGGACAGCAGAGCACTTAGGTCATCTAAGCTCAAGACAGATGGCTTCCGAAGGGAGAGTGCGATGAGAAATCCTTTCAGGCCGGTGTTTCTGCTCTTTACTATGGCTCTGCTGGCTTCTTCGGATGAAGGGCTGGCACAATGGAATGGCGAGATCGAGGCCTGGGGAAACAACGAATACGGCCAGTGTGAAGTGCCTTCTCCGAACATGGGTTTCCTGGCGATAGCGGGGGAAGGCTTGCACAGCCTCGGGCTGAAGGAAGACGGCGTCATCCTGGCGTGGGGGAACAACGAAAACGGCCAGTGCGATGTTCCTGATACCGGGGCATTCGTCGCGGTTGCGGTGGGATACCACCACAGCCTCGGCCTGAAGGCAGACGGCTCCATCAAAGCATGGGGGCACAACTATTACGGCCAGTGCGCTGTGCCTTTTCCGAACAACGGGTTTGCGGCGATTGCCGGGGGAAGGTGGCATAGCCTCGGTTTGAAGTTAGATGGCTCCATCGTGGCTTGGGGGAGGAACAACAACGGCCAGTGCGAAGTTCCCTCCCCGAACGAGGGTTTTGCAGCGGTTGCGGGGGGATGCTACCACAGCCTCGGGCTGAAGACAGACGGCTCCATCGTGGCCTGGGGGCACAACGCCCATGGTCAGTGCGATGTACCTTCTCCGAACGAGGGTTTCGTCGCGGTGAGTGGGGGATACTTCCACAGCCTCGGACTGAGAGAAGACGGCTCAATTTCAGCTTGGGGGTTGAACGACCGGGGTCAGTGCGATGTTCCTTCACCGAACAGCGGTTTCGTGGCGGTTGCGGCAGGGTGGATTCATAGCCTTGCAGTTAAGGAAGACGGCTCAATTCTTGCGTGGGGGTGGAATTTTTACGGCCAGTGTAATGTTCCTTCACCGAACAATGGTTTCGTAGCGATTTCGGGAGGGGTCCACAGTCTTGGCCTCAGAGCCATCAGTACCGGGGTTGAAGATGAAGAACCGACCGGGAGCTTCATCCTGATCCAATCCGTCGCCCCAAACCCTTTCGCGGCCAGCACCGCAATCTCGATCTTCCTCCCCACCCCGGGACCCGTATGCCTGGACGTGTTCGACCTGTCAGGGAGGCTTGTTGACACTCCTTTGAACCAGAGACTGCCAGCCGGGAACCACACCGCAGTTTTCGACGGAGCGAACCTGCATCCGGGGGTCTACTTTATCCGGCTTACCCGCGGTTCGGATTACGCCACGGCGAAGGTGGTTTTGGTGAGGTAGGAATCACACCTATCTAACCCACAGCCGTGAGTGTTTCAGGATGCTTCGCTGTTGCTGTTCACCTTTCTCGCGAAATGTGGAAACATTCTGTTTTTTACTCAGCCATCGGAATGAAGCACCGATGAGTCGATATCTATTCTCTTGAGAGCAACTGGAACTTGAAAACCGGGCTGTGCATCGGAAATGATAACAGGCGAGCATTTGGAGAGTATGGAGAGCACAACGGGAACCGAAAGATTACTGGGAGACACGCTCGAAAATGCTTGGCGCCTCGAGCGTGTCGCCCACCAAACCATTCTCTGGTATGATACAAATCATAAACAGCCTGTAAAACGTAGAAAACACAAGGTTTTCAGGAATCCGGTCATCCAGTCCAGGGAAATGGCTCTATCCATGGAGTTGGAGGAAGTGACCAAGGCTGACCTTGCCAGGAGATTCGGTTGCTCCCGGGCCCGGGTTACCCAGAAGCTGAACCTCCTCAACCTTCCCAGGGATTTGCTGCTGGAGATCGAGGCCCTGGGGGACAACTGGGACCGAAGGCTGGTGACGGAGAGGGGGCTGAGAAATCCCCGCAACACAGGCGATGTGTAAAAAACGCAGGGTTTTACCTCTATTGACAAAACAACGGGTTGTCAATATACAGGTGGAGAACGCTTTGTTGTCCATGGGAGGAAACGCACCTTGTCTTACCGGAATGCAGTTTCTCTGTTTCTGCTGACAAGCTTGACGCTGTTTTCGTCAGCAGGTTCGGACTCTCCCGCCCCCAACACCATTCCTGTCATTGCCATGAAGACCGGTCAGGGTGATACTTCCCTGGATCTCACCATGGAAGCCATTCTCAGGCTGCTTTGGCATAACTTCGACGGCGTGTGGCTCGAGGGCTGGGCGGCAGGATGCCAGAGTGCCGCACTGGGACTGGCAGACAGCGTGCGAGCCGTAGTTGTCCTCGCCCCGTCGGAGCTTCAAGCCCTGAACAACGACCCGGTCAACCGCTGGGCAAGGTATTCCCCGATGGGAATCCAGAGCGGTTCCGCCTTCATGCATCCGGATGCGGATTATCAAAGCATAGACAGCACGCTTGGCGCAACCTCGATGATTGCGAACATCCAGGGTCGGTGCACGGATCTTTTCAGTCACACACAGGGGCATGACTGCATCTGGTACTACGACATCTTCAACGAAGCATCCTCGTGGCAACTGGCCTACATGCTTAGCGATACATCATCCCTTGATGACTACTTCCCCAGCGTGTTCACCCAGGACACCCTTCTGACCGAGGTTGACCCGACCGGAGTGTTCTCATGGGCCAAGTGGAAGTCGGATTCTCTGTACTCTGAAGGTGGTCCAACGGTTTCCATCTGCTTCGGGACTCTGCATACGATAGACAGCCTGGAGTGGACGGATTACAGCGGTATCTTCCTTGGCACTTCCCACACTCAGGCGAACTCCGTGAGGTCATACTTCAACACCTGGTACATGCAGTACGAGCCTGATCCGCCATATGTCCTGCTCGACAACTTCCCGGAACGGCTGGATCTGAACACCTATCCAGTCAGACTGGCAGGCTATCACTGGCAAACAGTTACAGCGGATTCCATAACCGTTCTCGGCAGTGCTACAGATCTCTGGATGCTCGAGCACTACGAACTCCTGATGGACTCCACATTCATACCCGCAGCCACTGATCCTGACGGCCCGTTCCCGATCCACTACCACCCACAGGCCTTTGGGAGAACTGGCGGGACCGCGATCTGGTCAATCAGCGGTGGAGAACCGCCCGACACAGTCATCCAGTATGGCCCCTATAACTACCGCATTCCCTCCCCAGCCGAGTTCCGAATGCTGTGCAACATCGGGTTGCTTAGAGGAGCAAAGGGTGTGTTCCCCTACAGCATCAGAAGCTATTGCGGATGGGATGGCAACACTCTTACTCACCACGACACCGGTCTTCTCGACGAGGACCTGATCCCCTTCGATGCACCCTACGAGGACTGGGTTTACAGGGAGAGACCGACCGGTGATTACTTCTATGCCCCGCCCGATTCCATTCCGCCATGGACGGCGGCGGACGGCAGCCAGTTCGATCCGCTGTACTCACTGCCTTCAAGACCAGCCACAACCGGTGCAAAGGCCCTAGAAGACTACCTTGAATGGAAGTTCTCAGCCTACGGCAGGCTCTGGAACGGCACAAGGGAGACATTCGGAGGGATAGCCCGGATTGCCCCCGAGCTCTCGGGGTTATGGTGGTGGTTTGACGGCGGCCGCTACGATGATGCGGAAATCGTTTTCGATCAACACTTCATCCCGGAGCACTACTTCG
>CAZUXA010000006.1:16215-121424 GCA_964624405.1 uncultured bacterium | reverse complement strand
GGCTCCCCCGCACGCGCGGGGATGGACCCCCATAAAGTGGTATGAGTTTTACCTTTACCAAGGCTCCCCCGCACGCGCGGGGATGGACCCCAGTACAAGCGGTCCCTCATCGGTGCAGCAAAGGCTCCCCCGCACGCGCGGGGATGGACCGCCGACCGCGGTGGCGTCTCCGATGTAAAAATCGGCTCCCCCGCACGCGCGGGGATGGACCTGGGCAGCCTGGGTCGAGAAGGGACTCGAAGAGGGCTCCCCCGCACGCGCGGGGATGGACCCCTTGATCCACCACGGCCTGACCTTCGACATTGGGCTCCCCCGCACGCGCGGGGATGGACCCGACCGGGTTCTTGTTCGGGCCAGGGGTGTATGGGCTCCCCCGCACGCGCGGGGATGGACCGGAGCTTATCAGCGCTGAAACGGGCGAGTGCGTGGCTCCCCCGCACGCGCGGGGATGGACCGGAACTCCTCTCCGCTTCCGGGGGCGGGATGGGGGCTCCCCCGCACGCGCGGGGATGGACCCTGAACACGGCCTACTGCTACACAGTGCCCACGGGCTCCCCCGCACGCGCGGGGATGGACCCTCTCGGCAGCTTCGACCCGACCGGTATTGTCCGGCTCCCCCGCACGCGCGGGGATGGACCGTTGATGAGGCTTTCCCCATTTGCCTCTGCCCCGGCTCCCCCGCACGCGCGGGGATGGACCGCCAGCCTGCCATACACCGATGCGTACAAGGTCGGCTCCCCCGCACGCGCGGGGATGGACCGTTGACATCGTGTGTGGGGGATTCCCCTGTCAGGGCTCCCCCGCACGCGCGGGGATGGACCCCTTGGTGCCGTCAGTCAGGGCCGTGGTGGTGGGGCTCCCCCGCACGCGCGGGGATGGACCCGATAGAGCCGGTGAAGGTTCCGATGAACACGAGGCTCCCCCGCACGCGCGGGGATGGACCCCATCTGCGCAGTGATCCCAGCCCTTGTCATGCGGCTCCCCCGCACGCGCGGGGATGGACCCGTTGAGGGACTTGCGGCTGACGAGTATCGGGCGGCTCCCCCGCACGCGCGGGGATGGACCTCGAGTATGCATCTCGAGGAGGCGACCTCATCTGGCTCCCCCGCACGCGCGGGGATGGACCGTGGGCGTCGGGCGGCTTTGAGGGCCGTGCATAGGCTCCCCCGCACGCGCGGGGATGGACCCGGCCCCTACGCGCTCACCGCATGGAACGGTACGGCTCCCCCGCACGCGCGGGGATGGACCTGGGGACTGCCTGCACGCAAGAAGATTGTGCCGGGCTCCCCCGCACGCGCGGGGATGGACCGGCCATGTCCGGAGACGCGGACGGAACCATGCCGGCTCCCCCGCACGCGCGGGGATGGACCCCCACGGCTGACTGATTACGTTTTTGAAGCCTTGGCTCCCCCGCACGCGCGGGGATGGACCCGTCCTGGAAGTGGCTGCCTTTGACCTGGGTGCGGCTCCCCCGCACGCGCGGGGATGGACCGCATCGACCACGCGGAAAAGGTAGGGTGGGAGGGGCTCCCCCGCACGCGCGGGGATGGACCCTATCGTTCACTTGTTTTCTACCTGGTTGTTGAGGCTCCCCCGCACGCGCGGGGATGGACCGGTGCAGATGTCGTCCCAAATTGGGAACCGGGGGGCTCCCCCGCACGCGCGGGGATGGACCCGAACAGCAACGGCGAAGGACGGCGGCGCCTGGGGCTCCCCCGCACGCGCGGGGATGGACCGCCCTGGTTATTCATTTGCGATGAAGCGCAGGAGGCTCCCCCGCACGCGCGGGGATGGACCCCAGCCTCGGCGACTTCATCGCCTGGCGTACGGGGCTCCCCCGCACGCGCGGGGATGGACCGGTGGCGCAGGAGATCGGCGAGGTGGAGAACCTGGCTCCCCCGCACGCGCGGGGATGGACCGGCTTGCATTCATCTCTGACCATCCACGTACATGGCTCCCCCGCACGCGCGGGGATGGACCTCATAGGCGCCGGCGCTGTTGTCGCGTGTGTTCGGCTCCCCCGCACGCGCGGGGATGGACCCATGGGTCAACCCTTCCGTTGTTTGAATTATTCGGCTCCCCCGCACGCGCGGGGATGGACCGTGGGGCAGCCTGTCACGCTCACCCCGACCTTCGGCTCCCCCGCACGCGCGGGGATGGACCGCATTTGATAACGCTTTCCTTTTCACCCGAAAAGGCTCCCCCGCACGCGCGGGGATGGACCCGCGACGTGTGGAAACAAACGGGTACCTGCTGGGGCTCCCCCGCACGCGCGGGGATGGACCGGAAGAATCGGGGGAATAGCCGTGACCGCGTGGGGCTCCCCCGCACGCGCGGGGATGGACCGCGCAGTTCGATGAGATGATGGCAGAGCGGGAAGCTCCCCCGCACGCGCGGGGATGGACCCGCGGCACTGTCCCTGACCAGTGCGTTGACGGTGGCTCCCCCGCACGCGCGGGGATGGACCTGCTGTTCTCGTGGGGTTCCCAGACGCTTGACGGGCTCCCCCGCACGCGCGGGGATGGACCCGGACGCGATGCTGTTAGGGCGGCTGACACACAGGCTCCCCCGCACGCGCGGGGATGGACCTGGCGGCTTGTTTGTTTACCGACAGTTCATCCCGGCTCCCCCGCACGCGCGGGGATGGACCCGGTTCCGGCTTCAACAACGGCGGCAAGAACGGGGCTCCCCCGCACGCGCGGGGATGGACCCGGCGGCGGTTGCGGTCCCGCGGAGGCAAATGAGGCTCCCCCGCACGCGCGGGGATGGACCGTTGATCTGACGCGCATCCATCACTTCGTAGTCGGCTCCCCCGCACGCGCGGGGATGGACCGCTGCGGTTCAGGCTGCCTACCTATGGCGGGACGGCTCCCCCGCACGCGCGGGGATGGACCCCCTATGCTGATTCAGGCGGCTGTCAATCTCTTGGCTCCCCCGCACGCGCGGGGATGGACCGCGAATACATTGCACCAGGTATTTACGTGGCTCGGCTCCCCCGCACGCGCGGGGATGGACCCGTACCAGGGAACATTCCCCCCCGCTTCAGCGTGGCTCCCCCGCACGCGCGGGGATGGACCCGGATCGGAACCTCCTCACGGGCTGCGCAGGAAGGCTCCCCCGCACGCGCGGGGATGGACCCCCGGGTGACACAAGCCGACCGCATGAGGATGGGGCTCCCCCGCACGCGCGGGGATGGACCCCAGGATCACCAGAATATCCCGGTTGGCTTACTGGCTCCCCCGCACGCGCGGGGATGGACCGAATGTCACCGCATGACGTGGCGCAAGTACAAGGGCTCCCCCGCACGCGCGGGGATGGACCCAGTGCTTATTGGTATTATTCTTCTTACGAAAAGGCTCCCCCGCACGCGCGGGGATGGACCGCTTGAAGGCTTGGTTCGTCGTCGGTGTGCAGAGGCTCCCCCGCACGCGCGGGGATGGACCCCCTTTTCGGGGAAACATGGCACCGGCCGTCACGGCTCCCCCGCACGCGCGGGGATGGACCGTCATCCCCCCTTCCTTACTGCCTCGATTGCGCGGCTCCCCCGCACGCGCGGGGATGGACCGCATCCACTGAACTCCTGATTTAGCTTTATCTAGGCTCCCTCGCACGCGCGGGGATGGACCTTAGATTCGGGTCCACACCTTCAAGAACATCTGGGCTCCCCCGCACGCGCGGGGATGGACCCCTTGTAGCCCGGGAAGTACATGCTGTGCTGAAGGCTCCCCCGCACGCGCGGGGATGGACCCCTTGCCATCACCGCAGCAGGGCTGACCCCGGATGGCTCCCCCGCACGCGCGGGGATGGACCTTATCAATATCCTGCTTGACGGTTATGGGGTTGGGCTCCCCCGCACGCGCGGGGATGGACCCCACGACATTCGTCAGCGTGGCCTTGCGTGCGGGGCTCCCCCGCACGC
Organism: uncultured bacterium; assembly: GCA_964624405.1. Taxonomy (GTDB): domain Bacteria; phylum Fermentibacterota; class Fermentibacteria; order Fermentibacterales; family JCC-6; genus UBA6080. The sequence continues at coordinate 117,505 of CAZUXA010000006.1, read as the reverse complement.
GCGGGGATGGACCCTGGGAGGCGGTCAAAGTCGCAGGGAGGAAGGTGGCTCCCCCGCACGCACGGGGATGGACCGCCTGACGTTCTAACCCCTGGGGTTCCTGCCGGGGCTCCCCCGCATGCGCGGGGATGGACAGTGTGCAGACAGAGTTAGAGTTGTTGAATCGTGAGCCCCGCCGGCGGTCTGAGAGGGCGAAGTTTCAGACACCAGTGAACAGGCGCCCGACTGTAGAACTTGCACTGGAAAGACTGCCCCGGAATCCGTGGAAAGTTTGGACCGGATTATGCAGCCGGCAAGCAGCGATTCCCTAAATTGGGTGCGGGGGGCTTCGCCCCCCCGCGTTCGTTCAGGGCTTTTGCAGATATCCCTGCACTCGGCTACCAGGTGTCCGCGGCAGTCTTGAACGCGGTGCCGCAGTCCACGGGCTCCGCATGCACCGCACGGGGGTTCTCACGGATCCCCGGCCGGGTGAGCAGGCTTCCCAGGACCGTACCCGCAGCAGCGAGAAGCACGCCCAGGGCGAGGTAGTTGTAGCCGTAGCTGTTCTGAAGCCAGCCGGGAAGCACTTCCGTCCAGGTATCGGCGATGCGGTAGTACTCCCAGAAGTATCCGCCGATGGAGCCGGCAAGGCCCAGGAGGATCCCCGCCACGACCCCGGCGCTGGTGGCACGCTTCCAGAAGGCGGCCAGGAACGGCACCGCCACGCAGGCGGAGAGCACGCCGCTGGAGATGTAGTACACATCCCCCAGCTTCTCGCTGACCAGGGCAGTGGCCAGGGCGAATAGGATGGCGGCAATGGAGATCAGCCTGGACCAGGTGTGCCTTCCCGCGGCTTCCATGTTCTTCTTCCGCAGGGCGGGCTCCACCAGGTCATGGGCCAGGGCCATGGCCGTCACATTGCTGAACGTGTCGATGGTGGACATCTGGCACGCCACCAGCCCCAGCACCATCAGGATGGAGAGCCAGCCCGGCAGGCCGGCGATGACGGCGCTGATGATGCCCAAAGCGTCGGGCCCCACGGCCTGGGCGGGGACTCCCTCCACGGGCGGGAATGCCACCAGAGCGCTGAAGGCTGCGATGGAAGGCAGAATACAGATGAAGACTCCGATGAGCAGCACGCCCAGCCAGGCACCCTTCCGGGCCTCCCGGGTGGAGGGGGCGGCCTGGATGCGGATCACCAGGTCCTGCTCCAGCAGCCAGCCCGGCAGGTAGCCGATGAGGAGAACCAGGGGGAACAGGGCGCCCAGGAACCAGAGGTTTCCCGCCGCGCCGGTCGCAGCCCAGGGCGGAGTAGACGCCCGAAGGGCAGAGGCGATGTCCCCCCCGGAGGCGGCACTGGCCAGGTTCACCGCCGAGAGGGCCAGTACCAGCATGAACACGGCCATGATGGCGAACTGGAGAAGGTCGGTGGTGACGATGGCCCGAAAACCCCCGAACCAGGTATAGAAGAGGATGGGGACCACGATGACCAGCATGGCAATCCATGCGGGTACGCCCAGGAACGGTGAGGCGAGGTTGCCGGCCATGAACAGCTCGGCCTGGGTCCAGGACAGGAACACCCCGAAGGACATCACCGCGGCCAGCACCCGGGCCGTGGGACCGAAGCGCCGCTGGAGTGCCTGGGGAATGCTGATGACGGGGATGCGGCGGAACATGGGCACCGCGGTCACGATGATGAAGGTGAGCAGCACCCAGGGGATGGGAAGGATCCACAATCCCGCGGCGCCGTACATGTAGACCTGGGACATCCCGAAGCCGATCCAGCCCAGCATGAGCCATCCCGAGGTGAGGCTGATTCCAAGCCTCCACCCGGGGAGTTCCCGGTTGGCCAGCCAGAACTCCACCTGGCTTTTCTCCACAGTCTTCCTGCGAAGCCTCCAGCCCAGGGTCATCACCGCGGCGCAGTACAGGAAAACCGCGACCCAGTAAGCGGCGGTCATGGAAGGAATCCCCACGTCACGGAGAGCCCCCCGACAAAGTGGGAGGAGGACTCGAAGGCGTCATGGACCTCGCTGTCCAGCAGGCTGGAGAACCGTGCGGAGGGTGTGACCGTGACCGGACCCGATACGGCGAAGGGCACCGCGAGGCTCAGGGTAAGGTCCGCCAACGATGCCTTGTCCACGCCGTAGATGGCCAGGTTGTGCTTGCGGTTGCCGTAGCCGAGGTTCAGCCCCGCCTCCGGTTCCAGGCAGCCCACGGGGATGCCCTGCGTCAGGGACAGGGAGGCGTAGAGCCCCTCCCCCTGCTCCAGGTCGCGGTAGAGGCTCAGCGCCGGCGCCAGCACGACATTCGGTCCCACGGCGAAGTAGAGTTCCGAGGAACTCTCGAAGCCGGTGTTGGGATACCAGTACTTCCCGATCCCGCCGTAGACCCAGAAGGCCCCCAGGTCATGGGTGTAGTCGAGGATGAGATCCACCTCCGTGAATTCCCCGACGGCGGTGCCGTACTCCTCCCCGTAATCGTTCTCGTCGGTGAGTTCCATGCTGCCCCACAGGGTCATGCTGAACCCCGAGGCCCCCAGAATGACCGAAGGCTCCAGCACGGGAGCGTCCACGTACATCACGCCCCTGAACAGGTAACCGCTTCGCACGCTCAGGTCCACGGAACCCCACAGCCCGCCGGACACGGCAAGAGCCACCCACAACAGGCACAGCAAGATCGATGTTCTCAAGGTATCCCTCCCCCGGTATGCGGACCGGGGGATCTAACGCACGTAGGCCCCCGGTTCCCGCGTTCGCATCCGGCTGCCCACCCCGGGCAGCACCGCTTCACTTCACGTTCGCAGAACCGTGTACATGGCGTCCCTTCCTATCAGAATGGTAGGGAGTATGCTCCAGAGGCAGAAAGGAGTCAAGAAACAATTCTTGCAGATTGTCAATACAACTCTCAATCTGCAAGATGCGTTCTGGAACTCCTTTTACCGGGTTTCGCGGGTTCTCCGCCCCGGGGAGGGCTTCGGAAGGATGTCCAGCACGATGTCTCCGCGGGGGAAGACGGCCCACGTTCCGGACCGGTTCCACCAGACCCTTGAAGTGGATGCGCTGCGGGTTCACCCGCACGCGCGGGGAAAGGGTCCGGCGGCGCAACCCTCTTCGGGGAAACGCCGCCGGACTGGGTATAACTGCGGAAAGCGGGCCGCAGTTCCTAGAAGCGAACCACCTTCATGGTTTCCACATAGCCTTCGGTGGCCAGGCGCACCATGTAGATTCCCGCGGGACGCCTTGAGAAGTCAACGAGAACGGACTGACCGCCCCTCTGAATGATTCCTGAAAGCACGGTATCCACCACGCGGCCCGCCATGTCCAGGATTTCAAGCCTGGCAGTGGCGGTGGTGTTCATGTGGAAACTCACGGTTGCGCTCTCGCTCACCGGGTTGGCGCTTACACTGAGGCCGACCGCGGGATTAACCTCGATGGTTCCATCCTCGATGGAAACCGGAATGATGCCGCCCAGGAAGTAGAGTTCACCGCAGCTGTCGGGAATGTCGTTCCACTGGGGGTGTTCCTGGCCGCTCTGGGCGTAGGCGTCCCAGGCTTTGCCCCTGTCGTAGGCCTCCCACATGGATACATAGCCGTCGCCGTTCATGTCAGGGTTTCCGGGCAGGGCGCCACCGGGATAGGAGCCCGCGGGCGGGGTGCTGCCGTGTACTGCCCCGGTCCACCAGTACACATACTCGTCGTACTGGGGGAAAGTGTTGCCTGCCCAGCTGTACTCGTAACCGTTGGCCGCGCTGGCGAAGGTGCGGGGCTGCGCGGCCCCGGCATGAATGACTTCCTCCATAAAACCGCCGGAATAGCACTGTTCCATGACGACATGAATCGAAGCGGCGTTTATTTGATCCAGCATCACCATGAAATCGTCATCGTTGAGTATCTGTGTGTTCCAAAGGTTCAGATGCACTTCCGGGGGAAGCCTTCCACCCTTGCCGCTGCCGCCGTGATCGGTGGTGAACACGAAGAGGTGATCGTCGGGGCCCACCATGGCCTTGATGTCGTTGAAACCGCTGGTCACCCCGGCCAGAGTGGCGTTGTAGTTGATGTCCGTATCGCCGTCGTTGTCGAAGTCGGGGTTGGAGTTGAGGCCACCGGACTGATCCGGGGCGGGGTCGGTGCCGTCGGCGAAGCAGACGATGATCTGATCCTTGGGAATCAGGTAATCGTACACGAGCACATTGTAGATGAACTGAACATCGCCGTAGTAGCGGATGTGATTGTTGCTCATGTTATGACCGCCGGAGATGATCCAGGCGTACATCTGCTGGCCCTGTTCGGGGGTGGCTTGAACATTCGGCTCGAACCACGCGATGAAGTCTTCGTACTGGCCCCTGACAAGCTCGGACACATCGGGGAGCACCGAGTATTCAACACTCATGCGGCCGTAAAGATCCGGGGGAACATACATGCGCTCGACATGGGTTTCTCCCTGGGGGCTGACGAACACCCAGCGGCAGGGGTGTTCCCAGTTGGCCAGGGCGTAATCGTCGATCAGAACCAGATATGACTGGAAGGGAACGAAAACCCCGGGATACGACCAGGCGCCAAGGAGGGAGCCCTGTTCGAGCAGGTTGGGCAGAACCCTTACCTCAACCTTGTTCATGTCCAGCAGCATGGTGTTCATAACCAGATCCGCCGCGTCAGACGGCCCGTTTATCGGTGCCGCGGAAGCGAGGCCGACCAAAAGAACAGGCAACAAGAGAAACTTCATTCCATATCTCCTCGGGAAAGGGTGAAAATCATGCGGTTACAATCTACCGCCTGAACTGCTTGAAGAAAAGCGGGGGTTCAAAGCCCCACCGCCTGTATAAAAGCCTTTAGGAAGTTTTGTCTCAATTGGTTCCCGGTTTCCGGGCCGCCCCTGAGCCGTTTCCATCCCTCCATGAGATGGGGTTCCTCGGGAAACCTTCGGCCGGTGAGAATCACCGCTTCACGCCCCTCCGCCAGAAGCTGGGAAAGGATTCCGTAACCAGCCTTGCACACCACCCGCCGGGCTCCCGCCATCAGATCGGAGAATGTGGCGCCTTTTCTCTCCAGGTCTTCCGGGGTTACGCAAAGGTCGGCGCCCAACAGGTTCTCCGGCATCGAGGCCACGGTAAAACCACTGACTGCCCCGGGAATTCCTCCCGGGGGAGGTTCCCGGAAAGCCAGAAGGGTGTATGGGCCGGGGCCGGTGAGGAGCTTTGCCCGGGATGCGTTGCCGGGAGGACCGCCGGGAAGCAGGGGCATTTCCACGGTTCTGGAACAGGGGGAATACCCGGGGCCCATGGGAAGCCTGAGGTACACCGCGCCCCGGTACGCTGAGGTCAGCAGGCCGCACTCCCTCGCAAGGTGCGGGAAAAGGCTTACATATATCCAGTCCCAGGTGAAGTTGCCCAGAAGAAAGACGGGGATCCCCAACTCGGCAGAGGCGGATACCGGCAGCGGATCGACATCGCTGATCACCAGATCGGGGGAGAGGCCGGCAACGAAGGCTTTCCCGGTTTCCAGGAGGTGTTCCATTTTACCGGTGTATTCCAGGATGGCTTTCTTCGTGCTTTCCATATCCACATCTCCGTCGCGGTCAATGGGAATCGGGGAGGGAAGGGGGGGATGAACCCTCTTCACCGGGGAGTTGAGCCAGAACCACTTCGGAGCGCCGGATGCGACATGGATGTCCAGCCCGGGATGCTTTTCCCAAAGAAGCCGGACGAGTTCCCTCTGTCTCGCCGCATGACCCCAGCCATGGGGGCTAACGCTGATCAGTATTCTCAAGGGAAAGCCCGTTCATCTTTTTCACTTCACGGAGAAGGAAGAAACCCGTTACCAGAAATGACATCAGGTCCGCCAGGGGAAAAGCCGTCCATACTCCCTGCAGGGGGCTGCTCATCACTCCCGGAAGAAGAAGCACCAGGGGTATCACGAAGAGAACCTGCCTGGAGATGGAAAGCAGGAAAGCGAGACCGGCCTTTCCAAGGGTTTGGAACACTGAAGCGCCTATGATCTGGGCTCCCACGAAAAACATGCCCGCGGTGATGATTCTGAAGATTGATGGACCCGCCTGGAGAAGGGCTGGATCGCTGCTGAAAACCGAGAGTGTCTGCCCGGGTATCACCACTCCCAGGAAAAAGGCAACCGATGTGAACCCCGTGGCGGTGAGAATGGTCAGCTTCACCGCTCTGACTGCACGGCGCCCCAGCCCGGCCCCGTAGTTGTAGCCCAGAACCGGCTGAAGTCCATGGGCCATGCCGAAAACCGGCATGAAGCACATGACCAGAACCCTGTTCATCACCCCGAACACCGCCAGCTCCAGAGAGGAACCGAAGTGAACTATCGAACGGTTCACCGCGATGGCCATCAGGCTTCCGGCACAAACCCTGGCAAAGGATGACAGCCCGATGGAAAGAACCTCGAAAGCCTCCCGGGGCCTGGGCAGCAGCCACGCTCTCCGAAGGACCAGAGCGCTTCTGCCCTTCATGAACACCCCGGCAATGTAGGCAAATGAAACCATCTGCGACAGAACAGTGGCCACCGCCGCGCCACGGATGCCCCAGCCGAAGCCGAAGATGAACAGGGGGTCGAGAAGAATGTTGGTCACCGCCCCGACTATCATGGTGGTCATGGCCAGCCTTGCCTTGCCCTCGGCCCGGAGAAGGTTGTTGCCGTTCACGGCCAGGGCGAAGAAAACGCCTCCGAAGTAGATCACCGACATGTAGTCCATGGCCGGCTTCAGAACATCGCCCCGGGCTCCGAAGAGGGTGAGTATCGGCTTCATGAAGAGAAGCCCCGCGACACAGATTACCAGCGCGGAGAGGGATGCCAGAAGAAAGGATGAGGTGGCAGCCCTCCCGGCCCGGGCAGGGTCTCCCGCACCCAGGGCTCTGCTGATGACGGAGGCGCTGCCAATGCCAGCGGTCTGGGCGGACGCGAGTATGAACATCTGGATGGGAAAACACACCGCCAGCGCCGCCAGCGCATCGGTGCCCACTCCCTGCCCCACAAAGATGGTGTCCACCAGATTGTACAGGGAATTCACCAGCATGGCGGTCACCGCCGGGGCGGACATCCTGAAAAGCAGCCTGCCTACCGGCTCAGTTCCGAGAAAGCCCGGAGTATTCTTCAAGAACACCTCAAAGGTTTACGAGAACCAGCGCCACCGCAACCATCAACAGGGAGAAGGCCTCTCTTCTGCTGAGCCTTTCTCCGAACAGGAAAAGGCCCGCAACCGACAGCAGGGCCACGGTTCCCGCGCCAAACACCGAGAATACCACGGAAGTGTTGAGAGCATCAAGGGCGGGTATCAGGAACCATGAACTGAAGTAGTTCACGATACCAAGGGGAACCCCGATGGCCACAGCCCGAACACTCACCCTTGCCCGGGATTTGAGAATGCCCGCGAGGGAACACAGGAATGCCACGCCAAACACCCAGAACAGAAAGAAATCCCTGTGGGCAACTCCACCGTGGTGCTGGTAGAACTTGTTTCCGAACTCCGCGAGACCGTTCAGCAGAAATACCAGCAGCAGAACCGGGGCGAACCGTCCCCGGGCGCTCCGGAATGCGCCGAGAACAACGGCGCCCAGCGCCGCTGCGATTCCCAGCCATTGCACGGGTTTGGGAAACTCCCGCCAGAACAGCATTGAAAGGGCCATGGGGAGAAGGATGCCCATCTTGGCGAAACCCCCGGAAAGCCCGAGTCCGCTCTCACTCAGGGCTCTGCGATAGACCAGAAAGGCCAGAAAGTACAGAACTCCCATGGGTGCCCCGATCCCGAGGGAAATCACGCTTCGGGAGAGGTCGGCGGCTCCGGTGAGGAAACCCATGCTTCCAAGGGCGGCCAGAGAGGTACTCAGGCCGTCGCCCTGAAGCAGAAGCGAAAGGGCAACCGCAGCCAGGTAGTTGACACCGATAACAGGCAACCCCGGCAGCCCGGGCTTTCCCGACAGGCGCAGAAGCACCGCCACCAGGCTGCTGCACAATACCGCAAGTAGAAGGTGTAGCATGGGTCTCCCGGTTGAGTGGAAATCATGGCTATTATGCCCCGGAACCGCCCCCTTCGGTAGGATGCCCGGAGAGCTTTACACCAATACGGGAAGGGGGTATTTTCTTGATTGGACCGCCGCCCGAATTCTCTTCATGGCGGCCTTTTCATCGGCACCTTTTCGGAAAGGGTTGGATGATCAAGGGCGACGCACCGGTCAAACGTCTCAACCTCTGGGACAGGCTGGGCGATGCCCGGGGGCACGGCTGGCTTAGAAACACCTTCATCATTGGCTTCATGGTCCTTTTCATCGCTGTCAGCGCATGGTTTCACCTTGTCCTCAACACCACGGTGGCCTATTCCCACTTCGCTTACGTTCCAATTTTTCTCGCCAGCATCTGGTGGGGCAGAAGGGCGGTTATCGTTCCCCTGGTTCTGGGGGCATGGGTCATCTTCATGGAGTTGATCGACGGAAACCCCCTGCCGTTATGGCCAAGCCTGGCCAGGGTCGGGGTGTTTCTTCTGGTCGGGTCCCTTGCCGGCGAGTTGAACCACCGGAGGCGTATGGCCAGAAACGAACTCAGCGAAGCAAACGCGAAGCTCAGCAGGCTTTCCCGTCTTCACCGCGACTTCCTGCAGATAACCATGCACGATCTCAGATCCCCGGTTGGAGCCGCATCCGCGCTGCTTACAGGCCTTTCAACCCTGGCGGGGGACAGCATGGAACCCAGGCAGAAGCATCTTCTCGAACGGGCCCAGGCGCGAATGGAGGAAGTTTCATCCTTCCTGCGGGATTTCCAGTTCCTCTCCGCCTTCGATTCATCCCAACTGAGGCATCAGGCTGTAAGGGTGGATATCAGAAAGCTGATGAAGCAGGTAATGGAGGAAAACCGGGGGCTCATCGCCGGGAAAAACCACACGGCAATCCTTGAAATTCCCGAAACCATGCCCCCCATTGCAGCCATTCCAATCCTGGTCAAAGAGGTCATCGCCAACTACCTCACCAACGCCATCAAGTACACTCCCAACCGAGGCAGACTGGTGATGCGGGGGGTGGACCTGGGAGACAGGGCCAGGGTGGAAATGCGGGACAACGGCATCGGCATAGCCCCGGAAGACCAGAAGAAACTCTTCCAGGAGTTTGTCCGTATTCGAAGAGAAACCCGGGAAGGCGAACTGAAGGTTCCCGGCATCGGCCTTGGGCTGTCCATTTCCAAGAGGATAGTGGAAATGCACGGAGGCAGGGTTTTTCTGGAAAGTGAACCCGGCATTGGAAGTGTGTTCTCCTTCGAGATTCCTTCATGTCGAAACGGTGACGGCCCGGTTACCCTTCCGGAATTCCCCGAGTAGCCGGGGGCCGGTCAGCAGATCCGGGGCAGCAGCATTCCGCTTGGCATCTCGAGAGTTCTGGCGGTTCCCAGTACGGTTTTCAGCGTTACCCCGGTTCTTCCGGAGTCCGTAACCTTTCCGGCCACCGAGGCATTCGCTCCCAGGGCTTGGAGTGCTTTGTCCGTATCACTCTCCGGAACGAAAAGAACGAACCTTCCCTCGCAGGGTGACTGGAAAGGGTCGAGACCCAGAATCTCGCAGGCGCCAGCCACCTGTTCCGCCACCGGCACCTTTCGTTCCTCGACAAGAATGCCCGCTCCGGAGGATGACGCAATTTCATTCAGGGCAGCCGCCAGCCCGCCCCGGGTCAGATCTCTCATGCAGTGCACATCAACACCGGACTCCGCCAGGGTGGAAACCATGGGAAAGAGCGACGCCAGATCGCTTTCTACTGTGAGTTCCAGCGAAATCCCCTCCCGGCACGCCAGCACGGCGATGCCGTGCCTTCCTATGTCGCCGCTTACTATCACCGCGTCACCCGGGGCGATTCTTCCCGGTCTCACATCCATGCCGGGAATCACCACACCCACTCCGGATGTACAGATGTAAACTCCGTCTCCCTTGCCCCGATTCACCACCTTGGTGTCGCCGGTTACTATTCTCACCCCGCACTCCCGGGCCGCCTGCGCCATGGAGGCCACCACCCGGCAAAGAACGCTTCGGGAAAGCCCCTCCTCGAGAATGAACCCGGCGCTGAGCCAGCGGGGCGTAGCGCCGCACATGGCCAGGTCGTTCACCGTTCCGTATACCGAGAGGGAGCCGATGTCGCCGCCGGGAAAGAACAGAGGGTCAACCACATGGCAATCCGTGGTGAAGGCCAGGGCCTGTTCCGCCGCGGGAAGCAGCGCTCCGTCGTGCTGTTCGCCTCCGGGAGGGGGACCGAAAGCGCTTATCATTACCTCATCAATGAGTTTTCCCGTGAGCCTTCCGCCCCCGCCGTGGGCCAGGGTGATGGTGTCGCCGGGGTCTGCGGGAAGGGGGCACTGAATCATTGTTTTCTTCCATACCTGTAATGGGCGGCGCATGCCCCCTCGGAGGATACCATGGGGGCGCCCAGGGGAGTATCGGGCGTGCATTCGGAACCGAAGCGGGGGCAGTCCGGCGGAGAAAGGCCGCCGGTTAGAACCCTGCCGGCCAGACAGCCCTTATCATGAAATGGCTCGGACAGGGAAACACCGAATCTCTCCAGGGCGTCGAAGGTTTTCCATTCCATGGCAAGGTTCAGACCGCTTCGGGGGATGACCCCCATGCCCCTCCAGTCACGGTCTTCCGTTACGAACACCCGGCTCATCATTGCCAGCGCCGCCGGATTGCCATGGGGGGAGACCGACCGGGTGTACTGGTTCTCAACCCTGTGCGTGCCCTTCTCCAGCTGGCCCACGCACATGAGAACCGCCTGAAGAATGTCCGCGGGTTCAAAACCCGCCACCACAATCGGAACACCGTACCTGTCAGCGATTCCGGAATAGGGCTTCCAGCCCGTAACGGTACACACATGACCGGCGGCCAGAAACCCCTGAACCCCGCACCCTTCCATGGACAGCACCGCCTCCATGGCCGGGGGCACCAGCACATGGCAGCAAAGAACAGAAAAGTTCCGAAGCTCCCGGGCGGACAACAGCGCCGCGGCGGTGGCCGGGGCGGTTGTTTCAAAACCCACAGCGAACATCACCACCTGGGTATCGGGGTTTTTGGCCGCCAGCTCTACGGCGTCAAAGGGGGAGTAGACCATTCTCACATCCCCGCCCCGGGCCCGGGCGGAGTTCAGGTCTCCCCGGCTTCCCGGCACCCGGAGCATGTCGCCGAAAGTGCAGAGGGCAACGCCGGGGATTGAGGCGATTTCCAAAGCGGCGTCGATATGGGAAACAGGGGTTACGCAAACGGGGCAGCCGGGGCCGTGGATGAGTTCCACAGCGCCGGCTATCATCTCACCGATTCCATAGCGCATTATCGTATGGGTCTGGCCGCCGCACACCTCCATCAGTGTCCATCCGCGGGTTGCGGCCCGGTGTATCTCCCCGGCGTATCCGGCACACAGTTCGGGATCACGGTATTCATCCACAAACCGCATCAGTTTTCTCCGCACTCCTCCCGACCCATTTCCCTTATCCGGGCCAGGTAGCCATGTACCTCCATGGCCTCTTCCTGGTTCAGCCGATTCAGGGCGAAACCGGCGTGAACTATCACGAACTCGCCAACCCGGGCATCGGGCACCCCGGCCAGACACACCTCGCGGACCGCACCGCCGAAACTCACCTTCGCCCTTCGGGTAAGGGGCTCATCACCCCATACCTCGAGAACCTCTCCGGGTATTCCAAGGCACATTGTCAGGCCTCCACGGGTTTCACAGCCTTCAGGCTGAACAGAAGGGGAATCCGGTTAAAGGGTTCGGGAAGGCGCCAGAAGCGGTCTTCCCCGGCTTCCATACAGGGAAGGGCCTTCCAGTGAAGAAAGTCGTACTCGTGGATGAACTCGATGCGCAACCCGGCTTTTGTGAGGGAGTTGTGAATGTCGCCCATTGTCCAGGTGAACTCCCGGGACGGGCTCTTCACAATGTACGCTCCGTCGGAGTAATCCGAAAAGTTTCCCGGCCAGTCCGCCGGCCTGCCGCCGGTGAAGTAGGGGTGCCTGATTTCGAGCCCTTCCGCCTCGTCATCGAACACATTGAGAAAGGGGTGGGACTCCATGATGTAGAATACGCCGCCGGGCTTCAGACAACCGGTGACAACCCCGGCCCACAGGTCAAGGTCGGACAGCCAGCACAGAACTCCGATGGAGGTGTAGACAAGGTCGAAGGTTTCCGTCAGAACACCCTGAAGGTCGAAAAGCGGTGTCTCGATGAACCTGACGGACAGCCCCGCCTTGTTCGCCAGTTCCCTGGCCACTTTCAGGGACTCCCGGGAAAAATCAACCCCGGTGACATCACCCCCCAGCCTTGCCAGAGCCAGGGTGTCGGTTCCGATGTGGCACTGCAGGTGCAATACCTTCTTCCCCCGAAGGTCGCCGAGTTCGCTGACCTGCACCGGATCAAGGTGATGGCCGGCGGATGTGTCGTAAGACCTTCCATGGACAGGAGCCATTTCGTCCCAGAGCCCCAGGTTGATTCTTTCGGCTTCGAGGTCTCTGGCCATTGCGCCTTCCGCTCAGAATATGAAGGGGTTGAAGAGCCTGAGGCCGGGTATGGCCTGATACTGGCTGGAATTGATGACCACAATGGTGTCGAATACCGTATCCACCCAGAACATGGCGTAGTCGCCGTTTTCCAGGGCGACGAAGTATCGCGCGCCCTCCTGGGGGGCTATGGTGTTTTTCCAAGCGCCGTCGCCGGGGCCCGGGGCCAGGGTGTTGGTTGCGGAAGCAATGAGAGAACCGCTTCCGCCGGGATAGTTCTCCGGGTCGAAATCACCCCGGTGGAAAAGGATTGTGTCGCCCTCCCAGCGGATGAAGATATCCTGAGGGAAGGAGGGATCAGAGGCGTTCCCAATGGATACATGGGTTGGCGTGAATCGGATTCCATCGGTGCCGTAGACCGTGAGCGTGTCGTCCAGCATGAACATCCCGGCCCTGTTGTCGGCCCTGTTGGAGGTTGATTCGGACGAGTCTATCCCCTTTATGGCGTCAACGCTGTAGTACCCGGTGCTGGTGGCGATGTGGGTCACCGCTGTTCCCTCCACCTGGGCGATGATCTGCCAGTTGCCCGGAACGGTGCTTGCGAACCACACCCTGTATCCGTCCACTTCAACACCCACCGGATCCCACGCTACCGCAACGGTGTCTCCCCTGCTCTCCTGTGCAACCACCCGGCAGTTCTGCACAACCGGCAGGGTTCCCCCGGGAGCGTTCGGGGAATCGGAGCATCCGGCTATCAGCGCCAGAACCGAAATGACTGTAAGTTCCTTTTTCATGATGCCTCCTTGCTTTCCTGGACAGAGAATATACCCAAATTTCAGGGGAGATTCTCCGGGTGATTTGCGCCGGGCCCGGTAATTCGTTATGATACGCTCGGTTCCAATAACACAACAGTTGTGTTTCGGTTCCTGAACCACCTGTAGCAACAGGCACATCACTACTGCCGCAATGGTTGCGGTCCTTTCTTTACCACGCGTCCGGCGGGCGAAGATCGTAAAACGCCGGACCGGGAAAGACAATGATACAAAATACTTACGCGCCCCAAAAGCGCGCGGATACAGCTGTAACCCCCAACCTTGACCCCCAGGGAGTTTTCGGTGTTCTGATGCCGGAGATTCAACGGGCTTTGGCTTTCGAGGGCTACATTACCCCCACTCCCATTCAGGAGCAGTGCATCCCGCACCTTCTGGAAGGTCGTGACCTTATGGGAACGGCCCAGACCGGAACCGGGAAAACCGCCGCCTTCGTACTGCCGATTCTGCAGCGGCTTTCCTCAAACAGACTCCGGCCCGCCCCGGGTACTCCCCGGGCTCTCATCCTGGCCCCGACCCGTGAGCTTGCGGCACAGATACGGGAAAGCATCGGCTCCTACGGAAAACACCTCCGACTGAGTCACACCGTGGTTTTCGGCGGCGTCAGCCAGGCCGGCCAGGTAACTGCCCTCGCCCGTGGTGTGGATATACTTGTGGCCACGCCGGGCCGGCTGCTTGATCTTGTTCAGCAGGGGTACATCCACCTGAACAGGGTTGAGGTTTTTGTTCTGGATGAGGTGGACCGGATGCTGGACATGGGTTTCATCCCCGACATCCGGCGGGTGCTTGACCTGATTCCCCGGAACAGGCAGACCCTCTTCTTCTCCGCCACCATGGCTTTGGAAATGGAAGAACTGGCAAGAACCATGGTTCGCAACCCGGTGAGAGTCACCATCACCCCCGAGTCCCCCGCGGTTGAAAGCATCGACCAGAAAGTGCTCTTCGTCGGCAAGCGGGACAAGGACGCCCTGCTGGTCTCCCTGCTCCGGGATTCCGGAATTGGCAAAGCCCTCATCTTCACCCAGATGAAGCATACCGCCAACAAGGTGGTAAAGAAGCTCTGCGCCACCGGCATCAACGGCATAGCGATCCACGGCAACAAAAGCCAGTCCGCCAGAACCAGCGCCCTCAGCGGCTTCAAGGGAAACCGCTTCCAGGTCCTGGTGGCCACCGACGTGGCGGCCCGGGGGCTGGATGTGGACAACATCACCCATGTGATCAACTACGACCTTCCCATGGAAGCCGAGACCTATGTGCACAGAATAGGGCGCACCGCCAGGGCCGGCGCCAGGGGAGACGCCATCTCCTTCTGCAGCGTCGAGGAGAAAGGCAGTCTCAACCAGATCGAACGCCTGCTTGGCAAGCCGGTACCTGCGGAAATCGATCACGCCTTCCACTGCAACGAGGCGTTCAGAACCGTGGCGGAGTCCGGTGACGGCATGAGGATTCCCCAGGGTCGCAGGCGCTCTTTCAGCCCGGCAAAAAGCAGGAAGCGTTCAAGGTGGCAGTAGGCGGCTAGCTCCGGAAGATGACTTCCTCCCTCTTGAACCATCGGGTGCAGAAGGTCAGCCCCGCCCCGGCCAGAATGGACTGAACCAGAAAAATCTCAGCCATGTACACGGCGGAGATGCTGCCGGCGATGATCTCCTTTGAGGCCAGGGAAATGTTCAGTACCGGTATAAGGGCCGTTGCCGCGTTAAGCTTCACCCCGGGAAAGATGCCTATCATCAGCGGAATAATCACCATGAAATTCAGCGGCGTGATTATGCTCTGGGCCTCCTTGAAGCTTTTCGCGAACACCGAGGCGGAAAGAAGCAGGGAGCTGAACAGCGCGCAAAGAGGTATCAGCAGGAAAAAGAACTGCAGAACCGCCCTGGGCTCAATGATACCCGCCACCCCCTCGAGAAGCGCAGCGGGCAGTGGGCCTCCTGTGCGGAGAACGACATAGAGCCACAGAAATGAAGCCACCGCGGTGAACAAGCCGGAGAGGGTTACCACCAGGAACTTGGCGATCACTATCTCCCCCCGGGTGGCTGGGGAGACAAGCAGTGTTTCCATGGTGCCCCGTTCCTTCTCGCCGGCGGCCAGGTCTATGGCGGGGTACATGGCGCCAAGGAAGCTGAACAGCACAATGAAGTAGGGCAGCATTCCCCCCACCCGGTCCCCGATCCTGGCCCGGGCCGACGAGATGTCCCGGGTGTTCACCCGCAGGGGTGAAACGAAGGGCAGAGACAACCCCCTCTCTTCCAGCCGGTGACCCAAAAGCAACCTCCCGTATTCATCCAGCGCGTCCTGAATCCGGATGAGGGCCCCCTCGTTCTCCGACACGGAACCCAGATAGTACACATCAACCGAACCGGTGGATTCCCGGGCCACCCGGTCTTCGAAATCACCGGCGAACCTTATCACGAAATCAAGCTGGCCGGACTCGACCATTGCGCTGACTTCTCCGTCGGCGATAGACGGAAGCACCTCCACATTTCCCGACGCCGAAAGAACATCGAGAAACTCCTGAAGCGGGGCGGCGCTGATGACCGATACCCGTACGATCTTGTCTCTGGACCTGCTTTCCATCTCCATGCCCAAACGGAACATGACGTTGAACACCAGGAAGATGGCAATGAACGGCATGACGATCATGAAGAACAGGGTGCGCCGGTCCCGGAGCATGTCCTTCATTTCCTTCCTGAAGATGACGCCGATTCTCTTCATTTCACGCCTCCGCGATCAGACGGATGAACTCTTCCTCCACGGACCGTGAATCCATCCGGGCGGTGAACCGTTCAAAGGTGTCGTTGAAGAGCAGTTTCCCCCGGTGTATCACCGCAAGGTCGTCGCTGAGAAGGCTTACCTCACCCATGATGTGTGTGGAGAAGATCACCGTTTTCCCCTGGTCCCGGCACCCTCGAATCAGATCGATGATGGATTTGGCGGTAATCACATCAAGCCCCACCGTGGGTTCGTCGAACACCATCACCATCGGGTCGTGAATGATGGTCCGGGCAATGGAAACCTTCTGCTTCATCCCGGATGAAAGCCTTGCAATTCGCCGATTCGCGAACTCGTGGATTCCCAGAACATCGAATATTCCGTCCCTGCGCTTTCGAAGGGCATGGCGATCCATCCCGTGGAGTTCACCGTAGTAATCCAGAATTTCCGTGGGTGTAAGCCTTTCGTACAGCCCCGTGGACCCGGAGAGGAAACCGATTCTTCCCCTTACCTGCCGCGCCTCCCGGACCGTGTCGTAACCCGCTACACTTATGGCGCCTGAGCAGGGCTTCAGAAGCGTTGCGATCATCCGGAGCATGGTTGTCTTTCCGGCGCCGTTGGGACCCAGCAGAGAAAACACCCTTCCGGGCCTGCAGACCATGCTCACATTCTCAACGGCATTCACGCCTTCCGCGGGTGTTCTCCGCTGCTCCCTCCTCTGTTCCCTGCTCAACCTGAAGCTTTTGGAAACATCAGCCACGGTAATCAAAGATGACCCTCCTTGAAATGCAGGGGGACTGTCGGCCGGTTCAGGATAACTGGGATATTATATTTGAAACCGGCATTACTTGTGTGGTTTCGTTTTGACTCCACCCACCATGAGTATGGGGAAGCACCGAAGGGTTCGAGAACCGATCAGGATGCGGAACAACTACGGCACCATAGTAATCGGAGCAGGTCCGGCTGGGCTGTTCTGCGCCCTCAACGCATGCTGTGAAAACAACGGGGTGTTTCTTGCAGAGAAGAACGCCTCCCCGGGACGGAAGCTTCTTCTCTCGGGCTCCGGGCAGTGCAACTTCAGCCACATCGGCGGTGTGGAGCACTTCGTCCGGCGTTACGGCGCCGCGGGAAACTTCGTGAAACCCGCTCTTCACCGCTTCACCAGCGATGATCTATGCCGGTTTCTCGAGTCCGGCGGAGTAAAAACCATTGCCCGGGAGGACGGCAAGCTGTTCCCGGCGGACAAGAGGGCAGGCGAAGTGCTTTCGCTGCTTCTCCACCGCTGCTCCCGGAACGGGGTTGCGATGCGTTTCAACTCCCGGGTCGCCTCGGTTTCCCGTGATGGTTCGAGTTTTTATGTGAGAACCGACGACGGCGGTTTCCACTCCCGATTCCTGGTCATCGCCTGCGGTGGAACGTCTTATCCGGAAACCGGTTCATCCGGCGACGGCCACGCTCTTGCGGAATCCCTGGGACACACCGTCGTACCGGTGACCCCGGCCCTTGTTGCGGTTCATGTAAAGGAAGGCCGTTTTGGTGAGCTTGCGGGGATATCAGTCAGAAACAGCTTTATCGCGGTACATCGGGCTGGAAGAAAAGTCACCTCCGGCCAGGGAGACATCCTGTTCACCCGAAACGGCCTGTCCGGGCCGGGCATCCTCGATCTCAGCCGAAGCATCGCCGGAGAAGACACTGTCCATGTTTCCCTCACCGGCCTCGGCCCCGGGGATACGGAAACCCGGCTCGCGCAGGCGGTGGGCAGCGGTGCGGGAAAATCCGCGAGAAACATTCTGAGAAGCCTGGGCATGCCGGAGAGGCTGGCGGACGCCGTCCTTGCCCACGGGGAACTGGATCCTTCAACCCGGGGGGCGGAACTGGGGAAAAACCGGGTGCGAAAACTGCTGGAACTCGTAACCCGCTTCCCCTTCACTGTCAGGGAAAAGGGGGGCTTCGACACCGCCATGGCCACCGCCGGAGGAGTGTCCAGGGAAGAGATAAACAGGAACACCATGGAATCCAGAATTCAGCCGAACCTGTTTTTCGCCGGAGAGGTCATCGATGTGGACGGAGACACCGGCGGTTACAACATCCAGTGGGCATTCTCCTCGGGAATGGCGGCGGCTGAGACGATCCGGGCCAGGGCCGGAAGCATTTCCCCGCCCCGCCCATGAATCAATCACTTGCCGCTTGCCTCGATCAGGTCGCTTACCAGGCCTATCTCCACGAATGAAACCCCCCGGCTTCTGCCGAAGTTTCCGCCAACCACCACCACCCGGTCTTCTTCACCCAGGGTTCCTTCCCGGGTCAGCAGGGTCAGGGCGTCGCCTATGAACTGGTGGGTTACCGCACCCGGACACATCCGGCGGGCATGCACTCCGTAGGAAAGCGCCAGGTGGCGATAGGTATCATCGCTGTAGCACATGGCCAGAACCGGCCTGTTCCCCCGATAGGCGGAGAGGCTTCTGACGGTTCGGCCCGATGTGGTGTCAGCTATGATGGCGGCGGCGTTCAATCGAACAGCTCCCTTCACCGCGGATTTGATCAGATACGCCGATGTTTCGTTGTTGATCACCACGATGGGAATGTTGTTCAGGGGCTCCTTGCCCTTCTCCACCTCAAGGGCGATGGCGGCCATAGCCTTCACCGACTCCACCGGATAGCTTCCCACCGCGGTTTCCCCGCTTAGCATCACCGCGTCGGTCTGGTTGTAGATGGCGCTGGCCACGTCGTTCACTTCGGCCCTGGTGGGCCTTGGGCTTCCGATCATGCTGTGCAGCATCTGGGTCGCTATTATCACGGGCTTTCTTCTCTCGATGCACTTGTTCACCAGCATCTTCTGAACCCCCGGAACCTTTTCGAAGGGAATCTCTATGGCCAGATCCCCCCGGGCCACCATCACCCCGTAGGCCAGATCCAGGATATCGTCTATGCTGTCCACTCCACTCTGGTTCTCTATCTTGGCGATTATCTTTATGGGGCTTCCCCGCCGGTCCAGAATGCTCTGTACCGCCCTAACATCCCGGCTGTCCCTCACGAAGGAGTGGGCTATGAAATCCAGCCCGTTCTCGATGCAGAAATCGATGTACTTCCGGTCCTGGTCGCTCACCGCGGGCAGGTCGATGAAAACATTTGGAATGTTGACGCTTTTTTTGCCGCCAATCACGCCGCTGTTCATGACCCGGCACAAGAGGGAATCCCCCTTCACCTCCTCCGCCACCAGCCCTATGTCACCATCGTCTATGAGTACTGTGCTTCCCAGGGGCACATCCCGGGCGAAACCCTGGTGGGAAACCGGAATTCCATCTGAAGGGGCCTTGCCTTCTCCCATGCCCCAAAGGCTTATCACCTGCCCCTTTTCCACCGGCACCGGCTTGCTCAGGGGCGCGGTGCGAATCTCGGGCCCCTTGGTGTCCATCATTATCGCTATCCTGTCGGACACAGCCCTGACCGACTCCACGATTCTGAGCGACCCTTCGATGGACTGGTGGGCCGAATTGAGCCTTACCACATTCATGCCCGCGGTAAATAGATCCCGAATGAACCCCTCCGAGCAGTTCAGATCCGAGATCGTGGCAACAATCTTTGTTTTTTTCATGTCACTCCCCATGTTTCGGGAAACAGGCTCAACACAGCGGCCTGCCCCAGGGAAAGGCCTCCGTCACCCGGTGGAACCCATCGGTGCCGAAGCGGCAGGAAACCTATCCCGGAAAGCCTTTCCATAACCAGAGTGGTGAGCAGACGGTTGCTGAAACAGCCTCCCGTCAGCGCCACCCGGAGAACACCCGCATTCCGCGCAACGCCCATGATGCAGTCGGCCAGACCTTCATGAAACCTTCGTGACACCACCGCAGGAGGCACCGAACTCTCGATGTCGGCCAGAATCCCGTGAACCATGGGTTCCCAGTCCAGAATGACCGGGCGGCAAGATTCCCGAAGCGCCATGGGATACCCGGGTTCGGCCCCGGTTCCATCCGCCAGACTCTCCAGAAGCGCCGGCGCCTCGCCCCGGAAAGAGCAGACGGAGGCGACCCCCGCAAGGCAGGCAACCGCGTCGAAAAGCCTTCCGGCACTGGTGGTTCGGGGGGAATTCACAGCCCTGGAAAGCATTCTTTCGATCACCGCCAACTCCCCTGCTCTGAAGCCGTATTCCCCGGCCAGCCTTCCGAACATCTCCCATAACAGCCCAAGGGCGCTGCGTCTCGGTTCAAGGGCCGCGGCGTCGCCGCCGGGGAGGGGAAATGGCCTGAGATGACCGGCTCTTTCCCATGACCCATCCTCCCGAACCAGCAGGAACTCTCCACCCCAGGGGCGGAGATCGGTACCAATGCCCACCCCGTCCCATGCCACGCCGAGAACCGGGCCCCGGGCATGGTTTTCCGCCATACAGCCCAGCACATGGGCGAAGTGATGCTGTACCGGGGTCACCGGAAGCCCCATGGCATCAGCCCTGGCGGTGGAGGCGTAATCCGGATGCAAATCCCTCACAACCCTGGAAACCGGCCCGAAGAAGGACCGCAGGTCGGAAAGCATGCCTGCATGGGCTTCCGCCGAGGCGACGGTTTCGAGGTCGCCTATGTGCTGGCTGAGAACAACACCGTCCGTCAGGGACACTGCTCCGGTGCAGGCCAGGTGGCCCCCGACCGCCAGCACTCCAGGCTTGGCGCCGGGTGTGCGAACCGGCAGCGGCGCGTAGCCTCTGGCCCGGCGCAGCATCAATGGGCCGTCGGGAAGCCACGCGGCGACGGAGTCATCGACCTGCCTCGCGATGGGCCTGTTGTGAACCAGGAACAGGTCGGCCACACCTCGCAGTTTTTCCAGGGCTTCATTCTCATCGATGCATATCGGCTCACCCGGGGCGTTTCCGCTGGTGGCCACCAGAGGTACGCCTGTGTCGGAGGCGAGAAGCAGGTGAAGTGGAGTGGACGGCAGCATTACTCCAAGCCAGGCGCTGCCCGGCGCAACCAGTTCGGAAACTCCCGCGCCCCTTCTTCTCATAAGGGTTATGGGGGACGCGGGGGATG
The DNA here is from genome assembly GCA_964624405.1 of uncultured bacterium. GTDB lineage: Bacteria > Fermentibacterota > Fermentibacteria > Fermentibacterales > JCC-6 > UBA6080. The sequence continues at coordinate 96,492 of CAZUXA010000006.1, read as the reverse complement.
AAAGCATCTCCCTTTCGCCGTTCTCCATGAAACACAGGGACTCCGCCTCCGCCAGGCTTCCAACAAGCAGTGCCAGTGGTTTCGAGGGCCTTCGTTTCCGGTCCCGAAGAACCGAAACCGGGCCGTGGGCATCGGCCCGCACCAGCAGCTGGAAACCGCCAAGCCCCTTCAGGGCCAGCACACTTCCTTCAAGAAGGGCATTTGCAGCACCGGAGAGGGCCTCCTCCCTTCGGGCCAGCGTGTTTCCCCGGGAGTCCCACAGGACAACTTCCGGCCCGCACCGGGGGCAGGCAACCGGCTGGGCGTGGAACCTTCTATCCCGGGGGTCTTCATACTCGCTCCGGCAATCGGGGCACATGGCAAAGCCCCTCATGGTAGTGTTTGGCCTGTCGTAGGGCAGGGATAGAACGATGGAGTAGCGGGGGCCGCAGTTGGTGCAGTTGGTGAAGGGGTATCTGTAGCGCCTGTCCGCGGGGTCCGCAACCTCTCCGGCGCATTCGGCGCAGACAGCCAGGTCGGGTGAGATAAGGGTCGAGGGGGTTCCGGCAAGGCTGGTTTCTATGGTGAATCCCGATGCACCCGTGGCGGGAAGCCGCTCCGACTTCACTGAGTTTACCAGGGCGTTCCCGGGTTTCTCCGCCGAGAGCCGGAGAACAAAAAGGTCGAGGGCGGCCTTCGGGCCTTCCACTTCGATCATCACACCGGACGACGAGTTCAGAACGCTTCCCGATAGCCCCAGCTCGCCCGCCAGCCGGTAAACGAAGGGCCGAAAACCCACGCCCTGCACAGCTCCGCTTACCAGCAGCCTCAGTCTTTCCGGGGGAGTTGGTTGTTTCATCCGGTTACTATACATAACAGCGGGGCCACAGGTGCGTGTGGTTTGAAGCTGCTTCGCCTCATCATATACTTGGCCCGGTGGCCGGAAAGAAAGGAAAACCTCATGAATGACCGGGAACGAAATGTGCTGGTTGCCGGCGCCGCCGGGGGCATCGGCAGGGCCGCTGTGGAGATGCTTCTCGAGAAGAACTTCCGGGTGATTGCGGTGGATCGGAACCGTCTCCTGCTGGAAACCCTGAATCATCCCTCCCGGACACGCCTGGAAACCGTCACCCTGGACATCACCGACAGAGAAGGAGTGAGGGAGATTGCCGGTGAGTTCAAATCCCGGGGGCGAATGCTTCGAGCCCTGATGATTCCCGCCGGGGTTCACAGCACTCATCCGGTGCCTTTCCTCTCCGACGACCTTGTTGATTCGGTGCTTGATGTGAACCTGGCCTCGCACATAAAACTCGTGCGGGATTTCCTTCCGGTTATCGAGGATGGGGGGTCGATTCTCGGAGTGAGTTCCATCGCGGCCGGTGTGGGAGTTCCGATGTCCTCTTTGTATTCCGCTTCCAAATGGGGTCTTGAGGGGTTCTACGAATCCCTTTTCAATGAGTTGAAGCACCGGGACATCCGGGTGTCCGTGATCCACCCCGGCAATGTGAACACCGGCTTCAACGAAACCGGAAACACCTATTCCCCCCGGGGTGACAGTGAAGTCGACACACGCTATGCCAGGGTGGTGGCCCGGATCGACAGCCGATACGGCATTCCCCCCCAGCGTGTTGCCAGGGTTATGGTGCGGGCCATGGAGTCTCGCAGGCCCCGCTTCTGTTACCTGGTGGGGGGAAACGCCCGGAAAGCTTACTGGGCGAAACGGCTTCTGGGTCGTGACACGGCTCTGCGGCTCATGGGGAAGTTTTTCGGTTTTTGAGCCTTCGGCGCCTCAGAGGGCGAACCGCTCCATGTTGACATCCTCCGGGGGAACCCCCAGCACCGCCAGGGCCCCGGCGACACCGTCCATCATCGGAGGCGGGCCGCAGATGAAGAAAAGTTTCCCGGTAACATCCCCGACGACCCTCTTCAAGAATGCTCCGTCCGCATAGCCCTTCTCGCCCTTCCACTCCGGGTCGGGGCGGCTCAGCACATGAACAACCGACACTACCGGGCGGGACAGGGCCTCCATGGCGGAAAGCTCTTCCCGAAAGACGATGTCCCGCTCTGACCTGTTGGCGCAGATGAGAAGCACTTCCCGGTCGTCGCCGGTGTCCCGGATGTACCTCAACATGCTCATGAACGGGGTTATCCCGATTCCTCCCGCAATGAAGACCAGCCTTTCCGACTCCCGGCGCAGAAGGTGTGAGAACCGGCCAAAGGGGGCGTTCACCACCGCCCGGTCTCCGGGGCGGGTCTGGCCCAGGGTGGCGGTAAAATCACCTGAGGCCTTGCAGGTTATTGTAATGGCGTCCCTTCGGGTGGGGCTGGATGAGATGGTGAAGGGGTGTTCCTCCCGGGGAAGTCCCTCCGCCCGAAGCAGTGTTACGAAAAGGAACTGGCCCGGCAGGTACTCCAGCCTCTTTGCCCGGTCCGGCGGAGCCAGTACCAGATTCCATACATTGGGGGTGAGGGCTGTTACTTCCTTCACCGAGTACGCTTTGCTCCGGCCTCCAAGGCGCTGAACCAGCATCAGATGAAGCCATGAGACCATTCCGAACCCGAAAAGGCCTGTCCAGATCCAGCGGGAGGGGAGGGACTGATAGCGCACGGCGATGGCCCAACTGTGAAGGAAAGCGCCGACGAGAATCAGGGGGGTCGCGCCGCCGTGAAAACGCAGCCACCATTGGAAGGGGAGTTTCATGGCGCCGCGGAACAGGGCTGCCAGAGCGAAAAGAATCATGAAAAGAAGGGTTCCCCGGGCCACAACCAGAAACCAGGGAAGACCCGCCCGAACAAGAAACCCGAATCCCCGGGCTCCCAGGGCCAGTGCCAGAGGATGAAGCAGAAGCAGGGCTCCGGCGGCCATACCGGTGGTCCGGTGAATACGCAGAAGCCTGTCCAGGCCGAAGGGTTTCTCAACCCAGTGGAACCGGGACGCAAGAACCGGCTGCAGCATCAGGATCGCCATGCCCACAATGGCAAAGGTCCTGCCCAGAGTTTCTGCGCCGGGTTCGCCGGACAAATCCCCTGAAACGATGGCTGAAAGCAGCGGCAGAAGAACCAGAAGCCCGTAGAGAATCGCCCTCCAAGCAACTCCAGGTCCGTTTCGACCATGGTCGGGCCAGTTTCCTCGCGCCATTCCCGAAGCCTCCTTCCTCCCGGGTTTCAATTTCCATACCGCCAGTCCCAAAGACAATGGGAACCTGCGGCCCGGGCGTCAACGGGAAGCCCGACTGTCATGGAGGGAACAATTCTTTATCATTATAGTATCCTTTTCAGAACGGTCAATCAAGGGAAGGCGAGGCATGATGCGGAGAACGAATTGGCTGAGGGGCGCGGGCATTGCGGTTTTTGCCGCACTGGCGGTGTCCGCCGCCTGTGGAGGAAACCGGCAGCCGGGAGAAGTTTCAGAGCTCCGGGCTGAACCGGAAGATCACTCGGCAGTTGTGGATGTGGGAAACACTAAGTGCCCGGTAATGGGCGCCGCTGTGGTTTCAGGGCAGGCCTTCGAGTGGGAGGGGTTTAACATCGGCATTTGCTGCCCTGGCTGCGAAACCGCTTTCAAGGGTGATCCCCAGGCCTACATTCCGTTTCTGCTTGATGACCCCGGTGTAACCGAAGCTGTGAAATCCATGCTTTCCGATCACCTTGAAAGCCTCCTCGAAGCTGAAGGGAACTGACTTGAAGCCTTCTCTGTGGGCGGGTCTTTCGGTGCCGCTGGTTCTGGCTCTGTTGCTGCTGGCAAGCCCCGGGCTCTTTCTGATATCCGAGGAGGAACTCAGCCTTCATGAGGTGGAGCATGGGCCGGAACGGTGGGCATGCCCGATGCTCTGCGTTGTGCTTGAGTTCGGCGGTCTCTGCCCGGTGTGCGGCATGGACCTTGAAGAGATTGGAATCTCCACCGGGGCGGTCACGGTGGGCGCGGTGGAGAGGGAACTCATAGGGCTTACGCTGGTTCGGGTCGAATCCCTGAAGCTGCAGACCAGGCTCAGGTTGCCGGGTACTGTCACCGCTGCGGAAACATCCCGGGCGGTGGTGACCGCCTGGACCACGGGGCGGATAGACCGATTCCCGGCACCCGCAACCGGAGAGCGGTTGGAAAGCGGTGCCACTGTTGCCTGGATTTACTCTTCGGAACTCATTGAAGCCCAGAATGACCTTCTCTACGCCCTTCGCTCCGAAGACAGCGTGCTTGTCCGGGGCGCCAGACACAGGTTGGGCCAGCTTGGGGTTCCCCGGTGGATAATGGCGGACATCGCTGAAAGTGGAAGTGTAATGGAATCTCTGCCGGTGGTATCCAGGTTCGCGGGCACGGTTACGGGCAGGCAGGTGGAAAGCGGCGATTGGGTTCGGTCGGGACAGGTGTTGCTGGAAGTGGCCAACCTCAGCGATGTCTGGATAGAAACACCTCTTCTGGAGGGACAGACGGGGCTTTTGATGCCGGGGGACACTGTCATGGTTCTTTCCTCCCGGGGTGAACCGGTAACCGCCACGGTAACCCACAAGGATCCTTTCTTCGAACCTTCCTCCAGAACCGTCACCGCCAGACTGGTGGCGGAAGCGCCTTCCGTGCCGCTGCTTCCCGGTGAGCTGGTGCAAGTCATCATTTCAAGTGAAGTGGGGGGTTCCGCTGAGCCCGACCTTGGGGTTCCGGCTTCCAGTGTTCTCTCTCTTGGCACCAGACACATCGTTTATGTTCTTTCTTCGGACAGCGCCGGAGCGCCTCCGCCGTCAAGAATTCCTTCCCCCTCGCTCGGGGTTCGCCTTGAGCCAAGAGAAGTTCTGGTCGGCCCAATGTCATACTCCACCGGCGGCGAACGCTATTATCCGGTGCTTTCCGGGCTGTCCCAGGGCGAAATCGTGGCTGCCCAGGGAGCGTTCCTGCTGGACTCGCAGGCTGAGCTTACCGGTCTTCCTTCACTGATGATCCAGCCTGAACCGGAAACCCGGTGATACAGCGCTTCATCTCCCGGCTTCTGCGAAACCGTGTGCTGATCCTGATGGTGGGAGCCGCGGTTGGCGGAATCGGCATCTGGGCCTTTGAAACCCTTCCGGTGGATGCCCTGCCGGATGTGTCGGAAAACCAGGTGATCGTATCTGTTGACTGGCCCGGTGTAAGCCCAAGAGACATGGAGGATCAGGTCACCTACCCCCTGGCTTCCTCCCTGCAGGGTCTCCCCGGCGTGGCTCAGGTGAGGGCGACATCTTCCTTCGGTTTTGCGCAGATATATGTGGTTTTCGGCGACCGGGTGGAATTCTACTGGGCCAGGGAAAGGGTTTCCGAACGGCTGGCGGAAACATCGGCATCTCTTCCGGCGGAAGCGGCGGTAAGCCTGGGCCCGGACGCAACCCCCCTTGGTCAGATCTACTGGTACACGGTGCAGGGGCCCTATGATCTCGCCACACTCCGGTCAATTCAGGACTACACGATAATGCCTGCCCTTCAGAGTGTTCCGGGGGTGTCCGAGGTTGCCGGCGTGGGAGGGTTCCGCCGGGAGTACCTTGTCGAGGCGGACCCGGACAGGCTTCGACACCTGGGTCTGGGGCTTCACCATATCAACTCCGCTCTTGCCGCCGCCAACACAGATGTGGGTGCCGGGACGGTGGAACAGTCGGGCATGGAGTTCATCGTCAGGGGCGTGGGCAGGATCCGTTCCATTGAAGATATCGAGTCATCCTTTGTGGCAGTGGTGGGAGGCCGTCCGGTTACCGTGGGAGAGGTGGCGTCGGTGAGCCTTGGCCCCGGCTTCAGGCGGGGCGCCCTGGCCGATGGCCGGGGCGAACTGGTGGGCGGAATTGTGGTGATGCGCCACGGCGCTGACCCTGTTGCGGTTATCGAAGCGGTTGAGGAAAGGCTTGACAGGCTGTCCTCGGCGCTGCCGCCCGGTGTGGAGGTTGCCGCCTACTACGACCGGCGGGAGCTGATAACCGAAACCATGAGAACACTCACCGATGCCATAACCTGGCAGATCGTGATAACGGTGCTGGTTGTTCTTGCTTTTCTTCTGCATGTGAAAACCTCTCTGGTGGTTGCTTCCACACTGCCCTTCGCGGTTCTCCTGACCTTCATAGGAATGCGTCTTCTGGGAGTTACCGCCAACATCATGAGTTTCGCCGGAATAGCGATAGCAATCGGCACAATTGTGGACATGGGTATAGTGGTCACTGAAAGCATACACCAGGAGCATGCCCTGGGCTCTTCGGGACGGGGAATTCCACGGGCTGTGGGAAGGGTCGCCCCGGCGGTTTTCACTTCCCTCTCAACAACCGTGATAAGCGGGATTCCGGTGTTCTTTCTGCAGGGGCAGAGCGGAAAGCTCTTCGTGCCCCTGGCCTGGAGCAACACCCTTGTTCTGCTGGCGGCGGGGCTCATGGCATTCACCATTGTGCCGGTTCTTTCCTCATTCATGATCGCAGGCAGAAAGGGCCCCGAGGGCAGGCGTTCCAGAGTTCTGCTTTCCTGCCTTGGTCTGGGTCTTGTGGCAGCCTGGGCTTCGGCTTCCGCCGGCGCCTGGCTGCCTCCCCTGAAGCCATGGTTCCTGGCGGCGATCACCGGCGCGCTTGTTTCCCTGTCCGCTTACCGGATGGCTGCGGAGCCTCTGGAAAGCGCCTTCAGGGACAGGCTCGAAAAGCGGCTGGCCACTTCATACGCGGGGATTCTGAACCTGGCCATGGCCCGAAGGGGCAGGTTTATGGCAGCGCTTCTTATTGTTATCACCGGGGGAACCCTGGTTGTTTTCGGTGCGGATCGTCTCTTTTTGCCGATCCGGTCACTGGGGATCAATCCGGACAGAATCAGGCCGGTTCAGTTGCTGGTGAAGGCGTTGCCAGGGATAGGCACACAGTTCATGCCCCCCCTCGACGAGGGAAGCTTCCTGTTCATGCCTTCTCTACTGAGCCAGGCGTCGCTGAACGAAGCCGTGGATGTCATGGTTCGGCAGAACCGGGCCATGGAACGGATACCCGAGGTTCGGCAGGTGGTGGGCAAGGCGGGAAGGGCTGATTCTCCACTGGATCCGGCCCCGGTGGGCATGATTGAAACCGTGATAACCCTCAACCCCCGGGAAACATGGAGGGAAGGCGTAACCGCCGATTCTTTGCTCTCGCTTCTTCGGGCTTCTGTTCGAATGCCGGGAATAGCCCCGTCCTGGCTTCAACCCATCGAGACAAGAATAGTGATGCTTCAGTCGGGAATTGTGACCAGCATCGGTCTTGAAATCCACGGTGACGATGTGGATCAGCTGCAAAGGATCGCCATAGCCGCTGAAGGCATCATCAGGGAAATTCCGGGAACCGCCAATGTCTCCGCAATGAGAGCAACCCGACGGCCTTATCTTGAAGTTACGGTGGACAGGGAGGCGGCGGCTCTCTACGGGCTGACGGTTGAGGAGGTGCTCACGGCTCTTCAGGGAGCCATGTCGGGCATGGTGGCCACCACAGTACGCAGCGGCAGGGAGCGGATACCCGTCAGAGCCCGATACTTCAGGGAGATGCGGGATGAACCGGCGGACATTGGAAGGATATACATCCCCGTTCACGGAAGTGAACACCGGGTGCTCCTGTCCAGAGTGGCTTCGATTGAAACGGTCCGGGGACCCGCCATGATCCGCTCCGTGAACGGTGAACTGGTGGGATATGTCATGCTGAACGCGGAGGGCAGGGATGAAGGCGGGCTGGTGGAAGAAGCGGACGCACTGCTTCGAAGAATCGTTCAGGAAGAACGGCATATGGAGCCGCACCTGCGAAGGCTTGATCTGCCGGAGGGCTACTACTTCCAGTGGGTGGGCAACTACCGGAACCAGATTCAGGCCAGAAACCGGTTCGCGATACTGATACCAATATGCCTTGCCACGATTTTCCTTCTGATGTACATGCAGTTCAGAACCATGTCGGTTCCCCTGATCATTTTCCTGGGCACCGTACCGCTGGCAGTGGCGGGAGGGTTTATCTTCATTGCCATTTGGCCGGGTATACATTCGGTTCTCTGGTCAGCGGGCATGATCGGCGTTCCGCCGGAGGGAGCTGTCTATCTGACCGTGGCGGTTGTGGTGGGCTTCATCGCCCTCCTGGGAATCTGCGTGGACGACGGTGTTCTCATGGCCACATACATCACCCAGCTCCGGAACCAGCATAAACCCCGCACCCGGCCGGAAGTGCGAGCCCTTGTTCGGAAAGCCGTGGAAATGAGAATCAGACCCGCTGTGATGACCACGGTAACCACCCTCGTGGCCCTGGTCCCTGTTCTCCTGGCATCCGGAAGGGGAAGTGATCTGGCGCGCCCCATGGCGCTTCCGGTGTTCGGCGGCATGCTCATTGAACTGGCGACCATCATGGTTGTGCCGGTTGTGTACAGCTGGTGGCTGGAGCGGGGTCTTCCCGAAAAGATGCCGGCTTGATGATGCCCTGTTTCAGTCCAGCAGCAAAACCCTTCGGGCCAGGTTGAACTCCCTGGAACCGGCAGTGACAAGGTACATTCCCGAGGGCTGACCCGAGGGATTCCAGGCGAACAGGCTTTCACCGGGGAAAACGGCGCCATTGTGGATCGTTTCCACAAGCCGTCCCGCAATGTCGTAAACCGCCAGGTGAACCCCGGATTCAACCGGAAGTGTGAAGCGGATTTGAAACGCGGTTCCGGGGTTCGGGGCAATCTCAAGCCGGGTTCCGAAGACCGCCGGGAGGGAGTGATCCATGCCGGTGGAGCCCATCTCGAACTTCACCGCGTCGGCTATCACCACCCGCTCCGGTGTGGTTCCGGCTTCGGACAGGGTTACCCATCCTGAAATCCCGGCGCTGAAGGGGAAATCCCCAAGAAGAATCCACTGGCCACCGTTCTGAGTCTGATCAACGATGAACTGGGTTTCCCCTCCCTGGTGATGAACGGTGTAAACAGCGTCGGGAGCCCTGTTGCTTCCATGGGTGTACCAGACCGAGACCTCGTGCCATCCCGCTTCGGGAAGATTCGGTGTCCACCTGGCCCAGTCGGCCTGGTTGGTGGTGGAACTCCAGCGGTAGTCCGGGCCCCATGGCTCTCCGTAACTGCCCGTGTTCCAATCGGCTTCGGAATTCACCGAAAAACCCGGGGAGAGGTTGTCTACGATATGCCCTTCCGAGCCGTATTCCGGGGGGGTGCTTCCCATGTGAAGGCTTATGCCCCGGGCGTAGGCGAAACCCTGTCGGCCAGAGTGGTCGTTCCAGTTGGTGAAGTATCGGTGTGACTCGTTCCAGGCCGCGTCGTAGTCGATGAACGAGCCTTCGCCGAGAATCGCGGGCATGGTGGTGTTGGCGATTACATAGATCCAGCTCCCATCCTTCACACCCCGGTTGCTGTAACCGTGAGCCCACAGGATGTCGTCCAGAACCCTTGACGCAAGATCGTAACCGGGGGTGCCGGGATCGAGGGAATAGCAGAAGGTTTCACTTCCCTGTACATATGTGTTGAAGGCATTCTCGTGGATGGACATGAACCGGTCGAACCCGTTCTGATTCGCGTAGGCCACTCTGTTGACCAGGGAAACCGTGTAATCGCCGGTACGGGTCATCCCCGCCCATTCGCAATCCGGAACCATGGACAGGTAGTTCAGCGCCTGATAGGCAACATCGAGGTTGGCTTCCTTCTCCAGGTAGTATGTGCCGGTTGCTCCCGGGTCCGAACCGCCATGACCGGGGTCAAGGCACACAGTCCAGCCATGGGCGGTGAAGGCGGAAACAAGCAGTAAGGGTAGAGCGCCCACTCTCACCGGGGAACCTCGACGAAACCCAGCATTCCGCTGAAGGAATCCACGAAATAAACCCCGTCCGGTGCCGGAGTGGGGTTGATCTCAAGAATGTAGGGGGTGTCTGTAAGCCTTCGGGACCGCTGTTCACAGGTCCACGTCCAGATGTCTGAAGAAGTGAGGTTCATGCCGTCATCGGTGGTCCTGATGTAAACCAGTGAGTTTCTTTCCCGCCACCACGCCGGCTGTTCCCCATGATCAACATAGACCGCTTCCGAGCCTTTGAACATCCAGATTCCACCGTTCAGGGAGGGGGAAACGATTATGTCATCCCCAACGAAGATGGGGCCGAAGAACCTGTACTCTGTGGAGAGGGTATCCACATTCCCCGAGGCCATGTCCATCACCAGAAGCCTGTCCTGTCGATCGGTGAAAACCAGCCGGTCCGCCCCGGGGGCCACGGAGATGTGATGAACGCCAAGTGAATGCCCTGACATTGCGCCGTTTCGTAGCAGACTTCCCTCAGCGGTGAACCAGAGGTTCCCCTGGTTGTCCCAGCAGGGAAGCCCGGCTCTTTCGTAGGGACCCATTATCTCCACGCCATTCCCGCCCACGAGAACCACACAGTTAAGATGATCGGAGCCGGCCCACACCGCCACTGTTCTTCCATCCGGCGAGGTTGTCGGCCGGTAAAAGCGGTCACAGCCCACCTCCGACGCCCGAAGGATGCCTCCGTCCCACATGAGAAAGTCTCTGCCCGCCACCAGCGTGCCACCGTCCAGAACCGCAACATCCATGGCGGGAGGCAGCAGGCCACCGAAAACCAGGGGAAACGGGTGGAGAAACAGCGCGGCGTAACAGAGATTCTTCATTGCAAACCTCCGGGTTTGTGTTGCTTCTTCCCCAAAACCATACACAACTATTCGTCACGGGAAAACCCGGGTTTCGGGAATTGACCGGATGCAACCGCGTCGTTAGCTTGCCTCATCGGTTTTCACTGAGCGGGAAGGTGAACTCATGGGGCTGATTCTGCTTGTGATTCTGGCGGTGGCTCCTCCCATCGGCTTCCTGATCTACATTCTGCGATTCGACCGTATCGAACCCGAACCCCTGAGCCTTGTTCTCAAAATGCTGTTTCTCGGGTGTCTGGCCGTTGTTCCCGCGGCTCTGATCGAAATGGCCGTTCTGGGGCTGCCGGTCTTCTCCCGGGAAGGGGTCATCGGCTCGGGCATTCAATCCTTCCTGGTGGTGGCGCCGGTGGAAGAAGGGCTGAAACTTCTCACGGTAATGCTCTTCGCCTGGAGGAACAGAAACTTCAACGAGCGAAACGACGGAATTGTCTATGCCGCCACGGTCTCCATCGGTTTCGCCATGGCGGAAAACCTGTTCTATGTGCTGGAGCACGGTTTCGGGGTTGGTATCGCCAGGGCGCTTTCCTCCATTCCGGGCCATACCTTCACCGGTGTGATCATGGGATACTTCATAGGGCACGCCAGGTTCGCCGCATCCCGAGCGATCAGGAACAGAAACATTCTCGGGGGCTTCGGTATCGCCTGGTTTCTGCACGGAGCGTACAACACCCTGGCCCTGTCCGGCACCGCGGCGGCCCTGCTGGTTGTCCCGCTGGTCGTTGCCCTCTTCCTGCTGGGCATCCGATTCCTCAGAAAGGGCCGCGCCCTTTCAGCAGGCAAGTGGGGCGCGGTTCCGGCAAAACCCCCTTCTTCTCCGTCAATTCCGGCTTCCCGGGGAAACCTGCGGAAGGTTGCCGCCCGAATCCTGCTGATTCTCTCCGGTGTGTTCTGGCTGTTGCTGCTGACGGGGATACTGCTGGACAGAAGTGTCGGCGCGGAGGACACGGTGTATGCAGTGTTCGGCGGCCTGCTTCTTACGGCGCTCCCGATCACCGTTGGTGTTCTAATGGAAGTTTCCTGCGGAAAAAGGCGGGCAACACTGGAAACGGAGAAGGCATGACAGTTGTGATCGCGATGGTTGTTGCGGTGGCGGGATTCGTCGAAGTGCTTCCACTTCCCCTTGAACTCCCCCCTTTTCCAGAGTACCAGACCACCGGCCCTTCAGCGGGAGTTTCCCTTGAACTGCTGGAAAGCCGCCCAAACATGGTCACCGACTACGAAAGCTGGTTCGAGGGGAAGAAAGACTGGCAATCCCGAACATTTCACAGCGGAGGCGCGAACAACGCCATTCGGGGAACCGAACCGCCACCGGGAGTCGCCGGAGTGCTCCTCACACCCGGGGAAGGGGAGTTTCACCTCTCCCAGGTGATTCGAAGCAGGGATGGAATCATCGCCCTCTACGGCTCACCCCCGAACAGGTTCAATGTTGTTCTGGATGACAGAATCATTGTAATTGCGGAACCGCTCTCCGGCCGGCCACCGATTGTGCTGGATTTTCTCAGCTACGCCGGGGAGGGCGCAGGATCCACTTTCCAGCAGATCAGGTGGGCGGAGTTGTACGACGGTGTCCTGTATGTTTCAAACGCCCACAGGACCTATGCGTCAAACTCGTCCGGACTGAACGGGTACCTTACAGCCATCGACCTTGAAAAACTGCAGATTCTCTGGAGAAGTGGCCCCCTGACCGCAAACGCGGCGAACTTCATTGTCAGGGATGATATCATCATCAGCGCCTATGGGTTCACCGACGAAGATGATTTCATCTATCTTCTCAACCGTTGGACCGGTGAGGTTGCCGGAAGGATTCCTGTTCCAACCGCGCCGGAATACCTGTACCTTCGGGGGAACCTGCTTCATGTGCGGTGTTACGGCACCGATCTGGTTTTCCGGATCAGGGAATAGCTTTCTCTGTGGCCCCAAGCAGTATATAGTTTCATCAGTTCATTGTCGCTTTGAAGTCAGTCACACTGGTTCCATCGGCGGGAGAAAAGATGGTGTTGAGGGAATTGGGCCGATATGCCGATCTGTTCACCGGCTACACCGAGTTGCGTGTTCAGGAAAACAGAACGACCGCGGTCGCTGTGGTGAACGGAGATGTGATCGGGAACCACCGGCAGACCGTAACCGGTGTTTCCGCCCGGGCGTACAGCGGAGGACTGTGGGGGTTCGCATCGAACCCCGACGCAAGCCATGACGGCATAAGAACCGTGGTGAAGTCCGCGACGGAAAATGCCAGGTTCCTGTCCGGCAGGGAAAACAGGAACAGCGGCCCGCTTCCCTCCAAACCAGGCCGGGTGGAGCGGGATTTCTCCACGGGAAAGCCCCGGCTTTCCCGGAAGGATATCATCGGCTTCGTCAGGTCGGTTGACCGGATGATCACCGCCGGATTCAGCGGAGTCGCATCCCGAACCGTATCACTGCAGTGCCTGGATATGGAAAAAAGCCTGATAACCTCCGACGGCTCATCTTCGTTCACCATGATTCCAAGAACAATTCTATATGTCTCGTTGACCACCGACAGCGGAGGCGAGCCTGTGGAACTCAGGGATGTGTTTGGGGGTCTGGGACAGTTCGAGGATGTTTTTGAGAAACCCGAAGACCTTGCGGAAAGGCTGGAGCAGCTCAGGGAACATCTTATGAGGAAAGCCGAGGGAATACACCCCGAAACAGGGGAGAGAGACTGCATCCTTGACGCTGATCTCGCGGGAATCCTGGCTCATGAGGCCATCGGTCACACCACGGAGGCCGACATAGTCCGGGGTGGTTCAGTGGCTGGGGATTTCCTGGGAAAACAGGTCGCCAGCCCCCTGATAACCCTGGTCGACTTCGCCAATGAGGCCCGGGGGCAAACCTGCCCGGTACCGGTGTTCATGGATGATGAGGGAATTCTCGCGGAAGACGCGGTGATAATAGAGAACGGAGTCCTGAAGCGGTTTCTGCACAACCGGGAATCGGCTCTGCACTTCAATGCGACGCCCCGGGGAAACGCCAGGGCGTTCAATTTCGATGATGAACCCATCATAAGAATGCGGAACACCGCCATTCTTCCCGGAACCGGCAGGCTTGATGAAATGATAGGTTCCATTGACGAGGGATACTACCTCATGAAGCCCAGCAACGGCCAGGCGGATTCAACCAGCGAATTCATGTTCGGCGTTGTTCAGGGTTACGAGATCAAAAACGGCCGGTTGGGCAGGGCTATCAGAGACACCACGATATCCGGTGTTGCCTTTGACATGCTTCGAACCGTCACGGATGTCTCGGACGATATGAAATGGTCGTGCGCCGGAATGTGCGGGAAGAAACAGCCCATTCCAGTGGGCATGGGCGGCCCGGCCCTGAAATGCAGGATCAGCATGGGGGGAAGGTAATGAAAACCGGAAGGGAGATCGGAAAACACAGCCTTGATGCCATGAGGAAAGCGGGGCTTGAAAAGTGCGAGTGCCGTGTGCGCTTTACCCGGAAGGACGAGTTGAATGTAGACGGCGGCCGGTTCAGCCTGCTTCGATCAACAGACGATGTCAACCTCTTTCTCAGCGGGATTGTGGATGGAAAGAGGGGAACCCTGTCCATAAACGGAACCGATGCCGATTCCATTGATGAAGCTGCCGGAACGGTAATGGAGATGGCATGCTCCTCCGAGACCGACAGCGCCAACGATATCTCTCCGAAGCAACCTCCCCGCAGCTTGGAAAAGGGGCCCGATTCTCCGAATCTCAACCTCATGTATTCCAGGATGCAGGATTTTATCGACTACTCCGGCACCAACCATCCCAGCCTGATCCTGGAGCAGCTTATTCTCGATTTTACAAACACCCGAACCTTCTACATGAACTCCAACGGCGTTGATCTGGCCTCAAGGACAGGCAGATACACCTTCTTCCCGATGTTCACATCCAAGGAGGGGACCGATACCTCCTCCTTCAACTACACCGGAGTCTCATCCCTGAACCTTGAAGAGAACCTCCACGAACTGGGCAACCTGAGAAGCCTTATGAAGCAATCCACAGAGCAGGTGCGCTCCCGGCAGTTCAATGGAAAGTTCATCGGTGATGTCATCATCACCCCGGACTGCCTCGAGGACTTTCTCAGCATTATCTGCATGTACCTTTCAGACTATCACCTGATCAAGGGAACCTCCATCTTCAAAGACTCTCTCGGCGAGCCGGTCGCGTCGCGTCTTCTCACCCTGCATTCCATGCCTCTGTCCGACGAGCTTGCCTCCGGCTACCACATAACCTCGGACGGCTTCGCCGCCGAGAACAGCACAATCATCGGGAAGGGAGTTCTTAACAGTTTCCTCCTCTCCCTGTACGGCGCCAACAAGACAGGTCATACACGCTCGTTGAACAATGGGGGAGCGCTGGTTATTGAACCCGGCGACAGCTCTCTTGCGGAACTCATCGGCTCCGTTGAGAAGGGAGTGCTTCTCTGCAGGTTTTCCGGGGGGATGCCCAGCGAAAGCGGAGACTTTTCCGGGGTTGCCAAGAACAGCTACACCATCGAAAAGGGAAAAATCGGCTTCCCGGCCCGGGAGATCATGATTTCCGGCAATATCAGGGATATGCTGATGAACATCTCCGGTGTTTCAAAAGAGAGGGTGAACTCCGGGGGTTGGCTTCTTCCCTGGATTGTGGCGGGAGGATTGTCGGTCTTCGGTAAGTAACGATTCGGCGCGGGCGGGTTGGTTGAACTGAAAGGGGCCTGGCAGTATTGACGACGGTAGACCTTCATGGATGCTCTGTTGCTGAAGCGCTGACTCTCTTTGTGGATCATTACAACAGACAGCTCGGCGCCGGGGATACCTCATCCATCAAGGTGATTCACGGCTATGGTTCCACAGGGGAGGGCGGGAAGATAAGAACCGCTCTTCTCAAAGCGCTGACTGCATACGCGGATTACCTCTCTTTCCAGACGGATCCTATCAACCCCGGGGCAACACTGGTCCATCCTGTAAAGAAACTGCCGGATGGGGCGGGAATCATCGCGCCGGAACTGGTGGCGTACTGCTCGGATGGGAAAAGTGAATCGAAGATAATCGGCAGATTCCGCAGCCACGGTGATCTGAATGTCAGGAACGCGTTGAAACAGCTTGTGAAACAGGGCAGGCTCGCAGTCACCCGGAAGGGGCGGCATACCATCTATCGTTCGGTCTGAACCGCTGTTCGGATGAATTCCGTCAACTGATCCACCCGGGCCCGCACTTCCGGCGACAGGCCCATACCGAATCCGGTGGTTCCCGGCTGAACCGCGATCATATGGATGGACGCGCCTGTGAGTTCCTCCAGATGGGTCATGAACATCGCCGGGGACATGTTATGGGTGGAGAAACCGCCAACCCCGAGAATTTCCCCCCGGTTGAGAAGCATCAGCGTTCCCGGCGACTCTCCAAGTTCCGCCGCGTCGGCAACCAGAATGCTTCCCGGCTTGTGTCTTGCGATTGCTCCCAGGTGATTCTCCGGTGTTACGCCGGCGTCGATGACCGGAATTGGAATGCCCCTGATCCCCGAAACAAGTTCCAACCCGAATCCGTCGTCACCCCTCAACGGATTGCCTATTCCAAGAATCAGGGGCCTGTTCAGAAGAAAGGCCTTCAGCCTCTCCAGAGTATCAGTCGTCGTAACGGGTTGTCTCCCTGCGACACTTCACGCACAGGATCTTCACCCTGTCCGAACGTCCCCGGTCTTTAAGAACCGGGGCAATATTGCCCTGGGCTACTCCGAGTTTCGCAAGCCTTGCCAGGTAGACCGTGGGGTTGGAGAATGCCATTTCTCCCAACTGGTCTGCCAGCCAGTTCAAATGGTCTTTTGTGGCGATTACTGTTCCGCAACCTTCGCAGAGCTGCAGATCCTTCTCGATGAACTCGAACGCCTGGCTCCTGTCGAAGTAGGAAAGCTCCCACTTGTTCCCAAGCTTGATGCCCTCGTGGTTGGCGATGCAAGCCGCCTCACACTGGCTGCAGTAGATGCAGGTGTCTGTGTAGTGTATCATTCTGCGCTTTGCGGTTTCCGGGGGATCGGTGATGTCTTCATGGGCGATGGCCCCGGAGGGGCAGGCTTCCTCGCAGGCAAGACAACCCAGACACTTGTCCTGGTCGAACTCGGGCTGTCCCCGGAAATTCGGGTGGGGTACATGGGGCTTCTTCGGAAAGTCAGAGGTGTATGGCTTCGAGCAGAGAGCCTTTATGGCTTCGCCAAGCTCACGAAGCTTGGGGTATCTCACTGCGCCGCCTCCTTCTTGTCCTCGGAAAGGGCGTCGCATTCGCTGCCTTTCCAGAGCCGAATACCGGCCTTATGGGCACCCCGGGAGATTACGTGGGCGGAAACCGGGGAGGTCAGCACCAGAAAGAACACGGCCAGCAGGGCCTTGAAACCAGTGGAGTTCAGACCCGTGATGAATATGGTTCCGATGAGAATGCTGCAGGTTCCCAGTGTAACGCATTTGGTGGAAGCCTGAAGCCGGTTGTAAACATCCGGCAGACGCACCAAGCCCAGACAGCCCAGGACATCGAAGGCGAGGCCTGCTGCTATCAGCACAAGTCCGATAATGTCAGTCATCAAAGGTCCTCCCTTCCATGAACTTGGCCAGGGCCAGTGTACCGATGAAGCTCTGAAGCCCCCAGGCGATACCGATGTCGAGGTACCAGGAACGGTCGGTTGCTACGGCCAGAATGGCGCAAAGCCCCACCACCAGGATGCCGAAGATGTCTACCGCCACGATCCTGTCCGCCGGAGTGGGCCCCCGAAGCACCCGGAAAAGAACCATGAGAGAGCTGAGTATGATTATGTACAGAGCCCGGGCGAAAAAACCGGCGTACTTCACTTCCTGCGGAAGGAACGGCCCCCGGGCGGTGTAGAGAAGAATCAGCGCCAGTATTCCCAGAAAGACCACCGTTCCAAGAATCCATCTCAGTGTTTTCATGGCGAGCCCTCTTCGAATATCTTCATGAGTATCGGTTCAAACCGCCCGCCAATGGCCCGGGTGGCGGTCTCCACATCCCTGCCCTTCACGCTTATCCAGTGGATGTACAGAAGGCCATGGTCCTTGTCCACCTCTACCGTAAGCGTGCCCGGGGTAAGGGTGATGGAGTTGGCCAGAAATGTGAGCCCCATATCGGACCGCAGCCCGGTTTTCATCTTGACGATGCCGGGTTTAATCGGAAGGCCGGGATGAAGAACCCTGTAGGCCACGTCGAAATTGGCTTTGACAAGCTCCCAGACGAAAACGGGGATGTAGTGGAACAGGAATCGGAACACCCTTCCAGGGTGGCTCAGCATGTGGGGTCGGGTTACGAACATTCGGCCCATGATTATCGCCGCCAGAAGCGCGGCCGCGACTCCCACGATGAGCTGCGCCGTGTCTGGCGGCCAGCTCAGCAGGCACCAGACCAGAAATGCGGCCAGAAACATCAGAATACGGCTTTTCACAGGTTAACCACCTCCCCCAGGGTGATGACACCGTGGTCAAGCACCCTTACCGCGGGGTCAAGAAGCATTTCCTTGGCGGCGGGAACAAGCATGAGGCCGCCCAATATGCAAAGCAGGGCCAGAACCGCCATGCCGAACCTCATTGCCACGGGAACCTCCCGCACATGTTCGAAGCGTTTCCTGAGCCTGCCCAGGAAGGCGAACTTGGTCACCTTCAGGAAGGAGGCCAGGGTAAGGATGCTTACCAGAATCGCCCAGGAGGCATAGAACCACTGCCCCTGCTCGACGCAGGCCATCACAATGATGAGCTTGCTCCAGAATCCCGAGAAGGGGGGCACACCGGAGATGGACATGGACGCGGAAAGGGTAGTCCAGGAGGTGGTCGGCATCCTTTTTGACAGCCCTCCCATCTCCTTCAGGTTTCTTGTGCCGGTTGCCTGTTCCAGCGCGCCGGAATTCAGGAAGAGAAGGCTTTTGAAGATGGAGTGGTTGAAAAGATGGAACAGTCCGCCGAGTATGCCCAGGGGGGTTCCCAACCCAAGTCCGAGAATGATGTATCCAACCTGGCTCACGGAGTGGTATGCAAGAAGCCGTTTCATGTCCCACTGACGAAGCGCGAGAATGACTCCCACGCCCATCGAGATGGCTCCGAGTACAAGAAGAAGGTTTGATAGTTCCGGGGTTATGCCGAACACATTGAACACAAGCCTGGCAATGGTGTAAACACCCAGGGATTTGATCAGCACTCCGGAGAGCATGGCTGAGATGGGAGCCGGTGCCGAAGGGTGGGCATCAGGCAGCCAGGAGTGGAAAGGCACGATGGCCGCCTTCAGGGCAAATCCGCTGAGCAGAAGCACCAGCGCGGTAACGGTGATCGGGGCCTGCCCCAGTTCGCCGAGCATCCGGGCCATGTGAGCCATGTTCAGAGTTCCGGTGTAACCGTAGAGAAACGCTATTCCAAGAAGCAGCAGCAGCGAACCCAGGCTTCCCATGATTGCGTACTTGAAAGCCGCCTCAAGTTCGTGTTTTCCGGTACCGAAGGCCACAAGCGCGTAGCTTGCGATGGAGGCCACCTCAAGAAACACGAACAGGTTGAACAGGTCGCCGGTGATGACCACACCGTTCATTCCCGCCAGCATCAGGAGGAAGAGTGTGTGGAACTGCCACCGGCCGGTGTATGCGTTCATGTAGCTCAGGGCATAGATCATGACAAGAAACGCCACCACACTCACGGTGACCAGCATGAATGCCGCAAGCCCGTCCATAACCAGCAGAATCCCCATTGGAGCCGGCCAGCCTCCCACCGCATGGCTCGCGGCGGGGGAAAACACCGCAACAATCGAAAGGGCAAGAACGACGGCAACGGTCAGGGTTCCCAGGGTGTCTGCAATGGGATGGGACTTCCGGGCAAGCAGGGCGCAAAGGAATGCTCCCGCCAGGGGAACCGCCACCAGCAGAGGAATGTTCGCTGCAGTCATCATCCCCTCAGCTCCCTAATCCTGGTGATGTCATAGGTTCCGTAGCGGTCATGGAGCCTCATTGCGATCGCCACCAGAAACGCGGTGGTTGCCAGGCCGATAACGATCGAGGTGAGCACCAGGGCCTGGGGCAGAGGGTCAACCATTACCTGTCCCACCGCTCCGGGGTGCAGGATCGGCGCTTCGCCGTCCTTCCTCCAGCACAGCAGGATAAGGAAGAGGTTCACCGCGTACTCGGCGATGATGATACCCATTATGATCTTTATCAGATTTTTCTTGCTGAGAACGGCGTAGACCCCCACACTGAAAAGCAGAGCGCATAGAACATAGGGAAGCCAGGCGTGTATCATTTTTCCTTCCTTTCGCTTCCCATCAGAACCATCAGGGTGAGGAAAATCCCGAAAAGACCGGCACCCACCTTTATGCATATGGCGATGTTGGACAGAGGGATTGTGCCGCCGCTTATCAGTTTGAAGGTTTCACCCTGCGACAGAAAGCTTCGGAAGAAACCGCCCTCGGTGAAGCCCAGCAGTGCGATGCCGAGGAACAGGATGGCGCCGATGCTTTCCATTGCGGTCACGGCGTTCTTTTTCACGATTTCAACGGCTTTTTTGCCGCCAAAGGCAAGAACAAGATTCATGAAGCTCAGGGCGATGATCACCCCGCCGGCGAAGCCGCCGCCGGGACTGAGATGACCGTTGAGCACTATGTACACCCCGTACAGGAAGATGAGACCCACGGTGAGCCTGGTAACGGTTTTCACCACCAGGGTCATGCCGCCTTCATCACTGTGGATCGCCATGGCTTTTCACCCCCTTGCGGCGCATCACCGTAAGAACGCCGACCACCGCCGTGAACAGCACGGTGGCCTCGCCCAGGGTGTCGTACGCCCGGTAGTCCAGAATGATCGCCGCCACAACGTTGGCCGCTCCGGTGTCCGCCGCGGAATTCTCGAGGTAACGCTGGGAAACCAGCATCAGCGGGTTGCCGAAGGAGGGAAGGCTTCGGAAAACCACGATTCCCATCCATACGGTAAGGGCCATGAAAACCGCACCCATCACGGCGCCAAGGGGCCTTGGACCCAGCCAGTCATCGGCATTCTTCATGTTCAGGGTGGCCCGTATCAGAATAATCACCGCCACGATTTCCACCACAAGCTGAGTCAGTGCGATGTCCGGGGCCTTGAGAAGAAGAAAGACGATGGAGAGCCCCAGTCCCACCACTCCCACGGCAATCACCGCGGAAAGAAGGTTCTTCATCTCCACCGCCGCCAGGGCACCCACGATCATCAGCGCCAGGAGGATGTAAAGCTCAATCATTCCATCATCCAATCAGCGTTAGGTAGAGAACGATCAGTCCCGCCAGGCACCACAACACATACCTGCTCAAAAGGCCGTTATGCAGGCCGGAAAGAAGCCCCCCCACAAAGTCGGCGAACCGGAGGCCCACCACATAGCAGTCGAAGTGCTTCTGCTCTGCCCAGTTGTAAAGAAGACCCAGGGGTTTCATCTCCCTTACGGTACCGTAGAAATCAACTCCGGAAACCCTTATGGGCGGGTTGTCGTCGAGGCTTTCTCCCCCGATAAAGGGTGCTGTGGTTCGGGTTTTACGGGCGGTTCCAAGCATGTACACCACCAGCCCCAGGAACAGGCCGGCAAGCATGAGCTTGGTGGCGGTGGTGGAACTCCACAGACCCGGGAAAACCGGGTCTGCGGAAAGAGCGGGGCTGAAAAGCTCACCGTAGGGCAATCTGTCCGCGAAGACACCAAGGCCCACACACAACACTGCCAGCACCACCAGGGGCACCGCGAAGGCGAATGGGGTTTTTGGAGGGTTCTCCTCGGCTACCCGGGTTACATGAGGAGAGGCCTGCCCCAGAAACACGGCATGTATCAGCTTCATGAAGCTGGCAAGGGTGAGGGCGCTGCCCAGCATGGCGGCGGTGAGCCAGAGAATCCAGGTCCAGCCGCCAGTGCCGGCGGTACCGATAATGCCCTGGTAAAGCATCCACTTTGAAGCGAAGCCGTTGAAGGGCGGCACACCGGAAATGGAAAGAGAGGCCACGAAGAACGCTCCGAAAACCAGGGGCATCAACTTTCCGAGGCCTCCGAGACGGTGAAGGTCGGTGGTTTTCATGCTTTTCTCCACCGCGCCCCCGGCCAGGAAAAGGCAGGATTTGTATATGGTGTGGTTGAACATGTGAAACAGCGCTCCGGCTATGCCGATCGGATTTCCGGTGCCGATGCCCAGAACCATGTAGCCGACCTGGCTCACCGCGTGATAACCGAGAAGCCGCTTCATGTCGTGCTGTACCATGGCCATCATGACCGCCGCCATGATTGTGATGCTGCCGATGGCCATGAGCACTATTCCCATCGCGTTGTTCAGGGTGAACAGCTCAAGGGAAATCCTGGCGAGAAAGAAAACACCCAGGAGCTTGTCCAGTGAAGCGGGAAGATAGGCGGTGACGGGAATCGGGGCACTTTCAGCCATATCCGGCACCCAGGTGTGAAAGGGCATGGCCCCGGCTTTGGCCAGGGCGGCGGAGGCCAGGAGCAGGAACGCGGCTGTTGATACTCCCCCGGCGACCGGGATGGTGATTCCAGAAAAGGACAGTTTGGCAAGCCCTGAAATGCCTGTTCCCTGCCCGTAGACCAGCAGCCAGACCAGAGCAAGGCCCAGCAGCATCATTGCGTCGGTCCCGCCGACGATGAGCAGGGCCTTCCGGGCGGTGGCGGGCGTGGCATCGGTTCTGCCGAACCCTATGAGAAGGTAGAGCAGAAGCCCCAGAAATCCCCAGAGAACCACAAGAAGCAGAAGATTGTCGGCGAAGATGACTCCCAGGGTGAACACCAGGGTGAGAACTGTATAGAGGTAGTACCTGAAAAGCCCCTTCCTTCCCTTCATGAAGCTCAGGGAATAGATCACCACAAGGATGAAGAAGAGGCCCGCAAATGCCGCGGCAAGCCAGGCCAGGGGAGTGAAACTGAAGAGATTCAGGCTGAAAAGGTTCTCAAGGCTCATTTTCTACCCATCCTCCTCTTCAGGCTCTCGGTTTTTGCCCTGGAGAGGGCAACCAGGGCTTCCCCGTCATAAAGCAGCCTTCCCCGGTGGTTCCGAACGGCCATTCTTTCCGTGCAGCAGTAGCAGGGGTCAATGGAGGCAAGGATGATCGTGGCGTCGGAAATCGTTTCTCCGACTATTGTGGCCTTGTATGTGGGAAGATTCATGAAAGTGGGAGCCCTGACCTTGTGCCGTATCGCACGATTTGTGCCGTCGCTGCGCACATAGTGGAAGGTTTCGCCCCGGGGGGCTTCGATGTGGCCAATGCCCTCGCCGGGGGGAATGCTTTCTATTCCGGCGTTGATGGGACCTTCCGGAAGGTTGTTCAAACAGTGCTTGAGAATCTTTATGGATTCGAAGGTTTCAAGGATGCGAACTACCGCCTTGTCAAACACATCGCCGTTCTGAGTGACGATCATGTCCCATTTCAGTTGATCGTACACTTCGTAGGGGGAATCCTTCCTCACATCCCGGGCGACGCCCGAGGCTCTGGAAGTGGGGCCAAGGGCGCTGAATTCGATGGCGTCCTTCCTGGACAGGATGCCTACCCCCTTAAGCCGGGCGTGCAGTACCGGGTCGTCGAGAACGGCGTCCCGAAGCATTTCCAGGGTGGGAACTATGGAATCCACCTTTGCGAGAACACCTGGAATGTCTTCAGGCTTAATGTCACGCCTCACGCCGCCGGGGGTGAACATGGCGTAGTTGTTCCGGTTGCCGGAGAGGATCTCCATAACATCAAGGATCTCCTCGCGAAGTTTCCAGGCCCACATGTAAACGGTGTTGTAGCCCAGAAAATGCCCGGCCAGCCCAAGCCACAGAAGGTGGGAGTGAATGCGCTCGCCCTCGGCGATAATGGTTCGAATGTACTGCGCTCTGAGGGGAACCTCCATGGGGAATATGTCTTCCACCGCCCGAACGTACGCGAAGGGATGGCTGGTGGAGCAGATACCGCAGATCCTTTCCACCACGAAGGTGCTGTTGTCGAATGATTTGGTTTCAGAGAGCTTTTCGATGCCCCTGTGGTTGTATCCGATCCGGACATCCACCTCGACGATTCTCTCCCCCTCCACGGTCAGGGTGAAGAACTCGGGTTCCTCCTGCAGGGGGTGGTAGGGTCCGATGGGTATTACTGATCTGCCCATCACACACCCCTGGTTCTTATCGCGGTGTCGTCCCACTCGGTGTAATCCTGCCGGAGCGGGAAAACGCCGTCCGGCCAGTTGTCCGGAAGCAGAAGCCGGCGGGGGTCGGGGTGACCGTCAAAGGTGATGCCCAGAAGCTCCATCAATTCCCTCTCGATCCAGTTGACCGCTTCAATGCTTTTCCCCAGGGATGGGATCACGGGATTCTCCCTGTCCAGAAGCACCCGAAGGTTCAGCATAAGGTTCAGATCCTCAAGGGTGAAGTGATAAAGAATCTCTATGCCTTCAGGTGTGTCGGTTCCCGTGGCGATGTTGAACCGGGCTCCGAGTTCCCGGAAGATGTACTCGCCCACCCAGGCGATGGCCCGGGGTTTCAGGCCCATGTAAACCCTTTTCGGCGACTTCTGGAACACATCGAGAATGTCGTCGCCGAACCTGTTCTGGAGATCTCTGAGAACCTGATCCCTTGTCATCAGCCTTTGCCAACCTTGTCTATCAGTTTAACCACCCCGGCGATTATGGCCTCGGGTTTCGGGGGGCACCCGGGAATGTAGGCATCCACCGGGATGATGTGGTCCAGCGGAACCGGGCAGTTGTAGCTATCGATGAACAACCCCCGTGAACCGGTGCAGCTGCCGATTCCAACCACCAGACACGGTTTTGGCACCTGCTCGTAAAGCACCTTGAGGCGTTCCGCGCTCATTCGGTTGCATGAGCCGGTGACCAGAAGAACATCGGCGTGCTTGATGCTTCCCGCCAGAAGAATGCCGAACCGCTCGATGTCGAATCGGGGAGTGAGGCAGTCCAGCGTTTCTATGTCACAATTGTTGCAGCTTCCCGTGGCGAGGTGGAACACCCATGGGGATTTGAGAAGGGCTTTGAGTTTCAGGCTCATTTCCTGCCTCTCACAGGCCCAGAAGGGCCAGAACAAGGGCCGCTGCGGCGATGATGGTCATTGGTCCCCAGAAGAACCTCATGGCCTGATCAATCCTAACCCTGGGGTTGGTATTCCGAATCACGGTTATCAGGGCCAGAATTCCCACAAACTTCAGTACGCTCCACAGTATTCCCCAGCCGGAGAATACGAACCCCCCAAGGAACATCTGGATGAGCAGGAAAGGCAGGATGAACATCAGCATGTTCTTGGTCAGCCTGTAGACCGCAAGGCCCGAACCGGAGTACTCGATGAGGGGGCCGTGCACAATTTCGGTTTCCGCTTCCGGGGCGTCGAAGGGAACCAGGGCAAGCTTGGCCTGAACACAGAGAAGCGCCACGATAAGCGCAAGAATCCCCGAAATGTTTCCGGCAAACGCGCCGGAACCCTGCTGAACCAGAAGAATTTCTCCCAGGCGGATGGAGCCGCCGGAACCCACCACCGGAACAAGCATCGCAAGAATGAAGGGAAGCTCGTACGACAGCACAAGCTTCATCTCCCTGCTGGCGCCGATGCTGGCCAGAGGATTACGCGACGCGAAACCGCCGAGTATGATGCTCATCGATGGAATCGTAAGAAGGTAGATCACCACAATCCAGTCTCCGGTGAAGCCATGGTCCGGGTAGAGCTGGTTTACCCAGAGCACCGTGGCTACCGCCACCGCCCCGGCGAGCCCGATGAGAGGAGCAACAAGGAATGCGTTCCGAGATGCCCCCCGGGGTACCAGGGTTTCCTTGCCAAGAAGCTTGACGATGTCGATCAGGGGTTGCAGAACCGGAGGACCCACCCTGTACTGCACCCTGGCGGTGACCTTCCGATCCACCCAGCTGGCAACAAGGCCAAGAACCGCAGTAACAAGAAAACCGTAGACAAGAAGGTAGAGCAGGGTCATGCCTTCTCCTTCTTCCAGTGAATGGAGTGAACCAGCAGGTTTTCCCCTATTGCGAAGCAGTTGTCCGGGTCGTCGGGTTCGCCTTCGAGCAGAGTCAAGGCTCCGTATGGGCATGTGGGAATGCAGACGGGTTCCGATACCCTCCGGGACAGGCAGTAGTCGCAAACCGTGGCGAAACGGGGAACCATTTCCGGATAGATGGTTCCGTAGGGGCAGGCGTGGGAACAGGACCTGCAGCTGACACAGCGGAAGGTGTGGCGCACCAGCATGCCGTCGCGTTCCTCAATCTTTTCCAGAGCATCCACCGGGCACGCCATCACGCAGTGGGGTTCTTCGCACCGGCGGCAGACCAGGGCGTAGGTGGCCAGTTCGATTACGGACTGGATGCCCCGGTTGATCTCCCGGTGCCAGGGATAGCTGCATTCAATCACGCAACCCGGGCATGTTTCGGAAGAGCATATGTCAAGGTTCATGAAAAGCCTGGGTTTCCGGGGTTCGGCCCCTTCCGTTCCCACTCTTCCCTGAAGCTGCTCCACACTGTTCAAGGGTGTTCTTCCTTCCATGGTCAGTCCCAGATTCCGGGGAACTCTTTTATCTGGTCATAGGTGAACACCGGGCCGTCCTTGCAGCAGTAGAAAGTTCCGAGACGGCAATGCCCGCACTTTCCGAACCCGCAGGACATGTTTTTTTCCATGGAGAGGTAGATTCTCTCGGCGGGAATCCCCATCTCCAGCATCTTGAAGGTCACGAATTTCATCATGATGGGAGGCCCGCAGGAAACCCCCAGGGCGTTTGAAGGGTCTACACATGAATCCTCCATTATGGAGGTGACCAGCCCCGTGGCGCAGGTCCAGGTTTCGTCGCACTGGTCCGCGGTGAGTTTGATGTCGAGGTCGGGCCTTGAAAGCCAGCCCGTGATCTCATCGCGGTAGAGAAACTCGCAGGGCTGCCTGCAACCGGCCCGGTAAACAAGCTTTGCGAGATCCTTGCGCATTTCGAACAGGGAGTACATCAGTGTGCGAAGGGGGGCAAGCCCGACGCCTCCGCCCACCACAAGGACTTCCCTGCCCTTGAAGTGTTCCAGGGGGTATCCGTGACCGTATGGGCCCCTGAGACCGATGATGTCTCCTGCTGCAAGGTCATGAATTGCCTCGGTGACCTTTCCGACCTTCACTATTGTAATGTCCATCTTCTCGGTATCGCCGCAGAAGGATGAAGGCGTGAAGGGCGCTTCTCCCACGCCGGGTATGGACATCTCCATGAACTGCCCCGGCGCGAAAGTAAGAGGCTCCGTGGGCCGGAGCCTGAACGTCTTGATGGAAGGGGTTTCAGTGATTACTTCAAGGACTTCCGTTTTCACTGACCTGTAGGGATTTTTATCCATTCTCCACCAGTCTTCTCAAAACACGCCGGATGTCAATCTTCCCCGGGCATGCCGATGAACACCGGCCGCAACCGGTGCAGGCGAACTCGCCGGCCACCTTGGGGAAGAAATCGAACTTTTTGTCAAACCGGTTCCGAAGCCGCATCCACAGGTGCTCCCTGGGGTTCTCACCCCCGGCCACCCGGGCGAAGTCGTTGATAAGACACGAATCCCAAACCCGGAAACGGCCGTGGTGGTCGCCGTCTTTCTGGTCATACAAAAGAAAACAATGGCAGGTCGGGCAGATGGTATTGCAGGCGCCGCATTCCACACAGGTGGATGCCTCTTCCTTCCACAACCCGCTTTCGTACTTTCTGCCCACGGCGCCGGCCAGGTCTGCCGCGCCGGGAGTGCCGTTTTCCGATGCTGTTCTGAGAAGTTTGTCCATCACCCGGGCACGCTGAGCTTCCATGAGGCCAAGCTGATCGGGAAGTGCGTCGGGGAACCCGGAGAGTAGAGCTTCGCCCTTTTCCGAACCGGCTTCGGCCACAAAACCACCCTCAACCGGAGAGAGGTTGATGTCATGGCCCGAGGTGGGGTAGGGCATGCCCTGAAGGGACATGCAGAAGCATGTATCCAGAGCGTCGGTGCAGTCTGACGAGATGATAATGCTTTCCGCCCTGAGTTTTCTGTAGGTGGGGTCGCCGTATTCAGGATCGAGGAAGACATGGTCGAGAATGGAGAATCCCTTCAGATCGCAAGCCTTGGCGCCAACCACACACAGAGGTTTTGCCCCGCCCCCGGGTGACTCGGGCCGAAAAGCCTCGGCAACCTTTTCCCTGGCCAGGAAGAAAAACGCCTTCATGGGCTCAACGGCGCGATAACCGCCTATTTCAGCCTGGTCGGCGTTGAACTGGTCGGTGGATTTGAAATGAAACTTCCCCTTGCTCCCAACCGGGAAGAGGAGTTTGTGGGTCCCGCCGAGAGTCTGCAGAAGTGACTCGTAGTGAACCCTGTCCAGAAATTTCATGCCGCTTCATAATTTCTGAAAAAAACCGTGTCAATACCTCTCACAATCCCGTTTTCTTCAAAAACCATATCCGTGAGCCGTATCACAGTGAATCGCTTGAAAATATCCCGGCGTGAGCAGTGGTTTTCGCTTCTCCCCATCCGGGTGATGCCAAGGGCATCCGCAAGCCCATACTTTTGTATATTATTGGTATTTGTTTGTTTGCTTGTGTGGTGCAGTCGAAGTTGCAGGCGGGGGTGACATGGGGCTTGCGGCCCCTCATAGTTTCATCGGGGGTGAAAAGCATGGTGATTCTTTTGCTTCTTGCCGCACAACCCAATGATTGGGTTGAAGTTCCATTTCAGCTGCTTGAGGGCGGCCCGGCATTCGAGGAGCCGGTTCAGGCGGTAATCAGAGACACGGAAGAGTGGGCCGGGCTGTTCGAAACCTTCACCATTCCTCCGGAGATCGGCATGCTGGAGTTTCCTCCATCATCTCCGGATGTGGATTTCGGAAGCGAAATGCTGATCGTTCTTGGCATTGGAAGACGGGCGGATGTGGGAGGGGAGTTCAACCCCGCAGTGGCAGTTGAAGGGGTTTTGCTCCTCGGCGACAGCCTCTTCATCAGTTTCAGCGAAACACCCGCCGAGCCGGGTCTGCTGTCCTCAACAGGAGGCTTCGTCTACCCCGTTTGCATGGCGGTGGTGCAGCGGCTGAGCGCGACTCCCGTCTTCGTTCCAAACTCCCCCCGCGGCATTTGACCTCACCGCAAAGCCAGACGCGCCGGGATTGCAGACAATCAGCTTTGTTCCTATTTTCATCCGTCACCGCAGTTTTCACAAACACGACATGGGAGGTTCACCTATGACCGAAGACCGCACCAAACCATTTTCCACCGGGGGTTTCTTCCTGGTGCAGCTGGCAATGTTCATCCCTCTCCTCAACATCATTCTTCTTCTGGTTTTCGCCCTCAGCGGAAGCACCAATGTCAATCTTCAGAACTGGAGCCGGGCCATGCTAATCTTCGTGGGCATAGGTCTATTGATAACAATCCTTGGCGCGGTTCTGGGTGTCACCGTGTTCGGCGCTGCCCTGGCCGCGCTCCGTGAAGCCCTGGGCAACATCGAGGTTCCGAACGGTGTGACAATCCCCCAGTAGAACCGTAACCGACGGGGGGATTCGAGGCGGCTTTCTGACAAGTATCGGCAACCCCGGGCACTGTCAGGCGTCCGGGGTTTTCTCTGGAAGCCGGACACGCGATCTTCGCCAGCTGCGACAGAAAAGGCGCTGCTCTGTGGTGGCTTCCGGCCCTGATCGCCGGGTCGGAGGGAGCGTGACTTCAGCCCTTGCCCGTGGGGACACGAACCGAGATAATCCGGCGGTTCAGCGGAAGGAACTGGATGCCTCTGATCATCTGTCCGGATTGCGGAAACAGGGTTTCCACAAGCGCATACACATGCCCGGGATGCGGGCACCCGATGAAGCCCGTTCAGGCCACCGGGAAATGCCCGGACTGCGCAGCGCCGCTGAACGCCCAGGGCGTCTGCGGTTACTGTCGCCCCCTGCCCGCCCCGCCAAAAGCCGAGCCGCCACCGAATATCCGAAGCTACATCGTTCTCTCGGTTCTTATGACCGCTTTCTGCTGCCTGCCCTTCGGCATCGCGGCGATAATCAGTTCCACCCAGGTAGACGCCCTGGTGAAATCAGGTGAAATCACCAAGGCCCGGGCCGCTTCGGACCGCACCCGCGCCCTGCTGATCTGGGGGGTGGTCATCACCATTCTCACCTTCCTGTCCTACGGGCTGATGTGCGGAAGCCTGGGAAAAGTTTTCTAGCCCCCGGAGTGCTGATTCTGGGAGCAGCGGCGGTCTTCCTCGCCCGAAACAACCCCGGGGAATGGAACCTTCCGATTTTCTGCCCCTTTCATGCCGTCACCGGGCTGTTCTGCCCGGGCTGTGGAAGCCTTCGCGCGATGCATCACATACTGAACCTGAGGTTCGCCCCGGCGTTCAGCCACAATCCACTGGCTGCGGCACTGGCTCTTCTGGCCCCATTTGCGATTGTCTTCCGGAACAGGCTGAATCGTTCCCAGTGGTGGGGTCTGGGGTTCACTATAGTGTTCGGGGCTTTCTGGGTAGTCAGAAATCTCTGATTCAGCAGTGCCTGTTTCCACAATCCTCGGAAAAGACGCTAATCAAGGCGCAGTTCGTAGGTTCTGCGTATGCATCCCGTGCATCCCACGGACTCCTTGAAATGAACCAGCGACCAGGATGGTTCAAGGGGGTTTGTGCTGAGGGTGTCGGCGGATACACCGTAGTCGAGCCAGCGTTTTCCCCCTGCGATGGCCCGCTTCATCGCATCGTAGACCAGGGCGTTTACAGTGTGCAGTGTTCGGTACTTGTAGAGGTGAAACATGTAGAAGAGAAGTGTGCAGTGCCTGTTGGTATCGAAAAGAACCTGGCCCCCGACTACCTCATTATGGTAACGGGCAAGCACAAGGGTTATGCGTTTACCGTGAGTTTTCTTCAGCCAGCGCAGTTCATCCAGAGTATGGGTGGGAAGAATGCTGAATTTCTTCTTGTTCTCAACAAGAATGGGATAGGCGGCTTCAAAATCATCCGATTCGATGATCTCAATCCCCATGTTATGCGCTTTTCTAACAGAGTAGCGCGATTTGGCTGGGATATAGTCAAGGGTGCGAACCCGGGTGAGGTCTATCACCGATGAGTACAGAAGGTCCTTCTGAATGAATCCGTTGTACCGCATGGCGTACTCCATTGCCTCGTTCGCGCTGGTGCAATAGCAGTGCATCGGTGGAGTGAGCCGCACTGATTTGATTCCGTTGTTTCCGCACCAGGCGGTGAAACTCTTGAGAATGGAGTCCGACAGCGCCAGGGAGATACCGGGCATGTAGACAAATCCCCCGAAACTGGCGCCCATTGGACTGCGATAGCATCCATTTGCAACGCCTCCGGGAAGAACTGCCACAAGCTTCTCGTTCCTGAAGAACATGAGATTCGTAAAGGAGAAACGCTCTGCCGGGTGGTAGGCGAGAAAATCCATGCGATGAAACAGTGTGCCGTTGGCGGATTTTTCCACGAAAGAATTCCATTGCGCCTCTTCCGCAGAACCCTGTACAACTGCCTTGATTGTGATCGCGGTACTTCTCATGATTTCAGCAAACTCCACTTCCCGCGGCAGGAGAATGCGTGCAAGCTCAACCACCAAAGGCTGCCGGGACGGCCTGTATGGTTCAGTTGTATATATGAAACTCAGTACACTCCGGCAATATGGTTAATCTCATTGGCATATTGATTTACTATTGAAAACAACTGTTGCCTGCGCTTAACGGAGAGTGTTTCCGTTGCGGGCATCTCACCCGAGCCTGTTACAGGAAAAACCGCATCTCAAGGTATCCCCTGTTCTGCGGGCCCATCTCGGTGTCTTCGCTCCCTGCTCCAAACAGGCAGCCGGCCTTCAGAAGGGTGTTGTCCGCCGGACGGAACTCCGCGTTCAGCGAGAAGCCAGCGCTCTGGTCGCTGAGGTTGCATGTCACTGTTCCCTGAAGGTTCCACAGGGGGTGGGGACTCAGGGCGACACCAGGGTTGAGGTAGTTTTTCCCCTGAAGATACGCCCCGGCAAGGGTGTATGGTTTGGATCCCCGGAGATCCGGATAGTCTTCGGGCCCATGGGCTCCCGCGCCGTTGTAGGTGTATTCCAGCCACCCGTAACCATTTGCCCCGAGCCTGTGGTCCGCCCCGGCTGTTATTGTGGCGTAGCGTGTTCCGTCGGCGTCTGTGAAGGCGCCCTCGGCCCACCATGACGCTCCGGCAAACACTCCGTTGACCCCGAGTGAAGCCGTTGCGCAGCGCCTGTAGTAGGCGGCCATTGGCGTAACATCCAACCCGGCGGCACTCAGCGCTGCTCTTGCCCAGAAGCCGTTTCCATCACCATGGAGTCCGTCGCCGGCGAGAAAGCCGAGGTCAAGCTCTTCCATGGTTCCCAGGGGAACCCGCAGCCTTGCGGCATCGACCCCGGTCCGGAACTCCCGGTCGATGGCGTACAGGGGGATGGGCGCCACGAAATCTGAAGGACTGAATGTTTTGCCCAACCCCCAGGAAACCGCCTGCCTGCCAAGGATAAGGTTTGCCGCCTTCATCCGGGCGGTGAGGAGGAGCCTGTCCAGGTTGCCAAGTATTTTCAGGCTGTCGTTCAAAAGCACCGGGGTGAAATCCCAGGCCCTGTAGGGTGACCAGCGGTCCAGGCCGGGAAAACCGCCGGCAATGGCCGAACCCTCCCATGCCCCTTCCAGGCTTACACCCCGGCCGAACACCTTCCTGGCCATGAGCCTCGCTCCGAAGAACCCGTTTCCGGAGGCGGGGTTCTCAAGGGCGGCGTCAACTCCGGAGAACAGGTTGAAACGCGCACTTCCCGCCGTTGCGGCGGCGACGAAACAGAAAACCGGTATGAGTGTCTTCACTGCTCTCTGTCCTCAACGATAAGCCCATCCTGCACCACCAGTATCCTTCTTGCCCTTTCCATCACCCTGGGGTCATGGGTGCTGAACAGGTATGTCATTCCGGTCTTCTCGTTGAGGTCCTTCATCATGTCCAGCAGTCTGCCGCTGGTGACCGAATCCAGATTGGCGGTGGGTTCGTCCGCGAGAATGAAGAGCGGCCTGGCAACCATAGCCCTGGCCACAGCCACCCTCTGCTGCTGCCCGCCGGAGAGCTTTGAGGGAAGCCTGTGGGCGCAGTCTTCGAGGCCGACCTTCTCCAGTATCTCCATCACCTTCTGGTGCCTTTGCTTTTTCTTCATTCCCTGAAGCAGAAGAATGTACTCCACATTCTCCTCCACGGTCAGTACCGGTATGAGGTTGTAGGCCTGGAAAACGAAGCCGATGTTGTTCCGGCGAAAGGCGGAAAGCTCCCGGGGGGACATGTCGCCTATGTTGGTTCCGTTGAGAAGTATCGTCCCCGAGGTTGGGGAGTCAAGACCGCTTACCAGGTTGAGCAGGGTGGTTTTCCCGGAACCGGAGGGCCCGATGAGCGCGGTGAACTCTCCGGGCAACACCGTCATGTCCACACCCCGCACCGCCCTGACCGGAACTCCGTTGTCCTCGTAGGTCTTCGTGAGGTTTCTTGTCACTATCAGTTCCCGGTTCATGTCACACCTGCCTGTTCCGAAGAGCCCGGGCGGGCACGATTCTCGAGGCCCTCAGCGCCGGCCAGATTCCGGCGATGAGGGTGAAGAAAACCATAACCGACGGGTATAGAACGAACTGCTCGAGTCTGAACTGTGTGTAGGTTCGGGTTGACAGGGCGACTCCTCCCATGTCGAAGCCGGTGAAGTCAATCCCCACCCGGGTGAAGAACAGATTCACACCGGTCCCCAGCAGAACCCCGAACAACACCCCCATAACTGCAAGAAGGGCTGTCTCCATCATTACCCCCCTTCGGACAAAGCGCCGGTCTGTGCCCAGGGCCAGCAGAACACCGTACTCCCAGGTGCGCTCGAACACCGACATGTAAAGGGTGTTTACAATACCGAAGGCCACCAGGCCCAGCAGAATCAAAGTCATGACTCCCATGGCCACATCCATCATCTCAAGCATCGAGGTGAAGAATGCGGATATCTCCGCGAAGTTCTCAACAGTGTTGCCGGGAGTGGACAGGGGGGCCCTGAGAGCATCCCAACGGGCAAGAACATCATCGGGGTCTCCCAGCGCCAGGGCATACTGGTGTGCCTGACCGGGAAGCTCCAGCAGTTCCTCCGCCGCACGGCAGTGAATGAAGACCGAGTATCCGTCCAGGTCTTCCATTCCGAATCGGACGATTCCCCGCACCATGAAAAGCCCCTGACCCAGGCCGCCACCCGCCTCGGATGCGGTGAGAACCACCGGGTCTCCCACCATCAAGTCCATGGTTTCCGCCAGTTTGAACCCCAGGAGAAGGCCGAAGGTGTCTTCGTCAAGGTACTCTCCCTCTTCAACCGCTTCATCCAGAAGTGAAATCTCCGCCTCGGACAGAGGCTCCACACCGTAGAGAGCAACCGGTTTCAAATCCATGGCGGACTGGATCGTCGCGGGGGAGATCAGCCGTCGAGTCCAGGCGGTGACATCCGGAGAAGCTGAAAGGGTTTCCTCGACGAGTCGCGGGTTTTCCACAACCAGCGACTGCCTTCCCGTCTCCCGATAACCCTCCCGGTGGATCTGGGCGTGGCCTGTCCAGCTTTCGGTGGTGGTTGCTACCATCTGGTCCAGCCACGATGTCATCAGGCCGTCCATGAACAGCAGTGAGGCGAGACCCAGTCCCATGGCTGCGGCGGTGATTACCGTTCTCCGTCTGTTCCTCATCAGGTTTCTTGCGGAAAGGGCAAGAAGGGAGAGAAGCATTCAATCCTCCTATATGGTTCTCATGGCCCTGGCCGGCCTTGTATGGGCAGCCTTCAACGCCGGTGGCAGGCACACCAGCAGGGCGGTCAGGAAAATGGTGACAGCGGGAATGAGGAAAACCTCAGGGGTGAACTCGGGCCGCATGTGGGTGATGGTAATGCCTCCGAACTGCATCGGCTGGGAGAAGCTTACCCCGGTGCGGCTCCAGATGCCAACCACGATCACCGTAAGCAGAGAGCCTGCGATAATGGAAACCACGGTTTTAAGCATGGTTTCCACGACAACCATGGAAACCACTTTCCCGGGGCCGGCCCCCAGCGCCATCATCAGCCCGAACTCCCGTTTCCTTTCAAGAACCGACATGAGCACCGTGTTCAGAACCCCCATCGCCGCCACCGCCAGGATGATGACCAGCATCACCCACAGGCTCTGGGCGTCGGCCTGCATGGCCCTGTAGAAACTTTCAGCGAACTCCCTCCATTCCTCCACCGCCACATCATGCCCCAAAAGGGCTGTTCGAAGCCTTTCGGTCACCCCGGGAACCTGCCGGAGGGAAGATGTCATAACCGCGATCTGGTGAACCCTTCCCTCCAGCGCGAAAATCTCCCAGGCGTTATCCAGGGTTATCCAGGCGGTGGATCTGTCCGCCTCCAGGTCGCCGCTTTCCAGCACACCCCGAACGAGGAAGAACCTGTCCACCATCGAGCCGTCGGCTCCCTGGCTGAACACCAGCACCGTGTCCCCCGGTGAGGCTTCGAGAACCAGGGCCAGGCCAGAGCCGAGAAGAATGCCGGGAATCCCCTCCGCAGGCTCCATCAGGTCCACCCCGGATACAATCTGGCTGGCGAACCCTGTGGCCCGGTTCTCCTGTTTTGGGTCGATGCCGGTTATGAACACGCCGGAGGAGTTCTCCGCAACCCCATCACTGCCGGATATCAGGGATACAAGCCCGCCGGCGAACACACGGGGCGTCCAGGCGGCCACCCCGGGAGTGGTGTCGATGATGGTAGTCAGGGCGCTGTCCAGAAAGACGGTGTTCGTAATTCTGGGGTCCTCCCGATACCCGGGAGCGCTGACCTGAATCTGGCCGGTTCGGCTGCCGGTGAAGAGCATGATGATGTTGTTGTAACTGCCCAACTCCCAGGAAACCGCCACTGCGGACATCAGAAACGCCCCGGTAATGGTGAGCAGTGTGAAGAATGTTCGTCCCCGGTTGCGCAGCACATTCCGGAACGCGGCTTTCAGAACCATCTACCAGTCTCCGCTCTGCAGGTTTCGCATCGAGAAAACGCCGGGATCCACATCGGCATCGAAGATTACCGATGTCCAGCGCATAACCGTTCTTCTGCCGTCCCGGGCGGGAATGACGGTCATGACAGTGGGGATTTTTCTGCCGCCCATTTCCCGGGGTTCGGTGAACAGGATCGTTCTTGTAATGTTGCCCCTGCCGTCGAAGTATTCTTCCCTCTCCGGAAGCAGTGTTTCAAGGTCCAGGAGGATTTCGATACGGCTCCAAACCACAGGCGTGCCCTGAAGTGGCACAAGAACCAGAAGCAGGCTGTTTCCGTCCGGCGGATCACCCCATGAAGCGGAGTAGTCTTCGGCGTAGGTTATCTCCTGAACCATGTCGTTGTTGGTGATGTCCGACCCCATCCAGGACCCGCTCATCATGGAGGGGGGAACCCTCACTGTGCTGCCGGTGTTGGGCATGTAGTTCCAGATGTCGTTTCCCACCCGAAGGGTTGCCATCCCCGCCTCCCGGGGGGGCGCAAGAACCCGGATGAACGAGTGGTCTGTGCCGAGGCTCCAGGCCTGAAGCGAGAGGGTTCGCTCCCAGTCCGGGGTGACTATGGTCATTTCCATAACCGCTTCGCTGGATGAGCTTCGGAACAGATCATCAAGGAACACGCACGCCTCCCGGGGCGTGGGTTGAGACAGAACGACGGACAAAAGGAATCCAGTGCAGAACATCATCCCACCCCTTCGCGGGTTACGGCCCGGAGAATGAACTGCCCCGCGCCGTGAAGGTTCTCCCTCAGTTCATCGAGGGTCATGCTTTCATCGAAGATGTAGGCAATGCTCTCAGCCGCGGCAACCGAATAGATGGTGCGTATGAAGACCGGCACCTCCACTTCGCCGGAGACAAGCCCCTTCTCCTGAAGTGTTCCCGCACTCTGAGCCAGCGCCGCCATCAGCTTCTCATCCTGCCGCATCAACAGGATTCCCAGGTTCGAGTCCATTCCAGCGGAAGCGGAAATGATTTCCCGCATAAGCTTTCTTGGATACTCTCCCAGCATTGCCAGAAGGGCTTCAAAAAAGAATTCGATGAACCCGTCTGCAGACAGAAACTCCGGTATCTCCGCTTCGAGGGAGTCATGCACAGGCTGCATGCAGGCTATGAAAAGCTCGTTTTTCGAATGGAAATGATTGTAGACGGTTCCGACGGAGACCTCCGCAAACTCCGCGACATCTGCCATGCTTACATCTTCAAAGCCCTTTTCGACGAACAGGCTTCTCGCGGCGGATGCTATGGCATCGTGGTCCCTGGATTTCCGTTTTTCCCGAAGATTCATTTTGAATCCCTTCATATTTGAACAGATTCAAATATGAACCCGACTCGCGCTGTGTCAAGGGTTGCCTGTTCCGGCCTGGCTCTCCTCCATTACGTACACTTTCGGGTAATCCGGGGCCTGCATGGACCAGGCCAGAATACCCCGGGGCATTATCCTGACCACCAGCATGTCGGAATCTTCAAGACCCGAAAGCCTTGCGGTGGACAAATGCTCTCCATCCCGGCTGTACAGATCGAATACCAGCCCGTCTGCCGTCCCGTTCCGCACCCAGATCCTGCCTTCTCCGTCCAATCCCAGGCCGAACGGGGGTATCTGGTATCTGTACGGATCAGGCTGGTACTGAATCATGGCCCTGGGGTTGCCCCTCTCCACAAGAATGTCGGTAATCAGGTTCCTTTCATCCTCGATCTCTTCCTCTGTCTTGCGAACCGGATCCAGGTTCCTTCGAATCTCTCCAAGAAGGGTTCCATCCGAAGAGTACCGGCTGACATGGTATCCGTTGGTGGAATGGGGGGCAACCAGGACTTCACCGTCGGGTCCGGCGGCGAAGGTTGCCGAGAACATGCCCAGCCGGATTATCCGATCCATGTTGTGTGGATCCACCGACTGCTCTTCGTGGTAGTAGACAACGTCCGG
This sequence comes from uncultured bacterium, assembly GCA_964624405.1. GTDB lineage: Bacteria > Fermentibacterota > Fermentibacteria > Fermentibacterales > JCC-6 > UBA6080. Next base: position 58,978 of record CAZUXA010000006.1, on the reverse strand, counting down.
CTCCGGTGATGTGCTCCACCGGCCAATGGTCACCGCCATGAAAATGCCTTGCTCATCCTGCCTGAAGCTGTGCCTCATGCCAACGAAGGCTTCATTGTCAACGCTCCAGACCCACTGCGGGGTTGCGGTTCCCTGAAAATCAATCATCAAACCCTGGTACAAGCCATCGGCACTGAATCTGTGAACCCCGCCCATGGAAGCGTCCATAACCCCGAAGCTTCCGTCGGAGAGCACCGCCAGGGCTCCGGGGGCAAGCAGTTCTCCGGGTCCGCTCCCCCTGACGCCCACCTGGTTCAGGAAACGCCCGTCCGGGGAGAAGACCCTTGCACAGGCCGAGGCCTCATCGAGAACCGCGATGTTGCCTTCCGGTGTGAACGCCGCCTCGCCCACGGTGCCCAGCATTCGATCCGGGTCGCCGATTTGAATCCCAATGGAATCAACGGGAATCACCAGCAGTGTATCGGGCCCGTAACCAACGGTTTGCGGAGGCGCCGCGCATGAGGCGACAAGGAGCGCCAGGATGGCAAGTGCTGCTTCCTTCATTATGCTTACTCCCCAAAAGGTTTGTGTGCCTGCTGTTTCAGTATGCTATAACGACGGTGGCTTTGTCCAGTCGGAGGCTGAAATGACAACAGGTTTCTTCTCCATGGTCCACGGGCTGGTCGGGGCGATTCCCCGGGGAAAGGTCATGACCTACGGCGGAATAGCGGCGTTCCTGGGAAGGCCCGGAGCGGCCAGGATGGTGGTCTACGCCCTGCGAAGCGCCCCGGCGGGGGTGGAGATTCCCTGGCACAGGGTAGTGGCGGCCGGGGGCCGAATTCCTGTGCGAAAGTCTTTTCAAGACGCGGACGAGCACCTGGCTCAGGAATCGATGCTCCGACAGGAGGGTGTTCCCTTCATATCCGCGGGGAGGGTTGACCTCGGCCTCTGTCTGTGGATCCCAGGCGAAGCACCGTGAAGCGCTTAAGAACCGGTGGGCTCACGCTTTCATCTGGACCTGCGAAAAAGCCATATCGGAATTTTGCCGATCAACCCGGAATGAACTTCAGGCCCTCTCATGCCCCGTTTTCCCTCATTATGCCTTCAATGATTTCAACGGCGGCGAAGGCTTCCCGGGCGTAGTGGGCTCCTATCCTTTCAGCGTACTCCGGGGTAATCACGGCGCCGCCGATGAGAACAGGGGTGGCCAGACCCTTTTCCCTCAGCTGTATGACAACCTCCTCCATCCGGACCGCGGTGCTGCTCATCAGGGCGGACAGGGCAACCGCAACAGGGCTTTCCAGACTTGCGGCATCTACTATCCTGTCCGACGGCACATCCCTGCCCAGATCCACAACCCGGAATCCCGCGCCCTCGAGGAAGAGGGCGACGAGGTTCTTGCCTATGTCGTGAAGGTCCCCCCGGACAGTGGCCAGCACCACGGTTCCCCTGCTTCGCACAGAACCGGTTTCCAGCAATGGTTTGAGAAGGCCCGTAAGGACATGGGCCGCCTCGGCGCCGGCGATCAGGTGGGGAAGAAACGCTTTCTTCTTCTCGAACAGGCTTCCCAGCCTGCCCATGGCTTTCTGAAGGTGGCGTTCCACAAGATCCGCTGGAGGAGTACCCTGCTCCAGCAGAATGCCGGCTTGTATCAGGGTATCTCGGGGGTCACCGCGAAGAATTGCCTCTTCCAACGGGTTCCCGGTCCGGCTTGTCTCTTCCTCAAAATCGATTCCACCCGACGCCGGGATTCTTCCGGACAGGATCTGGGCGCCCCGGGCGGCGGACAGGGTTTCCCGCCTGGTGACATCCACAATGGCCAGATCGAGACCCGCTTCCGCAAGCTTCACCAGGAAGGCAAGATTGGCGGCCCTTCGTTCCGGAAGGCCGTGGGATATGTTCGAAACCCCGGCGATGGTGAGCCAGCCCGCCTTCTTCATCCGCTTCAGGGTTTTTACCGTTGTGTTCGGATCCGCACCGGAGGCCAGGGCCTTGACTACCGGGTCCACGATCGCCCGCCGGGGAGGAAAACCGAACTCCCTCAGTGCCGCCAGGCCGCGTCTGACCAGGCGCACCCTATCATCAGGGTTTTCCGGAAGGCCATCGGAGTCCAGGGGAAGAAGCACCGCGTATCCGCCGTGACGCTTGAGGGTTTCAATTCTGTCCCCGATGAACTTCGGGTCGCAGGTCAGGGAGTTCAGAAGGCCTATTCCCCCCAGTTCCCGAAAGGCCAGCTCTATGTTGTCCGGGTCGGAAAGATCCACTGAAAGAGGCGGTCCGCAGGCGAGTTTCGCGAACAGGTTCGACACAAAACCATCGGGAATCATTCTTTCCAGCCCCAGGTTGATGTCCAGCACATCGGCACGGGGCTGTCTGCCTGCCGCGGAGACCACGAACCCGGTGTCACCGTCCCGGATGGCATCCTTCAGATCCTTCCTCCCGGTGGGGTTGATGCTTTCTCCAACCAGCTTCATTTCCGTTCCCAGGTGAACAACCCGGGTCAGGGAAGACAGTGCGCGAGGTGGTTTTCCGGGACTGTGACCGGTTTTCCTTCTGCCCACCATGCTTGTCAAAGCCTTGATGTGTTCCGGCCCGGTTCCGCAGCAGCCCCCGATGATGGACGCGCCTTCCCAGGCCAGGTCTTCGCATCGAGAGGCGAAATCAGCGGGGTTCATGGTGTGCCTTCCGTCACTGTCCGGCATGCCGGCGTTGGGTTCCACGCAGACCGGCTTTCCCGCGAAGCCCACCATGGCCTTCACCGGCGCGGCGAGGGAATCCGGTCCCACGGAGCAGTTGGCCCCGACGGCGTCCACCGGTATCTGCTCCACGAGGATGGCCAACGCTTCGGGGGTTGTTCCGGCGAGGCTGTATCCCTCTTCGCTGAAGCTCATCTGGGCGCTTACGAACCCGTGGGGGCAGACATCCCTCACTGCCAGCGCCGCGGCCTTCAACTCCCGGGGGTCGGAGAATGTTTCAAGGAAGAACACCTCGATCCCCGCCCTTGCCAGTGCCGTGGCCTGTTTGTGAAACGCCTTGTAGGCGTCGATCCATGTCAGTTCGCCCAGAGGCGCCATCAACAGGCCTGTGGGGCCTACGCTTGCCCCGGGAACGGCCTTTTCATCCAGGGCATTCAGAAGGATTTCCGCCAGGGTTGTGTTGAGACGCTCCGGGTCTTCGCCCAGCCTGAAGGCCGTTCCTCCGAAGGTGCATGTGAGAACCACATCGCTGCCGGCCAGAACGTAGTCTCTGTGGATTCGTTTCAGAATCACGGGGTTTTCCGCGGCCCATCTTTCCGGGTTGACGCCCGGGGGCATGCCCCGCTTCATCAGCATGGTTCCCATGGCCCCGTCGAGGAACACGACCCGGGACGAAAGAAGGTTTCTCAGTCTTTCTGCCGCATCCATCCCCATACCGCCGTCATGGTTTTGGAGGGAGTCATGTAAAAGCTGTCGGTGCACTCCACTCCCATTCCGGGAAACAGTTCGACAAGGTTCTTCTGGGCCGAAAGGGGAACACTCCCGTATCCCGGAGCGAACCGGGCCGTGGGGTTCATCCCCTGCATGTCCGCGGCCATCCTCAGATGAACGTTTCCAGCGAGCAGCTCCACCGCTTCGCTGGCAGCGGCATTGAACATGTGTGCCGCAAGGTGTTCCCCCCCCATCTGAAGCCGCTTCAGACACTCATCGGTTTCCCCTCCCAGGGTGGCCATCAGAATCGTCCAGCTTACGGAACCTCGAAGATGCTCCTTGAAGGCATCTTCCAGTTTCCCCGGAAGAATCAGGCCGGTCAGTGCCTGGGCGGAGGGATTCACCACCTTCGCCAACAGTTCCAGAGCTTCCGCAGCCCGCTTTTCCATGTTCTCTCCGGCCCTGGACGGGGGGGTACCCGCCCGCCAGAGAACTCTTGCCGGCAATGGCAGGGGAGGGTCGGGACGGAACACCGTTCTTGTCATGCGCTGCTTTCCATGGGTTCAATACCGCTTTCGGCAAGGATTTCCCTGATTTCAGCCACCCGGTTCATGGTGTAAAGATGCACGCCGGGAACTTCCATGGCCAGCAGGTCCCGAATCTGGTCCGCGGCGTACTCCATTCCGGCTTTCCGCAGATCGGCGCGGTTTTCACCGTGCTTCTCAAATATGCGGAGAAGTCTTGCGGGAACCGATATCCCGCACATGTAGATGATCCGCTTGATCTGTCGGAAATTCAGCACCGGCATTACTCCGGGAATCACAGGCACCTGAACTCCCATCCTGCGGACCCTGTGAAGAAAATCGCAGAATATCCTGTTGTCGAAAAACACCTGTGTGATCAGGAAATCGGCCCCGGCGTCCACCTTCTGTTTCAGTCTGTCCAGGTCTGTGTGAATGCTGGGCGACTCAATGTGTCCTTCGGGATAAGCTGCGGCGCCGATGCAAAAATCCCCCCTTCTCTTCACCTCCGCGATGAGCTGGAAAGCGTGGTCGAAGCGGGATTTTCCCTTCCCGGGCTCTACAGGGGAATCGCCACGGAGTGCGAGTACATTTTCAACTCCACGGCGGTTCAGGTTATCGAGAATGCCGGTGATCTCCCTTTTTTCGTGGGAAAGGCAGGTCAGGTGGGCGAGGGATTCAAGCCCGTAGTCACTGCGAATTCTGGCGGCGATTTCCACGGTTCGCCGGCCCCTGTGTGCGCTGGCGTTGTATGTGACGCTGATGTAGCCGGGGCAAAGATCCACAAGCCCGTCAAGGGTGTCGAAAACCGATTCCAGAGGATATCCGGGTTTCGGAGGAAACACCTCGAGGGAGAAAACCGGTTTTGTTTCGCTGTATAGTTCCGCGATTCTCATGGCTGCTGCCTCTTTCGAGATTCTGTGATATACGCGGAAACGCTCCCGGGAACCCGGAAGACCAGCGGAGACCCGTGTAATATTCTGAATGCCGCGGTTTTGTGCAAGAGTCTTGACTTCTCCTGAATCGATAAGAATATTGCCCCCGCATCAGGAGACCCTGCGGGGTCGCCAACCGAGACGGCAGGTCCACGGTGGCGGGCTTAAAAAGCCGATGTGCGTGAAAGCGAAAAAACCTGCTTTTCACCGCCTGATGCAGGCGGTTTTTCTTATTCTGGAAGGAGTGCCGATGCTTTACATTCAAGAGCTTTCCGGCAACCTTCCTGCCCTGGCGCTGGATTCCCGTTGCGTGAACATGACCATGCCCTGGCCCCTGAAGGTTTGACCCAGGTCAAACTTTCAGGGGCCTTGGCGGCCATGCAGCAGGCAGACAGGGAAACGACTTAACCAGCGGAGACAAAAGTTGTACACCCGACGATACTATCGCGGCTGGACCGCAAACGGGAAGCTTTTTTCCTGGAAAACGGTCCACGGAGAGAGTGACCTTGAAGTACACGCGGCGAAACCAATGAAGGATTTTGCCGCAAAAGCCCTTTACCGTTGCAGGATCGAACTTGAAGCCCATATCAGTGCGTTTCCGGTCTTCAGGGAATCCATGGTTCCCGTGCACACTTCACCGGAGTCTTGCATAGCCCGTTACATGGAGATGGCGGCGGACGCCTTCGGCACCGGCCCCATGGCCGCGGTGGCGGGAGCTGTTGCCCAGGGAGTGGGCGAACAGCTAAGACACTTTTCTTCCACGGTAATAGTGGAAAACGGAGGCGATATCTGGGCGGTTCACCCGGGCAGGCTGAGGTTTCTGGTCTACCCGGGCGTCGCTTCGCCGTTCGGCGGAAAACTCACATTCAGCGTGGACTGCAGTCGCGGCATGGCAATATGCACTTCCAGTGGAAGAATGGGGCCGTCCTTATCCCTTGGAAGGGCTGATTCCGTCACCGCGCTGCATCCATCGGGCGCCATGGCCGACGCTGCCGCAACAGCCCTGGGCAACCTTGTTCATTCCGAGGCGGATGTGCACAGGGTGATCGCCCTGGAATCCTGTCGACGAAGGCTTTCCGGTTTGATCGTTTGCGCCGGCGACTGCATCGGTGTCTGGGGAAACACTCGCATGGAGGATGATGATGACAAAAAGCCTGAAATCAATCAATGAAAGAATATCCAGGGGCGAAGCAGTAGTACTTACCGCCGGTGAGATGACGGAGTTTGTTCGTGAGAAAGGCCCCGTGGCCGCGGCCCGGAATGTTGATGTGGTGACCACCGCGACTTTTGGGGCCATGTGCTCCAGCGGGCTTCTTCTGAACACCGGGCACACCAGCCCCCGAATCAACTTCAGAGAGGCCTTTCTGAACGGTGTTCCGGCTTATGCGGGAATCGCTGCGGTTGATCTCTTCCTGGGAGCCACTGCCCGTGGAGAGCGGGAGAACTATGGGGGAGCCCATGTGATTCAGGATCTGCTGGAGGGCAGAAAAGTCCGGTTGACCGGAAAAGGTCACGGTACCCACTGCTATCCAAGACGGGAGATAGACTGCCTTGTTGGTCTGTCCGAACTTCCCGGCGCTGAGTTGTTCAACTTCCGGAATGCCTACCAGAACTACAATGTTGCGGTGAACTCCACGGAACGCCCTGTCAGAACATACCTCGGAAAGCTTCTGCCCCGAATGGGAAACGCGGGCTTCTCCAGCGCCGGAGAATACTCCCCCTTGCTGAACGACCCCTATTTCCGAACAATCGGGGTTGGAACAAGGATCTTTCTCGGTGGAGGAACCGGGTTCATAACCGGAAGCGGAACACAGCATGACCCTTCTCCCCCCAGAAGTCCCCGGGGAGTTCCACTCTGCGGCGCCGGAACCCTTTCCGTCCGTGGAAATCTGAAGGACATGAACTCCAGATGGCTGAGGGCTGTAAGCCTTCCCGGCTACGGAGTGTCTCTGATGGTGGGTATAGGAGTTGCTATTCCGGTTATCGACGAGGAAATGGCCATGTTCACCGGGATTTCCGATGCCGACATCCTGTCCCCGGTTGTGGACTACGGGGTGAGTTATCCGGAAAACGACCCGGAAATCCTTGGAATGGTTTCCTGCTCTGAACTTCTGAGTGGCTCCTTCCCACTCCTGGGGCGGAACATACCGGCGTTCAATCTATCCAGCAGGGATGGGGCAGTGGAGATTGCGCAGATTCTCAGACAATGGATTCTAAGGGGATCATTTGTCCCTACTCTTCCGGGGGAGACGATCCCCGCCGCCGGATAGCTCTGGAAACGCAATTCATACTGTCTTTATCGGGTATACCTTTTTCACGGGGAATTCAGCTATTTTACCGGGCTACTCCGCGGTTCTCGAACCGCGGCTGTGAAGAAGAAACCGATACTTGGAGGGGAATTCTTGAGAAAAGCATTACTGCTATCGCTTGTCCTGTTGGCGACGACAGCAACGGCTCTGCCCTCTTGGTGGGGCGTAAGGGGACTTAACAGGATTTCCGACGCCCGTACCCATGGTTCGGGCAAGTTCTCAATCGGGCTTTTCACCGAACTCGGGATATCCAGCGACACCCGCACAGCCCTTCTTCCCGGCGGGGCCACTGACATTACCAACATCGAGTTCGACGGAACAGCCCATCTTGTAGCGGGGGTCAGCCTCGGCAGGGCAGCGGAAATGGGTCTCAGTGTAACCTACCTGGTGAATCAGATGCTGAGAGATGACGCGAGCGCCGAGATATCGGGGGATTGGGAAGGAGACGACGGTTTCAGTGAAGCCCGTCTCTCCCTCAAGTACAACTTCAACCCCTCTTCGAGCAGAAGCTGGTTCAGCGTAATGCCCTGGGCTTCCATGGCGGTTCATGACGGGGGCTACAGCCGTTTCGTAGAGAACGGCGATGGCTGGGACGGCATCTGGCGGCAGGGTCAGCCCATGTTCGAACTCAGGCGTCCCATGATCAACTCGGGCAGTTTCGGTTACGGCGCGGACATTCTGGCCTCCTTCGACCTTCAGCCTGTTGTGCTCACCGCCAACATCGGTTACCACCGCTTCAACCAGAACTTCAGCTTCACCGACTCCCGTTACGACCAGAACCACAACATCATCGCCACCGAGGAAGTTGATATCGATGTGAGCGACCCTGTTCTCAGACTTGGGGGCGGCGTGGAGTTCCCCCTGGGTTCGACGACACTTTTCGCGGAAGTCGAATGGAATCACTTCCTTGACAGGAACTACGACGACGGTAACGGCAAGGACTACGACGACCACATTCAGGTCTCTCCGGGCATACGGTTCAACACCTCGGGGATGGCCGTGGACTTGAAGGGCACATTCGGCGTGTCCTCCTTCGATCCGGAGTGGTCGGATCTGGGTCACGGCATTTTCCAGGCCGGCGGGACACCCACAGAGGAAGACAGGGCGAATCGAGCCCCCTTCCCGGGCGGATACGCATCAAGCATGGGACTCGGGGTCAATGTTTCCTATGTGGGCGACCTCGCCAGGTCTCCGGCCACCATCGGCGGCAGGGTATACGATGCCGCCACCGGTGAGGCTCTTCGAGGCACTGTCAGCACCACCAGATCAGGGGTCAGGCCTGTCAGCGCGAATGCGGACGGTGTCTACTCGGTCCGGGTTCCGGCGGGGGAAACAATCCTCACCGCATCCGCGGATGGATATCTTCCGGCGAGCGTCACGGTTTCCGCCGTATCCGGGGGAACCCACCAGGCCGACTTTCCCCTTGAGCGGATTCAGAATACCGGCATCGTGAGCGGCACCGTAACCGACGCTTCCACCGGTGCCCCCCTGTCAGCCGATGTTGCCGGCGGTCCGCAAAGGGTCAGCACCGACTCAAACGGCTTCTACTCGATCACTCTTCCCCCGGGAACCGTTGCACTCACCGCTTCGTCACCGGCATACGCTTCCGAAAGCGCGTCCGTTGCCGTTCCCGCCGGTGGAGAGGTGACACGGGACTTCCGGCTTCAACTGGTAGTCGACTTCGACAAGGTGTACTTCGATCTGGACAGCGATGTGATAAGGTCCGACGCCAGGGCCGCGCTTGACAACATCGCCTCCTTCCTGATATCCAATCCCGGGGTCTCGGTGCGAATCACCGGCAACACCTGTGATCTCGGTGAAGAGGAATACAACCAGGATCTCGGCAACAGAAGGGCTCAGGCGGTCCGGAGTTACCTCAAGGCCGGAGGGGTCAGCGAGGAAAGGCTCTCACTGGTCAGCTACGGGGAGTCACGCCCCGATGCTCCCAACACCACGGAAGCAAACCGGTCTCTCAACAGAAGAGTCGAGTTCATTATACTGGGCCGATAGCGGCCCGCGGGGTTTCGGCACGGGGGGCGGGGAAACCCGCCCCCCGATCGTCGTCGGTACCCCTACAGCTATATTCGGTGATTCCAGGCCGGTCTCTGGAGGGCCTGCGGGACTGAGACCGGTTTCGGGGGCTCAAGTTTTCCCCGGGAAAGCGAGGAATGAAAAGAACCATCGGAACAGGCCTGCGGATCTGGAGCCGGAAAGGTGCTGCATGGCCTGTTCAGCTTCTGATCCGGGCCGGCATGAATGTGGTTTTTGGTCTTCCCCGGGGCCTGATGGTGGAGCCGTCCCAGGGCTGTACCGGCGGCTGCCGGGGCTGCAAGCCTGCGTTAAACCCCGGGGCACTGACCCCGGAGCTGCTTGTCGCATGGCTTGAGTGCCGCCCGGCAAAACCAGTGACCATACATTTCTCCGGCAAGCACTCGGACCCCCTGGCATCGCCCTTTCTGAAGGATCTGGCCCTGATTTCCCGAAACTGCGCCTCAATGATTTCTCTGAGCACAATTGGCCTTGGCTTCAGGCCAACTCATGAAACCCTTCCATTTGACAGATGGCTTTTCTCTCTTCCCGCCGCATCCCGGGATTCCTGGATGGCCCTTCGAGGACACGACCGTCTGGATGAAGTGCTTGACGCTGTCAGGCGGGTTCATCGTCGGGGATCTTCCATGGTGGAACTGGTGCTTACCATATGGAAGCAATCCGAGGGCGATTTGGAGGCTTTCAACACCCTCGCGGCACGGGAGGGGATTCGCTGCACGAAAACGGTGTTCGGCCGGTACGATCCTGATGGTTACCATATCGGCAGAGTCGAAAACCTGGCTTTGACTGCCCCGGGTTCACCCTATGAACTGAATGGGGATGGATGCCTGGTGCTGCGAAGAACACCCTTCGGTTGCCCCCTGGCGGGCTCCCTGTTTCTGAGCGCGGAGGGAGTCTTGAGACCATGCCCGTTCACGGGGAATGAAGCGCCCTATGAACCCAATCCCACCAGAGACGGGTGGGACACCGCGAAAAGCTGGACAGTATTGAAAAGGCAAAGGCGCTTTCAGGCCTGCCGGTTCTGTATTTGAGGGACACCATACTTAATTATGTTGACACGTTAAAGAAACTCAAGTATTCAAGCTTTGCTTTTCAACATAATTAAGTATGGTGTCCCTCAATTACAAATTACGTTTGGCGTCGGCCATCTCTTTCACCTTCATGAGCCGGGTGGTGTTTGATCGGTCCATCTCGGCAAGCTTGAGCCTTACCCGTGAAATCGCGGATTCGTAATCCGGGATGAGCACGTACTCCAGGGCATTCACCCGTCGCCGGGTGGAGTCTATCTCGTTCGCGATGAGGATGATGGCCTTCTCCCGCTCCGCGAGTTTGACGATCTTGGGAAGCAGCTGCCTGTACACTTCCAGGGCTTCGTCCAGTTCCGGGGGTGTGTCGAAGAGGCCGTAGTTCCTCACATTGCCCTCGACGGTTACCTTGAAGACCGGCAGCGTGAGGTTCATCACTCTTCTGGTGTCCATGGTCACCACCGCTTTCGCGCCGGGGTGGGAGAGGGCGTCCAGCATGGCCTCCCGGTGCATGGCGGCCCTGGCGAAAAGGAATTGTCCGTAGGCTTTGTGAAGCTCGTTCTCGAGTTTCACCCTGGCCCCCTCCACATCACTGATGAGAATCTTGAACTGCCGCATCAGTTCGTCCAGCTTGTCCTTCAGAAGCTTGTGGCCCCGGAGGGCAAGTTTCAGCCTTCTCTTGAGCTGAAGCAGCTCCATCCTGGTGGCCCGGACCTGAAGCGCCATGTCAGCCCTTCTCCACGGGCCAGTATCGGTCCAGATATTCGGGGCGAATCCGCTTCATCTCCTCCCTGGGAAGGTGCTTCAGAAGCTCCCACCCGAGGTCGAGGGTTTCCTCGATGCCCCTGTTCTCATGATCGTCCTGGCTGATGTATCTTTTCTCGAACTCCTCGGCAAACTCCAGGCAGAGTCGGTCCAGGGTGCTCAAAGCGGCAACGCCGAGAATCACCGACAGCTCTCTGGCCTGTTTTCCCGCTGAGTACGAGGCCATAAGCTGGTTGAAAAGGTCGGCATGGTCTTCCCGGGTCTTGTTTTTGCCTATGCCCTTGTCCTTCAGCCTGGAGAGGGACTCCATCACATCCATCGGTGGGTAAATACCCTTCTTGTGCAGCTCTCTGTTAAGGATGAGCTGCCCCTCGGTGATGTAGCCGGTCAGGTCGGGAATGGGGTGGGTCTTGTCATCCTCGGGCATGGTGAGGATGGGAATCTGGGTGATTGAGCCCTTTCTTCCCTTGATGCGGCCCGCCCTTTCGTAGATCGAGGCCAGGTCGGTGTAGAGGTATCCGGGGTAGCCCCTTCTTCCCGGAACTTCCTTTCTTGCCGCGCTTATCTCCCGAAGAGCGTCGCAGTAGTTGGTCATGTCGGTGAGTATCACCAGTATATGCATGTCCTTCTCATAGGCCAGATACTCCGCCGCGGTCAGCGCCATTCTTGGAGTGGCGATCCGCTCGATTGCCGGGTCGTCCGCAAGGTTCAGGAACACCACCGCCCTGTCCATGGCACCGGTGGTCTTGAAGTCACGGATGAAGTAATCCGCCTCCTCGAAGGTGATTCCCATGGCGGCGAACACCACCGCGAAACTCTCTCCCTTTCCCATAACCCTGGCCTGCCGTGCTATCTGGGCAGCCACCTCTCCGTGGGGAAGACCGTTGGCGCTGAAAACCGGAAGCTTCTGGCCCCTGACCAGGGTGTTTATTCCGTCGATGCTGCTGAAACCGGTCTGAATGAACTCCGCCGGGTAGTCCCGGGCGAAGGGATTGATCGGGGCTCCGTTGATGTTGACCATTTTTTCCGGAACGATCGGGGGTGATGTGTCAAACGGGGCTCTCGGCCTTCCCTGGCCGTCAAAAACCCTTCCAAGCATTTCTGTGCTTACCCCCAGCTCCACCCCTTTGCCCAGAAAGCGAACACGGCACAAGTCGAGGTCGGTTCCGCTGGATCCCTCGAAGAGCTGGACAAGAGCCTTACTGGAATCAACTTCCAGAACCTTCCCGTGGCGGATCTCCCCGGAAGGAAGTTCAATCTCCACCAGCTCCTCGAAGCTTACCTCGGTGACTCCGTCCACCAGCATAAGGGGGCCGGAGATTTCAACAGTTGTGGTGTATTCCTTGATCAAGTCGTCACCTCCGGCTATTGACCGGACTGCTCGACCATTGAGCGAAGCTCTCCGGTGATCAGGTCCTTCAGTTCATGGATGGCGGATACCTTCTCTTCGGGCAGATAGCGCATGCCGGCGATTTTCTCCTTCAGGGGAAGGGCGAAAAGATCCCTTGGGGGCACACCGGCCTTCAGAGTGAGGCTCATTTCATCATGGGTGTGCATGATCACTTCAAGCATGGATCTCTGCTTTTCAATGGACGCGTAGGTGTCTACGGGATGGAATGCGTTCTGGTGAAGAAAATCCTCCCTGAGGGAACGGCTGGTAAACAGAATGAGCTGATCCTCTGGAGACAGGGATTCGGCGCCCACCAGTCTTGCAATCTCCTGAAGGTTTGCCTCCTCCTGCAGCAGCGCCATGGCCCGGGAAACCAGTTTCACCCAACCCTGCCCAAGGTTTTCATCGTAGTAGTCCTTGAGGTTTCTTATGTAAAGAGAGTAGCTGTCCAGCCATCCGATGGCGGGGAAGTGGCGCATGTAGGCCAGGTTGGCCTGAAGGCTCCAGAACACTTTGACAACCCTGAGGGTAGCCTGCACCACCGGGTCGGACAGATCTCCCCCGGCGGGGCTCACGGCGCCCACCACCGTCAGTGCGCCGGTTCGATCGGTGCCCCCGAGACATTCAACCTTGCCGGCCCTCTCATAGAACTCCGCGATCCGGGTTCCAAGGTACGCGGGGTAGCCTTCCTCACCCGGCATCTCCTCAAGCCTTCCGCTCATCTCCCTCATTGCTTCCGCCCACCGGCTGGTGGAATCCGCCATCAGCGCCACGGAGTAGCCCATGTCCCTGTAGTACTCGGCAAGGGTGATGCCTGTGTAAACACTGGCTTCACGGGCGGCCACGGGCATGTTGGAGGTGTTGGCCACCAGAACGGTTTTCAGAATAAGCGGCTTCCCGCTCTTCGGATCTTCAAGATTGGGAAACTCCTGCAGCACATCGGTCATCTCGTTGCCGCGTTCACCGCAGCCCACATAGACCACGATCTCGGCGTCGGCCCACTTGGCCAGCTGGTGCTGAATAACCGTCTTGCCGCTGCCGAAGGGCCCCGGCACGCAGGCGGTTCCTCCCTTTCCCACCGGGAAGAAGGCGTCCACCACCCTCTGTCCGGTTACCAGGGGTTCGTTGGGTGCCAGCTTCGTGGCGAAGGGCCTCGGTTTCCTCACCGGCCACCTCTGAAGCATGGTGAGTTCCCGGGCGGATCCGTCCGAAACGGTGATTTTCGCCACCACATCGTCGATGGTGTACTCCCCCGCATCTGCCACCCATTCCACCTCTCCCGAGGTTCCGGGGGGAACCATTACCCTGTGAAGAATGAGCTCCGTCTCCTGAACCGATCCGATAAACTCGCCTCCCCGGACCGTGGTTCCCGGCTTCAGCTCGGGGGAGAAGTCCCACTTCTTTTCATGATCGAGGCCTGGAATGTTGATTCCCCTGCCGATCCAGTCCCCCGCCTGTTCCCTGACCTTGTCAAGCGGGCGCTGAATGCCGTCGTAGATCGATGTCAGAAGCCCGGGACCCAGTTCGACGGAAAGGGGCAGCCCGGTTTCGTAGACCGGATCTCCGGGTTTGAGACCGGCGGTTTCCTCGTAAACCTGTATGCTTGCCCTGTCGCCCTTCAACTCGATGATCTCGCCGATCAGCCTATAGTCGGAGACATAAACAACATCGTACATTCTGGCTGAAGTCATCCCAGTGGCTACCACCAGGGGACCGGCGATTTTGTCAATCCTTCCCTGTTGCATTCCGCATCCTCCGGCTATTCATCCTCGCTCATCAGATCGACTCCAACGGCTTTGATGATGAGTTTTCTTATGGCGTCCTCCCCCCGGCGGCGGCTTCCGGAAACACCGGGAAGCACCACCACCGCAGGAACTGGAAGACCCAGGGTTTCCGTCACCATGTCTTCAAGCTGGTCCAGTATATCCTCGGTAATCATAAGTACCGAAACCTGTTCCTTCACCAGGCGCTGGAAGGTTTTTCGGGCCTGATCCCTGTCGCCGGGGGTGTATGTTTCCACTCCCAGGGCCCTGAAACCCAGCACCGAGTCGGCGTCGCCGATGAATGCCGTACGCCCTTCGGTCATCGCCTCTCCATTCACCTGGGAAGCCGCGCCTGCAGCTTCGCGATATCCATGCCCGCCCTTTTTGCCGCGGCAAGAAGGCTCAGATGAAACACCTCGAGCTCTCTGCCCAACACATAGGATGCCAGCAGGCCGGGTCCGAAGGGGGTTGAGGCGAACCGGGAGAGGAGCTTCATGACAACCCTGTCGCTCTCCCTCTGAAACACCAGGAACGACCCGGCATCAAGGGCTTCCTTCAGCGCCGACGCCGCCCCTTCGAATCCTCTGATTTCCGAAAGCGCATCGGGCAGCCTGTTCTTTCTGCCGGCTTCCAAAACCTCCTCCGGTGTGTGAAACCCGCCGGCGAGAAGCCATTCCCCGACCTGACCGGAAGGCAGTTCATCAACAGCAAACCTTCCGGCGGTAAGAAAGTTTCTAAGCTCGATTCGGGTTCTTGGAAGCTCCCGCAGCTCTCCCGCCAGAGATCCAAGGTGGATTTTCTCCACTTCTGCCGCAAGGTGATCCATCTTCAGGTCCACCCTCAGTGTGTCCCCCCCCTGGGCGCTGCGCTGGATATCCTCCAGCACGACTCGAAACTCCAGGGGAAGCTCGGCGGCGGCGGTGGAATCGTTCCAGGCCCTCTGAAAAAGACTCGCGGAAAGTGTTCCATCGGGCTCCCGGGGTACCTCTCCGCCTCCTCCGGAAGCAAGGTCTTTCCAGACATATCTGGCGTTTCTGACATCACGCCGAACAAGAATCCCCTTAACCAACGCCTCGGAGGGGCTCAGCTCAGCAAGTTCATCCTCCGCGGCGGACACCGAAGCCGACAGGGCTTCTTCAATACCATCGGAGTGAATCAGCCTGCCATACCAGGTTTCGCCCAGAACCTTCAGCACATCGTCAATCCCCGGGGAACTGAGAAGCCTGTTCCATGTTCTGTCAGGAAGAAGGGATGCCTCGAGGGCACTGATCCTTCCAGCCGCATACTCCCAGGTGGAACTCACGAACTCTCCAGCTTCTCTACGGGAAGCATTCCGGAAAGCTCCATGACAAGGTCATCGTGCACGATGGAAGCCATCATTTCCAGTGTTGCGTTCCGGCTGACCTTTCCGGATCTGAGGATAACCCCTCCCGAAGCATCGTGGCGCTCTTCGGAAAGAATAAACCTGATTCCCTCTGTGGATTGCCTGTCGAGGAAGCCCTGAGTGATCCTGTCCCGGTCGGCTTCGCAGATCGTTACCTTGACATCACCGGTGAAGTCGCACTGGGAAAGCAGCGCCGCGACAAGATCCATATAGCCTTCATCGGATGCCAGATCCTGTACCGCCTGGTCAACCGCTTCGTCTATCAGCCTTCTTCTGAGATTTAGAAGCCTTTTCTCCTCTTCCCTGAGAACATGCTTCCGCATTCGGCTTTTTCTTTCCCGAAGGCTTTCCGCAAGCCGGGCTTTGTCCTTCTCCGCCCGGGTTGTCAGGCTGGCCCGCATCTCCTCAAGCGCCGTCTTTTTCTCCTGCCGGGCTTCCGCGATAATGGCTTCCGCTTCATTCTCGGCGTCCCGTATGATTTTTTCCCGAATTGCCTCGAGGGACATTCGGACTAACCTATCTGTCCGAGCATGAGGAAACTGACCAGGAATCCAAGAATCGCGTAGAACTCAACGAAAACCGCAAGGATGAGAGCCTTGCCGGAGTCATCCGGCTGCTTCGCGGTCATCATGGCGCCTGATGCGCAGACCTTGCCCTGGAAAATACCGGATAGAAGCCCTGCCAGGGCCACAGGAAGCCCGGCGGCGAAAATCTTCCAGGCATCGGTGAGTTCGAGAGTGCTGAATCCGGCTATTTTCCCCAGAAGCAGGAATGCTATCACAAAGCCGTAGATGCCCTGCGTTCCAGGAAGGGCCGATAAAAGAAGCACCTTGCCGAACTTCTTGGGGTCTACGCTCATGACCCCTGTGCTTGCCTGGGCGGCAATGCCGACTCCAACAGAACTGCCGATTCCCGCAAGGGCGCAGGCAAGGGCAGCGCCCAGATAGGCGACGAGATACACTGTCACTTGTTGTCCTCCCTGTGAAACTTACCGGTCATATGGAATCCCTGATTCGGACGAAGCGCGCCTCGTATCGGAGAGGAGTGAATGGAACGCCTGTTCCGTCGTAGAATTTTCCGAAAAACTCGACGAACTGAAGCCTCGCGGTATGGATGAAGCCTGACAGAACCGCCATGGCTATGTTGAAAACATGGCCCGCCACCAGAACGAGAAGCGCGAGGACTATTCCTATCCCCGCTATGCTTCCCGCAACCATTCCCGCTATCTCGTTTATCACCTGGGCAATGATCGCGCTGGAGAGCGCCAGGGCGAAAAGCCTGGAATAACTGAGGACATCACCCAGAAGGTTGACGATTCCGTAAGCGGCATAAGCCCCGAGACCCACCTTCCCGCCTATGTTTCCCGCGGATCTGCCGCCCATCACGAAGATAAGCAGCGCCCCCGCCGCAAGCAGATACAGGAAGAACGAATCGGCGGGCCCGCTGATGTCGTAAAGGGCGCCGTTCAGCAGATAACGGTTGAACAGCCAGGGAAACAGCCCGGCTATGGCCAGCATCCACCCCCCCTGTTCAAGCACCGCCGCGAAGCCTTCCCCCTGCTTGAGGCGCTTTGCGAGGTTCACCATCACCCCCCACGAAAGCTGCAGAAGCCCCAGTCCCAGTGTGAGGTAGAGAAACTGGTTGGACGCGAAGAAACCTTCCTGATCCGGCGAATAGCCTGGTACAAGGTTGTTCAGAATCATTGCGGGAGCCTGGAGCAACGGGGGAAGAGCCTTGAACTCCATTCCGAACCAGCCTCCGAGAAAGACTCCGGCCAGAATGCTCGCAAGCCCCCCCTGAAAAATCAGCCTGAACAGCCTTGTGTTTCCGCTCCTTCGATTCACCAGCCACCAGCCCAGGGCGCTGCCGAGAACCAGGGCGGCTCCGTATCCCGCGTCACCGATGCAGATACCGAAGAACAGCGCATAGAATGGGGCGAACAGAGGAGTTGGGTCAGGATCTCCCTCGGAGGGTCGTCCGAACATGTCGGTGAGGAGCAGATAGGGATCAACCGTGGCGTGCTCGGTAAGAAACACCGGGGGAACCTCGCCCTCCAGGGGCTCAACCACTTCAATACCGGCAGCAGCGGTTTTTTCAAGTTTCGTTCTGAAATCGGGCACATCCTTTTCCCTCATCCAAGCATGAAGCACAAGGACACTGGAGGATGCCAGCCCTCCCGACGCGGCCTGGGACCGGACAAGAGAAAGACCCGCCGCATCCCAGAGCATCCGCATCTGGGGAAGCCGACGGGAGAGCTTGAGCGCTCTGCTTTTCCGTTCCGAAAGCCTTTTTCGTGTTTGTCTGGTCTGTAGATCAAGCTTTTCAAGCTCTTCGCCGGGTGTTCCCTCAAGACCGGCAAACTCACCCGGAACAAAGCCGAGGGATGAGAGTTTTTCGCCAAGAGCCTGGGCCTGATCCCGGTGGGCCACGAATGCAACGGTTTCTCTGGTGCAGTTCAGAATCTCCACGAGATCCATTTCGTTCGCCAGGGAAACGGCGATCTCGGAAGCTCCGGGCAGAACTCCGGCAAAAACTGTTAACAAGCCGCTTCTTCCCACCATGTCGAAACGGCATGGAAGCCCTGCCCAGCTTTCCACAAAGGCCTTTCGGGAGTTCAACTCCCTGAGCGACTGTTCGGCTTCCGCGATCTCGCCGGAAAGCGCCAGGGCTTCATTCGCCTCACTGCGGATCTGAGGGTCGGCCAAGGTGTTTTCGAGATTCTCCCGGGTTACCACCATCTCCGGACCGCCCTTTTCATCGCGGAAACCTGAAAGGAACTGAATCGTTCTTTCAAGATTTGCCCGAAGATCCCTGAACTCACCGGGGCTCTCCCCGGAGACCGGAGCAAAACCCGATACCTCTCCCGCCTCGGCGTTCACCAGGTGGGTGTTGCCCACCCGTTCCAGAAGGGCGAGCACATCTGAACGATGGGCGCTGTGGCATAGAATCTCGACCTTTACAACCGCATCCCTGGCCATGTCAACGGCCTTTGAGGATTCTGCCCCGCAGAAGCCCAAGTGCCTCGGAGGGAAGCTTCCGGGACTTATCGATCAGGAGCTCGGCCAGCTCGTCGGTTGTTCGGCGAAGCTCGATCTGGTAGGCCTCGGTATCGGTCATGAGCCCGGCGATTTCCCTCTCCTTCGCTGCGGCAAGCGCGCTTTCGTATCTTTCCTCAAGCTCCTTCAGGGCAGAGGGGATGGCGTTTCTTTCCATCTGGGCTTCTCGGCGGGCCTTCTCAATAATCTCAGCAGCGCCGGTTTCCGCGGAAAGCAGTGACTTGAGGTTATCGCTCAAGCGGTTCCTCCCTTTCGCTGGTTACTGGCAGCCGTACATTTGTGGATACAACATGCCAAACGGCTTTAGTAGAATAGCGCATCATAATGCACGGCAATCAATACCATGGTTATCAACACAATGAGAGGGTTTTCCACATTCTTTCGTTCAGCTCTTCTGCGGGGTTTCTTTCCCGCTCATACTGCAGTGTCCCTGAAAGAAAACGCCTTCTTCGATAACAAGGCTGCGTGTATAGATGTCTCCCTCCACCCTGGAACCATTCTGAAGCTCAAGCTGGTTTTCGGCTTTTATGGTTCCGTTAATCGTTCCACCGATCACGGCCTGGGCGACTGTGATTTCGCCTTTGATCCGTCCCTCGTGGCCAACGGTGAGAGTTGCCGAAACGCTGACCTCGCCATCTACAAGGCCGTCGACTCTGAGACCTCCCTGAACGCTGAGCACGCCGTTGAATGTGCTTCCCGTGCCAATAATGGAGTTGATGGCATTTCCGGAATCTTCTTTGCCCACTTTATCTCCTTACACCTATTCGTCTGAAGGGGCGCCCTGTGTGGCAAGGTTTTCAATCACCCTTCTGATGGCCCTGATTTCCTCGAGCTGCATTTCAATCATCTCCAGGCGATAATCAATGTCCATCGCCATGGACAGGGAGTCACTCAGCCCGGCAATCCTCTGGTTCAGGGCTTCCTCCCTGCCGTGCCTCAAAGCCCCGAAGGCTAGCAAGTATACGGCTCCCGCAACGATAAGGGCTACCAGCACCACCAAAGCGCGGAATACTGGAATTCTTGCCCCGGTAATACGGAATTCCCTTCCTTTTCCATGGGCGGAATGGGGTATAATGGCAACGGTGAACCCCTCATGTTTCCGGGCCATTTCTCCTCCAGATCATTGCTTTCCGCAGGCCCTAACCTAACCGGGCACAGGGCTTGGGGCCAATCCCTCAAAGCTTGTTTAACAGTGCCCTGATTTCGTCGGTTTTCATCCCCCGGCCCAGGCATGCCATAAGCATCAGACGGATCTTGTGACCCTGCATGTCCCCCGCGGTCAGAGCGCCGGCTTCGATGAGATCAACACATCCTCCCTCGTAACCGTACACTCCCAGAACTCGTCCCATGTAGCATCTGCTGGTGATGACGATCACAACCCCCCGGGCAAGAGCCCTTTTCAAAGCGGAGGCGGTTTCCGGAGGAACATTTCCCCGGCCGAAGGCTTCCACAACTATGCACCGGTATCCCCGGTCGGAGAGGAAATCGATCAGTTCTCCGCCGAAGCCGGCGGCACACCGTACCAGTCCCACCGAGGTATCCAGACGGGCCGGACCCGATGGCAAACGGAGACGCCATATGGGTGCCCTGTGAAGGATAACACCATCCTCGTCCACAAAGCCCAGAGGGCCGTAACCGGGAGAGCTGAAACTGCTGGTATTGGATGTGCAGGTTTTCGTTACCCTGCCCGCGGCATGAATCTCGTCGTTCAGTACCACCGTAACACCCAAATCATGAATTTCGGAACTTACGGTGAGAATGGCTCCCCGGAGATTCCGCGGCCCATCCACCCCCAGCTCTCCGGGGCTTCTCATCGCCGCGGTGAAAACCACGGGAACCGGTCCACCAAGATGAAGGTCGGCGAAAAAGGCGCTCTCCTCCAGAGTGTCGGTGCCGTGGGTCACAACTATTCCTTCGTACTCACCGCACGAAACCAGCTCCTGCAGCCTGATTGTGAGCTCCAGCATCAGGGTCGGCGTCATGTGGGGGCTTGGAAGGCAGAACATTCTTTCGTTGCAAAGCTCTATCTGTTCAGGAATCCCCGCGGTGGCTCTGTCAAACTCCATGCCGGGACCTATCATCAAACCCCTGTCACCGGGAGCCATCTCTATGGTGCCACCGGTTGACAGAACAAGAACTCTCTTACCTGCCATGACTTCCCGGGGATAGTGCCTGAAGGCTCTTTTTGAGTTCCAATGGATCACCCGCCAGTGACGCGGCCTTTTCCATGACTTCGCTGTTGTTTCCGTAGTTGTCCAGCAGGTGAAGCAGTTCCTGGTCGGTGCTTACAGCCTGAAGCAGTTTTTCGTTCTCTTCGAGAAGCCTCAGCAGATCCTCCCGGGAGGGGTCTACGGTCCACCGCAGGAGAATTGCCACTGAATCCGCATTGTCTCTGTATTTGCGTCGCATGTCGGCACTGATCTCCCGGGCCTCCTCCATGGATACAACCCCGAATGCGTGCTTCTGCTTCCTGACCTCGTCCCGCACCCGGTCGTGGATATCCTGAAGCGCCGCCGGGAAGGGGGGGGCTTCCGACCCGCCGGCGAATATCCAGGATTGCCCGAGGGCCGACGCCAGAACCCTGTCGGCATTCGGGAAAGGTTTTTCGAGAATGAAACCCCAGACGCAGATGAACATGTTCCCGAACTGCCGGACGAAGCGAACCATTTCCGGTGTTCCGCCCTCGAGGGAAAGCCTTTCGAGAAGCAGTTCAAGCAGCTTTCGCCGTTCTTTCCTGCCGGCGAGAAGGAGCTCAATTCTGTCCAGGGCACGGGTTTTCCACATCGGAGCAAAGAGATGTTTTTCAAGAAGCCCTGAGGCCTGGCCGGGAAACACTGCGGTGGAAAGACAGTCCGCGATCATAAGCAGTATCTCAGACGCGCTGTCGGCCCCGAGGAAATCCAGAACTTCCACAATTCCCTCGGCTGTGTCCAGCGCTTTGTCCAGGTCGGTGCTTTCGGCAAGAAGAATCATCAGGGAGCAATTCAGAATCGGGGGCAGGGTTTTCAATGCCCAGGAGTACACCGGGTCGGCTCCGGTGCTGCGGATTGTTTCGCGAAGCTCCGCTTCCGCCTTTCCGCATCCCCGCAAAGACTTTCCCTTTCTCAGAGCGATGAAAAAGTCCAGCGGGTCTCTTCCTTCGCCGAGAAATCCCTTCAATCTTATCAATCCCTGCCGGTCACAATGGTAATCAAGGCTTTCGGCTCCGGGGACTCCTGCGGACACCAGTCCCGAACCGAGAATTGAACAGATACGGATGAGTTCTTCCTTGCGGGAGTGAACGGAAGACAGCAGTGCCGCGACCCCGCCAATCCTTCGTCTTGGCGCTTCCCGGGCTTCATGGGTCAGGGTCCAGGATTTGAGTATCTGATCAGGTTTAAAGTTATCGGTTTCAACGGTGGGAATGGCCCTTCCCTGAAGCCAGGCCTCGAGGCTTGTGGAAAACTCCAAAGCCCGGCTTTGAAGAATGTCTTTTCCCAGATGCCTGAGGAATTCTTCTCCGGCGGGAATGCCTCCGATGCTCCTCTGGGATAGTTCTATCGCCTTCTCCAGAAACCCTGGCAGCATCTCGGGCTGTCTGTGGTAGAAGAAAATGCTTTCGGGAAGAATATCCGCGAAAAACGCCATAGCCGACCGTCCCACCTCGGTGGAAACGCTGGCCTCGGTGGACCTGGCCGGCATCAGGGTATCCGCAAGCCGGGCGATGACTGAGCTGTCCACTCTATCCAGAGCGTCCGGAACTTCCATGTAGGCGTTCAGTATGTCTCTGATTCCCCTGTCAAGAAAACTGGAGAATATCCTGTCGAAACCCTCCTGCCATACCGCCTGTCTGCTGAACCTGTCACAGATGGCCCTGATACCCGAAAGCAACTCCTCCGAGCGATGCCTGTCCAGACCGGGAAGGGTTAGATAGTCCTTCATCAGGGTATCCAGAGCGGCCACCCTTCCTCCTGCCCTGAAAACCCTCTGAAGAGTGAGGTTTTCCGCTTCCCTCAGCCTGTCCTGCTCGGGGGCCGTGTTGTAGCCGGTTACCGCAAACGCCAGACAGTCTTTGAAAAGGGGATCGGATACTCCCACTTCCTGCATCAGCGGAGCAACAACCATGTCCAGAAAACGGAGCCTTCGGGATGGATCCTTCACACTGCCAAGGAAACCGAATACTATCTTTTCAGCTTCGGGTTCGCTGTCGAGGAACCTTTCCATCCAGGTGGGAGCAAGACCGGATGACAGCTTGTTCCTGTCCACCGGGGTAAGCAGGGAGAAGACTCCTGCGATGGACGCGGTGCGGCTGATGTAAAACCCTGCGTCCTCATCAGGAGCAGCCCGGGCCAGCAGAGACGCCACCGCTGCCAGGTGCGTCTGGTGAGGGCCTTCACGGGTCATGGCCCGCTCCATCAACGCAAGACCCCTTCTCCCGGAGGGGGCTCCGTCCAAAGCGCGGAAAACTGTTCTGAGGCTTCTGCGGTCCGGCATTCGCCCAACGGAAAGAACCTTTTCGGTGATATGATACATCCTAAGCACATCAACCGCGGTGTATGCCGAATTACCCTCTGTATCCACGAGGTACTCGCACACGAAAAGCAGGGCTTCGCCGTCAACCCTGCCGTTCATGCTGGAGAGGAACTTCACCAAACCCTGGTAGGTTATGCCCTTCTGGGACATGTACACCATTTCCACAAACTGCTCGCCCAGATGATTCGGGTTTTCGCTTCCTGAAGGACATATGGACAGCATCTCAATCGCCAGGTCTATTTCCATCTGGGAATCTATGTGGTTGCAGGCCACGGGGCTCGATTTCAAAACGGCGGCAACGGTGGCAGGGTCGTCCGACCTGAACAGCACCATTGCCCGGTGAACCCTTTCCTCGGAAAGGAGTTCATCAATTGGCCTTCTCTTCTTCAGGGCATTCATGGCCCCGCAGAAGAACCTGAGACTGCCCATGGAAGCCATGCCTTCGGAAATCCTTCTGTATATGGGCATTCCCCTTGTTGCCACGATTTCCCATAGAGGGGCGAATTCCGTGAGTGGGTACAGCCAGCCCATATCAGCGGCGAAATCCATGAGAACCGCCTTGTTTTCCTCGGACACACCCTGGTAGTCAACCGCCTTTTTCAGCGCTTCGAAAACCTCGTTTCCTCCAGAGGCAAGGCGGTCGCAGATGTAGGGAAAATGCCCGGGCCAGAAGCCGGCGAGATCGAGGCAGAAAACCACGGCTTCTTCAGTGATGCTTTCGTCACCGCAGCTTCTGAGAACCCTGAACCAGCTTGCGAGGGAGGTGGACAGATCGGTAATCCCGGATGAGTTTGTCTTTTCGGGAAGTGATTCCGCCAGTTGAAAAAATCCCTCAACCGCAAGGCTCCACAGGTTTTGAGGCAGAAGATGAACCGCAGAAAACCATTGCAGGGCAAGTTTTTCGGATGTGGGGGCCGATAGTGTCTGCTGAATTCTGCCGAACAACTCACCGGCGGCATCGGTTTCCATGCCGGTCAACAGCGATGCCATCACGGAAACCGAATTTCTCCATTCGGCAAACAACGGCAGGCTGAGAAGTGCATCGGTGGTGGCGGGGGATGAGCTTGCATACTCCCTCTGAACCCGGGGAAGCGCGGGAATAGATACCGGAGGCGGTGAACAGGAGGCCTCGCCATGAACCGAAAGCCATGTGGCGATTTTCCTTTTCAGAGCATCCTTTCGGGTCATGTTCCTCCGGTTTCAGCGCATGGTTTGACACATTCCGGGGAAAGAATCGCCGCATCAGACACTCGATCACCCTCTGAAAGGCTCATCAGTTTCACACCTTTGGTGTTTCTGCCCACTTCCCTGACATCCCCCGCCCTGAATCTGATGGCAATTCCACCCGCGGAAACCAGAAGAACCTCATCTTCCGGCCCGACAATCCCCACCACCACCACATCGCCGTTTCGTGCTCCGGTGGAGATGTTGATGATGCCCTGGCCGCCTCTGTGGGTAACCCTGTAGGCCGATGAAGGAGTGAGCTTCCCGAATCCGTTCCTGGTTACGGTTAGAATTTTGTCGTGCTCCTGCACGCTGGTCATTCCTATCACCCGGTCGCCGGGGGCGAGCCTTACTCCCCTGACACCGGAAGTGTCACGGGACATGGGTCTTATCTCCCTTTCAGAAAAGCGTATCGCCTTGCCCATCGCGGTACCGATGAGAAGATAGTCTTCTCCGGTGGTCATCATCGCGGTCACCAGCTCCGTGCCTTCCGAAAGCTTCACCGCCTTGATCCCGCCCCGGCGCGGGTGACTGTAAAGACCCAGCGGGCTCTTCTTGACCATGCCCTCGCTTGTGACCATGGCGATAAACGCGTTGTCGTCGAATCTGCCCACACACACCCTGGCCACCGGCCTTTCGCCGGGATTCAATTGAACAAGGTTCACCAAAGCCTTGCCAAAGGTGTTTCTTCCCGCCTCGGGAATCCTGAAGACCTTGAGCCAGTAACAGCGCCCCTGGTTGGTGAAGAAAAGGATGTATGTATGATTGGAGGCAGTGAATACCTGTTCAAGATAGTCTTCTTCCCGGGTTATCACACCTGTTTTCCCCCTGCCGCCACGGTTCTGGCTCTGCCAGGTGTCAACGGAAAGCCTTTTTATGTAGCCCTTGTGGGAGAGCATTATTACCATTGGGTCGTCGGGAACCATGTCTTCGTCTTCCAGGTCATCGGCGTTGTTGGGGGAGATATGAGTTCGGCGGACTTCGCCCCATTTGCCGTCAACCTGCCGCAGCTCCTCGGCCACCAGCTCGAGCCTTGCTTCCCTGCTGGCAAGAAGAGCCTTGAGCTCCTGAATTCTATCGGTGAGCTCAAGAAGCTCTTGTCGAAGTGCGTTTCTGTCAAGGGCGGTAAGCCTGCCAAGACGCATGTCGAGAATTGCCTGGGCTTGAACCTCGGAAAGGGAGAAAGAGGCCATAAGACCAGCCTTTGCCTCTTCCTGGGTGGCCGAGCCGCGAATGATCCGCACCACTTCATCGATGTTGTCCTGGGCTATCAGAAGCCCTTCGAGTATGTGCGCTCTGGCTTCGGCCTTTTCCAACTGGAAGGCGCTTCTTCGAAGAACAACCTCGTGTCTGTGTTCGATGTAGTGAAAAAGCATCTCCCTCAGGGTCAGCCGCTTCGGTACGTTGTTAACCAGGGCCAGCATATTGGCCCCGAAGGACATCTCCATTGCGCTGTGCCTGTAAAGCTGGTTCAGAACAACATCCGCGATGGCTTCCCGCTTGAGGACGATTACGATTCTTGTGCCTTCCCGGTCTGATTCATCGCGAAGGTCTGCGATTCCGGTGAGTTTTCTGTCCTTCACCAACTCCGCGATGGTTTCTATCAGCCTCGCCTTGTTTACCTGGTAGGGTATTTCCGTAACGATTATGCATTCCCGGCCGGACACGGTTTCCTGGTGGGAAGCCGCTCTTATCACAATTCTTCCGTGTCCGGTCAGGTAGGCCTTTCGAATGCCCGCTGTTCCCATGATCCGGGCTCCCGTGGGGAAATCCGGCCCCTTCACCACCTGAAGCAGGCGCTCGTCTCCGGTGTTCGGATCGGCTATCATAAGTAGAAGTGCTGCAATAATTTCCCTAAGGTTGTGTGGCGGAATGTTCGTGGCCATGCCTACGGCTATGCCGGAAGAACCGTTCACCAGAAGGTTCGGAAACCCCGCGGGAAGAACCTTTGGCTCTTCCAGCCTCTGATCGAAGTTGGGCTGAAAGTCCACGGTTTTCTGGTCGATGTCCCGGAGAAGCTCTTCGCCGATGCTTGACATTCTTGCCTCGGTATACCGGTATGCCGCTGCCGGGTCGCCATCCATCGAACCGAAGTTGCCCTGACCTTCAACCAGGGGGTGCCGCAGAGAAAAGCCCTGAGCCATTCGAACCATGGCGTCGTAGACTGATGAATCACCATGCGGGTGGTACTTGCCCAGAACATCTCCCACCACGGTTGCGGACTTTTTGAACCCCCTCTGGTGGGTGAGTTTCTGTTCGTACATGCTGAAGAGAATCCGCCGGTGAACAGGTTTGAGGCCGTCCCGGACATCCGGAAGGGCCCTGCTGACTATCACGCTCATGGAATAGTCGAGATAGGAGCGTTTCATCTCCTCTTCAAGCTCTACGGGCTGCATTCTTGCGTCGTCAGACATCGAGATTTCTGACCTCTCCGGCGTGTTCGAGTATGAATCGTCGCCTTGGGGCGACTTCGTCGCCCATCAGAGTTGAAAAGACATGGTTCGCCTCGACGGCGTCGTCCATTCTTACCTTCAGGAGCTTTCTTGTTTCGGGGTTCATGGTGGTGGACCACAACTGCTCCGGGTTCATTTCACCAAGACCCTTGTAGCGCTGCATGGTTACCTTCTGATCTTCCAGAGTTTCAAGAAGCGCGTTCAGGTCATGGTCGTCAAATATGTACCTGCGGTTCTTTCCCCAGCGAACCTGATAGAGTGGAGGCTGGGCTATGTAAATGTGTCCCTTGGATATCAGCTCGGGCATGTATCTGTAGAAGAATGTCAGAAGCAGGGTTCTGATGTGGGAGCCATCAATGTCGGCATCGGTCATGATGATGATTTTCCCGTACCTCAGGCGGGAAACATCAAAGTCCTCAGCCCCGATTCCCGTTCCCACAGCAGTCACCATTGTTCTTATTTCATTGTTATTCAATATTTTATGAAGTGGAGCCTTTTCGACATTGATTACCTTTCCCCTCAGGGGAAGGATGGCCTGAAAGTACCTTTTTCTTCCCTGCTTGGCGCTGCCTCCCGCTGAGTCGCCCTCAACGATGAAAAGTTCCGCTTCGTCGGGATTTCTGACAGTGCAGTCCGACAGCTTTCCTGGCAGGGAAGCGGTTTCCAGTGCGCCCTTTCTTCGGGTGAGTTCCCGGGCCTTTCGGGCCGCCTGGCGTGCCGCGCTGGTATCAAGGCACTTGAGAACAACTCTCCGTGCTGTGGCGGGGTTTTCCTCAAAGAACTGCTCAAGCCCGGAGTAAACTACGTTTTCCGTTATACCCTTGACTTCCCGGTTTCCCAGTCGGGTTTTGGTCTGACCCTCGAACTGAGGATTCGTGATCTTCACACTGATAACCGCGGCCAGACCCTCTCTGACATCGTTGCCGGAGAAACTCTCATCGGCCTTCTTGAACATTCCGTTCTTGGTGGCGTAATCGTTAAGGCATCTTGTGAGGGCTGCCCTGAATCCGGTCAGGTGTGTTCCGCCGTCAATGGTGTTGATGTTGTTGACAAAGGTGAACACATCTTCCTGGTACGCGGAGTTGTATTGAATGGCCACTTCGGCCCGAAAGTATCCCCCATCGTCCGTGGTGCTTTCCCTGGTGAGGTAGATGGGGTTTTCATGAAGTGGCGACCGGTTCTCGTTGAGAAAGGAAACAAACGAGCTGATACCGCCCTGGTATTTGAAAATTTTCTCGCGCTTCTCGCCGGTTCGTGCATCACAGAGGATTATGGAAAGCCCGCTGTTGAGAAATGCCAGTTCACGAAGGCGGGTTGACAATATCTCGAAGCTGAACTCCGTGGTTTCAAAAATCTCTCCGTCGGGTATGAAGGTCACGGAGGTTCCCCTGGGGCTCCAGCTGTTCTCCAGCGGCATCTCGGACAGGGGAGCCAGGGGCCTGCCTCTCTGGAAGGACTGGCAGTAAAGCTTTCCATCCTTGGCAATCCGCACGGAAAGGTATGAGGAGAGCGCGTTCACAACACTGACCCCAACTCCGTGAAGACCTCCGGAAACCTTGTAGCTCAAATCGTCAAACTTGCCTCCGGCGTGAAGGGTTGTGAGAACAACCTGGACAGCGGGCAGTCCGGTTTTCTGATGGATGTCGGTGGGGATGCCCCTTCCGTTGTCTTCAACGGAAACGCCTCCGTCGGCCCGAAGCGTAACAAGGATTTTGTCGCAATGTCCAGCCTGCGCTTCGTCCACACTGTTGTCCACAACCTCCCAGACCAGGTGGTGCAACCCGGTACTGGAGGTGGATCCAATGTACATGCTGGGACGCTTCCGGACTGCATCCAGCCCTTCCAGAACCTGTATCGATTCAGCCCCGTATACGGACTCGTTTCTTTCTGTCAAACCTTTTCAAGCCTTTCCGGTGGAAAATCGGATAGTTTCACCACGATCCTTCTGAAAAGCACGGTGCCCGCAAGGGTGTTCATCCGCTGAAGTATGCCCTTTTCCCTCGATCGCAACTCCATGCACACCGCGGGATGCCGTGCCGACACCATGAGCGTGTCTCCCTTGAAGCCGTTTGGTTCACTCATTTCAGACAGCGTTGATCCCACCGCCATAGACCAGAACACCAAAGCCTTGCTGCGAAGCACCCCCTCCGAGAATTCGGTTTCCGACCCCATCGAGTTCAGGATATCGGCAACTTTCCTCACCAGCGGCAGAACCTCTCGTCACACCGACGCGGGGGTCGCCAGGCGAACCGGCATCAGAAGGGCAAGGTACTCTGATCCGGAGTCCTGCTCGAGTTCTTCAATCAGTACAGCGGTACCGCCGTCACGAATTTTCAGAACAACGGACTCGCTGTCCATGTTTTTCAGGATCTCCATCAAAAAGTCCCCGTTGAATGCTATCTGCTGGGCATCCGAGTCAAACCGTGCGATGAGTTCCTCTCTGGCTTCACCGGCATCGGTGTTTTCCGCCTGCAGAATGATCTTGCCGGGTTCGAGGGTGAACCTTACCTGGTGGGTGGCGGGATTCGCGATTATACGCATTCGTCTCAGGCTGGAAATCAGATCAACCCTGTTGACCGTGAGTACAAAGGGGTTGTCCGTCGGAATCACCTTTTCGTAAGGAGGGTATGGGCCTTCGATTATTCGGCTGAAAACCACCGTGTCCCCGGATTTGAAGCAAATCTGTGTTCCCTGGGAACCGAAGAAGACATTCTCCTCCTCCCCAAGCCGGCCAAGAAGACTCAGCGCCTTGGGCGCCACGATGGCTTCCATGATCTTGTCTGAAACGAGCCCGGCGAGCCTCATCCGCGCGAGTCGGTGGCCATCCGTGGCAACCATTTCAAGACCGTTTGCGTCCATCTTCCAGAGAGCGCCGTTCAGCGCAGGCCGATAGTCGTCGGCCGCGACGGCAAAGGCGGTCTTTCTAACGGCGTCTGATACAGCCTTAAGGGGAAGCTCGGTGAAAGAAACTTCTGCGGAGGATGGCAGAGAGGGAAAACTGTCTCTGCTGCTTCCCGCAAGGATGAAGCTGCTGTTGCCGCAGGAAATGGTGATCCTGCTTCCAGAGCCTCCGATATGGATATCTCCCCCGGGCAGTTCCTTGACAATCTCAAGGAGTTTCTTGCCGGGAAGAGCCACGGAGCCTTGAGTGCTGATTGTTGCTGGAACGGATGTGATGACCGTTGTGTCGAGGTCTGTCGCGGCAAGGCTGAGCCTGTCCGATTCCGTCTCAAGAAGAATATTGGTGAGAGAAGGAAGACTAGTTTTCGGCGGAAGAGCGTTGGCGACAATGCTGAGACCTTTAAGAAGATCACCATAGGAAACGAGAAGCTTCACCATGCCCGTCTCTCCTTCCACAGGATTACAGATTTCTCAGATAGAACAGCATAAGAATAATCACAACAATTATACATGTGGATTTGTTGAAAAGACAGGTTGCCGCGGTGGGGGAGAACAATATCAGTTTGTTGAAAAACTGTGGGAAAGGAGAGAACGAAAAGAACTTTTTCAACAGGGAGAAGGGGAAGATTGTTGTGAACAGGGAATGCACAGGCTTGTCAACAGGGAAGACGCGACTTGTCCACATGTCAGTTCAGGATGTTTTCGCGGATATCCTGAACTTTTCTTTTCAGGGAGGGGTTGTCGGCAATAAGCTCCCTGATTCTCGCGATGGCATTGAGAACCGTGGAATGGTCTCTTCCGGTGAAGAACCTGCCTATCTCTGTAAGAGGAGTGTCAGTAAGCTCTCTTATGAGCAGCATGCTTATCTGCCGAGGGATGAGGATTTCGCGTTTTCTCTGCTTTCCCCTGATCAGAGCGGGGTTGATGGAAAAGGCTTCCGCAACGGCACCAGTTATAGTGCCGGGGTTGAGGTGTCTTGTTCCAGCGCCGAGAAATTCGCCGAGAAGGCTTCTTACAAGATCTCGGGTAATGGAGATGTTCTGTATCTGTGAACGGACTGCCAGGAGGTTTATCATACTTTCAAGCTGTCTGACATTAGATTTAACCGCGTCTGCAATAAAATAAAGATGTTCTTTGTCAATCGAGATGCATTTTTCTGTTGTGATCTGTGAGAGAATTGCGACCCGGGTTTCAAGCCCAGGGGGTTTTATGTCGGCGATGATACCTGACTGGAATCTGGAAACAAGCCTTTCCT
This sequence comes from uncultured bacterium, assembly GCA_964624405.1. Taxonomy (GTDB): domain Bacteria; phylum Fermentibacterota; class Fermentibacteria; order Fermentibacterales; family JCC-6; genus UBA6080. The sequence continues at coordinate 28,050 of CAZUXA010000006.1, read as the reverse complement.
CAAGGGGCTCGATCTCGTGGGGGGGGCGATCCGATGTTAGTACGATCTGTCTTCCCTGAAGGTACAGGTTGTTGAAGATATGGAACAGCTTCTGTTCCGAAACCTCTTTCTTTGCAAGAAACTGGACGTCATCCATAAGAAGGTAGTGAACATCCCTGAAGCGAACATCAAACTCCTCCATTGTGTTCTTGTTCATCAGGGAAGCTACGAGGCGGTTCACGAACTCTTCGCTGGAGATGTACATGAAAACAAGGTCAGGCCGGTGGGTTTGCACATAATGGGCGATAGCCTGGATAAGGTGTGTTTTTCCAAGCCCGACACCGCCATAGATGAAAAGCGGATTTGCAATGTCCGAACCCATGTTTTTTGCCACCGACTCGGCGGTGGCATAGGCAAGCCTGTTGTTGTCATCAACGATGAAACGCTCGAAAGTATAGGAAGGGCGCAGCATTGTCGGAAGAAGTGAGTCACTCTTTATTGGTATGTTCCTTGAGGTGGACACCGCCCGGAAGTGAAGATCGGGGCAGTACAGCAGTTCGGAAAGGATTCCGCGAAGCTGCTCTGAAAAATGCGCCAGAACGAATTTTGCTGTAAAGTCATCCTTGAATTCCACGATGAAAGTGTCGTATTGAAAACTGACGAAACGCGAACCCGCAAGCCACGAGTTGAAAGTGTCAAGACCGAGCCCTTCCCGGGCCCTGTTCAGGCACTCGTTCCAGGCGGACTCTGGTGAGAGGCTCATCGAAGAAGCTGAGTGATCTTTGTAAGGCTTTTGCGGACAACGGTGTCAGAAGGAATCAACATGGTTTTCAACACTCCCCGGGTTCAGGCAAGCACTTGCATAACAAAAGCATGAGAAGAATGCCATTTGGTAACAGCCCAAAACATGTTGATTTCTTTCGCAATGACAAGTGCGGAATGAAGGTTGACAAGAGCGCGCTCGAATAGTAAGATTCCGCTTCCATTTACACGCGGATGTTTCCGGGGCGCAAAGCCGCCGGCATAGTTCTTAGAAGGAACGGGGTAATGAAAAGAACCTATCAACCCAGCAGAACCTCCAGGGCGAGGAAGCATGGGTTCAGGGCCAGAATGGCCACCCGGGGCGGCAGGAAGGTTCTCAATGCCAGAAGAAGGAAGGGCCGCAAGAGACTGGTCCCCTAGGTCTGGAGGAACCGGAGCCTCAAGATATACCCTTAAGAAAACCCGGCAATTCGTCAGACTGTTCCAGTCAGGAAGGCGATTCAAGGGCAAGGTGATCAGAGCGAGGTATTGCGGAAACACCCTGGGCGTTATACGCCTGGGGTTTTCCGTTTCGAGGAAGTCGGGAAACGCGGTAGCAAGAAATCTTTTCAGAAGACGACTCAGGCAACTGGCAATTGAAAACGCATCAGGATGCGTTGGTATTGATGCTGTTGTTGCGCCACTGATGAAGCTCCGGGAGATAGATTGGGTTTCTCTCAGAGATGACTTCATGGACATGATTGGAAACCGTCGGCGTGAAGAGGCTTCTTCTCTGGGCAATTGATGTTTACAGGAGGTTTGTTTCCCCCTTGCTTCCCGAATCGTGCAGGTTTACGCCGACATGCAGCACCTACGCAAGAACAGCTGTTGATAGATATGGCGCCATTAAGGGGGCCAGGCTTGCCATAGCAAGAATACTTCGATGCAACCCGTGGAATCGCGGAGGATACGACCCCGTACCGGAGGACGAACACAATGCAGATGAGTGACCAGTCCAGAATGCTTCTAGCAGCCTCACTGATGATGGCGGTTCTTGTGTTGAGCTGGTTTCTTGCCAGCCCCAGATCTGCATCCGCGCCACCACAGGCACCGGCGGAGGATGTCAGCGCCTTTTCCGCGGAGGATTTCACAGCAACAACTGATGAATCTGCAACTCAGAACGACCAGCCCGATTTGTACACAGAGGTTACGGCCACCGGCCAGGAAACCCGGGAAATAGTCGTGCAAATCATGGACGAAGGCTCACTGATGGTTGATGCTTCAATATCAACCCGGGGTGGAGCCGTTACCCGATGGTCTCTGATGAGGTTTCCGGATCTTGCGGGAGAATCCCGTGATAACCAGGTGAACCTGGCTGCTGAACCATGGCTTGAGGCCAGGGGAAGAGACGGAGAGAGAATAGCATTTGTCTCGGATTGCGCAGATACCGTTACGGTTACCGAAGAGACGGTAATCACTTTTCTATCCGGCAGCGCAACCCGGACCTACACTTTCAGGCCTGGTTCCTACTCGTTTGATGTTACCGAAGAGAACATGTCGGGAAGGGTCACCGTGCAGTCCGGGGCAATTCCGGTAACGGAAGTCAACACCGACCTCAGGCAGTACTACTCCGCCTACTGGCATACCAACAAAATGAACAGGAAAAAGGCTCCATCCCTCGACGAACTGACCGCCACCGGCAACAGCAGGTGGGTTGCGGCGGCTTCCAGATACTTCTGCATAATTCTGCTGCCACAGAACCGGGAGAGGGTCAACGGTTTTGTGTCGCCTGGAGAGGGAGGTTCCCCGGAGATATCCCTGGAAACAGGAAGAGTAACGGTTTATGCCGGACCTGTGAGCTATACACTTCTAAGCTCACTTGGAAGCGATACGGCGAACATGGTGGATTTCGGATTTCCTGTGATAAGACAGCTGGCGCAACTCATTTTTCTCTACCTTGACAGGGTTCTGTCTTTCATAGGAAACTGGGGACTTCGTATAATTATTCTTGCCATTACACTGAAGCTGATAATGATGCCTCTTACGAAGAAGAGCTTTGTGGCCATGCAGAAGATGCAGAGGCTGTCTCCGGCCATAAAGGAAATTCAGAAGAAGCACGCCGGCGATCCCCAGAAACAGCAGCAGGCAATGCAGAAGCTTTACAAGGATGCCGGGGCCAATCCGCTTGGCGGATGTCTTCCAATGATTCTTCAGATGCCGGTCTTTTTTGCCATGTACCGGGTTCTTGGAAACGCTGTCGAACTCAGGGGCGCTCCATTCATTCTCTGGATAACAGACCTCTCAAGGCCCGAGTTGATTCTCTCCTTTGGGGCTCCGATTCTCGGGCTTGAAGGTATAGGGCTCATGGCGTTGATAACCGGGGCATTCATGATTGTTCAACAGAGCATGAGTTCCGCGGCGATGCAGCAGCAGAAGGGAATGATGTACCTTATGCCGGTTTTCATGAGCTACATATTCATGAAATTCGCCGCGGGGCTCAACCTTTACTGGATGATATACAACCTGCTCACCATGGCGCATCAGGAGATAATCAAGAAGAAACTGGAGGCCGCTGATTCCCGGTGACCGCAGCGAATGATGTAATTGCCGCAATCGCCACTCCGCACGGGCTATCCGCCCTGGCAGTCATACGGTTGTCCGGACAAGGGTGTTCCTCCCTGGTGGAATGCGCAGCCGGTCTGACCAGGGGAAGACTGAAAGGAATGAGAAGGGCCAGGCTGAGCTTTCCCAATGGGGGAGACATGGTGGCCCTGGGATGGCCCCCTGGAAAAAGTTATACCGGCGAGGAAATGGTAGAGCTTATATGCCATGGCATTCCCGAAAGGGTTTCGGCGGTATACACCGTGCTTATCGATGCCGGCGCCAGACCGGCACTCCCCGGAGAGTTCACATCAAGGGCATGGAAGAACGGAAAGCTTTCGGACCATGAGATCTTTGCTCTGGCAGCAGCGGTGGAAACCGGAACAGAGACGGAGCCGATTCCCTCGGGGCTTATCAGGCTTCAGACAGAAATAGGTTCGGCGCTTGAAGCGCTGGAGGGAGAAATCGAATTTCAGGACGAGGCATGCCTATCCTCCGTTGAAAACGATGATGTCTTTCTAAGGTGCATGCGGGAAGCGGATATGCTGGTGAAAAACATGCACAGAATTCAAAGGACGGAATCGGTTTACATATCGGGCCCGGTGAATGCGGGAAAATCCACACTTTTCAATACACTCGGCGGAAAGAGCATTGCCCTGGTGCACCCAGAGCCCGGAACCACCCGAGACGGAGCCAGAACAGAGCTGAGAATCGGAGAAAGGCGTTTCATTCTGATCGATACTCCCGGTTTCGGGGGAGAGGGAATAGACAGAGATGCGCTGGAAACTGTTATGGAAATGATTACGGAGCACGACACCATTGTATGGCTGTCCCCTGACGGGAAAGATGCTCCGGCTCTTCTCAGAGGGAAAAGCAAAAGGCTGATTCAAGCGGTTTCAAAGAGCGATACCCACCAAATCAGCGGACTGAGGCTCTCATCCGTTACAGGAGAGGGGATTGCTGCTTTGAAAGAAAAGCTGTTTCTCAGGAGCATTGTCCCAATTGAAGAAAAGGCGATGCAAATCGCCGCATTGATTCGAGAAGCCAATCGGCATGTAATTGAAGAACCGGCAATTGCCGCTTCACTGCTTGGAGAGGCTGAAGCCGCTGTTGAGGAACTCACTGGCTGCAGACACGGTTTGCACGCTGTTGAAAGGGCGCTGAGCGTTCTGTGTGTCGGCAAGTAAGACGGTAGTTGTGATAGGCGGCGGACACGCGGGGGTAGAGGCCGCCCTTGCGGCAAAGAGGGCGGGTGCATCGGCTGTGCTTGTAACCGCCGAACCCGACGCGATATCCCTGATGCCCTGCAATCCCGCGCTGGGAGGCGTGGCAAAGGGAACACTGATACGAGAGATCGACGCCCTGGGCGGAGCCATGGCAGCCGGAGCAGACGAGACATCGCTTCAGTTTCGCATGCTGAACATGAGAAAAGGCCCGGCGGTGTGGGGTCCACGGGTTCAGGCTGACTCTTTGTGCTACCCCTTGTTTATGCGGAAAATGCTGGACAGATCGGGAATCAGAATCGTGAAGGGCCTGGTGGTCGCCCTCCGGGGGGGTCCGGATTTCTTCACGGGAGCAGAGCTGTCCGATGGAGGTATCGTTCCGGGAGACGCCTTTGTACTGGCCACCGGAACGTACCTTGGCGGTGTTCTGTTCATGGGAGGGGAGAAGTGGCCGGGCGGAAGGTACGGAGGGCTTTCTTCAAGACTTCTGGATTCGTACCTGAAGACCATGTTCCACGTGGAACGGTTCAAAACGGGTACATCACCAAGGGTTGTAACCGGCACCATCAGGACCGATGCCCTTGAGATTCAGGACGATCACGATGTTCGTTACCGGTTCAGCCTGGACAGCAAAGAGGGAGTTCGATCGCTGAAGAAGTGCCACCTTGCAAGGACTAACAGAAGAACCGCCGAAGCGGTAAGGGAAAACGCCGGACGGTCTCCACTTATAGGGAAGAGAATCGGCGGTGTGGGGCCAAGATACTGCCCCAGCTTCGAAGACAAGGTCATGAAGTTTCCGGAAAGACATTCTCACCCGATTCATATCGAACCGGTATCTGAAACATCACGGCTTTCCTACATCAACGGGCTTTCCACAAGCATGCCGCAGGATGTTCAATACAGAATGCTGAGAAGCATTGATGGTTTCGAAAAAGCGGAGATAGCGGCTTTCGGGTACGCCGTAGAGTATTCAAGGCTTGCCTGGGGAGAGTTCGGCGCGACACTCATGCTCAGGGGCACAGACAACCTGTTCGCAGCCGGGCAGATTCTTGGTACCTCGGGATATGAAGAGGCAGGGGCACTGGGCCTGCTCGCCGGAGCAAACGCTGCCAGAGTCGCCCTTGGATTCTCCGCTGAAACTCCGGACAGAAGGAGCAGCTACCTCGGAGTGATGGTGGACGACCTGGTTGCAAAGGGAATTGATGAACCCTACCGACTGTTCTCCAGCCGGGCGGAGAACAGGCTGCATCTGAGGCAGGACAATGCTCACCTGCGAATGAATTCGCTCGGAGTCAAGCTTGGAGTTCTGCGGGGAACAAGGTTGTCGGGAGTTCAGCGCTTTGAGGAGCAGTACGAAAAGGCGGGGCTGCTTCTGTCCGAGCCTTTGCTGAACAGTCTCTGCAGAAGGCCGGAAATCACCAGAGAATGCCTGGAGGCACGGTGCTCCGCGCTTAGGGAACTGGATGAAGAAGCAGTTCAGGCAGCCATCATCCACGAGAAGTACAAGGGCTATGTGCGAAGGCAGGACAGGCGGTATCTTGCGGCCAGGCAGCACTGGAACAGACCCGTACCCGCAGGTTTCCGGAAATCAGGCATATCCTTCGAGGCGGTGCAGGCAATAGAGGCCGGCAACCCGGAAACTCTGGAAGAGGCATTCGGATTGCCGGGAGTAAAGGCGGCGGACATGGAGGTACTTACGATTTATGCCATGGCACAAGGATGTTCCACGTGAAACATGTTCCCCCTGACGCTTCAGATCAAATGGCGCTTCTCGGAGTGGAACCGACGGAAGGTTTCATCGAGAAGCTTGATGATTTCGCGGCAATTCTTCATCGATCCTTGGGCGGCCGGTTCGGAAACCTTGTCGGACCCCGGGAGAAGGAAAGGCTCTGGAGCAGGCACATCCTTGAGTCAGCAGCGTACATTCCATTTCTTGGCCAGGCTCGGCTGGTGGTGGACATCGGCAGTGGCGCCGGATTCCCGGGAATAGTTCTCGGGTTGTTCGGGTTCCGGGTTGATCTTGTTGAAAGCAGAAGGAAAAGAAGCCTGTTCCTGATGTATGTAAAGGATGTGATGGCACTGGAAAACATCCGGGTCATTCGTTCGAGGCTGGAATACCTGCCTCCCTTCACCGAGGAAGAAGCCGTTTTTACCGCCAGGGCGGTGGAGGCAGCAAACACCCTTTCGGAAAGGCTTGCTGCGATTACGCCCGGGGGATTCAGTCTGACAACCAGAGTTGTCTCGCCGGAAGATATTCCCGGGGACAAGGTTGTGAAGAAACTGCCGATGCCTCCCCTTGACCGCCCGGGGTTCATGGTGCAGTATCGCCATCCCGGAGCGAAGAAACCACGAAGGAATGGGGGGGGATGACCCGCATTATTGCCGTTGCGAATCAGAAGGGTGGCGTCGGGAAAACGACTACCGTCATCAACCTTGGGGCCAGCCTTGCTGTGAACAACAAGGACGTTCTGATCATCGACCTTGATCCGCAGGCCAATGCCACCAGCGGGCTCGGTGTGCCCCTCGGAGGCATCGGAGGAGTTCACTCGCTGACCGCCGGAAGCAGACCTCTGAATGAACTTGTGATGAAAACCGAGGTCGAAGGCCTCTTTCTGGTTCCGGGCACCACGGATATGGCGGGGCTGGAGATCGAGCTCGCCTCTCAGCAGAACCGTGAGTATTTTCTTGACAAGGCTCTCAAGGGCAGCGTGGAGCAGTATGAATATGTTCTGATAGACTGTCCTCCTTCCCTGGGGCTTCTCACCATTAACGGGCTTGTGGCAGCGGATGGCGTCATCCTTCCGGTGCAAAGCGAGTATTACGCCCTGGAAGGGCTTTCACATCTTCTTCAAACAATTGCGAGGGTTCGTTCCGCCTGGAACAGAAGGCTTCTGTTGTTCGGTGTCGTGGTCACCATGTATGACTCCCGGCTCAAACTGAGCAGGGAGGTCTACGAAGAGGCCAGGGCTCATCTCGGTAAATCAATGTTTCGTACCACGATACCCAGAAATGTCAAACTCGGTGAAGCTCCAAGCTATGGAAAACCGGCTCTTCTTTATGACCCATACTCCAAGGGCGCCGGCAGTTACCTCAGCCTTGCCCGGGAGGTGATGGACAGGTGAAGGAAAAGGCGAAAAAAGCTTTGGGAAGGGGGTTGGAAGCTCTGCTTCCAGACATCCCGCAGGATGGTAACAGGATTGGAACCCCGGCCATGATTTCCGTGAATCTCATAGATTCGAACCCCTTTCAGCCCAGGGTGGACTGGATAGACGATGACCTGAAATCCCTCAGTGAATCCATCCGGGCCCAGGGGGTTCTGCAGCCTGTCGTCCTGAGAAGGGCGCAGGACAGATACCAGCTGATCGCGGGAGAAAGAAGGCTTCGGGCTTCGGTGATGGCTGGGCTAAGCGAGATACCATCTATTCTCAGAGAGGCGGATGACCGCCAGATGCTTGCCCTGGCCCTGGTGGAGAACATTCAGAGATCTGATCTAAACCCCATGGAGAAAGCCGAAGCCTTTCACAGGTTCTGCAATGAGTTCAGCCTGACCCAGGAGGAGTTGGGAAGACAGGTTGGCCTTGACAGGTCCACGGTCGCCAACTTTCAAAGGCTTCTGGAGTTGCCGGAAAAGGTGCGGGCCATGCTTCGGACGGGACAGCTCTCAATGGGACATGGCAGGGCACTGCTCGGGCTCTCCGATGAAACCAGGATCATTCGTACCGCTGGAATTGCGGTACACAGGGGAATGAGCGTAAGGAACCTTGAAGAGCTTGTAAGAAACCAGAAAAGCACCGGGGAAAAAGCAAGAAGAAAAAAGCCGAAAGTTGCGTCTTCCGAGGTTTCCAGGCTTGAGGAAAGCCTTCAAAGGGTTCTCGGTACCAGGGTGAGGATCAGGGATGCCGGGGGCAGGGGAAGCATAGAGATAGAGTACGCAACCCTTGATGAACTGGACCGGATTCTTGCGATTCTCAAAAAGAATTCCCGTTGACATCAATCGTGGGTGTCATATCGTATCCATCGTCCCAAACAGGAGGTAGCAATGTCCTACAAAATCACGGATGCATGCATCGCCTGCGGTGCCTGCATGAGCGAATGCCCGGTCGACGCCATCAGCGAGGGAGACAAATACTCGATCGATCCGGCAACATGCATTGATTGCGGAGCGTGCGCGGCGGTTTGCCCGGTGGAGGCCATCGAGGCACCCTGAACAGCTCAAGAGCCATACCCGACGGGCCGGCTACCGGCCCGTCGTTTCCGCCAGCCATTTGTACAAATCCCTGAGGTCTTCAACCATCTTTTCCGCTGAGAAGGGCTGAAGATCGGTATCGGTATGCTCCAGAAGACGGTTTTTCAGCTCCGGATCCATAAGCAGCTTCACAACCGAAGCGCACAGGGCTTCCTCGTCACCGGCGGGACAATGAAGTCCGTTCCGTTCACCGGTGAGAAGCTCGCAGACTCCGCCCACATCAGTGGATACCACCGGCACTCCAGCCGAAAGGGCTTCAAGCATGACCCTTGGCATGCCCTCGCTTCTGGATGTGATCAGAAACACGTCGAATGCCGGCAGAAGTTCCTCGACATCCTCCCGGTGCCCCGCCAGCAGAACCGAGGATGAAAGCCCCCGGGTTTCGACGATACGCTCAACCTCCGCCCTCATGGGGCCGTCTCCTATGATCACAAACCTGCAGTTGGCGATTCTCTTCACAACACTCCCGGCCACACGCAGCAGCAGCTCCGGATTCTTCACTGGCGCAAGCCGGATAACACTGCCTACCAGCGGACAATCCGGCGGGAGACCAAGTTTTCTTCTTGCCTCAGCGGATTTTCCGCGGAACGCCTTGAACCGGGCGAGTTCGACTCCGCTTCGAATCAGGGAGTAATCGTGGGGTTTGCCGATACCCCAGGAAACCCCCTTGAAGATATCCTCCGGTGTGACCGCCACCGAAGCCCGGGCCAGGCGGAACCCCGGCTTCTCCATTGATGATAGTGCCAGTTGAACCGGAAGGCTCATATCCTGATCGAAGGGCCAACCGTGAAAGGTCTGCACGACTTCCGGAGAATATCTGCAGAGCCTGGCAGCCAGCCTGCCCAGAATTCTGGCCTTCGAACCGTGGGTATGAACGATATCGAAATCGCCGCTGTTCATGATCCGCACAAGTTCAAAAAGCGCAAGCAGATCGTTCAGGGGTGAAATCCGCCACACAAGGTGCGGAACAACCGTGGCTTTTATTCCGAAAGCGTCTGCGAGATGAAAGTAGTTCCCCTCGGAAGGCTGCTCGGGCCCGGTGGCGATTTCCGATCTGAAACCGTTGGAATTGAGATCGCGGCAGGAGATGAGTGTGTTCATTCCCGCGCCGCCCACCGCAAGCTTGGTGATCAAATGCAGTACGGAAATATCACTCGGCACTTCCAGCCTCAGTCCCTCCTGCGTCCGTGAAGCACAGCGATGTAGAAAACAACCACAAGAACAGAAAGCGCGCTGTAGAAAATGGGGCTGAGGAGCAGAAAGCCTGTTGCCCAGAAAACCATGATGACCGGCGCCATCCTTTTCAGATGAGCGGAAACTGAAAGCATCCCCCCCTTGCGAATGGGGCAGTTGTTGAAGATTCTGATAAGGTCTTCCGCGAAACTGAACAGCACTATGGAAACCGCAACAAGAATGAGATGCAGGACAATACCTCCGGCAAGCCTTCTATTATCGAATATCGCCAGTATTGATGTGAAGAAAGGCAACAGCAACAGACCGGCCAGCAGTGATCCCATGCCCCACTGTATTGCGGAGTCTCTGTTGAGAGGACGACCCCGCTTTTCCAGAAGGGAAATGAAACGCCGAAGAAGAACCCGAGTGAGTTCAAAAAGCCCCTTCAGTGAGGCCAGTACAAGGGCAACCAGAAGAATGTCAATAATCCGCTGACTCATGCGGCAACTACCTCCGTTTTCGTCTGGCCCGGGGTTTCTTTATCCGCAGATCCCTGAGCTGAACGAGAAGACCGAGAATGAAGAGAATGACTACTGATACGAAGTATCCCATAACCCCAACGGAAACTGAAACATTGGCTACAAGGTTCACAGCACCTGTAGCGGCGAGAATGCCGCCGAAAGCAGCGGAGAGTACCGCGAAAACAGCTTTCCGGAAGAAGCAGACCAGGGCGCCTCCAAGAACAGCGGCAACCACAACAGCAAGCAGTGACGGGGGATATGCGAAACTGAAAACCGCGGCTGCGGCAAGCAGCGCTCCTGCGAGAAAAAGAGCTATCCTGACCAGAAACCCTGAAAGAACCCCGAACAGTATGGCGAAAACCCATGGTGAAACCCGGATGAAGGCCTGGTTTGTGGTGATGGCAATTGCCATGGCCGGCCCGTAAACAAGCCCGAAGGCAAAACCCGCTACAGCCAGAACCAGCCCCACCAGCCTTCCTCCGAAGAAAGCCGCGGTAAGCCCCAGAATGGTCATGGCCAGTGGAACCCAGAAGGGGTTCATCAATACGAGGTCACCGGTCATGGCCCGCCTTCCACTGGTGAAGAAGGTCGGACAGGCCATTCGCTTCTCCATCCGCTACGGCGGGGAAGCGGAAATTCCGCTGGTTTCGGACAAGAATTGCGGGGAAGCCGCCGGAAGCCGCGGCTCTCAGGCCCTTCCAGGCGTCTTCCACGACAAGGCATTCTTCGGGGGGAAAACCCAGAAGGTCCGACGCTTTCAAAAAGATGTCGGGGAAGGGTTTGTGTTTCATTCCCTCTCCGCCCACTATAGGCGGGGATGGAGCTCCCCCTCTTTGAAGGACCTCGGAAACAAGTTCAGAGTCGGTGTTTGAAGCGATGATGCATGGTTTTCTGTCAAGCACCCATTCCAGAAGAGCCGGGGATTCAGGGAAGAGGGGAACAGCTCCGGCTCGGCAGAGGTTTCCGTACAGTTTTTTCTGAACAGTTTTGAGAGCCCGCTGCTGCGACTCGCTGAAACCCATCTCCGAAAGGTGCTGTTCCGCCTCGCCCATGAAGGACCATCGATACCAGTACTCCTCTTCGGGTATTGGTTCGGCCGGCTGGAGCACGTCATTCCAGGTGTTTCTGTAAAAGGGTTCGCTGTCGGCAAGTACGCCGTCGAAGTCGAATATCACCGCCCCGCAACTGCCCCACAGACTCGGAAGTGACAAGAATAGCTCCCTTCGGCTTTGCACAAACGGAAGATGGGAATAATAATAGGTTTCCATATCTTGTGTCCCGGGGCTCGATCAGCCAGGAGGTGACTTTTGTACGGAAGTTTCGAAGAAATCAGACAAGCCGCTCTGGAGAG
>CAZUXA010000006.1:0-16115 GCA_964624405.1 uncultured bacterium | reverse complement strand
CTTCTCAAAACTTCCACTTTCCTGAAGGCGGTTCTGGATGAGAAACTGGGCCTTCGAACCGGCGGAATCCTGAGCCATGTCGCAGTGGTGCATGTTCCCAGACAGGATAGGCTTGTGGCCATCACCGACGGTGGAATGAACATAAGACCCGACGCCGGTCAGGCCATGGATATTGTTCGCAACGCGGCTTTCGTGATCAGGCGCCTTGGCGCTGATTCCGCAAGGGTGGCTCTTATGGCGGCCATCGAGGCCGTAAACGACAAAATGCCGGAAACCCTTCTTTGGAAGGAGCTGGCGGAACGGGGCATACCGGGAATTCACATGGACGGTCCCATGGCGGTAGACGGCGCCATGGATCCCGACGCGGCGGCAATCAAGGGCATGACCGGGGAAGTGGCGGGGAAAGCCAATGTACTCGTGACGCCGGACATAGCCAGCGGCAACATTTTCGCGAAGGCATTCATGTACATGACCAACGCCCAGGTGGGTGGTCTGGTGGCGGGCGCCGCGGCTCCGGTAGTCATGCTCAGCCGCTCGGATACCCCTGAAACAAAGCTCAATTCCCTGGCGCTTGGGGTTGTCGTGTCTGGAGGCGGGCATGACTGATCGTATGATCCTTGCGGTAAACCCCGGCGGCACATCGACTAAAATCGGTCTCTTCCGCGATGCGGTCCCTGTGTTCGAGGAGAACATTCACCACGATCCGGAAGAGCTTTCATCAATGGGCTCCACATTCGGACAGCTGGATCACAGAAAGAACCTGGTGCTTGAGGCACTGGAACGGAAGGGACACCGGATTTCCGAACTGGCGGCGGTGGTGGGAAGGGGTGGAACATTCAAACCCCTGGCCAGCGGAACCTACAGGGTAACAGAGAAACTCCTGGCCGACATCCAGGAGGGCTCATCCCTTCAGGCAGACCATCCATCAAACCTGGGCGCGCCCATTGCGTGGTCCCTTGCTTCGCGGGAAGGCATACCCGCATACTTTGTAGACCCGGTATGTGTTGACGAAATGGAGGAAGTGGCCAGATTCAGCGGCCACCCCCTTCTTCCCCGGGTCAGCCTCAGCCATGCCCTCAACATACGCATGGTGGCATACAAGGCTGCGGAAGCTCTGGAAAGGCCGCTTTCCCAGCTCAACATGATCGTGATGCACCTGGGCAGCGGTGTCAGCGTGAATGCCCTGAAGCGCGGAAGAATGGTGGACACCAACAACGCCAATGACGGAGGCCCCTTCAGCAGTACACGCACCGGCGGGCTTCCTCTTACAGGCCTGTTGAAACTCTGCTTCAGCGGTGAGTACACCCAAAGCCAGCTCAAAACGATGTTCCTGAAGCAGGGCGGCCTGCTGGCATATCTCGGCAAAGAGCATTTGCTCGCGGTTCGGGAGATGGTTCTCGAGGGAGACAGGCAGGCGGATCTCGTGCTTCGGGCCATGGCGTACCAGATGGCCAAGGAGGCGGGAGCCATGGCGGCGGCCCTTTCAGGTCGTGTGGACGCCGTGGTGATAACCGGAGGCATGGCCAACAACGAATGGCTTACAGGGGTTTTGCAGGACCATCTTTCCTTCATCGCCGGAGTGATGGTTTTCCCAGGAGAAGCCGAGCTTGAAGCTCTGGCAAGAGGCGTTCTCCGGGTGATGGACGGCGTGGAGGCTGAACGGACATACATCTGACAGGAAAGGCGAACAATGGTGAAGAAGCTGAACCAGGTGAGATCGGGAACACTGTTCCTCTCAGGCAATGAGGCAATTGCCAGGGGGGCCTGGGAAAGCGGGGCGCACTTCGCCGCCGCGTACCCGGGAACACCCTCCACCGAAATACTGGAAACCGTCGGGGAACACTACCCCGAGATAAACGCACAGTGGGCACCCAACGAAAAAGTAAGCCTCGAGGTGGTGGCCGGCGCCAGCTTTGCCGGCGCCCGGGTGCTTTCCGCAATGAAGCATGTGGGGCTCAATGTCGCGGCAGACCCTCTTTTCACCCTGAGCTACATTGGAGCCACCGGGGGAATCGTGGTTGTAAGCGCCGACGACCCTGGCATGCACTCCTCCCAGAACGAACAGGATAACCGGCTCATGGCCCGGGCGGCGAAGGTGGTGATGCTGGAGCCTTCGGACAGCCAGGAAGCTCTGGATTTCACCAGGGAAGCGTTTGAGATTAGCGAGGAGTTCGACACCCCGGTTCTTCTCAGGGTAACCACCAGGATATGTCATTCGAAAAGCCTGGCAAAGGTGGGAGACCGAAAGGAAATCCCCGTGAAGGGCTACACGAAAGACATAGCAAAGCGTGTTCCCATTCCCGCAAACGCCCGAAAGATGCACACCCGGGTGGAGGAGCGGTTGAAGAAGGTTTCGGAGTGGGGCGACGGAAGCTCTCTGAACCGGGTTGAAATGCGTGACACTTCAGTGGGCGTGATTACCAGCGGCATTTCCTACCAGTATGTGAGGGAGGTATACCCGGAAGCCAGCGTTCTTAAACTCGGCCTCACGAATCCTCTGCCCTGGAAGATCATTGAGGATTTCATCCGGAGTGTCGGCAGGATTGTGATAATCGAGGAGGGGGAGCCGTACCTCGAGGAAAGCATAAGAAGCCGGTTCCTCATCGACGCCCGGGGCAAGGCCCTGGTTCCCAACGAAGGAGAATTGAATCCCGAACTGGTTCGCAAAGCGCTGAAGCCCGAAAGCGTTATAGAAACCCCGATTCAGGCCACAGCGCTCCCGGGAAGACCTCCCACGCTCTGCCCGGGTTGTCCGCACCGGGGAGCCTTTCACACCATGGCTGGAATGAAATTCAGTTCCACGGGTGACATAGGCTGCTATACCCTGGGTCTGATGCCCCCCTACAACGCCCTGGAAACCACGGTATGCATGGGGGCCGCGGTGGGAGTTCTGGCTGGAATCGAGAAAGCGCTTGAGGGGATGGAAATGCCCAGACTGGTGGCAGCCATCGGTGAATCCACCTTCGTTCACTCCGGAATAACGGGGCTGATTGACATGGTTTACAACGGAAACACCGGCACCGTGATGATCATGGACAACAGCCTTACCGCCATGACCGGAGGCCAGGAGAATCCCACCACGGGCCGCACTTTGCAGGGCAAACCCGCACCGGTCCTTGACCTGGTCGAGATGGTGAAAGCATGCGGTGTCAACAGAATCGTCGTGGTTGATCCCCATGACCTCAAGGAGATGAAAAGGGTTCTGAAAGAGGAAACACAGGCTCCGGAACTCAGCGTTATCATCACCCGGCGTCCGTGCATCATGGCCTACAAGCCTCTCAGAAAATCCGTCGCGGCCCACGACCCGGATAAATGCGTGCACTGCAAAGCATGCCTGAGGCTGGGTTGCCCGGCCATAAGCTGGGACCCGGAAGCGGGAGTACCCGCAATAAGTGAAATGCACTGCTGGCCCAACTGCAATCTGTGTGTTCAGGTTTGCCCGGTGGGCGCCCTGAGCAAGGATCTCGAGGGGGTGGTCTGATGGAGGGTACAACCAACATTATTCTGTGCGGAACCGGGGGTCAGGGCATTCTTCTTGCCAGCGAAGTGATCTGCGCCGCCGCCTGGAACAGCGGTTTCGATGTGAAGAAAAGTGAAGTGCACGGCATGGCCCAGAGGGGGGGAAGTGTTTCCAGCCATGTAAGGTTCGGGGATAAGGTGTACAGCGTCCTGGTGGAACAGGGTACCGCCCACCTGATTCTCTCACTGGAGAAGATGGAGGGTCTTCGCTGGGCGCACTTTCTTTCTCCGAAGGGGAGGCTGGTCTCCGCGGATATCCGCATCAACCCGATGACGGTGAACACCGGCGCCGCCGAGTATCCCGATGTGGACCTTCTGATAGAAGAGAAAGGCATTCCCTGTACCGAGGTTCCGGTGCTGTTCATCGCGAAGGAGCTGAACAACTACAAGGTGGTGAATGTAGCCCTGCTCGGCGCGGCATCCACCCTGATTCCCGGAATCGAGGTTTCCGCCTGGGAAAAGGCCATAGAGGAGAGGGTTCCCGCCAAAGCCCGGGAGGTGAACATGGAAGCGTTCAACAGGGGCAGGGAGGTTCCTCATATTGTAAAGGAAGTCAGAACATGAACAGGCTGCTTGCCGATGCGCCATACTCATCCGAGGCCTTCGGGCGCAGGGCGGTGGTTGACGAGAGTCATCTTCTGCTGATGCAGATCGCCCTCCTTCCCGGGCAGGAAGTGCCCCTGCACAAGGCCAACTCCAATGTTCATGTAATTGTACTTGAAGGCGAAATGGAAATTGTGCTTGACGGAGTGGCGCAGAAAGCCGAATCCGGAGATCTGGTACCTGTGGCCTATCAGACTCCCATGCGGATCTTCAACGGCTCGGAAACCGGAACCACTTTCCTTGTGGTGAAGACTCCTCATCCAAGGGAAATCGAAGAAAAAGGTAACAGCGGCTGATGCAACCGCCGCTGCTGAAGAAACTGACTCTGTCGTTCACGGGTGGCTGGAAGCCCATGGAGGAACAGTTCCGCAGGGATTACTACCTTGATGCGCTTCCCCGGATACGGGTGTCCCTTGGAATCCTTACCGCTCTTTACGCGCTGTTCTCCGTGCTTGATCATCAGGTCTACCCTGAAGGCGCCGCAGCTTTCATGGTTATAAGGTTCGCGATAATCCTGCCCGGAGTCGCCCTTTTCTACTGGGTTTCAACCGCCTCCTGGTTCGAAGGGGTGTATCAGCCGGTGACGGCGTTCATGATGGTGCTGGGCGCCGCGGGTATCCTTGCGATGATCATCATGGGAAACGAACTGGTCAGAACCAGCTATTACCCCGGTCTGCTGCTGGTAACCTTCTGCCTGTGCGTTTTCCTGAGAGTAAGGTTTGTGTGGGCAGCCTCAGCATGGCTGGCGATTCTTCTTGGTTTTGTGCTGCTGAACCATTGGCTTTCCGGGCTGGACCGGGAAGTATCCACCCTGAACACATTTTTCTTCATCAGCACCGGAGTTGTGGGCCTTTGGGCCTGCAGAGAGATGGAAGTATCCAAAAGGCATCATTTTGCTGTTCTTTGGAGCCTTTCCGTGGAAAAGACCATGGTCGCCGCCGCCAACCGCAGCCTCGAAACCAGGGTGGCAGAGCGGACAAACGAGCTTCTTCATGCAAACCAGGCGCTCAGAGAGGAGATGACACAGCTCGAAAGCCTCAACAGGCGGAAGATCGCTTTGGAAGCAAGGCTCAGTCACTCCGAAAGAATGGAAACCCTGGGGCGTCTGGCGGGGGGAGTCGCCCACGATTTCAACAACCTGCTCACCGCTGTGATAGGAAACGCTTCAAGGGCTCTGGAAGAACCACCAGGGTCGTCGGAGATTGCCACCTGTCTGAAGGATATCGTGAAAGCCGGCGAGAAGGCAGCCGCGCTCACGCGGCAGCTTCTGGCCTTCAGCAGAAAGCAGATCACTGAACCAGGGCCGGTTGATCTGAACAACGCCCTGAAGGGGCTGGAGCGGATGATTCTTGGAATCATCGACACCGGGGTTGAGCTGCTCTGGGAGCTGGACGAAAGAACAGGGTTTGTGATGGTGGATCCAGTTCAGTTGGAACAGGTGGTTCTGAATCTGATAGTCAACGCCGCAGAAGCCACGAAGCAATTCGGGCGCATTACCATAGGCACCCGGGCTTTGCCGGAGGAAATCCTTTCATCAGAAAAGGAAGAAAGCGCGAACCGGGTTCATTTCCATGAGCTGTTCGTGTCCGACACCGGCTGCGGTATGGATCAGGAAACCATCGACAAGGTTTTTGAACCCTTCTTCACCACCAGAAGTTTTGGTGAAGGAGCCGGACTCGGTCTTTCCACGGTGTTCGGAATAGCGAAGCAACACGGGGGATCCGTGTTGGTGGAAAGTTCTCCGGGGAAGGGGTCAACCTTCAGGGTCAGGCTTCCGGCGGCGGCGGAAACGGCGGAAGGATCCGAACCCGGGGACAGCGCTGCGGGAAGCTCAGGCAGTGAGACCATCCTTGTGGTGGAAGACGACGAAATGGTAAGGGAAATCGCGGTAAAAACCCTTGCCGGCCTGGGATACCGCGTGCTTTCCGCGGAAGGGGGCAACGAAGCCCTGAAACTGGCCCGGGAGTACAAAGGCGAAATTCACCTTCTGCTTGCTGATGTGGTTATGCCCATCGTCAACGGCTGCACCCTTGCGGAAAAACTGAAGGATTTCAGGCCGGACATGAAAGTGATTTTCACATCCGGCTATCCCGAAGGCGTCTTTGCCAGACATGGAGTGCAGGAAAAGGAGATTCATTTCATAGCCAAACCCTACACTCCGGTGGAGCTCTCAGCCAGAATCAGGGAAGTGCTGGAGGAGAAGTGAACCCCGGCGGCACAGCACAGAATCGTCTGAACAGGATTCTGCAGGCGGACAGCGCCCTGAACGAGATCGGGGATCTGGACATACTGCTGGAGAAGGTGCTCCATGAGGCCAGGCTGGCCACCGGGGCCGATGCCGGATCGGTTTACACCCGGGAAGGAAACACCCTTTGCTTCAGGCACGCCCAGAACGATACCATCTTCCGCAAGGGGGAAAGAGTTCCCTACACCCGGTTCACGGTTCCGATCAACGCCGACAGCATCGCGGGGTATGTGGCGGTCACAGGAGAAACGGTGAACATTCCCGATGTGGACTCCATTTCACCCGACGCCCCTTTCAGCTTCGCGGGAAGATACGACATCGCCTCGGGGTACAGAACGGTTTCCTGTCTGGCCATTCCCCTCCTCAACGTCAGACGGAAGGTGGTAGGGGTTCTCCAGCTGATCAACGCGCTGGGTGACGATGGCAACCCGGTTCCCTTTCCCCGGGACGCGGCCCCCTTTGCCGGCCACTTTGCCACCCTGGCGGCAATGGCTCTGGAACGAGCCATGATGACCCGCACCCTTCTGCTGCGAATGATAAACATGGCGGAACTCAGGGATCCGAGAGAAACCGGCCCTCATGTAAACAGGGTGGGAGCCTGCTCACTTTCCATCTATGACTGCTGGGCGGAAGGGAACGGAGTGCCCGAACCGGAAAGGTCTTCAAAGAGGGATATTCTCAGAATGGCGGCCATGCTCCATGATGTGGGCAAGGTGGGCATTGCCGACAACATCCTGAAAAAGCCGGGACCCCTTACCCGGGAGGAACGCCGGGTTATGGAGAACCACTGCAGAATCGGCGCGGACATCCTTGCGAACTGCGAAACATCCTTCGATGAGATGGCCAGGGAGATTGCCATGGGTCACCACGAAAACTGGGACGGTTCCGGTTATCCCTCGGGTTTGACCGGAGCGGAGATACCGTTCTGGGCCAGAATCACCGCCGTTGCCGATGTTTTCGACGCGCTGGGAAGCCGGCGTTGCTACAAGGATCCATGGAACCTGAAAAAAACCGTGGAAACCATGATACCCCAGTTTGGAAGAAAGTTCGATCCGGATATGAAAGAGCCGTTCCTCGCCAGGGTGTCCGAGCTTTGGGAGCTGAAGGAGTTCTATCCGGACAGCTCAGTTTGACTTCGGAGCAACCCGTCGCTCCAGCATAGAACCGCCGCCGCATCCCCTCCGTTGCATTGAAAAGAATGAAACTCTCCGGGAGCTATTTCCAGAAATGCCGGGGCGATGAGCTGCTTTCGGGCTGTTTCGGTGATCACCGTTACTTCACCGGAGAGAAGAAGAACCTTTTCGTTTCTGTCCGGATGGGAATGGCCTCCCCGGGAGCACCCTGGATTGATGCTGAAGGCATGGCAATTGGTGATGGTTCCGGTGCATTCCAGACCCTCAAAAGGGTTTACCACAAAACCCCGGTGATCCCTGTGATCGTGGAAATCAAGACAGCGCATCAGAGGTAGAGGGAACTGAGGCTTCGGCCCTGATGGATTCTTTTGATGGCTTCCGCGAAGATGTGGGCTACAGACAGGGTTTCTATCTTGGTAAGGGGGCCGCCATTCACCGACTGGGCATCTTCGAGGTTGAACTCGACGGTATCGGTGATGAACATACGGGTGATGGGGCTTTGCTCGATGCTTCTGACCGCTTCCCCGCTGAGTATTGCGTGGGTGGTAAATGCGTAGATATCTTTGGCGCCCTTTGCTTTCGCAGTTTCCGCGCACAAAATGAGGCTTCGTCCGCTTAGAACTTCGTCATCGCTCATGATCACTGTTCTGTCGCTGAGGTCGTCAACCCCCTCAACCGTTCTGACCACCGGCGTCTCGCTGTCGTCAACCCTCACCTTTTTTACATACCCGGTGGTTACATCCGGAGAGCCACCCGCATCCCTGATTCCCTTCGCGGCATGCAGCGCGAGAAAATCATTGTCGAGTATGGAACCGGAGTCCGGGGCGATGAATGCCAGTTTTTCGAAGCCAAAGCTGAGAATCCGGTTGATGAATACAGTGTAGGCGTGAAGCTGGTCTACCGGGATGCTGCTGAAGCCCTGGCTCTGGGGGCAGTGAAGGGTCATCGCCAGAACTCTGTGAGCGCCCACCGCGGCAATGAGGTCGAAAATCATCTTCGATGTGATGGCTATTCTGGGCTTGTCCTTCTTGTCACTTCTGGCATAGGGGAAATAGGGTGTAACAGCGGTGATTCTGCCGGCGCTGTCCTTCAGTGCGCTTATCATCTGAAGCAGTTCCAGAATATCGCCGGACACGGTCCGGTATGCCTTGGTTTTGTCACAGAAGATGGAGCGCTCACCGGACTGCATGATGAAAACATCCTTCTCGCGCACCGTGCCGCCGGGGAAATTGACCATCATGTTGCCGTTGGAGAACTGGTGGAACTCAACGGGCTCGGGTTCGATTCCCAGAATCCTGCAGACACTCCTGCACAAACCGGTACTGGCCCTGCCTGAGCAAATGGCAATACTGCCGTACATTTCCCCCCCTTGTGCCCCGGCGTCAGCGCCTCAGGGCAATGAATTCGTCGGCTGTCTCCTCGATTGTTCCGAAGATAACACTGATCATGGCGGTGAATGCCTCGAACCCCACACCGTTCTCCGTGGAAAATGTATAGGTGCACATGACTTCTCCGGTGGCGGGATCAGCCTCGAACTTAACGAAGGGATAGGAGCTGTTGAGATTGCTGAGAAGCTCAAGCGCCGCGACTCTTCCAGCACCCGACGAGGGCACCAGGCCGGGGGTGGGCCCCGCCATGAAGCATGCATCCATAACGTCATTGACCTCGATATAGAAGATCGCGAAGGCTTCCCCGGTGGTTTCATCGGTCTGGATTATGAAGAACACATCGCCTTCCTGCTGGTATGTCGCGTTGATCTCATCGAGATAACCCGCAATCGTCTGAGGGGTTACCGAAGCCAGAACCAGGGCGCTCGATGCAACCGTCAATATCAGAGAAAACTTCATGAGTATACCTTTCCTTTTCGCTGTGACCCGACCAGGGAATACCGTAACCCCTGTAATATTGTTCCATTCCCTGTTTCCAGAAAGGGATCGCCAAGCTTTACAGAAAAGCCGGAATTGAAGATGATACAACTTATTGTGAAGTCTTACGGGCCGGAGTTGAATCCTTCGGTTAACGGAAAATTGGAGGCACCAATGGATCGCAGGGTAAGGGTTCTCATCGGCAAACCCGGGCTTGACGGGCATGACCGGGGCGCGAAGTACATCGCCCGGGCTCTCCGGGATGCGGGCATGGAAGTGATCTACACCGGCATTCGCCAAACCCCGCAGGCCATCGCCGATGCCGCGGTCCAGGAAGATGTGGACTTCGTGGGCCTTTCCCTTCTATCCGGCGCCCACAATCATCTTTTCCCCGAGGTCGCCCGGATTCTATCGGAAAAGGGCGCATCGGACATTATTCTCTTTGGCGGCGGAGTCATACCCGAGGAAGACATTCCGGGCCTTCTGAAGGCGGGGTTCCGGGCGATATTCACACCGGGAACACCGTCTTCCGATGTTGTAGACTTCATTGAAAACGAACTGAAAAACAGAAACTGATTGAATGACCCTGAGCAAAACCCTTTCCGAGGGGATTTCCGGTGGAGATGCAAGATCTCTCGCCCGGGGTTTGAGCCTGGTTGAGAACGGAGCGCCGGAATCCGGCGAACTGCTCCACTTGCTTTTTCCATGTGTTCCGCCCCATCGAACGATCGGAGTGACAGGCCCGCCCGGGGCGGGCAAAAGCACACTTCTTGACCGGATGATCGGCTACTTCAGATCGAAGAACGCAAAGGTGGGGGTAATCGCCGTAGACCCTTCCTCCCCCTTTTCCGGCGGCGCCATTCTCGGAGACAGGCTGCGGATGCAGACCCACTCCACGGATCCCGGTGTCTTCATTCGAAGCATGGGAAGCAGGGGGCATCTCGGGGGGCTCTCCGGCGCCACTCGAGACGCGGCGCTGCTAATGGCCTCCGCCGGCTGCGACCCGGTCATCGTTGAAACCGTGGGTGTGGGTCAGGCCGAAGTGGAGATAGCCGAACTGGCGGATCTCACGATTCTCGTGCTGGTCCCCGGCGCCGGAGATGATGTTCAGGCCATGAAGGCGGGTATCATGGAAATCGGAGAACTCATCGTTCTCAACAAGGCGGACAGGCCGGGGATAGATCAGTTGGAAAGTGCCGTTTCCGCTTCTCTGGAACTGATTCCCGAGGGCAGGATAAGGCCCCCGGTGGCAAGGGTGTCCGCCGTTACCGGCCAGGGCCTTGAGGATCTGTGGGCAACCATCGAGTTACTGCTGAAGCGCACTGATTCAAAGACAAGGCGGCTGGAAAACACAAGAAGAACGCTTCGGGGAATTCTGGCTGAAAACGGACTGCGATTCAATGAATTGCTTCTCCGGCGGGAGTACGGCTCTGAAGACGTGCTGCTGGAGTCTATCATCAAGGGTATGACAACACCATACGAAGTCGGGCGGAAACTTGCCCGAGTGGCCGAAAGGATGCTTGCCGGGCATGAATGTAAAGAAGATTGACCACATAGGAATCGCTGTTGAAAGCCTTGACGAGGCAATGGGATTCTACCGCGACACCCTTTGCCTTCCCTTCCTGGGAATCGAAGAGGTCCCCTCCCAGAAGGTGAGGGTGGCCATGTTCAGCGTGGGGGAATCGAAAATCGAGCTTCTTGAACCCACATCACCGGACAGCCCCATAGCGGGGTTTCTCAAGGCCCGGGGGCAGGGGGTTCATCACATCGCGTATTCCGTTTCCGATGCCGCGGATTCCGTTGGCGAGCTTGTGGCCGCGGGGGTTGATATGATAGACGAAACGCCAAGGTCCGGTGCCGGCGGAACAAAGATTGCCTTCATTCATCCCAGGGCCAGCGGCAGGGTTCTCACCGAACTCTGCCAGCACTGAAGGAAAGGGATATTCACTGATGGACTCATTGGATAGAAACTCAAAGCTGCTGAAGCTGAGGGAAAAGGCACTGCAGGCCGGCGGAGAGGACAGAATCGCCAGACAGCATGCCAGGGGCAGCATGACCGCGAGGGAACGGTTGGAGATTCTGCTGGATGACGGCAGCCTTGAAGAGTTCGACATGCTGAAAACCCATCGCTGCAGCAACTTCGGCCTGGATAAACAGAAGTACTACGGCGACGGCGTGGTGACCGGCTACGGAACCATAGACGGAAGGCTTGTCTATGTTTTCAGCCAGGATTTCACCGTGTTCGGCGGCTCCCTCTCCGAAACTTTCGCGGAGAAGATTACGAAGGTCATGGATATGGCCGCACAGAACGGCGCTCCCCTTATCGGGCTCAACGATTCCGGAGGCGCGAGAATTCAGGAGGGGATAGAAAGCCTGGCCGGCTACGGTGATATCTTCCTCAGGAATGTTCTCTTCTCCGGTGTCATCCCGCAGATCAGCGCGATACTGGGTCCCTGCGCCGGTGGCGCGGTCTACAGCCCGGCCATAACCGATTTCACGGTTATGGTGGAGAACAACAGCTACATGTTCGTCACAGGCCCGGATGTGGTCAGGGCGGTTACCGGCGAAGATGTATCGAAGGATGATCTCGGCGGAGCCCATGTGCACGGCCAGCGCAGCGGAGTAGCCCACCTGGTCTGCAAAGACGAGAAGGAAGCCCTTCTTCTGATTCGGAAACTGTTCAGTTACATTCCCCAGAACAACATGGAAGACCCCGTCTCCATTCCCTGCGGCGACTCGCCGGAAAGATGCGAAGACTGGCTTGATGATTTCGTCCCGGAAAATCCCAACAAGCCCTATGACATGCGCAGGGTTATCTCCAGCGTCGTGGACCACGGCGAGTTTCTTGAGATTCAAAGGTCGTACGCCCAGAATATCATAATCGGGTTTGGAAGGATGAACGGGAAATCTGTGGGAGTCGTGGCGAACCAGCCCAGCTTTCTTGCGGGTGTTCTCGACATCGACGCTTCGGTGAAGGCGGCGAGATTCGTCCGCTTCTGCGATGCCTTCAACATTCCCCTGCTGACCTTTGTGGATGTTCCGGGCTTCATGCCCGGGACAAAACAGGAGTACGGCGGCATCATCCGCAACGGGGCGAAACTGCTTTACGCCTTCGCCGAGGCCACGGTGCCCAAGATCACCGTCATAGTCAGAAAAGCCTACGGAGGCGCTTACGATGTGATGAGTTCGAAGCATCTCAGAAGCGATGTGAACTTCGCGTGGCCTTCGGCGGAAATCGCGGTGATGGGCCCGGAAGGGGCGGTGAACATCATATTCAGGAACGAACTTGCCTCATCGGAAGAACCGGAAGCCACAAGGGCCAGGCTGGTTCAGGAATACCGCGACAAGTTTGCCAACCCCTACGACGCCGCTTCGAGAGGATACATCGACGCGGTGATAAGGCCGTCTGAAACCCGGGTCAAGGTAATCAAGAGCCTTGAGATGCTTCAGGGGAAGAGGCAGGAGATTCCCGCCAAAAAACACGGGAACATACCATTATGAGCCTGACGCTGATTCACCTTTCCCTTGTTTCCCGGGGGCCCGCCGAGAACACCGTATCCAGCGGATTGCAGATAGCCTTCCTGGGAATCACGGCGGTTTTCGCCGGGCTCATGCTTCTTGCGGTTCTGCTTCCGCTGATTCGCAAAACAGCGGAAAGCGGCGGGAAGAAGGCGAAGCCCTCCGCCACAGCCGTTCGAAATCTCACTCCGGAAGAAACAGCCGCGGTTTCCGTGGCCATTCACGCGCACTTGTGCCGTCTGGATCAGGAACAGGAGACCAAACTCACCTGGCAGGACCATGACAAACCATACTCACCCTGGAGGCTGGCGGGCAGGGCAAAACTGCTTCTCTCCCGCACCGGCCTGAGGCTCAGGGACAGGAGGGTGTGATGCCCGATTACATTGTGACCATTAGCGGTAACTCATACAACGTTGGCATTGTGAGGCTCGAAGACGACCAGGTCGAGGTCAGACTGGGTGACAGAACCTTCACCGCCACCGTTGAGTGCCCCGGCAGGGCAGCCACAAAGACCCCGAAAATTCTTCGGGAAAAAGAGGTTCCCGACGCCTCCGCCTCCCCGAATCGCACCACAGCGCCGGGGGAGCTTGGCAGCCGGGGAGATGTGCTGTCCCCCCTTCCGGGCAACATGCTGAAAATCCTTGTGAAACAGGGTGATACGGTGGAAAAGGGCCAGATCGTCGCCATCATGGAAGCCATGAAGATGGAGAACGAAATCGAGTCTCACCTGGCGGGTCCGGTGACAAAAATCGCCGTGAGCGAAGGTGACACCGTGCTGGAAAACGCCCTGATCATGAGCATAGGATAGGAGGCGCCATGTACCTTGCCTCCATCCTCTTCAGGGCGCTTCCCGGGGAAGCGGAAGGAATCAGTTTCCTGGATTTCATCCGCAACACCGGCTTCGGGCAGACCACTCCGGGAAACCTGGTGATGATCGCCATGGGCCTGCTTTTCATCTTCCTGGCCATTCGAAAGGAGTATGAGCCGCTTCTGCTGATACCCATCGGTTTTGGAATGGTGGCGGGAAACATGCCGTACAACCCGGAACTGATGCCGATCGGTTACCAGGATCCCGGGTCGGTTTTCGGCCTTTTCTACTACGGGGTGAGAAGCGGCCTTTTCCCACCCCTGATCTTTCTCGGCATAGGCGCCATGACCGATTTCAGCGCCATGCTCTCAAACCCCAAGCTTCTGCTCCTTGGTGCCGCGGCCCAGGTCGGAATCTTCCTCACCCTGCTGGGATCACTGTTTCTTGACTTCAACCTGAAGGAAGCTTCGGCCATTGGAATCATCGGAGGTGCCGACGGACCCACCGCCATCTTTGTGGCGAGTCAGATGGCGCCGCACCTGCTTGGCGCGATTGCTCTGGCCGCTTACTCCTACATGGGTCTGGTGCCGGTAATCCAGCCTCCCATCATGCGTCTGTTCACCACACCCGCCGAGCGGGCCATCCGCATGAAACCCTCCCGGCAGGTGAGTCAGAAAGAGAAAATCCTCTTCCCGATCGTGGCATTCATAGTGACGGCATTCATAGTGCCCGGCGCCATTCCGCTTCTGGGGATGCTCTTCTTCGGAAACCTCCTGAAGGAGAGCGGCGTCACCAGACGGCTGGCCGAGGGAGCCCAGGGCCCACTGAACAATATCGTTGTGATACTCCTTGGTTTCAGTGTAGGCACCACCACCCTGGCCGGCACTTTCCTCACGGTTTCGTCGCTGAAAATCTTCGCCATGGGAGTAGTCAGCTTTGCAATAGCCACCGCCAGCGGAGTTCTCTTCGCCAAGTTCATGAACCTCTTCCTGAAAGGCGAGAACCGCATCAATCCACTGGTGGGGGCCGCCGGAGTGAGCGCGGTGCCGGTGGCGGCCAGGGTGGCGGAGATGGAGGGCCGGAGAGCTGATCCGAAAAACCACCTTCTGATGCACGCCATGGGGCCCAATGTGGCGGGGGTTATCGGCAGCGCCATCGCGGCCGGCGTTCTCCTCAGTGTGGTCAAGTAGTGTCGGCGCGATACGACTACCTGGTAACCGGCGGGGCCGGTTTCATAGGCTCCCATCTGTGTACCAGGCTGGTGTCCCGGGGGAAAGGCGTTCTGGTTCTTGACGACCTTTCCACAGGCCGTATTGAGAATGTGGCCCACCTCATTGAAGACCCGGGGTTCGATTTCGTGGAGGGCTCGGTTCTGGATTCCGGCATGGTTGCCGAACTCGCCGACGATTGCGACGCGATTATTCATCTTGCCGCGGCGGTTGGGGTTGAAAACATAATCCGGCGACCGGTGGAAACCATCGAGATAAACATCGGAGGCACGGAAAATGTTCTCTCAGCCGCGGTTTCCCAGGGGCAGAAGGTGTTCGTGGCCTCCACCAGCGAAGTCTATGGAAAAAGCTGGGAAACCCCTTTCAGGGAGGACGGAGACATCGTTCTGGGCGCCACCAGCAGAAGCAGGTGGAGTTACGCCTGCACCAAAGCGCTGGACGAGTTCCTGGCTCTGGCCTACCACAAGGCCAGGGAACTCCCGGTGGTTGTGGGAAGGCTTTTCAATACGGTTGGCCCCAGGCAGTCCGGCAGGTACGGCATGGTTCTTCCCAGGTTCATCAACCAGGCTCTCACCGGGAAAGCCCTCACTGTATTCGGGAACGGAACCCAGACCCGTTGCTTCAGTTCCGTGAACGAGGTGGCGGACTGCGTCCTGGCCCTCATGGAAACCCCGAACGCCATCGGCAAGGTGGTCAACATCGGTTCCACCCAGGAAATCACCATACTGGAACTGGCACGCAGGGTTCTTGAGATAACCGGTTCAAACTCCCCCATCCGGTTCACCCCCTACGACGAGGCCTATCCCGGTGATTTCGAGGACATGCAGCGCAGGGTTCCGGATGTCGGCGTGCTTCACAACCTGGTTGGCTTTGTGCCCTGCGCCCCGGTGGAAGACATCATTCGTTCAATCATGGACTACGGTGTTCCGGAAGGGGCGGATTGACCAACCCGGTAACAAGCCCGGCCAACCGGAGGGTGAAGCTTGCGGCGGCGCTTCACTCCTCAAGAGATTGCTTGAGACACGGGGCCTTTCTTGTTGAAGGCCCCCGTTTTCTTGATGCCTCCGGAGGGCTCAGGCCACTTTTCATCATGCTTTCATTGAATGCCACGCCCGAGGCCCGCAACGCCGCTGAAGCTGCTGCCAGAATCGGTTGTGATGTGATGGAGCTTGATCCCGGGGTCTTCGCGAAGGT
>CAZUXA010000005.1:123385-127131 GCA_964624405.1 uncultured bacterium | reverse complement strand
CGGAGTAGCGCCCGGTGTCCTCCCAGGTTACATTCACCACATTCAGGCCGTAGCGGGAGAGCATCCTGGAAAGACCGCTGTCCCAGGTCATTTCCGAAACACGATCAACCACCTTTGAATAGCCGGCCTGGGATATCGCCGCGGCAACAAGTACCAACACTATTTTCTTCATTTGTGACCCCCTTTTCACAGTGGCATGCGGTTGATACATCGGAAAGACCGGGTCTATTCCGACAGAATGCTTTCGAGTTCACCACGCAGGGCGGGATTGAGGGAAACAGCCGTTTCCGCCGCCTCTCTGGCCATGGGAACCCGGCCGGTGTTCCAAAGGAACGCCGCGGTGTTGCGCCAGACCGTGGGAGAACGGGGGGCAGCTTCCAGAGCCCTTCCGAACTCCAGGAAGGTTTCCTGGAAATCCATGCCCATCATTGCCATGGCCGAGGCCCTGATGTTGTGAAGATCGGCTCCCCGGTATCCCTCCCTCTCCGCGAGAGCGAGAGACTCCAGGCACTGCCCGGGGCGGTTATCCCTGAGGGCGTTCTGAGCCGACAGAACCGAGTTCAGCCCCGGCCTCACATGGCCCGGATAGTTGATCAGCAGGCTCGCAGCCGCCACCGCCGCCACTCCGGGAAGAAGTTTTTTCCAGGGAGTATCCAGGGCGGTCAGCGCGAAAGCCGGCAGGAACACTGCCCGGTAGCGAACCGAGGGAAAGAAGAGAAAAGCGCTTGCCAGAGCGGCGAAAATGAATGCCGAGGATGGATTTCTCCTGATTCCCGAGGCTCCGGCGAGAAAAAGGGCTGTTATGGCCAGAAGCGGAAACACCCCCGCAAGCGCGGCTCCGGAATCGATGTTGCGGCCCGGGCCCGGCAGGGAGAAAAAAGCAAGGGTTTTCGTCAGCCCCCTTAGAACCCACTCCGAAGGATTCCGGGAAATCACATTCAGAGCCCGGCGGGTGAAAGTGTCTTCGCCGGAGAGTTCCATCAGCTGCTCGAACTCCACCCCCGGCGGAGTTGTTATGAGTTCCCAGTCCGATCCTATCCACAGGTTCACTCCACCGGTGGCGGCCACTGTGGGACCCGCTCCCGAAGCGGCGTTCACCGCCATCACCGGGAGTACGGCGGATGCAGCGAACAGAGCCATCGTCAGCCCCCTTTTCCCCGTAAGGGGCAGGAGTGGCAGCAGAAGAAGCAGCTCTCCCCGGAACAGGGCGGAAGCCCCGAAGAGGAACCCAGCAAGCCGGTTCTCACCCCGTCGGAAGCAAACCAGGCCCGCCGCCACCAGCGCCGCCGCCGGGGCTTCGGGAAGCACCTGTATTCCGCTGAGGGCCAGGGTTGGCTCCAGGGCCAGCAGCCCGGCAAAAAGGGTGTGCTTCCGGCTTCGGGGAAGAAACAGGAAAAAGAGAAGGGAGGGCAGAAGGGAGATCCCGCCGAAGATCAGCCTCGGCCGGGGCAGCCGGGCCAGGATGTAGGTTCCCGGAGGGCGCTGAAAGGGCGCGGATGCCATGGACATGTACTCAAGCTCGTCCACCTGCGGGTGGGAAAACAGGCCTCTGTTCCCGGAATGGATCGCCATTCGAACCCCGGCTCCGGCCAGAACTATGACAATCGCCGTCAGCAGCCTATTCATTGGTGAGAAGGCCGCTTTCCGGAGCCGGTTCACCGTTTATGACAACCCTTCTCTCTCCGGAGGTTCTCCAGTTCAGAACAGGAACCTTTTCGGCCCACAGCGGGGTCGGGGCCGACGCCATAACTCCACGCACCTCCATCACCGCCGGAACTGAAAGATCGAAGAAATCGGAAGATGCCAGGGAAGTGGGGAAAAGATGGATTCCCGAAGCCCTGAACCACTCCGAAACCACAAGGATCCCGTCATCTTCCGGCATCCCGCCCAGCTTCTCCCTCAGTTCCATGTCAAACCCGCCCCGACAGTCAAGTTTGAGGCTGAACTCTCCCCGAATGGGGTTGATGGTCCAGTCTTCGATGCAGAGATTGTCCGATTCGCTGTTGGGCGGGAGGGCCAAAAGGCGGTTTCCGCCTTCGGGAAGAACGAAAAGGCTGTCAGCAGCTTCGATGAATCCCGCCGGGGAAAGGGGGGCGGACGGCTCGAACCAGAGGGCTCCGTCCGGAGTGTTCACCCTGACAGCGAACCTGTACCAGCCTATCGGATAAGGAAAGGGAGGGCGCTCACTCCGGATCGAGGCGAGAATGGCGTCGTACCCCGCAAGCCTGGCCATCCCGCAGAAAAGAACCGCCGCCTCCAGTGGGGTGGCGTGCCTGCTGTCCAGAATCCGCTGCAGGGATCGTACCTTGAGGGCCGGCTCGCCGGAGGGCTGAATGATCCGAAAATTGTCTGATATCAAAGTTCTTGCCCGGGCAAGGAACGCGTCGGGAGACGCTCCGGCGGCGCCGGCCTGAATCACCGCCTCCCTCATATCGAGGGGGGGCGGTTCCGCCAGGGCCAGGAAGGCTTCACCCATCACCATTTCCGCCACGGAATCCCAGGTGGAAGGGCTCGCTATCCAGATTTCCCTGCGATCAGCGGCGAGGGAAAGAAAGCTTCCGGGGACAGTCTCATTGAAACCAACATGGTGGACAATGTATTCCTCGGCGCTTTCAACGGATACCCTTACCGTATCCGGCCCGGGGCCGCCGGCCCAGTTGAACCAGAGCCCGGCGGCGGCGTGTTTTCCGAACTCATCCGCCGAGAAGGTCCAGCTTACCTCCATACCCGGCGTCAGTCCCGGGAAGGCCACCGTGAGAGCCCGGGGCCAGCCGCCGCTTCCGGAAAGGGTGTCCACAGCCCATCGGGGCACCTCCCTTGAAGCGCCGAGGAAAGTTACGGACATGTATGAAGGGTCGAAATCCCTGCGTACCCTGGAAAACCGCCTGTCCTCTCCCTGGACTCCCCTTACGGTGAAGACTCCCCGGGTCAAACCCGGTTCCCGAACCAGGGCTATCTCCATGAAGGTGGTTCGGGAGAGGGAGGCGGCCAGCCCGAGAAGGAGGATGGCAATCATTGAAGGATCACAGTTCTTCCCGATGTTCCCGACCGAAGGATCAGTGTTTTTCTGATGGTTTCCGGATCCGGGAACAGGGGTCCGGCCAGGGCGGTCTCCCGCAGCACCAGGGTGTCGGTGGTGATGGTGATGCTGCAGGAATAGCCCTCCATGTCCACCGGGGAGGGGGTGACGACCTGCCTGCCCCGAAGGTGAAGCCTGAGCGTGAGTTCCTCGTCTGCGGGTGAGTCCAGCCGTGGTTTTCCCGGTGCCCTGGGAATCAGCAGGAAAGCGCTGCGTGTTCCGGGAAGGGCAATATCCCGAAGACCGGGCAGAATGATTATCCCGCCTGCGGCAGGGGCGAGCCACTTTCCCTCCACCTCCAGGGCTTCGGCTTCACCTCGAACCGAGAAAACGGAATCAGCTCCGAAAAACCGTCCGAACATCATGTTCCTGTGGGGGCCGGGAACCCTGTCCATTATCGTGGAGAGAAGTTCCGCCGGGGCTCCCACGGCGCTGACGGAGAGAACTCCCCTGACCGCCCCCTCTTCGAGGGCGCCTCTTAGAACCATGGAAAGCCGATCGCTCCATCCATGGGCGGGAATGGTCTGAAGCGGCGATCCCCATCGGGTAAGGGGAAGATATGTCGTTCCCCTGAGACCGTAGCTGTGACCGGAAACCAGCCCCCTCACCGATGGGTCAAGCACCGTGAAACCTTCGCCATCCGGAATCACCACCACCATGTGATCGA
>CAZUXA010000005.1:86532-123285 GCA_964624405.1 uncultured bacterium | reverse complement strand
GGGTCAAGCACCGTGAAACCTTCGCCATCCGGAATCACCACCACCATGTGATCGAAGCTTCTGCTGCCCACCAGGCCGGGAGTCTGCCCCCTGGTGCCCAGCATCGCAAGCCATGCCTCTCCCCCGGTGTGGCGGATCAGGTGAAGCAGAAGAACCGCGGTGTCTCTGCATACCCCCGCTCTTTCGGCAAGGGTTTCCGAGGGATCCTTGGGTGTGAACCCGGGCCAGTCCCCGATGTCCGCCCCGAGATAGTCGATGTTGTCCGCCACCCATCTGCGCAGCTCCATCCCGGTGCTTCCCGCCTGGAGTATCACAGAGTCCAGCAACGAGGGGTCCGGAGGGGAGAAAACATCGAGAACAGCATACAGTTCTCTGGACACGGATTCAGCGTCTTCGGTGGATACCGCGATACGGGGCCCGGAACTCGCAGCCAGAGGATGGCTGTCTCCGGGGCTTTGGGGGCCTCCACGCCAGCGTGTCACTTCTCCGGTAATCTCCGGGGAGGCGAAGAAATCCGACCATTCGGAGTTGAGTTCCACCCCGCGCCGGTTGATCACGGTGAAAGTGGATGCAGCAACGCTGTCCCTTCCCCCGGGGCTGAAATGGTAGCTGTAGCAGTCCGCCAGCGGAAGCTGCCTGATTGTTCTTCTGGTGTTCACGAAAAGGGTGTCGCCGGTTTCGAGGCCAGGAAACGAGATGACCATCTCCCTCATGCTGGATTCCAGGCGTGCCTGCAGGGTCAGGGCTCTGTGGGGTTGTTCGGTGATGGTGGCTTCGGCGCCCCTTCTTCCGCTTCTCCAGTGCCCGGAACGGGCTTCCGTGAGTTCGATCTCCTCCCAGCCGGACCTGTAGGGAACCGTCATGACCCGGTATCTTGCGACACCCCTTCCGGTGAGGGGCATGACAGCGAGCCTGGTGGTTTCAATGTATATGGAACACAGTTCGACAGTTACCGAGTGTTCAAGAACAACGGCGTCGGGAACCGCGAGAAGAAGGGCGGTCAGAAAGAGTTGAGAAACCATTCCCGCATCCTTTCAGGAACGGGTTTGAACTCCCTTCGAGGGGCAAGGGGGGTGATGGAGGCATATCCATCGAGGATCGCGTGTATGTCCGTCCCTGCGGTTTCCCTTATTCCCTGGAGTTCGTAGGGGCCGTATGAATAGGTTCCATCCGAATTGCGGACAAAGGGAACCTCGGCGGCGAAACTGCCGGGGCTGGTGAATCTGAGGCCCTTTGGCTTTCCCGGGGGAAGGTTGACATTAAGAACGACTCCGGGAGGAAGATCGGCGGACACCCCTTCCTCAACCATTCGCCGGACAAGGTCCGCAGCGGGTTGAAAGCAAACCTCCGGTGAGCGTTCCACGCTGACCGCCACCGATGGTATTCGCCAGAAAGAGGCCTCGGTTGCGGCACCGACGGTACCCGAATACCAGATATTGTTTCCCAGATTCGCCCCGGGATTGATACCGGAAACCACAAGATCAGGGGTTTTCGGGAGAATCTCGGAAAGGGCTATCTTCACGCAGTCAACCGGAGTTCCGGTTACCGCGAACCTCCGCGATGAAAGGGGAATCACACTGAGCGGGGCGTACAACCCCAGAGACATTCCCGCACCGGAACAGTGGTCAATGGGGGCAACCGTGAAGGTTTGATGATCGGAAAGGGCGTTTTCAAGAGCCTCGAGTCCCGGCCCATGAATGCCATCGTCGTTCACCAGAAGGATAAGCATGGGTTTCGGATTCAGAGGGTGCGGGTCAGGGTGAATCTGTGGGTTTCTCCAAGGGCGTGCTTTCCCGGGACGTAAGCGTAATCGAGGATCCACCCGCCCTGTGAGAGCCCCATTCCGGCAGTCAAGCCGCTTGAGGGGTCGTTGACCCGCCAGCCGCCCCTGAGCGCCGCCCAGGAAAGGGGCATGTACTCCAGCCCCAAACCATGAACCGGACGGTTATCCAGGGGTTTGTGAATCTCGTAGGATATCGAGGCCCTGCCCAGTGGCAGAGGCGCTTCGTAGCCGAGTCCGGCTCTGAGAGACCTGGGAAGCCTGTATTCCCGGGTGACCATGGTAACCCCCGGGCCGATGTTCTGAGCGGCGGCGGCCAGCGTAAGACCCGGCAAAGGGAACGACGCGAGGCCGAAGTCGAAGGATAGCCCGGAGCTCTCCTCCAGCCACACCTTTTCCCGGATGTATGTGATTCCGGCTCCCAGGCTGAACCCGGGGGAAAGCCTCAGACCAGCTCCGGCACCGAGGCTGATATCGGTCACATCGAAGGTACCCGTCGGTTCCGAAGACGGCGTTTCACGGTACTCCAGCCCGCTCGTGGAAATGAACCGGAAAGCCAGGGAGGTTCCGAAACGGCCCCATGGAACCACCGAAGCCAATGCCTCCTGATTGGTGTTTCCGAACCAGGAACTGTGTGAGGCGGATATGGAGGCGCCCTGGTCCGGAAGAAGCGCCGGATTGGAGAAAAGCGCCATTGAACCGGGGTTGAGGAGGCTTGTACCTCCGAGGGCGGCGGCTTTGGCGCTGATGTCCACCCTGAGGAAGGGCCAGGCGGAAGTGCCGGCATTCCGGTAGACCGAATCTCCCCGGGCAATGCCGAAGACGCAGAGCAGAAAGACAGCAGTAAATTTCGCTTTGTTCATGTCAGCCCTTATATCGTTACTTTGGAAAGACGGTTCCACCCGGGATTATATTAGGGTTTCCACCGGCAGGGAAGGACGGCATTGAAAGCTCTCATTCTCAGCGACCCCCCACTGCCCGGGGCTTTGAACATGGCGGTTGACATGTGCCTGATGGGTATGGCGGAAAAGGGCGAGATCGACCTTGCTCTGCGCACCTACCAGTGGCAGCCCCACGGGGTTTCCCTTGGAAGGCTGCAGAAGGGCTTCGCCAACCTTGACCGTCACCGCCTTTCCCGTGACGGCATTGATCTGGTCAGACGACCCACCGGAGGAAGGGCGGTATGGCACGGCAGGGAACTCACATACTCGGTCACCTCCGGAGCGGGGCATCCTCTTTTCCGGGACGGTGTTGAAAAAAGTCTCGGTGTTGTGGCCGCCATGCTTCTTTCTGCCCTGAACCGGCTGGGAGTGCCGGGAGTTGTGAACCGCTCCGAAGGAAGCCGGGGATTCGGAAGGGGGCCCTGCTTCACCTCCCACGGCAAGTTCGAGATAATGACCCGTGATGGCAGAAAGCTTGTGGGAAGCGCCCAGGCCCGAACCGGAGGGGCTTTTCTTGAGCACGGTTCAATACTTTTCGACAATGATCAGCCAAGGATTCTGGACTACACCACGGACATGGACCGGGAAAGAACCCTTGAGCTGAAGATGGAGATCGAAAGCGGCACCGGAACCGTCAGGGAGTTCCAGCCTGACGCTTCTCCTGAGAATCTGGCCAAACTTCTGCGGGAGTCGTTTACGGAGTCTTTCCACGTGACGGCGCAGACTGCGGATTACACTTCCCTGCCCGGTGAAGAGCTGCGGCACCTTGCCCTGGAGTGCGGGCTGTGAGGCCGCAATGGCTGAAGACCCAGCTTTCCCCGGGATTCAACGGGGAGAAGACCGGCAGGCTGCTGAAACGGCTGGGCCTGAACACCGTCTGCTCCGAAGCACTGTGTCCAAACCGGGACCACTGCTACCGAAGGAACACCGCGGCTTTTCTGATACTCGGACGGGTTTGCACCAGGGATTGCGGTTACTGCGCGGTGGAGCACGGAAAACCACTCCCCCCCGACCCCGCCGAGGCGGCCCGGGTATCCAGGGCCGCCCGGGCCATGGGCCTTCGTTACGCCGTTATCACATCGGTGACAAGGGACGACCTTCCCGACGGCGGAGCGGGATTCTTCCGTGATGTGGTGAAATCCGTCAGAAAACGGGTGCCCGGTATCAAGGTCGAGGTTCTCACACCCGACTTCCGGGGCGCGGAATCCTCCCTGGAAACCGTGGCCGAAGCCCATCCCGATGTTTTCAACCATAATCTCGAGACGGTTGAGAGGCTGTTTCCCTCACTTCGCGGCTCCGGCGGCTACAGCACCTCGCTCAGGGTGCTTTCGGAGTATGGAAGAATCACCGGGGACACGCCCACAAAAAGCGGGCTCATGCTGGGACTCGGCGAGACGGACAGCGATGTCGAAAAAGCTCTCTCGGACCTTAGGGGCGCTGGTGTAACAATACTTACGCTTGGGCAGTATCTTCCGCCATCCCTGAAGCATGCCAGGGTTATCCGTTACATCTCTCCGGACGAATTCGGGGAGTGGCGGAACCGGGCGCTGGCCATGGGTTTTGAAGCGGTGGCTTCGGGGCCCCTGGTCAGAAGCAGTTATCACGCGGACTTCTACGCCTCGCCTCTGCTGTGAACGTACCCGCCTCCTTCACCCACGGTTTTTCACTGGCTCCCATGGCGGGCTACACAGACAGCCCGTTCAGACGGGTTTGCAGAGGGATGGGCGCTTCGGGGCTGGTAACCGAGATGATCACCGCCGCCGGAGTGTCACGCAGGTCGCTGAAGTCAATTCGCTTCCTCAGGTATCACCCTGACGAGAGACCTCTGGGAGTTCAGCTTTTCGGAGCCAAACCGGTGGATTTCGCAAGAAGCGCCGAACTCGTGAGTGGCCTGGGTTTCGCGTTCATAGATATCAACGCGGGCTGTCCGGTCAAAAAGGTTCTGAAAAGCGGTTCCGGATCCGCCCTGCTCCGGGATCTGCCAAGACTCTTCGAGATAGTCCGTGTGACAAGGGCCGTTACCGAGCTTCCGGTAACGGTGAAGATCCGTCTGGGGTTCACTCCCCTGGAGCCCCTGCCGGAAAACATCTGCGAACTCCTTGCCGGGGCCGGAGCATCGGCGGTGACCATTCACGGCAGATACCGGTCCGACATGTTTTCCGGAGAGGTTGACCTTCGGGGAATTCACAGGCTTTCCCGGCGTTCGCCGATTCCCGTGGTGGCAAACGGAGATGTCCGCATCCCCGGGGATGGATTGAAGCTTCTTTCCATGGATGGGGTTACAGGGGTCATGGTGGGCAGGGGCGCCCTGGGAAACCCCTGGCTGTTCCGGGCACTTCGGGGGGGCCCACCCTGTCCCCTTCCCGGTGAGTTCCACAGCGTTATAATGGATCAGCTGGATATGATGATAGCCGCTGGTGGTGAACACGGTGTCTACCAGGCCATGAGGGGCCACCTGCTTCATTATCTCAAGGGTTTTCCCGGAGCCGCATGCCTTCGAAACCGTGGGGTTCAGGTGGAAAACCGGAATGATGTTCAGGAGCTTGCCCTTGAGGCCGAAGAAAGAAGATGGAGTTCCTGTGAAGGTTGAAGCAGCCTGCTTCCTGATTCTTGCAGTGCTTTCCAGCGGTTGCACAACCCGCCGGACGGTGAGCGAACACTTCATATTCAAGCCTCCTGAAACCGGTGACAAATGCTACATGACCTGGGCCGCCGGCGACCATTGGGGCTTCCTGGCCTGGGCGGTGCTCGACGATCCATCCGCAGCGCCGATACTGGCCATGGCCGCCGGTTACCGAGCCGACAGCCTTCCCCCCCCCGGAACCCGTGTAGGCCTTCCCCTCCATCGGGACATGGAACCCGCCCTGGAGAACAGGCTCTCGGCGGCGAGAATCGTCCGGGACGCAACCGCTCTTCGGGACCGGGAAGAGAACGGCGTGCTCGATCTGCTTATGGAGGCGGTGGAAATCGACCCTGACTGGTCCGTACCCCGGACCAATGTCGCGCTTCTCCATATTGAAGCCGGCGATGTACACGCGGCACGGAACATCCTCGGGCCGGTTTCCCGGAAGTACACTCCTGCCCTGCTGCTTTCAAAGCTGGATTGGGAGGGCGGGCAAACCGAATCGGCGCTTTCCCATATTGCCGAGGCCATGACAGACCCCGACCCCCCACCGGAAACCCTGGCCGCGGCCGGGGTTATCTACACTGTACTGGGGGAGTTCTATCTTGCGTCCCTTGCGTGGCGGAAGCTTCTGGAGAACCCCGACGCTCCCTCCCACCTGAGACTTCTGGCCATGGAGATGCTTCTGAAATGACGGGGCTACTCGAGGGCATACAGCCCGCCGTCCAGACTGCCGAAGAAAAGCATTCCGCAGCAGGCAAGTGGAGTGCCGTGGATGATGTCTTCGGTCTGGAAGCTCCACAACTCCCTGCCGCTGTGAATGTTCACCGCGTACAGGCAGCCGTCGTAGCTTCCGAAGATGGCCGTGTCATCCAGAACTACCGGCGCGGACCATACCCACCCTCCGGTGGAAAACCTCCACAGCTCTTCACCAGTCGCGGGATCGATGGAGTAAAGCCTGTGATCAGTGCTTCCCGCCAGAACCATTTCAGCCGCCGCCACCGGTGAGGCAGTAACCTGTCCGGAGGTCGCGAAGCTCCAGCGCTTCTCTCCGGTTTCCCTGGCGATGCAGTACACCCTGAAATCGTTGGATCCGAAAAGCACATCCTCCCCGAAAACCGTCGGGGATGAAACCACGGGCGCCTGGGTCTGAAATCTCCACAGCGGCTCACCGCTTTCGGCATGAACCGCGTGAAGCGAGCCGTCATGACTTCCTATGAATACCACCCCATCCTCCACCGTTGGAGATGAAGTGATCATGCCGCCGGTCTGAAACCGCCAGAGCGGTTCTCCGGTTTCGGCGTTCAGGGAGTAAAGAGCCCCATCGCAACTGCCGGCAAACAACACGCCGGAGTGCGGGGTGGGAGAACCGGTAACCGCCCCGTCGGTTTGGAAAGACCAGCGTTCACAGCCGGATTCCGAGTCGAGGCACAGAACAACCCCCTGATGCGTGCCGAAGAACACCCTTCCATCGGCGGCTGCCGGTGTGGAGGCAATGCCGCCCCCGGCGGAATGGCTCCAGATAAGGGCTCCCGTATAGGGTTCCAGCGCATAGAGATGCTCATCCCAGCTTCCAACGAACAGCATCCCCCGGTATGCCACCGGGGATGTTCCAAGCATGCCCCCGGTATGGAACACCCATTTAACCTCCGGTCGGGCGAAGACAGCTTGTGATGCCGGCCCCCGGGAGTCCGGGGGTGCGGGCCGGGTTCCACATCCGGAGATATGGAACAGAAGAATCAGGACGGGCATGGGGTTTCTCTTCACGGAAACAGCGCTTTCACTCCCAGGGCAATAATCACCACTCCCGCCGCGAGTTCAAGCCGTTTTCCCAGTTTCATCCCCGCGGCCACACCGATACCGGACCCCGCAAGGCACACGGCAAATGTTACGACTCCTATCACCAGTGCCGGCACCCAGATTGAGGTACGGATCAGCGAGAGTGAAATACCGGCGGCAAAGGCGTCCAGACTGGTGGCGAAGGCAAGGGCAAGCAGAAAGCCGTCCCCGGTTGGGCATGAGCCGTTCTTTCCGTCAGTGAGAGTCTTCCAGATCATTCTTGCCCCGACGGTGGTCAGGATTCCGAAGGCCACCCAGGAGGCTGCCCGGTCCAGAACACCACGAAACGCCGAACCCGCAATCCATCCCGCCACAGGCATCCCGGCCTGAAAGAACCCGAAGGCGGAAGCGGTGGCGATGGCGGATTTTCCCCGCAGCCCCCTGCAGAGGCTGACCACGAAGGCATCGGCGGAGAGGGCCAGCGATAGCAGAAGGAGCTGGGGTGTGTTCATCGGGGACTACTCAATAAATCTGCCACCCTGGACAAACCGGGTGGTGTAGTAGGGGTGGGTCATGGATTCCCGGACCACGCCCCTGGATGTGGCGGCGTGGGCGAAATGACCGTCGCCCAGATAGACTCCGACATGGGAGATACCGGAACCCGTGGTGTTGAAGAATACAAGGTCTCCGGCCCTCAGGCTTCCCCGGGAAACATTTCTGGCCGCCACCGCCTGACGTGACGCCCTCCTGGGTATCTCGATTCCCACCGACCGGTACAGCGCCTGGGTCAAACCCGAGCAGTCCGTACCGTTCTTTGTTGTGCCACCGTAAACGTAAGGAGTTCCATACCATCCATCCAACTCTCTCAGAAGCCTTCTCACCGCGTCGGAAGCATGAACCGGCGTACTATGGCCCGGGCCGGAGACGAAGGGGGTTTCCCTGTCCACCTCCAGTGGAACACCGGAAGGCCCCCGGCATCGGATGCCGGTTCCCCTGTAAACCGGCATGCTTCCGCAGCCCGTGAGCAAAACGAGAAGGGCTGTCAGGACAAGGGTTCTCATGAAGTGCTCTTTCTGAGCACGGTGTCCCGGGGTGACGCGGACTTTTCCGGGCAATCCTGCAGATAATGCAGGCCCCGGCACTCCCTTCTCCGAAGAGCGGATCGGACCATCAGAGTGCTGACGGTGCATAGATTTCGAAGCTCAAGGAGTTCGACGGAGGGAAGAAGGTTCCAGTAGTCCTCCTCGGTTTCCTCGGAAATCACCTCAAGGAAGCGCAAGGCCCGCCTCAACCTCTTGTCGGTGCGGACGATGCCCACATAGTCCCACATCATGCTTCTCAGACTGGCCCAGGAATGGTCTACCAGAACGCTTTCCGAAAGAGGCTGAGCCCTGCCGTAGTACCAGTCCCTCACCGCTTTGACTGGCTTCCGGAGCATGGTGTCAGGGATGCTTCGGGCAGCCTCCATCCCCATTACTCCAGCTTCAAGGAGGCTGTTGCTTCCCAGCCTGTTAGCCCCGTGCAGCCCGGTGGAGGCCGCCTCGCCGATCACCCTGAGGCCCGCCATTTCCGTTGAGCCGTCTATCCCCGCCACAACTCCGCCCACACAGTAATGGGCCGCGGGAACCACTGGAATCCCCTGATTCCAGGGAACGATTCCCGCTCGAAGCACACCTCCGGTTACCTCGGGGAAGTGTTTTCGCAGGAAAGCTTCTCCGAGGTGGGTGGCGTCCAGAAAGACATGGTCAATTCCGTACTGTTTCATGTGGCTGTCCATGGCCCGGGCCACCACATCCCTGGGAGCAAGTTCCATACGCTCTGAATCGTAGTCTTTCATGAAGCGTACGCCATGGTGGTCAACAAGATGCGCCCCTTCACCCCTGAGAGCTTCGGTGACAAGAAAGTTCCGGTAATCCCGGTGAAAAAGGCAGGTGGGGTGAAACTGGTAGAACTCCATGTTTCTAACCGGCAGTCCTGCCCGGTAAGCCATGGCGATGCCGTCTCCGGTGGCGGTGTCGTCGTTCGATGTGTAACGGTATGCCTTGCCCGCGCCTCCGGTTGCCAGTACCGTTTCGCCGGCGAGTACCGTTAGCACTCTTCCGTCAATCAGGACATAGGCGCCAAGGCACCTGTCGCCTTCTCCCGGGGCGGTGGCCGGCGCTTCCCTGGAGGCGGTTATCAGATTGATGGCGAAGGCGCCCTCAATGATGGTGATATTCTTGCGAGACCTTGCGGACTGTGTCAGCCTTCGGCTGATCATCCGCCCTGTTCTGTCGTAGTAATGAAGAACCCTTCGGAACGAATGCCCTCCCTCGATTCCAGCGACCCCGTTTCCGGCGCCCTCGAGGGGTATGCCGAGTTGCCTCAGGGTTTCTATGAGCAGGCCTCCCTTCAGGATTACCGCCATGGCCGCCGCCTCATCCACAAGGCCCGCCCCCGCTCTCACCGTGTCTCTGAGGTGCATTTCCGGGCTGTCATCCCGGGAGGATACGGCGGCGATTCCGCCCTGCGCAAGGTGAGTGCTGCCTGTGGGAAGGGGCGCCTTGCTGAGAACCGTTACCTGAAGGTGTTCAGGAAGCATCAGGGCACACATCATGCCCGCCATTCCACCCCCGGCGATCAGAACGTCGCAGTGTCTCATCGAAGTCCCTTTTTCTCCACAAGGTCAAGTATGATCCCCAGCAACTCCTCACCGGCTTCATC
The DNA here is from genome assembly GCA_964624405.1 of uncultured bacterium. GTDB lineage: Bacteria > Fermentibacterota > Fermentibacteria > Fermentibacterales > JCC-6 > UBA6080. The sequence continues at coordinate 113,459 of CAZUXA010000005.1, read as the reverse complement.
CACCGACAGTGTTACCGGAAGCACCAGGGGGTTCAGAACTCTCATGCCCTTCCTGCCCAGCCTTGCCGCGTCTTTCTCTGTGGTTGCCAGACGGTGCGCGGTGCTGCTTCGAAGGGCCTCAAGAAGGGTATCGCAATCCTCGGGGGTATAGTTCCAGTGATCCGGGAACTCATAAAAACCTCGGACGATGAAACCCGCCTCATCCAGAGTGTCTCGGAAGGAAGCGGGAGTTCCTATGCCGGCGAACGCGATCACTTCACAGGGAACTCCCTCGCTGCCGTCGGGCTCCAGTGGCGTCAGGGGAACAAGCCTGCTGGCAATGAAGGGCGCTTTCCAGTTCCTCTGGGCGGAAAGCTTTCGGGCCAGTTTTTCCGAGACTCCGCTGGTAACCCTGTTCAGCCACAGAAAATCCGCCCGGGAGATAACGGAAGGGGGCTCCCTCAGAGATCCCATGGGGAAGACGCCTCCCCTTCCAAACGGGTGGGAGGCGTTCAGAACCACCACGTCCAGATCCCGGTGAACACGGAAATGCTGAAAGCCGTCATCAATGATTATCACCTGGGGTGAAACTTCGTGGAAGGCTCTGAGCGCTGTTTTTGTCTTGTTCGGACCGGCGAAGACCCTGCATTTCGGGTGAAGTCTGGCGCTCATCATGAGTGCCTCGTCGCTGATGGGAATCCCTCCGGAGGAGTGGCCGGGCAGAACCGCCACCGGCGGCCCCTTCCGAACCGACAGATTCCTGGCCACTATTGCCGTCCTGATTCCCAGCCTGGAAAGCCGGTCGGCGATCCATATGGTTACCGGGGTTTTTCCCACCCCCCCCATCTCGATGTTTCCCACGCTGACCATCACCGATGGAATCCGGGTTCTTCCCACAATGTCGTTCTCATACAGAAACCGGCGTGTGGCCCCCCAGCAACGCCACAGCAGCGATAACGGAGCAAGAGCCCAAACAGCCCATGCCCAGCCGCCGTCGCGTTCGGTCACCTTTCGATGAGCCGCCTGAAGGTTCACAGCATCATTCCGTCCAGCAGTTTGTCGAGTTCCCTGTCGAAGCGTGAGCATTCCGTTGCGCCCAGTCGCTTCGCGACTTCGGAGGTGTTCTTGCCGGTCATCCACTTCCCAAGTATAACCGCCATTTCCTCAGGAGTTGAGGCAACTCCCACAACACCCTGTTGGATTCCAGCGGTAACAAGCTCCCTGTGCTTTTCGTGATGGGGCCCCACCACCACCGGGACACCCTGAAGAAGAGGCTCAAGAATGTTGTGGCCCCCGATGGGCGCTACGGTTCCACCCAGGAAAGCGGCGCGCCCCAGTGGATAAATTCTTGGCAGGATGCCCTGCACATCCAGCACAAGGCAGCGTGTGGGATGGGAAATGCTGCTGAAAAGGCCTGGTGAAAAGCCAAGCCTCTCCGCGGTGGAAAAGGCATCATGAATCCTGTCCCGATGTCTTGGCGCCAGTATGACCGCCATTCCCGCAGCCTTCGCGGCCTTCAGAACGAATTCCTCCTCGCCATCCCTTGTTGATCCGGCAACAAGATAGTTTTCACCCGCCACCAGCATCGAGGTCCACCGGAAATCGGGTCCGGATGGTGAAACCGCCGCTTTTCCATCGCCCGCCACGGTGACTGTTCCCTTTCGGACTCCCAGTGATTCGTAGGCCAGTGCATCGCTTTCCGTTCGGGCAAGTATTCCCGCAAAACATGAAAGACTTCGTCCAATCAGCCTTCTTATGAGCTTATAGCCGACAAGACTTCTGCGCGATAATCTGGCGTTCACCATCCCCGCCGGTATTCCACTCAGAAGAGTTTCCCTGAGAAGGGTGGGCCATATCTCCGTTTCAGCCAGAATAAGGCACCGGGGTTTTACCCTTGCCAAAAACCTTTGAACGCACCCCGGAGTGTCCAGCGGGAGAAAACCGCCTTCGAACCCGTTTCTTCTGATGAATTCCCTGCCGGAGGGGGTGAAACAGGTGAAGAACATCGGAATCCCGCGGGAAGCAAGCTTTGCCGCCACGGGAAGAAGACCGTTAAGTTCACCCAGAGACGAACCGTGAAGCCACGCGGGCCTGGATTCAGTGGCCGCAACGGCGCCGAGTCTTTCCCTTCTTTCCTGCCCTGGCCTGAAAAGCAACCCGGGAAGCGCCAGCGAGACCAGGAGCCCAGCCATGGCCGCCTGCAGTGAGGCAATTGGAGAAACCGCCAGTTCCGCCACCGCGGAAACCCTTCTCAGTTCAGATGATACAGAGTTCTCAGACACTTTTTCCGGGGGGATGGGAATACCCTCGGCCACCGCAAGACCGCTGAAGGGAAGAGGAACAAGAAAGCGGTCCCAGGTGCCCAGCCTGACCCTGGGCCAGGCAGCGGCGCCCATGGCAACCACAGGAACCCCGGCCCTGAATGAGATGGTGTAAAGGCCCCCCTTGGGTACCTCGGCGGGCCCCCGGGGTCCATCCGGGGTTATGGCTCCGCTTCCGGAACGCAGGGCGGAGCACATGGCGGATACCGCCTGTGCCCCGCCTTTTGACGAGCTTCCGCGAACGGTGCGAAAGCCCATGGCATTCAGCAGGTCGGCGATCAACCCGCCATCCCTGCTTCGGCTTACCATAACCGTCGCACCCCGGAATCTGTGAGTGAATAGAAGTGGAAGCTGGCTGCCGTGCCAGAAGGCGTACAGAACACCCGGACCGTTAACGACCCCGGATGGCGGGGTAATCCTGTTTGTTCTCCAAGACCTTCCCAGAAGGGTTACGAGCACCTTTGCCCCGCCGACCCTGAATTTCATCCGCCCTCCAGGAGTTTGATGATTTCATCGCAGGCCCGCCCGGCACCCCCTCCGGCGCCAAGGTTCCGCCGCACTATTCCTGTTGCGGCCCATGCGGCAGGATCCGACAGAACGGTCTCCAGACTGTTCGCCATTCTATCCGCCCTGGCGTCACCCTGAATCAGTTCTGGGGCTATATCCATTCCCGCCACAAGGTTGGCAAGACCGATGCGTTTTACGCCCCTTACCAGAAGTCCGGCCAGAAGAAAGTTGAGTTTTCCCGTTCGGTAGCAGATGACCTGGGGGACGCCGTGCATTGCGGTTTCGAGGGTTGCGGTGCCGGAGCAGACCAGGGCGGCGGACGCTCCCTTCAGGGCTTCTCCGGGCCCGGCGGCGAGTTCCACGCCATGTGACTTTCGGGAGTACAGGCGTGAATCTACCGACTGGGATACCGCAACAGCCGCCGTTTCAACAAGCCCCTTTCGTTGAAGCATACCGAAGGCTTTCATCATCTCGGGCAGAAGCCTTCTCACCTCCTGGCTTCTGCTGCCGGGCAGAAGCGCCAGGCGGCCCGCCCCCCGGGGTTTTTCAAAGGGGTTCGGAACCGAGTCGGCTATCGGATGACCGGTGTAAACGGCGGGAATGCCCCTGGCACGAAAGAACTCCTCTTCAAAGGGGAGAATCACCAGAAGCAGATCGCAAGCCCTTTTCAATCGTCCCAGTCTCCAGCTTCCCCAGGCCCACATCTGGGGGGCGATATACTGAACAACCGGTATCCCCCTTTTCCTTGCCCAGGCTCCAAGGCGCATGTTGAACTCCGGGTAGTCCACAAGGATGACAGCGTCAGGCTTCTCTTCCACGGCCAGGCGCCTTATGGTTCTTTCGGTTTCGAGAATACGGGGAAGAGCCCTGATCACTTCGGTGAAGCCCATGACCGCCGTTTCCCGGAAGTGAACTCTCAGATCCATCCCCGCTTCAGCCATTCTGTCGCCACCGAGTCCGAAGGCTTCTACAGGGGTTTTCAGGGCCAGAGCCCGAAGAAGTTCGGCTCCCCTCGTATCACCCGAGGGCTCACCGGCGCAGAAGAGCAGCTTCATCGGGACTCGAGAATCCTTTTGAAACTTTCCGCGGACTTTTCCAGCACCGTCTCCGCGGTTTCAAGAGCGCGAAGGCCATCGCTGCCGGTAATTGCCGGGTTGCATCCGCTGGAGATGGCGGACAGGAAATCCCGCAGTTCCATTTCCAGGGCGTTATGATCCTCTACCCGCACCGGGACAGGTGAAATGCCCTCTTTGGTCACAGAGAGGGCGTTCACCGTTTTTGAGCCGAAATCGATGGAGATGTATCCGCCTTCCTGGAAAACCCTGAGCTTTCTCACGGGCTCCATGGAGATTCTGCTGGCGTTGATCACCGCCAGAGACCCGTCGGCAAAGGCGATCCGGGCGCCGGCGATATCCACCTTGCCCGTAAGGACCGGAACTCCCGAGGCCTGAATGTCCTCCACCGGAGACCTCATCATTGAGAGCACAAGATCAATGTCGTGGATCATGAGGTCCATCACGACGCTGACGTCGGTGCATCTCGGAGAGAATGGGGCAAGCCTGTTTGCCTCTATGTAGAGGGGGTTGGATATCAGTTCCATGGCTGCGGTCATGGCGGGGTTGAACCTTTCCACATGCCCCACCGCCAGGGCAATCCCCTTTTTTTCCGCCAGAGCCACCATCTCCCTGGCCTGCTCGACGGTGGCGGACACAGGCTTCTCCACCAGCACTGGAACGCCGCGGTTGAGGGCGGTCATGGCAACCCGGTGATGATGGCTGGTGGGGCACGCCACCACCAGGGCATCGATCTGCTCCACCAGTTCATCGAGGCTGTTCGCCCGGTGTACTCCCAGTTCAGCGGAAACCTCCCCGAGCCTTTTTCCATCGGTATCGAAGACGGCAACCTTCTCCACCAGACCCCTGAGAAGCCGCGCGTGATGAAAACCCAGATGACCGACTCCCGCAACTCCCACCCTCATGCTAACCTCCGTAGCTTTCTATGACCCTTGCCCCATGGCGGAGATCACCGGCTTTCAGGGACAGGTGGGTCACCATTCTGATCTTTCCCCTGCCCAGTGCCAGCACCCCGACCCCCCGGGCTCCCAGAGCGGCAACCGCCTGTTCAGCGGTTCCTTCGATGACATCCGCCATAAGAATGTTGGTGGGGAACGCGCCGGCCTCACAGGAAAGCCCGGGTGACCTTTCCACCGCCTCCAACAGCGTCTGAAGCATTTCATGGGTTTCACCGAGCCTGGGCAGATTGTGTTCCAGGGCCCAGATGCAGGCACCCGCAAGGATTCCCGCCTGGCGCATGCCGCCTCCCATTCTTTTCCTGTACCAGCGGGCTTTCTGCACAAGCTCTCCGGGACCCGCGGTCAGGGAGCCTACGGGACAGCCCAGAGCCTTCGAAAAGCAGACGGAGAGCATGGTGAATCGGGATGCAAGAGAGCGCAGTTCATCCCGGGGCGCCGAATGCCAGAATCTCGCGCCATCGAGGTAAAGGGAAACACCCGCGCTTTCAGCCAGGTCGGCTATTTCTGCCACAGAACCCTCGGAGCAGATCACCCCTCCCAGCATGTTATGGGTGTTCTCCAATGCCACCAGGACCCGGGGAGCCTGGTGGATGTCCGCCTTTCCGCCGAGGAGGAATGATATTGTCTCCGGGTCGGGTGTTCCGGAGGGAAGCTCCGGAAGGGGATGAAGCTGAATGCCGCCGTTGAGGGCGAACTGGGCTCCCTCGAAGTTGAAAACATGGCTGGCGCTTCCACAGATTACCTCATCGCCAGGAGAAGCCATGGACCTGATGGCAACGCCGTTCGCCATCGTCCCGCTGGGAACGAAGACCGCGGCCTCCTTACCCAGAAGCTCTGCGGCAATCCTCTCCAGAGTGTTCACGCTGGGGTCTTCACCGAACACATCATCCCCCACCGGCGCCCTGGACATGGCGATTCGCATCGCAGCGCCGGGTGTGCTGACGGTATCGCTTCGCAGATCGCAACGGAACGCCATCATGACCTCCCGATACCGTGAACCCGCCGGTGAAGCGCTTCTCTGAGAATCCTGTCAAGCAGTTCGCCGGAACAGAGCCCGGAGGCTTGCCAGAGCTTTGGAAACATGCTGATCGAGGTGAAGCCCGGAATGGTATTGATCTCGTTGAAGAACACCTCTCCGGTTGTTCCGTTGATCAGGAAGTCCACCCTGGCGTATCCCGTACCGCCGATGATCCGAAATGCGTCACCGGCCATGGATCTGAGCCTGAGAGCAGTTTCTTCCGTGACGGGAGCGGGAATGAGAAGCTTCGATTCGCTGCAGGAGTACTTCGCTTCGTAGTCGTACCAGCCTCTTCCCGGAAGGATTTCGCCGGGAACCGATGCCTCGATTTCCGATTCTGATCCCAGTACGCTTACTTCCAGCTCTCTTGGGGTATCCAGGGCCTTTTCCACCAGTATTCTTCCGTCATGTTCCCGGGCCCTTTCCAGAGCGGGCATCAGCTCCTTCAGGCTGTTGACCCTGCTTATCCCGACGCTGGAGCCAAGTCTGGAGGGTTTCACAAACAGCGGAAAACCCAGCTCGGCGGCGTTTTCGGCGAACTCCCGAAGGTTTTCGGCACCTTCTGTGAAAACCCAGGGCAAAACCGGGATTCCGGCATCTCTGGCAAGAAGCTTCATGGTATGCTTGTCCATGGCCACCGCGCACCCCATGACCGGCGCTCCGGCATACTTCCAGCCGGCGATTTCGCAAAGCCCCTGAATGGTACCGTCCTCCCCCAGGGGGCCGTGCAGCACCGGGAAAACCAGATCGAAGTCCAGTTCAGTTCCACCGGCGAGGATACGCCACGGACACGGGCCCGGGTCGATCTGAAGCGGCAGCTCTTCCAGGGACCACCCGCCCCGGGAATCTATTCGCACGTCCAGCAGGGAATGCCCGGACTTTTCAAGCTCTTCTCTGACCCATCCGCCGGACAAAAGGGATATCTCCCTTTCCGCCGACCTTCCCCCGGAGATCACCATGACAATCATCAACACCTCCAGTTGTATTGGGCAAAGATGACCATTTGGCTGCCGGCTGTCCACTTGCTTATCTTTGCGGATACCGCTTCAAGGAGGTTCCCGATGCGGATTCTTGTCACCGGAGGCGCAGGCTTCATCGGTTCCAATGTGGCGGACAGGCTTCTGGAGCTGGGTCATGAAGTTGATGTGATGGACGATCTTTCAACGGGCTCCATCGACAATGTCAACCCGGAAGCCGGCTTTCTCCGGTTTGACATACGAACCCCGGAAGCAGCGGAGGCGGTGTGCGCCAACGCTTACGACATAATCTGCCACCACGCGGCTCAGATGGACGTCAGGCGATCGGTACGGGAACCGGTTTTTGATTCCTCCGTCAACATAGGGGGCTCTCTGAACATAATGGAAGCCGCCAGGAAGTCCGGGGTGAAGCGGGTGGTGTACGCCTCCACCGGAGGTGCGGTATACGGCGAGCCCTTGTCACTCCCGGTAAGGGAGGACCACCCCATAAACCCGATCTGCCACTACGGGGTAAGCAAGCACACGGTTGAACACTACCTCTTCCTCTACAGAAACCTGTACGGCCTTGGATATGTGGTGCTCCGATATCCGAATGTATACGGCCCCCGACAGAATCCCCGGGGCGAGGCGGGTGTCACCGCCATCTTCACGCTGAAGTACCTCAGCGGAGAACAACCACGGATAAACGGCGATGGAGAGCAGCTTCGTGACTATGTTCACGTTTCGGACATAGCAGGAGCCAATGTTCTGGCCATGAACCTCTCACGACCCGATCTTGACGGCGGGATCTTCAACATAGGCTGGGGAACCGGGCACAGCGTGAAGGCTCTGGACTCAATCATCCGTTCCCTGGTGGGAACCACTCTGAAGCCCGAGTTCGGTCCCGCTCTTCCCGAGGAAATCCTCAAGGTATGCCTCGACTCCCGCAAAGCCCGGGAGGAACTGGGCTGGACTCCCCGGATAACTTTTGAAGAAGGGCTGAAGGATCTGGTGGACTTCCACCGGAACCGGCTGTGATACCACCGGAACCGGTGTTTCTGGACCGGGACGGGGTGATAAACGAGAACAGAAGCGACTATGTGCGCCGGGTCTCCCAGTGGAAGCCCTTTCCCGGTGTGTTTACCGCTGTTTCCAGGCTTTGCGCCGCTTCTCATCCTGTAATCGTCGTGACAAACCAGAGTGGAATAGGCCGGGGTTTTTTCTCCGGGGAAGATCTTTTTCAGATCCACAGCAGGATGCGAGCCCTTCTTGAAGCCGAAGGCGGGAGATTCAGCGGTATCTACCACTGCCCCCATGCCCCGTGGGACCGATGCCGGTGCCGAAAGCCCGAAACGGGGATGATCGAAGCCGCCCGAAGAGATCTGGTCCTGAGCACAGGCGGCTGGATTGCCGGTGATGCCGCCACTGACATCGAGCTGGGAGTAAGGGCGGGTTTGAAAACCGTAATGGTTCTTACCGGCAGAGGCGTTTCCCAGCTTGAGAAGATACGGAACAACAATGGCCCGATGCCCGATTTCGTGGTTGATGACCTCGCCGGGGCAGTAGAACTGATATTATCTTATTCCAAGGTATAAAAGCCAACAAGATCAGTTGCGGCCCGAATTCCCTCAAGATGGGTTCTTTCAACGGCGTGGCTTGAATCCACACCGGGACCTATAAGTGCGTGCCGCACATCAAGCCCCATTCGAAGTGCCGCGGCGGCGTCTGAACCGTAGTAACGGTATGTGTCCACCACATGTGGAAGGCTGTTAAGCTCGGCAATCCGTATCAGTGACCTTGTCAGGTCGTAGTTGTACGGGCCGTTGCTGTCCGCCATGCATATGGAGACCTTCTTCTCGGAACCCGTCTGGTTTTTGCCGATAACCCCCATATCCACCGCGACGAGTTCCACAACCCCCGGAGGGAACCATCCCGCGCCTCCGTGTCCCACCTCCTCGTGGGAGGTGAACAGGAAGTGAACGGTTCTGCGGGGTTTCGCCTTTCCGCCGGCAAGGTTCCCCGCCGCAGCCACAAGAACCGCCACACCGGCCTTGTCGTCAAGGTGGCGCCCCTTGATGTATCCGGAGTCGGTGAGAACCGGTCTGGGGTCGAAATGTATGTAGTTGCCCACAGAAACCCCAAGATCCTGAACATCTCCGACACTGTTTACGTCGTAGTCAAGCCGCACGTACATGTCTTCGTGCTCTCTTTTCGCCGAGGCCTTCTCCCGGCCGTAGGCATGCACGGAAGTCCGATCGAACAGGACCGTTCCTGTCAGGAGATCGCCCCGGAATGTTTCGACCCGGCAGTATTCACCCTCTATGCTTCCCGGCGTGAGCCCTCCCACTGTGGAGTATCGAAGGGTTCCGTCGTTTTGAATGCCGCTGACCATCGCGCCCAGTGTGTCAAGGTGTGCGGCGAAAACCACCCCTTCACTTTCCCGTCCGGGGATGGTGGCCAGGAGAGAGCCCTTCACCGATAACCGTGTTTTCACATCCAGCGCTGAGAGTTCTTTTTCAACCAGGAGCAATGCTTCCCCCGTATTCCCTGAAACGCTTCTGGTGCCAATCAGTTTCATGAGAAAATCAGCGGTGTTGAACACTTTCCGTCTCCTTTCCCGGTGACGGTTAAAAATAAGCCCGGCGGAACCCTGGCGCCAAAGGTCAAGCCATGAGCATATTACATCCATGAGAAGAAAAGGCTCCTTCCGCAGAACACTGTCGGTGGTGTTTCCATTCTTTCTGCCCCTGGCGGTGCTTGCCACATGGATTGTCACCCAGTCCATGGGGCAGCTGAACGATCCTGTTCAGATACTGGCCTCCATAGACCCCTCCGGAGACGGCACGGCCTATCTCTCCACGATTCTTCCCGATGGCGCCCAGGCTCTCTGGAGATGCTCATCCGGCACATTTCTCGAATCCGGAGAGAACTCCGCCCACGGAAGAAGCGTAACCTGGAGGGCGTCTCCCGGCTTCACCGATTCCGTAACAGTATGGGTATCAACTCCCACCGCATCAGATTCAGTGAGTTTCCTTCCAGTCATCCGGGAGGTCACCCCGTCCATCACCGTTTCCAGCGCCTATCACCTTGCAATTCTCGAGCGCTCCCGCTCCGTCTCGCTTCCCGCGGGACGGTATACGATTGTAGCCATTGATGAAGGATTGTCTGGTTATGACGGCCTTACGGTGTTGATCAGCCATTCACCGGGGAGCCCAAGACAGGGATGGATACTCTTCCCGGGTGACACACTGGAAATGGATCTTCCTCTGGGTGCGGTTTTTGAAGCGGTTGGCCTTGACAGACTGGAAGACGCTCTGGACAACTCCGGCGCCATTCTCATTCGATTTGACAGGGTTGGCGGCCCGGTGACCGAACCTCTTGCACCCGACCAGCATCTACCTGAACCTCCTTCGGAAACCCCTTCCCCTGCTGATCAGGAAGAGCAGCAGCAGCAACCCTCCCCAGATGACCATGTTCCTGACACTGATCCGGAAGGCGAACCCCATACCGCAGAATATTTCCAGGAATAGCAGCCACAACCTGCAGAGACCGGCAAGCAACCCTCCTCCGCCCAGCCCCAGTCCCGACAACACTCCAAGGGCCATTACAGCAGTCATTATCGGAAGACTTATCACGGTGCAGACAATGCCGGCGGGGTTGATCCGACCGTAGACCGCTCCGGTGAGGGGAGCCAGTGATACGTTCACAACCACGCCGGCCCACAACGGACTGAGAAGAACAGCCTTCCTTCCCCTCCAGGATCTGCCCAGCAGAATCAGCGACAATACCGCGCCGTAGGACATCTGGGTTCCGGGGTCGGCGAGTTTGGCGGGGTCCGCGGCCAGGGGGAGCAACGCCAGGCACCACACCGAGAGGGGGTGTACCGGCCCTCCGTGGAAAGCAATCCACAGAATCGCGCTTCCAGCCATTATCCCAGCCCGGAGTGTTGATGACCGGGCACCGGTGAGCAGCACGAAGACAGCCAGAGCACACACCGCCAGAACAGCGCCGCAGGAACGCCTGCCGAAGAGAAGTCTTGAAATCCACAATATCGCTCCCGCCACGATACCGGTATGCATTCCGGACAGAGCCAGAAGATGACCGGTTCCGGAAAGCTGGAATACCGTTGCCGCCTTCGGGGGGACCAGCCCCCGGTAACCAAGCAGGACAGCGGAAGCCATTCCCAGTGCCAGGCTGTCGGGAAGCGTTTGCCTGAAACGGAGCAGAAGCCTTCTTCTGATGGATGGAAACAAACCGCCGGCGGGCTTGATCCGCATCGCCCAGGGGGTGACGAACCTGCCCCGCCGGTTTCCAAGAACAAGCAGTGAATCTCCCCGGTCGAGTTTTCCGGCGAACTCCCGGGATGACACCCAAAGTGAATCCAGCATCGCGCCCCGGGCGGTGACGGTGGAAACCCTGCCGACCCATACTCCGCTTTCTGTTCCGACGGGTTCCACGGGGGCGCTGAACCCTGCGTAGAATGCCCCCAGGCCCAGGAAACAGGCGGCTATCACCCACCCCTTCAGCCTCATTATCTGAAGTACGGTACTCCACGAAGGGTTTTCAAGCCCGGGGCTTTGGACTACATTTGCGGCATGTTGCCCGAGACGACCACCCTGTTCATTCTTGACGGCTTTCGAAGCGCCTACAATGTGGGTTCGGTGTTTCGTACCGCCGAAGCGCTGTTTCCATCAGCGGTGTTTCCCTGCGGAATCTCCGCCAGACCCGGAGGACGCAAGGTGGGCCGCACTTCCCGGGGAAGCCATTCCCTGGTTCCCTGGAGGTGGTTTTCCACCGCCTTCGATGCTGGGTGCTGGGCGCTCGGGGCCGGTTTCCGCCTTTACGTGGTGGAGAACTCCCCCGGCGCGGTACCTCTTCAAGTTGTTGAGTTTCCCACGATGACCGCGGTTGTCTTCGGCAACGAGGCGGAAGGAGTTTCCCGGGAAGTGCTGTCCATTGCCTCATCTGTTGTCCGAATTCCCCAGACGGGAGAGAGGCACTGTGTGAATGTGGCCTCGGCGGCGGCCATGGTTGGCTGGGAGATACAAAGACGAAGAATCAGCGGATGTAACCCAGATTCCTGAGTTCCCTCTGTATTGTGGCAACCAGGTCCACATGGGGCGGCCGGACCAGCGGCGGTGTTCCGTAATACCATTCCAGTTCCGCGAGCAAAGCCGAGTCGGGTGTGGTGGAGTTTTGCTCATCCGGGTCGTTGGAAAGGTCATACTGCTCGGTTATGCCGTCATCGACACTCCAGATGATCTTGTCATCTCCCTGGACCAGGCTCGCCAGATTGCCGCCATGCCACAGTACATTACTGGCGGGTACCGGTTCTTCCCTAAAATCCTCCGAGAAAAGTGAAGGTTCTTCCGCTTCGATACCCGCGAGGTCAAGGATTGTGGGCAGAATGTGGATCTGGCCTACGGTAATGTCGGACCTGACGCCGGAGGGAACCCCGGGGCCTGCGAAAATCAGAGGGACATGGCATACTTCCTGGTAGAGTGTTCTTCCGTGTTCTATTCCGCCGTGTTCCAGAAACTCTTCGCCGTGGTCGCCCACAACCACCAGAATGGTGTTTTCCAGCCCTCCCCGGGCATCGAGTGAATCAAGCATTCTCTTCAGTTCAAAGTCGGTGTAAGCCAGCTCGCCATCGTAAAGAGCCACCAGGTTGGCAATTCCATCCGGTGGAATTGTGTCTCTTCCCGAGTTCACCGCTTCCAGTTGATCCATGTCTCCCCAAGTGTTGTCGTATTCGCCCTGGTACTCGGGGTCGGTGAACAGGGTGTTCCAGGGGTCGGGAGGATCATAGGGAATGTGGGGATCAAACAGATGCACCGCGGCAAAGAAGGGTTCATCTTCACTCTTTTTCTCATCCCATTCCAGAAACGCGTCCACTGTTTCACCGGCAGTGCGGGGCGGTGTCTCAGACGCAAGGGTCGAATAGCAGTCGAAGTGGTCGAAACCCCGGTGAAAACCGAAATCGGCGTCCAGGAAAATCACATTGAAAAACGCCGCGGTGGAATACCCATTGGCCCTGAATATCATGGGCATCCATGGCAGTTCGGCGGCTACTCCGAAGAAGGTGTCGTAGTGCATGCCCGCCATGTGTTCCCGGGGTGTTTTTCCGGAGAAGATGGTGGCAACCGCGGGAAGAGTCCAGGAGGACTGGCTTTGGCAGGCGGTGAACAGGGTTCCCGCCCGGGCCAGGCTGTCAAGGGTTGGGGTTGTGTTTCGATGGTAGCCCATGCATCCAAGGTGATCGGCCCTCATTGTATCGATGATGACCAGGAGAACACTGGGTTCCCGGGAGTTCGGACCACCACAGGCAAGCAGGCCCAGAACGAGAAACAGGACGACCTTTTTCACGAAACCAATCCTTTCTCAGTGCCCGGCGGAAAGCCAGTCTTCTCCGCGCCCGGTCTCAACCGAGAGGGGAACTTCAAGGGGGAAGGCGCTTTCCATCTCTTCTCTGAGGATTTGCTCACCCGTGTCCGCCAGCTCTACGGGACACTCCAGAACCAGCTCATCATGCACCTGCAGAACAAGGAATGCTGTGTCAAGTTCCCGGGCAAGCCTGCGGTGCACCCTTATCATCGCCAGTTTGACTATGTCCGCGGCGGAACCCTGCACCGTGGTGTTCACCGCCATCCTCTCCATGTGCTTCCTGTTCTGTCCCTTCGCCCCTGCCAGCTCACTGAAGTTTCGCCTTCTTCCCAGAATGGTTCGAGTTTCACCCTGCTGTTCAGCGGTTCGAACCGTTCGCCGGTAGAAGTCGTCTACTTCCGGATATGTTTGAAAGTAGCGGTTGATAATGCCCGCGGCCTCTCCCCTGGATACGCCCAGCCTTCCCGAAAGACCGAAAGCGCTGATACCGTAGACAATGGAGAAATTCACCTCTTTGGCCTTTCTTCTGGTTTCGGGAGTCAGTTCCCCGAAAACGGAAAGCGCGGTAAGCCCGTGGATGTCTGTTCCGCTGCCGTAGGCGTCTCGCAGGGCGCCCTCGCCGGCCATGTGGGCAAGAACACGCAACTCAATCTGGGAATAGTCCGCGGAGATGAAAAGGTTTCCCCGCCCCGCCGGAACAAAACAGCGTCTGACCCTGCGCCCCATGGGTGATCTTATCGGAATGTTCTGAAGATTGGGATCGCTGGAGCTTAGCCTTCCCGTGGCGGTGACCGCCTGGTTGAAGCTTGTGTGAATAAGGCCGGTGCCGGGGTTCAGAAATCTGGGAAGGCTGTCAACATAGGTGGAGAGCAGTTTGGAGAGTTCCCGGAACTCCATGACTGTGGCCACAAAAGGGTGGGAGCCCTGGAGAGCCTGCAGAACGCTCATACTGGAAGAAAGCCCTCCCTTCGGAGTTTTTCTTACGGGTTGAAGACCAAGGTCATGAAACAGAACTCCGGAAACCTGTCCGGGGCTTCCGAGGTTCACTGCTCTTCCGGCCTGGCTGTTGCCCAGTTCGTTCAGTTCCGCGAGCCTTTCCCTGAGTTCCCGGCCGGTGTTCCGCATGGCTTCGGTGTTGAGGCCCACTCCCCTCTGTTCCATGTCCACCAGGACCCGCACCAGGGGAAGTTCCACTTCCCTGTAGACCCGGTAAAGGGTTTCGTCCTGCTTCAGACGACTTTCCAGCAGAACCGCGAGTTCCAGCGCGGCGGAGGAATCCCCGCAGCAGTAGTCCGCCACCTTTTCCAGGGGGAGGTCTTCCAGGCTGCTGTTCTTCGTAATCTCACTGTAGGTCTCCATTTTTCTGCCAAGCCAGTGAAGAGCCATGTTCTTCAGCCCGTGACCGGGTTCCTCGGGACGCAGCAGGTAGTCTGCAAGGTATGGATCCCCCGCCGGCGTACGAGGTGAAAGGCCGAGTTTTCTCAAGACATGCATGTCGTACTTGGAGTTTTGAGCGATCCAGCCCCGTTGTCCGATCAGATCATCCAGGGCATTCCTCATTCCGGAAGTCAAACCCTGTTTGAGGGGGATGTAAACAGCGAAACCGGGGTCGGCGCAAAGCGCCATTCCCACCGGAACCGCTTCCATCGGATTTCTGGAACTCGTCTCGGTGTCGATTGCCACCGGGCTTCCGGTACGGGCCGGCAGCCGGCTTTCGTCGTCGGCGATCAACGCGTTGCACCGGTATTGCTTCGTGTTCCCGGGAGCCAGGCTGTCTCTTACCCTGTTCATGCCAAGGCTTTCCAGGATTTCCAGCGCTTCAACCGTTACATTCCCCATCGCCGTGTCTTCCAGGCTGATTTCTTTCGGAAGAGGCATGTTCAGTGTTACCAGCCTGAGGCTGAGTTCAACAAGCTCCCGGGAATCCGCCAGCTTTCCCGCAAGCGATGGAGGCATGGAACCGTTCGATTCGAAAAGATCGTTCAAAGTCCGGTGGTGTTCCACAAGCTTGAGAGCGGTTTTGATTCCTATACCCCTGGCTCCCGGAATGTTATCGGAGCTGTCGCCGGCCAGGGCCAGAAGGAGGGGAATTCGATCGGCGGTGGTGCCGATTTCATCGGGAACCTCACTGGGGGTTACCATCCTTCCAGGGTTTCCGGGTCTGCCCGGCCGGTACACCCAGGTTCTGTCCGTGATCAGCTGCAGAAGATCTTTGTCGGAACTCAGAATCACGGTTCTGTAACCCCTGTTTTCCGCCTGCCCCGCAAGGCCCGCGATAAGGTCGTCGGCCTCCAGGCCGTCCCACTGTATCTTCGGTATGCCCAGGGCGGGTATAAGTTTGAGCGCCAGCTCGGTCTGTGTTATCAGTTCGTCCGGCATCGGGGGCCTGTTGGCCTTGTACTCCGGGTAGATCTCCCGACGGAAGCTGGGAAGCGGGCCATCAAAAACCGCGGCGCAGTATGAGGGCCTGTGTTTCTCCACGAGCTTCAGAATCTCTGTTACCAGGTGGTTCAGTCCGCTGGTGACGGTTCCTTCCGGCGATGTGAGGGGTCTGGTGTGCAGGGCGAAGTGCCCCCGGTAGAGCAGCCCCATGCAATCCACGAGAAGAACCGTTTTGTCACACAATGCGAACCGCCCTCACCACATCTTCGGGGGAAATGCCTTCAACGCACGCATAAGAACCGTTCGCGCATGTTCTTCGGAAACACGGCGAACAATCCGAACCTGATCTCAGTGATACAACCCTTTTCCCCCGGGGTCCAGTCCATTCGGGGCTTGTCGAGCAGAAAACCGCTACGGTGGGAACGCCCAGCAGCGCCGCGAGGTGAACTCCGCCGGAATCGTTTCCGATACAGACCGAGGCCTCGGAGAGCCTTTCCGCAAGCTCCGGAAATGCCAGCCCGGCTTCAAC
The DNA here is from genome assembly GCA_964624405.1 of uncultured bacterium. Classification (GTDB taxonomy): domain Bacteria; phylum Fermentibacterota; class Fermentibacteria; order Fermentibacterales; family JCC-6; genus UBA6080. The sequence continues at coordinate 97,351 of CAZUXA010000005.1, read as the reverse complement.
CCCGCCACCGGAACGGTCGGCCATTGTCCTGAGCAGCTCCCGCTCCGTGGCGGTTCCATAGAATACCGCGTTCATTCCCAGAAGTGCCGCACACTCGGGAAAGCCACGCCACTGCTTCGCGGCACCGTATCTGGCGCCGGGAAAGACAGCAAGGTGGTTTCCGGGTTTCCGGGCATGGGGAAGATTCAGGGGTTCGGCCCGGCATCCCACCGCATCAGCGAGGATTTCGTAATCCAGGCTGTGATGCCTGAGCCTTCCCTTTTCCGGTTCGACGGCATGGGTGAGGATGAAACTTCTCTTCTCTGCCTTGAAACCGATCCTTTCCGGAATTCCCGCCTTCAGGCCAAGAAAGGCGGATCGAAACGAGGAGGTAAGGAGAAGCAGCTTCTCGAAACGCTGTTTCGGCAGGTGTTCCCCCAGGGTGATCAAAGGGGTGCGGGGAAAGAGAAACCTGAACAATCCCTCCACCCGGGGGTGGCACCAGAGATGTGTATCCGGATGTTTTCTGATGATGCCGGCTATGCTTTCCCCGGCCATTATCCCGTCCCCGAGCCAGTTCGGGGTTCTTACAAGCATGCTACCAGCCCTTGCGAAGAAGCCCGGACCACTCCTCCATCAGGCCTGTTTCCCCCTGGGATGGCTTGTTCCCCCAGGGCTGAAACGCGTCACGCCGGTCGTAGCCCACGACGGGGACTCCCATGGCATTCGCATGCACCCAGAGATCGTCTCTGGCGGTTACAACCGCGCTGGCGCCGGAAACAATGGCCATGATTACTCCCTGGGCAGTGTCCGGAGGGATATCGCTTCCTTTGCCGTCCGCAATAACCAGACGGAGGGGTAGCTCAGCCCTGCGTCTTTCCAGAATATCCGCAACCTGTGATGATGCAAGAATGTAGGGAAGCGTTCTGTGGCTGACCGGAGACAGAATGGCCGAAGCTGCCTCGGCAAGCCTTACGGGAACCGATGGGCGCCAATTCCTGTCCGGCGGAATACCCAGGGTTTCACACATTCCGTACACCATATCCGGATATCGCTCGGAGTTGATCCGTACATTGACATTGGCTGAGTCGGAACCGGCGGGAGCAATGGAGAGGATCGGAGACCCCGCGAGAACAACCTCCGCCAGACCCGGCACATCCCGGGAGGCAGAGAACAGCAGCGTTCCTTCGGGAATTGGTGCGGAAAGCTGCCCCGGCGAAGAGGACCAGGTGTGCACACTGGGTTCCCAGGGAAGGGCCGCCGCGAGGTCGGTCATGGTTTCCTGGATAATCATGTGATGAGCCGCGTTCCGGTAGTGCTTCTGAAGGGAACACGAAAGGTAGATACCGGGCCATGTGGAAGCTACATCCGGGCCGCAGAAGACCGTGACCGATGCAGGATCAGCAAGTGCTTCAGGGAACCGGAATGTGTTCCAGCTCCGCTCCACCCTCTTCTCCATTCTTTTCCGGGCAAGCCTTCTGATAAGGTTCATTCGACGAACTCCTGGAGAAGTCTGGCCGCCATGGCCCTGGCCCCGGGAGCATCCTGCGGGGAAAGGGAGGAAAGTTGTCGAAGGGCGGCGGCGCTGGACCCTGACAACTGAAGGCAAAGCCCCATCATCACCTTGGCCAGAGGTTCCCGGGGAAAAAGGGACAAGAGGATTTGCGCCGCATCCACGGCTTTGTCCACCTCCCCTGAAGCAAAGAGGGCGGTGCAGAGATCCAGGCCGGAGTAAAAGCCGCGCCTGGATGTTTCCGCAGCGTTCAGGGAGAGTGCCAGCATTTCCACAGCGCCCTCCGGATCGCCTCCGTACAACAGGGAAAGGCCTTTTGCCCTGTAATGAAGCCACTCGTCATCGGTTTCCACCCTGGAGAGCATCAGCGAAGCTTCGGACCCAAGGCCTGAAGACCAGGCGATTCTTGCCTTCCAGAAATCCAGAAGAGCCCTGTCCACACCCATCCCCGCCAGTTCTCCCGCAAGGAGCCAGGCCCTCCTCACATCCGCCGAGTAGAGTGCATCCTCCAGCATGGAAACCATAACCCTGGCCTGGCCGGGAACATCCCCCCGGGCTTCCCATGCGGCCCCGGCCTCAAAAAGCCGTCCGGCGGCCTCCAGTTCACCCGGCGAAGCGGCGGAAAGAATCAGCAGCAAAATCATTGTCATAGAAACCTCGACAGTACCTTGCGGGAAATCCTGAAATACGCGATTACTCCCAAGACTACAGAAACCGGGGCAATCAGGGTAAGAACTCCCTGAAGGTTCACAAAGACACCCTTCCAGGGGTAGGCGATGACGCCGCAGGTCACCACTATGAGAGAGTAGCTTGCCACGATAACCAGCTTCTCGCTGGTTGGCACCACAACCACCGGCAGCCGCACACTCCAGGAGAGGGCCGCCGTGGCCGCAAGAACACCAATGTGATACCATGCGGTGATCATGGCGCTTATGGAGTTTATGGCGTGAATTCTGTCCAGAATTACCAGCATGATTGAGAGATAGAACTTGTCCGCCATGAAGTCGAGAATCTTCCCCGGATATGACGTTTGCTTCATGCGCCGGGCCACCCATCCGTCGGCATAATCGCTGACTGCGGCAGTGACCGCTATCCAGAACAGAAGCAGGTAGCTTCCCCGGAAGACTGCATAAGCCGCCATGGGAGCCAGAAAGATGCGAAACCAGCTTATGAGCCCCGGAAGCAGAGGCATGCTCTCCTGGGCTTTTCTTATCATTTCAAGGGTTCCCGCAATGGAGAAATCCCTTTCATCGGCCCTCATCGGAAAAAACCCTCCACCATGGAATCAAGCATTGATTTGCCCAGCACTCCGGTGTGGCCGGGAGCAAGTCGTGCCAGATCCGCCGCGCCAAGCCTGAACTCCGGGTGGAAAAGGCCGTCGGGCAATCGGGCCATCCAGCCAAGCACAAGCACACATTCGGAATGGGTGGGATAGCGGCTGTGGATCATGTCCGGCGGAGGGGCGTGGCCAACGCCCAGATGAGATGACAGCCGGGTCCTGCCGAACCATACCAGGGCGCCGAGGAGGTGGTCTCTTGTGGCGGGAACATCCATCCCTCCAACCTTCCACTGAGCCAGTGCTCCGGCGGGATCTCCGTTCCAGACAAGCAGCGCGGAATGAATGGGAAGCTGGGAAGGGTTGGTACCCGGGGATCCCAGGGAGTTGCTGCGATATGCGTGCACCACCGGGGAGGCGGATACTCCCCATACTGAATCGTAGCCTCCGCGAAGAAGCCAGACGGTATTGTCCGAGGCGGCGAGCAGCAGGCAGACAAGGGCGAGGTGAATCATGCTGGTTGCTCCTGTCCGGGGATGGCAACATTTATGGAGCGGGCAACGGGGGTCGAACCCGCGACTTTCAGCTTGGGAAGCTGACACTCTGCCAACTGAGTTATGCCCGCTCCGAAAAGCTGAAGATAGATATGCACAATGATGCCCCCCGTCAAGTTTCGAGGCTTGTCATACAATCAGAAAACCCCTGTATACAGCCTTTGCCTGGCCCGAGAGCCACCAGCCCTTCTCATCCCTTCCCACGGTGAGAAACAGACCGCTGCGAACCTGCAGGTTGACCGGCAGCTTGAAATCCCCGCGGGATTCACTCAGCGCCACCGCAACAGCCACCGCGCCGGTTCCGCACGCCAGTGTTTCCCCCTCAACACCCCGCTCAAAGGTTCTTACGCCAACCGAACCATCGGGCCGCACTTCCATCCAGTCAGCATTGGCGCCCTCGGGTCCCAGCAGGGGATGATGCCTCAGCAGGGGCGCGAACTTTTCGAATGTGCCATCTTCAAGGGTAGTTCTCATTACCACCGCATGGGGAACTCCGGTGTTGACAAGGCTCACGGGTTCCGTGATTCCGAAATCCATCCGTCGGTTCATGAAAACCACCTTCGGTTCAGTCATCCATACTTTTGCGGTATCTTCGCTGATTGCCAGGCCTGTATGCAGGCCCGCATCGGAAGCAAAGATGAATTCACGCCCCTCCTCCACCAGCCCTCTGCTCATGGCGAAGCAGCAGATGCATCTGGCGCCGTTTCCGCACATGGAAGCTCTTCCGCCGTCGGAGTTGTAGTAGCGCATTCTGAAGGCTTCCGGGCCTTCCGGAGGCAGGAGTTCCAGCAGGCCGTCCGCTCCCACGCCCAGGCACCGGCGGCAAAGCTCCTGCACGAAGTCCGGCTGAAGAGCACCGTCCAGATCGCCTCCGGTGTTGTCAACGACAATGAAGTCGTTTCCCGCGCCGCTCATTTTTGTGAAGATCATGGGGCGCCTTCTTCGAGCCTTGCCTGACCGGCGTGGTACCGGGCTCTTTCTGACAGCCCCGCATGGTCAAGAAGCCGTGCAATATCCATTCTAACCTCCCGGTCCGGTCCCCAGCCCCAAAGATAGGCTTCGAAATCCTCCTCCAGTTCCATTATACCGTAGGCACCCGCAAGATGGGATTGAACCAGAAACTGAAGCAGCCCGATCGAGGCTTCCGAAGGTACCAGGGAAGGATGCCCGGAAAGAACCAGCAGCCCTGCGGAAACCGCATCGGGCTCCCCCCGGGCCATCCCCCGGGAAGCCAGTGCGAGCCCGGTACCCACCGGTTCAGATACAAGAGCCAGCGCGCTTTCGTAGTCGAAGAAACGACGGTAACGCTGAACGAACAGCGGGCTTTTCCTCCATGGGACCGGAGTTCCATCCAGTTGGAACACCCTGAGGGAAGGCCCCTGCCAGACCTGAACCAGCCGCGTCAGTGTCTCGGGACTGTATTGCATTTGAAACGCCGCCGAGGATTCCGAAACCCGGGTTACGCCGCCGAGATAGGCTGCTCCCTGCCAGGTCAGGTCAAGGGTGAAGTCGGCCTGATAGACCAGATAGCGTGCTTCGTGGCTCTCCATGTATGCCGTCACCGCCTCTTCATCCTGGTACAGCGCTGAGGCGAAGGATACTATGTTGCGACGATTATCCCGATTTTCGAAAAATGTATGCAAAACAGTGGGACGCTCTCCATAGGCGCTGGTCAACCCGGACAGATGCCAGTACGCCAGAAACGCTTCGTCGTGGGCGGTGCTGCCCTCCACCCAATCAAGGTAGCGATCCAGTTCGCCATCTGTCAGAAGTGACGCGCCGGGGTTTCCAAGGTCAAGCCCGAGTCCGGATATCATCGCCGGCATGTGGGGGGAAAGAAGGGAATGACCGCCAACCAGTACGAAAAGCAGGGGCGTCAGCACCGGCTTCTTGACGGATACAGCCAGAAGCGGAACCAGAGCAACAGCCAGAAAGACATGAAGCCTGTCAAAGAACAGGTATCCCGCCAGGGCAATGAAGAGAAATGGAAGCATGATCCCCCCCGCGGCGGTTCGAGTGAACCGTCTGATACCAGCGAACGCAACCGCCATGAGAGGCCCGAAAAGAAGAACGAACTCGCCAGGGGTGGGGCTTGTGTAACCCCCCACCCAGAAAAGCCTTGCATCCGGGGAAAGAAGCAGGGGGTTCGAGGGATGCCGGAACAGGAAACGGAACTTGGCGAGAATCACCCCGGATACATGGCCGCCGGACTCAGGCGAGAGAATACCCGCAATGAGAGCCGCTCCGGAACCCAGCCAGGGAAGCAGCCCAGGAAGCCCTCCGGCAGGAATGCAGGTGGCCATGGTGAAAACCGCGAGAACCGTCGCCGGGGAAATGCCGTCATGCCTCATGTGGGAAAGCAGCAGGGCCCCCGCCAGCTGCGCTGCGCCAAGGGGAAGCAGCAGAAGGGGATCACGGGGTACGCGCCGTGAGAAAAGCAGGTAAAGGAAGATGAAAACCGCCAGAAAACCTGTCACCTTCCAGGCGGCCAGTGAAACAAAAAGAAAAAGACCCGCCGTCAGTGCCCAGGGGAGCCTTCGGGATTCGGCACGAACAGCCTTCTCCAGAGCCCAACACAGGAACACGATCAACGGCAGGGCAACGGTTTCACGGTACAGGCTTTCACCCCGGGCTCTGAGAAGTGCGGGCAGGGCTATTCCATAGAGGGCGGCACCCAGGAGTGACCTCCTTCCGCTGAATCCCGCGGCTTGCATCCAGAGGTACATTCCGGGCATCACCAGCAGCGGAAAGATCAGGCAGAACAACCTGAGAAACCGGTCAAAACCTCCTCCGATGATTCTGTGAAGCCCGCCTGCGATGTACTCCTCAAAAATGCTGTTCTGCCCTGTGGGAAAGCCCCGGGGATGCATGGCCATGGTGTCGATTCCGGGAATGTTTTCACCACGGGATACCATTCGGGCGTATCGGTATGCCTGGGTTGCCTCGCCCTGCATCCGGGCCGGAGGAGGCATCACCCTTGTGGAGAAATGGACCCGGAAAACAAGGGCTGAACTCATAAGAAGAAGAACCGCGGTCAGCCGGATTGGAAGGGGAATGTCAGGCCAGCGCGCCATGGCGCCTGGCCATAACCCTGGCGATCTCCTTAAGAGTCTCTGTGGGACCGGAGCCACCAAGGGCAACCGACTCTACGGTTGGCCAGTTGTGCCGGTTCAGATCACGATTCATCTCGTCTACCGGCATTATGCCGGGAAGGTCCCGCTTGTTGAACTGGAGTACCAGCGGAATCCGTCCGGAATCCAGCCCGTAGGAGGAGAGATTGTGCTCAAGGTCGTCCATAGTGTTCAGATTGGCCTCGGTTCTTTCCCTCTGGCTGTCCGCAACAAAGACCACGCCGTCAACTCCGTCGAGAATCACCCTCCGGCTGAGGGCGTAGTAAGCCTGCCCGGGAACCGAGTAAAGGTGGAGCTTAACCCTGGTGTCCGCGATTCTGGCGAAGTTGACCGGAAGGAAGTCGAAGAATACGGTTCGTTCGCATCGGGTGCACAGGGTCACCAGACGCCCACGGTTTTCAGGGGCGACCAGGTCGCGTATTCCCCTGAGATTGGTGGTTTTTCCAGACAGACCGGGCCCGTAGTAAACTATCTTGTACGCTACATCGTTTCCAGACCTGTGCATCAGTTCTCCGTTCAAACAGCGGAATACGATAAAACCTCAGAGAATATAGTTATCTTCCGTTCGCCTTTCAACAAGCCCCGAAAGCCTTTCCTCCGCGAACCTTCCGGTGATGCGAATCCTGCCGCTGCATGTATCCGGCGCGCCGAAGAGATATTCGTCAAGGAGATATGAGAGAACCGGTCTGAGCCTTCTTGCGCCTATGTCCTCGAGTTCCTGATTGAGAATCTGGGCTGTTTCCGCAACGGCAACACACGCCTCGGAGTCCATCCTGAGATCAACACCGTCGGCGTTCAGAAGTTCCCTGTATTGCCTGAGAAGGCATCCCTCAGGCTCGGTGAGAATTCGGAGCAGTTCTTCCCTGCCCAGGGGGTCGAGAGAAACCCTCAGTGGAAACCTGCCCTGAAGCTCCGGGATCAGGTCGGAGGGGCTGCTTCCGTGAAAAGCACCGGCGGCTATGAACAGAATGTGATCGGTTCGAACCGGGCCGTACCTTGTGGCAACGGTGCATCCCTCCAGAATCGGTAAAAGATCCCTCTGAACACCCATTCGGGATACATCGGGACCCGCGCCTCCGTCGGCGCCGATTATCTTGTCGATCTCGTCGACGAAAATGATGCCCTCTTCCTGGGCCAGCCTGAGACCCTCCTGAACATGGTCCCCCCCTTCGAGCAGCAGGGAGGCTTCCTCATCGGAAAGCCTGTTTCTGGCCTCCCCCACCTTCATTCTCAGTTTCCGTCGTCTCTGCCCTATTATCTTTTCGAACATTCCCCTGAGCTGTTCTCCTGCGGAACTGTCCATCCCCGGCATCATCGGAAGCACTTCCAGGGGGGGCTTTTCAAACACTGTGAGTTCAATCTCCCGGTCGTCGAGGGTTCCGTTGTTCAGCATCCGTTCGAGATCAGCGTCGGAGCCGTAATCAGAACCAGTCTGTTTCAGGGCATCCATCAGTCGGGCGGCAACCCTGGTCCGTACTTCGGCTGTCTTCGACTCTCTGGCTGATCCGGTTGCAAGGTTCACCGCCTGGCGGACAAGGTCTCTGACCATGCTTTCCACATCCCGGCCAACATATCCCGTCTCGGTGTACTTGGTGGCTTCGACCTTCACGAAGGGAGCGCCTGCAAGAGCTGCCATTCTTCTTGCGATTTCGGTTTTGCCCACACCTGTCGGGCCGATCATGATAAGGTTCGAAGGAAAAATCTCCGAACGCATGGGTTCGGAAACGGTCTTCCTGCGGTAGCGGTCTCTCAGGGCAATGGCAACGGTTCTTTTTGCGTTGGTCTGGCCGATGACGTGCTTGTCCAGCCATTGCACGGTTTGGCAAGGGGTCAGGCTTCGGAATGTGGGCATATTTCCTCCGACTGTATGCTGCCCCCGGTGTAGATGCAGATATCACCGGCGATGGCGATTGCTTCTCTGACGATCCTTACCGGTCCCATTCTGGTGTGTCTGTCCAGGGCTCTTGCAGCGGCCAGGGCGTAGGGATACCCGGAGCCCACGGCGACGATGCCGTCCGGAGACTCCACCACTTCTCCCGCGCCTCCGATTATCAGGGCGTGGGTGCGGTCCACCGCGGCAAGCATGGCCTGAAGTTCTCTGAGGTACCGGTCCGCCCTCCATTCTCTGGCGAGTTCAACCGCAGCCCGGGGAAGGTTGCCCCTGAATCCGTCCAGTTTCTCCTCAAGCCTTTCAACCAGGGCAAAGGCATCTGCGCCGGCTCCGGAAAACCCCACCAGAACCGTGCCCCCGCAGAGCTGCCGAACCTTCCTGGCGCTTTGTTTCACCACGGTGTCACCCAGGGTAACCTGACCATCGGCGGCCATGGCCGCCTTTCCGTTCCTCACCATGCCTATCACAGTGGTGGAGCGAAAACGGAGTTCCATCATTTCACCATTTCATGCGAACCGCATGGGCCAGTTCCGGCAGATCCGCCTTCAGGCACAACTCAACGAGCACATCCGGCGGAATGCTTTTTACCGCAAGGGAGAACCAGTATGCGTTCCGGGTCTGTTCCCGGGGAAAGGCGGCCATCCTGCGGGAGTAATCCCCCGCCAGGGCGCATTGATCCGGGAAGATTGAAGACATGACGCTTCCGATGCAGAGCGCGGTCATGGTTCGCCCCTCGGAGGCGAGGTCCGCCATGTGCAGAATAATGTCAGCCGCGGAAGGCTCGGGTCTTGCGTCGATGTAACCCAGCACTTCCGCCAGAGCTGTTTGATGGGGAAGAATGCCTCCGGACAGTGATACGTTCAATGTATGACTGTCGATGGTGGAAGCAATGAGGGGAAGAGCGGGATCATCAGGGTGCAGGGTTTCAATTTCCGCGAACCGGCTTCTGGCGCCGAGGAAATTGCCGAAGGACAGCTCTATCTCTATCAGCAGCCACTCCTGGGCGGGGCTTCCGTCGGACAGGGAGTCGGCGAAGTCGATGAGCGCTTCAAGCTGAACATACTCGTCTGCAAGCCTTCGCAGATCTCTTCCATAGTTCTGTGTCGAGAGGGCGTCCAGGGAGTCTGCCACGGCGATAACATGGTTCCTGGCGGCCATGGGCCCGTGAACACCGCTGATCCACCTTGCTTCGTGGTAGGTGTGCACCGGGAGGAGAAGAAGCCAGTCAGCAGGCATTGCGGTGAAAACACCCGCGGCGGCCTCCAGGGCGGCCCAGGAAGCTTCGGCATCCCCCACGGACATGTAGTGTCCCGCGAGCTGATGGAAGCCGCTCACATAGTTTCTGGCTATCTGAACGGCCTGGTCGTCCTTGTAGACCCCCGGGTCGTCAAGGCCTGTGTAAAGGTACTGCTGCAGCAGTCGTTGGCTTCGCTCAGGGTTGATTCCGGTTTTCGCCGGAGAATCCATGACCCGGAAAGCTATGCCTTCCATAACCAGATACTCTTCGAGATAGATCCTGTTGTCACGGGAGACGGTTGCCGCCAGGTAGACGGGTCTTCCGTGTATGGGAACCCTTTTGACCATATCAAGGAGAAGGAGTTCCTGCATTGACAAAGAGCCCTGGAAACCGATGCCCATGCTGGGTACCGGAATGCACAGGCTGTCACGAGTGACGACCCATGGCCAGGAACCGGTGAATGTGGAATCGAGAATGGTCCGGTCCATGATGGAGGTGACGGGGTATCCGTCCCTGGAAACATGGAAGAAATTGGGGCCCCAGATGTAAACCGGCCTCAGCGAATCAACGATGGCGGTGGGATAGCTGAGAAGAAGGGAATCCCGGCTGATGAGCTGGTGAGTGTACCAGGGGGTGTTCATAAGGCTGAGGTTTGAAACCACCACATCTCTTCTGACCCCAAGAACTCCCTGGGCGAACCAGAGGGGAAAGGTGTCGTTGTCGCCGTTGGTGATCAGAACCGCGTTCGGCTCGCAGCTTTCAAGAAGGTTGATTCCGTAATCCCTGGCTACATAGTCCCCGGAGCGGTCACAGTGGTGCCAGTTCACCGCCAGGGCCGCCAGAGGAAGCAGAAGCATCGCCCATAGAGCGCGCTTTCCGCCGAGACTCCGGATGAACACGCCGGCGCCCAGAGCGCTGAGCAGAGCGAACAGGGCGAAGGATGCTCCGAAGAAGTAGTCTCTTTCCCTTACCTCGCCGGCGAGTGTTCCTTCGGGACCGGTTTTGAAATTCAGGTATACAACGAAGGCGAAGCTTGCCATGAAAAACGTTCCACCGACCAGCAGCAGCAGATCGGGCCTTCTTTTCCCCAGAACCACAAGCCCGGCAATACCCGCCATTGAAAGCGCGATCCAGAGCCCGGTGCCGAGTCTTTCACCGCCGGGACCCAGAGTTCTGTGCCAGGCCTCGGGTCTTCCAGTCTGCCAGGAATGATACTTGGCGTAAAGACCAAGCTGCTG
>CAZUXA010000005.1:0-86432 GCA_964624405.1 uncultured bacterium | reverse complement strand
CCTCGGGTCTTCCAGTCTGCCAGGAATGATACTTGGCGTAAAGACCAAGCTGCTGAAGGAAGGGGCCCTTTCTGGCAAAAATGGAGACCTGGCCGTACTGCTTCCGCTCCAGGGCGTCTCTGAAAGCGGGATACCTTGAGGGATCGGTTTCATTGACCTCGGGCTGCTGAATCGCCCGGAGAGGCATGTAAAGATGAACACTGAACGCAAGCAGCATGAGACCAAGGAAACATAGGATGAAGCCGGGGCTTTTCCATTCGTGTGCCCTGCCCCTGATGGCATAGAGGAGATACATCAGCGTTATTGGCGCCACGACTATAAGCGCGCTGAGATGGTTGCCTATCGAAAGTGCCATGAGGTAGCCGACCAGAAGAAGCTGTCTTCCCGCCGGAACTCCCCTGAGCCGTCTTTCGATCCAGAGATCAAAAACCCACAGAATCAGAACGGTGAGGAGAAGGGCCATGGCGTAGGTTTCCGTTGCGTTGTGATTTCTCCACAGGGTGTAGCTGAATGCTCCGAGCAGACCGGCGGCAAGGGAGACCGGCCTGTAGAAATCCGGTGAGAAACCCATTCTGTTGCACCATCGCTGAAGAAGCCTGGTCATGATTCCAACCGCGGCCACGCCCGCAACTCCGCACAGCAGGTTAACCCGGGCTGCGACTTCGGGAAGGAAGCCGAAAAGAAGGGTGCTGAACCTTCCGATCAGAATGAAAAAGGGCACTCCAGGAGGGTGGGGAATTCCCATGACCCATGAGCAGGTGATGTACTCGCCGCTGTCCCAGAAACTGACAGTGGGGGCCAGGGTAAGGGCATAGACCACAAGGGCGGCGGCGGCGGCGGCGGCGGCGAGAATCCTGTCAGTTCTTACTGTTTTTACCGCCTGATCAAAAGGGGTTTTGCTCAATTCCCGCTCCTCCCCCTGGGATGGGCGTTACGGTAGGATTTCATTAGCCTGTCTCCGGTGAGATGAGTGTAAATCTGTGTCGTTCCCAAACCCGCATGACCAAGCAGTTCCTGAACATCCCTCAGACCCGCCCCCCTGTCAAGGAGATGGGTTGCGAAACTGTGCCTGAACGTGTGGGGGGAAACTCCCACTTCAAGAGCCGCTCTGTCTACGGCAGCTGAAACAATACGCCGGATGTCCCTTGGGTCAAGCTTTCTGCCTCTGACGCTGAGAAACAGGCAACCCGGATCCCGGCGTTCCGCCAGAACCGCAGGCCTTTTGGAACACCATTTCGATAGCGGCGCGGCGGTTCCCTTCGGAACAGGCACGATCCTCTCCCTGTCACCCTTTCCACGGATTCTGACAGTGAGTTCGGCGAGATTCAGGTCCGCAAGACTGGCACCCGAGGTTTCCGAGGCTCTAAGACCGCAACCGTAGAGAAGCTCCAGAACCGCCCGGTTCCTGGTTTCCAATGGTGTGTCGCCGTCGAAGGCCTCCAGGATCGTCAGCACATCCTTTTCCGAGAGAAAGGATGGAAGTCTGCGGGGTTTTTTCGGCGACCGGAGCCCAAGGGAAGGGTTTTCGCCCGATCTTCCGGTTTCAGACAGCCACTCGCCGAAGGAACGCATGGTGCTTACAAGCCGTGCCAGTGAGCGTGGATTGATCCCCCTTGCGGTTTCGTGCATAAGAAACCCCCGCAGAGCCTCCCTGTCAATGGTGTCGATGCTTCCGGCGAACCAGGCGGACAGCCTTTCCAGGTCACCAAGGTATGCCCTTACGGTTTCATCGGAGTGGTTTCTGCCGAACCGCATCTCCCTTGAGTAATCCTCAAGGATCAATCTATTCTTTTCCTGCATCTCGGACAGTAAAGACCTTTCGCTCTCTTCTCCAGAATGGGAAAGCCGCACCTTGAGCACCGGGTATCCACAGGGGGGTTCCACATCGCGAAGTCGCAGCCCGGGTAGCGGCTGCAGGAGTAGAAGGTTCTTCCCTTCTGTGTCCGCCGTGTTACCAGCTCACCGTCGCAGGAGTCAAGGGGACATTTGACGCCGGTGGGAATCGGTGACTTTGCTCCGCATTCGGCCTTCGAGCAGGCCAGATATGCGCCGAATCTTCCGTTTCTGGAATGCATGGGAGATCCGCAGGCCGGGCAGGGTCTGGCTGCTTCCGCTTCAACGCCTTCATCAGATGTTTCCTGGGAGGGCCTTGTGTACCTGCACTGTGGATAACCGGAACAGGCCAGAAAACGTCCATACCTTCCCCATTTGTCCAGAAGGATTTTTCCGCACTGGGGGCATTTCTGGTCGGTTTCCAGCGTCAATTCACGCTTCACTTCCGGAAGTTTTCTCATGGCGTCGGTGAGGGAGCTTTCCAGAGGCTCCGCAAGGCTTTTTACCGCGGAGACATAATCCATCTCGCCGTTGGCCACGGTGTCCAGGGTTTGCTCCATCCCGGCGGTGAACGCGATATCGAAGAGGCCCGGAAAGAGGCCGGTCAGCAACTCCACCGTTCTCATGCCAAGGTCGGTGGGATGAAGCTTTCTTTCCCTCAGTTCCGCGTATCCCCGCTTCCTGAGTGTGGAAAGGATGGCCACATAAGTGGAGGGTCTTCCGATTCCCTTTTTCTTCATTTCCGTTACAAGAGAAGCCTCGCCGTACCTGGCAGGAGGTTCCGTGAACTTCTGTTCGGTACTGACATCCGAAAGCTCCGCAGTACCTTTCTCCGCCTTCGACAGCTGTTTTGGAATTCGAATCTGGGATGGGTCGGCCAGGCTGAAGCCCGGTTCGACCAGGCGACCGCCTGAAGCCTGAAAAACGATATCATCGCCCTGGAACTGAATGGTGGTCTCCTCCATCACCGCGTCGGTCATCTGGGTGGCGACAAACCGGTTCCAGATCAGGGTGTAAAGCTTGAGAAGCCCGGGCTCGAGCCTGCCCACTAGAGAATCAGGGGTTATTGCGGGGTCGGTGGGTCTGATGGCCTCGTGGGCGTCCTGGGTGCCTCCGGAAGCCCGGAATCTCCGGGGGGATGGGCAAACCAGGGCTGGGCCGAAAACCTCGCCCACCACCTTTCTGCACTGCTCAACCGCTTCCGGGCTTGTTCTTACCGAGTCCGTCCTCATGTAAGTGATCAGACCAATTGCTTCCCCGTCAAGCTCGACGCCCTCATACAGCGACTGGGCGTTTCTCATAACCTGGGCGGGGCTCATGGACAAACCGGCGCCGGCAGCCTGAAGTGAGCTGGTTATGAAGGGAGGTGAAGGTTTTCTCCTTCTGGTTGTTTTTTCAACACTGCTCACCATCCAGGAAGCCCCGTGAATCCTGGGAAGGAGGCTTTCAACCTCCTCCCGGGTTCCCGGCCCGTACTTCGAACCATCGGCACGCTTTCCGTCAACCCGGTGAAGCGCGGCGCTGTAGATGGAATCGCCCTGTTTGAACTCTGCGGAGACCAGCCAGTACTCCTTGCTCGTGAAGGACCTGATCTCCTCTTCCCGTTCGGCGATGATTCTAAGCGCAACGGTCTGAACCCGCCCCGCGCTGAGGCCTTTGCCAAGGGTGCGCCACAGGTATGGGCTTATCCTGTAGCCGACCAGACGATCCATGACCCTTCTGGCCTGCTGGGCGTTAACCAGGTTCATATCGATGCAACCCGGATGAGCAGCGGCCTTCGTGACCGCTTCCCGGGTAATCGCGTTAAACCTGAGTCGTTTGAATGTCCGGCCGCCACCGGCCAGAAGCTCCGCAAGGTGCCAGCATATCGCCTCACCCTCCCTGTCCGGGTCAGCGGCCAGAAAAACGGTTTCAAAACCTTCAGCATCCCTGCGGAGTTTTGCCAGGGTGTTCCGTTTATCGGGAAGAATCGTGTAGGCGGGTTCAAAAGTCTCCCCGCTCACACCGAGCCTGTGAAGGGGCAGGTCACGCACATGGCCCATCGAGGCGGTGACGGTCCAATCACGGCCGAGATAGCTTTTAAGGGCCTTTGCCTTGGCGGGTGATTCGATTATCAGCAGTTTTTTCCTGGAACTCATCTTCTCCAAATCCATGGGAAATCAGCGCGAAGTGAATGCTTCGGGCGGATGCTACATAGCGCAGATCCATTCCATGACCGGTCCCGACAGGTTTGCCCATATGCTTTCATGAGTGCCGGCTGTATCCCTGAACTCAGCGGTGCTGAAAGCCCGGGCCAGTTCAGGAAAAACCTGTCTGGTGTAACTGAAGGGTTGCGGCTGGTGGAACCGGGTTTCGCGGTAGAACAGCACCAACTGGCTGATTCTTCCCGGAACCAGCCATTCTGCTGTACGGGACAGAAGAGAAAACCTGACTTCATTGTTCTCGGGGTGATTAACCGCGAGAACCAGGACCGACAGGTGGTCGGACTTCGTGCGGTCGCCATAGACGAGCAGAGCGGCCCTGTCAACGATTATCCCCGCATTCTGAGCAATCACCTCGATATGGGGAAGGATTTGCATCAGTTCATCTGTGGCGCTGGTGGCGGATACACCCGACGGAACCCTGGTATAGGGTTCTATGGGCTGAACGGGAGAATCTGGGTGCAGGCGTTCGGGCATGGACAGGGACAGAATCCCCAGGGGGTCTGACACTGGAATCTCAATGGGAAGCGTATCCTCAGAAACGGCAACGGCAGAGTCAGTTGTGGCTTCCGTGGTATCGAGCGGTCCGTCGCTTGCCAGGGTTGCCCGCACCGGTTCCGGCCCGGCCTTGAAGAGATTCAGGGGATCGACAAAGTAGAAAAGAACAGCGGCGGCAAGAACGATGATGGCGATAGCCGCTTTTCTTACTCCGGCGTAGTCGCGTCCCCGCTCTTCGGAGTCGGGAAGGGGGGCTTTCCGCGGTGACGCGATTTCTTTGGTGTTCGGTGGTCTGGATGCCACAGGTCTGTCTACGGAACGGCCGTCCGCGGCGCATTTATGACAAACATGGGCTGCCCGGTCAAAGCAATCCCTGCAGGTAAGATCCCCGCAGGTTCGGCAGGGAGCGAGTTTTTCGTCACCCATGGGGGTTTTCCCGCAGATATGACAGCGATCGATTTGAAGCATCTCGTCACTGGCGGTGGTGAGAAGGAAGTCGTCACCTTCACCATCGTCCTGGTCAATGAATGCATCTTCCGCTTCGGTGTCCGGGTCGGGGTCGTCTTCAACGGAGAAGTCGTCGGAATCGGAGGGGCTCGTAACAAACCGTGTCTTCTCCTCCAGTGTGTCGGCCTGTTCGTCCTCAAGCCTTGGCAGCAGATCGATGTAGGGGTAAAGGCCTTTCTGAATGACCCTTGCCTCGCCTATGGCAACCGATTCCCGTATCACCACAGGGGAACCGGCGACAGCCTTCTCCGCTTCGCCCACGGTCATGTCAAGTTCTGTAACCAGGAGCCTGGTAACCTTCTTCTTCTCCTCCTCGCCTCCAAGCCTCACCAGCAGCAGATCAACCAATGGCTCGTTCATCAGGCTCTTCCCTCCAGAAGCTCGAATTGTCGGTGCAGTCTGGTGAGAACCAGTCTGCTCACCGCACGGAGCGTGGTGAAGACCCCTCTGCCTGAGCTTGCCACAGCTTCCATGCATGTAACCTTTGAAAGCCCAAGTTCCGCCACAATCTGAGAAACCGGCACGATGTCCGTCAGATCCCTTTTGTTGCATTGAAGAACCAGGCTTACCCCTTTTCTGCGCTGGGTCCGGAGATTCTCCTTGAGGTCTCTGAGGCTGGCTATGTTGGCCTCCATTCTACCCTCCTGGGAGTCGGCGACGAAAACGATGCCATCCACCCCCTGAAGAATAAGCCTTCGGCTGTCGGAATACATTGCCTGGCCCGGAACGCTGTAAAGATGAAGCCTGATCTTGAACCCGCTTATCTCACCGGAATCAATGGGAAGAAAATCAAAAAAGAGAGTTCTTTCATTCCCCGCAGCCAGGGATATGAGCTTACCCCTGGAGTCCGGCGCCACCTGGGAGTATATGTACTTCACATTGGTTGTCTTCCCGGAGAGGCCGGGTCCGCAGTAAACTATCTTGCAATCGATCTCTCTGGCCGTGTAGCTTACGGTGGCCATCAGGAGCCTTCTCCATTGTCATTTGATTCGTCCTCATCCTTTTCGGGAGGAATCGCGTCACGCATTCCCCGCCTGAACTGGTTCAGGGAGCGACCGAGAGACCTGGCAATCTCCGGAATACGCCTGGCCCCGAAAAGAAGAAGAAGAGCTACAAGAATCAGTATCAGTTCAAGAGGTCCTATTCGGCCCATCTTTCCTCCGTTTCAGACGAACACCATTCTCAGAACCATCTGTAGAGGAAGCCGACCACAAGCAAACCCACGAAGGACATGATGTTGACCTTCAAAGCGATTTCTTCGAGTCGAAACCTCAGTATGAGCAAATCAAAACCAATCGGCCCCGCTGAAATCCCGGCACTGCCGGAGAAAAACTGGCGAAGCGCGTGAGAGGAATCAGGAAGCAGCGATGCCACCGCTTCACCGAACACCGTACCACAGACCATTCCCGCCACGGCAAGAAATACCCAGAACCCGGTGGGCCTGTCGTGAAGCAAACCTGGTTCCCCTTCCTCGTGGAAGTATACTAAAACATCGGGCTCAGCACGACAATACGCTCCGGATGAAATGCCTGGAAGAAAGAATCCCCGCTGCGGCTCCCACCAGCGCTCCGGATCCGATACCCCACAGGGTTGCGGGCAATGCCAGGCTGCCTATGGGAAGCCCGGGAAGAATCAGGGAAGCAACTCCAAGCTGGCTCCATACCGACGCGCAGGCTCCGGATATTGAAACTCCGGTCATTGAGAAGAACGATGGGAAACCACGGGCTGCGATGCTCATCATCACCGCTGAAGAAGCAGCGCCGGCCAGAGACATCAGGAAGGCCGGAGTCGCCATGCTTCCAGTGAGAAGAGCCACCGCCACAGCTCTTGTCAGGTTGAGGCTCAGGGTTCGCCTCAGGCCCAGGTGCACCGAGGCAATCACCGCAGGCAGGTTCGCAAGGCCGATCTTCATGAATGGAACAGGCCTGGGAAGCATCGAATCGATCACACCCAGACATACGGCGGTCAGAATCAGGGCCGCGGTGATCGGTATGCCGCCTCGATCAGACAATTTTCCACCTCCATAAAGAGCTTCTCCGAGTCGAAGGCCGCAACTGCCCTTTCCGCGGCGCCCTGGGAAAGTTTTGCTCTGAGGGTCGTGTCGCTTCCCATGAGTGTCACCGCATCGGCCAGAAGCTTTGAATCTCCGGGTGTAACTATCAGACCGGACTCCATATGACGATTTACCCAGGGCACGCCACTGGAAAGGTCGGTGGAAATCACCGGAGTACCGCATGCCATCGCCTCGAGCTGAACCATGCCGTAGGCTTCGCTTCTCTTCACAGATGGCAGAACGAGGGCAATGGCGCCCCGGTAAAGGGAAAGCAGTTTCTCGTCGTCCGGATCCCTTATCACGGTTATTGGCAGCCCCCCGGCTTTCCCGGCTATCCAGTCCTCAAGAGGGCCTCCGCCGGCAAGGATCAATGGAGGCGGCTGCAGCATGCTTTTCCATGCCTCTATCAGAACAGGTATGCCCTTGTATGATCGAAACCTCCCGGCGAACAAAAAATAATTCGAAGTCTTTTCCCTTCCGGGCCGGAAAGTGCTGAGATCAACGCCGATAGGTACGACCCTGGCGTTTTCCAGCCCGGAAAGGAAAGGTGATGTTTCCAGATAGCGGCGGCTGGTGGCAAGAACCAGAAAAGCGCCCCTGAGAAACTTTCTTAGCAGGGGGCCGTACAGTGGCAGAAGAAAGGCCTGCCGTACGATGTCGCTGTGGTAGGTGGCCACGTAGGGAGTATTGGATCTGTCCAGCAGCCGCGCCACCTCTGCCGTGGGCAATGGGAGGTGAAAGTGGATGACATCGGGGCGAAACCTTCTCATTTCGCGACCGTATGAGAAGGATACGGGATTCGAGAGAATTCTTCCGAAAGAGGGAACCTGGATGACATCGAAGCCGGCTTCCGTCTTTGCTTTCCTTCTCTTTCCTTTACCAGCGGTAATCACCGACACCTGGTGTCCCCTGTTGCAGAGGAACCTGGATAGATCGTGTATGTAGCGCTCTATGCCGCCGTGTCTGAAGGGATAGACATCCTTGTAGACCTGGAGAATCCTCATTCGATGCACTCCCGGTATACTGCTGCGGTGTTGACGGCCATCGCCCCGTCGGTGAAGGCCGAAGCGAAATCCTTCAGCGATGAGGGATCGGGGGCAGTGTCAAACTCCTCGAGCAGCGCCGCAGCCAGAGAGCCGGGGTCGCCCCCGGAAAACCGCGCCACCCCACGATAGATCTCCCTCAGGGCTCCGGCGGGCCCCAGTACCGAGGGAACCCCGAGTGAGGCCGCCTCAAGGGGAGGAAGACCGAATCCTTCGTAAACCGACGGATACACAAGTAATCGGGCGCCGGCGATTGCCGCGGTGAGCATGGAACGGGACAGCGAACCCGTCCAGATAACTCCCTTCCGTGATCGGAGGGCATCCCGGAGCGTGGAAGTGCCCCAACCCCATCTTCCTGCCAGAACAAGTCTCGCGTCGGGACGGAGCCCGATAACGATCCGCCACGCGTCAAGGAGGGAAGCGATGTTTTTTCTGGGTTCCATCGTGCATACACAGACAGCGTAATCACCGTGGATACCCCATTCCCTTCGAAATTCAGGAAGGTGATTCCCGTCGGGGCTTCCGTGAGAGAGGTAGACCCTTCTCACCTTTTCCGGCGAGACCCCGAGAAGCCGTACCGCCTCCGCGCCGGTGAAATCACTGTCCACTATGATTTTGTGAGCTTTCCGGGCAACCGCTGGAAAAAACAGCCTGTAGTACATGCGCTTCAATGGGGGAAACCATGCCGGTTCCGCGAGAAAGGCAAGGTCGTGAACCGTGACGATCAGTTTGACACCGATGGGAACTCCCCCGGCGAAAGAGGGAAGATGAAAGGCTGAAAAGCCCATTCGGGCCGCTTTCAAGGGTATGGAGCCGTACTCCTGAAAGAGCCGGGTGGGTAGCGCTTTGCCCCCCACGCCCAGGGGAACGATCCATTTGATTTCTTCCCGGCGAAAACCGGAAAGGAGCCTCTGTACATAAACGCCTGTGCCGCCTCGATTCCCGGAACCGGCGGCGCAGAACGCAACCCGTTTCTCAGATTTCAAGGGTGCTGTCGTCTCCGATTGAAAGGCTTCTATTCCGTTGCTGAACCCTGGTTCCGGCTCCAAGCATGCTGCCTTTGAGAACAACCCCCTTCAGATGGGAGTTCCGGCCGATCACCGAGTCGGCAACCACACACCGCTCTATCAGAACCCCCTCCCCCACGGTTACATGCGGACCAACCACGGAGTTTCTCAGCACCGCTCCGGGACCGAAGGCGCAGGGAGGAACAACAGTGCTGTTCTCGAGAACCGGTTGTCCGCTTCCACCGACCCTGTCCAGAAGCGCTCTGTTGGTCTCCAGAAGGGTTTCCGTCTTGCCGCAGTCGTACCACTCTTCAACCGCCCATGTCGAGAAGGGCTCGCCTTTCTGAAGCAACAGCTGCATCGCGTCGGTCAGCTGATACTCACCCCTGGTTCTCAGATCCCTTCGCTTCAGTTCTTCACATGCCTCCATCAGCGACTTTCCCGAGGTGAAATAGTAGATCCCCACGATGGCCAGGTTTCCCACATACTCCTTCGGCTTCTCCACCAGGCGGACAACATTTCCGGAAGCATCGGTTAGAACGATTCCAAACCGTTCCGGTTCACTGACCGGGCAGACCGCAATCATGTTGCTCTGGTTCGAACCCCTCAGGTGGGAGAGATCGGAAGCAAAAAGAGTATCCGCCAGAGCTACCATGACAGGACCGTCATCAACGAAATCCCTGGCAAGGGCCACCGCCGACCCGAGACCGTCAGGGGTTTTCTGTTCCACGAAGTCCACCCTCAACTCGGGGTGGGCGTTTCTCGCCCAGTCCACAAGCATGTCGCCGAGATAGCCGGTGATCAGGGTCAGCCTGTCAACGCCGGCGGCGGCGAGGGAATCGATGAGGTGGCTTAAAATGGGTTTGCCCGCCACGGGAAGCAGGGGTTTTGGAACGGACCAGGTATGGGGCCTCATCCTTTTGCCGATTCCTGCCGCGGGAACTATGCAGTGCATGTTTTCCTACTTCCTTACTCCAAGGCTTTCATCCAGCAGAATCTCCGGATACCTGCCCACCACCTGTGAAAACACCATGGCCCTTATGTCTCTTCCGGTTTCCATCTTCATGGCATCAGCCGCAATTTCAGCTGCCGATGTGGTGGTGAACACACTGATCATCTTCTTCACATCTGGAATCAGTGATGATGCCACACTCAGTTCATCAACGCCCATTCCGAGGAGAAGCGGAACCGCCAGAGGGTCGCCCGCCATGATTCCGCATACTCCAACCCATTTACCCTGGGAATGGGTGTATCGAACCACCCGATCGATCTGTCGAAGAACCGCGGGATGGAAGGGATCGTACAAGTCCGCAACCAGAGGGCTTCCACGATCAACGGCAAGGGTGTACTGGGTCAGATCGTTGGTGCCTATGCTTACGAAATCCGCGTAGGGCAGAAGCAGGTCAAGGGCCACCACCGCAGCCGGGGTTTCAACCATGAAACCCACGGGCATCCCACCATCAAATGGAATCCCCTCCCTGTAAAGCTCCTGGCGGATGTTCGTAAGAATCTCCCTGATCCGCCTCAACTGCTCCACATGGGTAATCATTGGAAACATCATCTTCACATTGCCGTGCCTGGATGCCCTCATGATTGCCCTGAGCTGAATGCTGAACTCCTCGGGATTGTCCAGACAGATTCTCACTCCCCTGTAACCGAGGAATGGATTGGCCTCCTCCGCCATCCCCTTCCTAAACTTGTCACCTCCCATGTCGTATGTGCGGATGATGACCGGGTCAGGGGCGAGGGACGCGGCGACTCCGTCGTACACTCTGAAATGATCCTCTTCGGTTTCCGTACCACGGTTGAGCAGTCGAAGGAACTCGGTTCGGAAAAGACCGACACCGAAGCCTCCGTACTTCTTCACCAGCGCCACTTCCTGTGGAAACTCGATGTTTGCCGATAGCTCTATCTTCACCCCATCGGCGGTTACCGTGGGTGAACCGGTGTTTTCCGCCATACGGCGCTCTGCCTCGATGTATTTTTCCCTGATCTCCGTTGCGAAGAGGAGTTCCGTATCAGTTGGATTGACTGTCACCTGGCCGTGTATTCCGTCAACCACCACGATGTCCCGGGGTCCCACGGAGGATGTGATGTTTCCCAGCGCCACAACCGCTGGAATTCCCATGCTCCTGGCGATTATTGCCGTATGGGAGGTGCTGCCTCCCAGGTCGGTTATTATGGCGAGAACCTGGCTTGTATCTATGCTTGCGGTATCGGTTGGATCCAGGTCCTCGGTCACCAGGATCATCGGTACTTCGGATCTGGCCAGAAAATCCTTCTCGGTTCCCAGAAGCTTTTCCAGAAGCCTTCTTCCGATGTCCCTGACATCGGCAACCCTTTCCCTGATATAGGGGTCGTCCAGCTCGAGAAACTTCGAGACCACCTCTTGAAGTACTGTACTGACGGCGTATTCGGCGCTCTCCAGGTTTTGGGATATTCTTTCCTCAACATCGCGATGAATCATGGGGTCACGCAGGAGAAGCCGAAGGAACTCCATGATCTGTCTTCCTTCAACAACATGACCGATGTCGTTCGACAGCTTTTCCAGGTCGGCGTCCAGCTGATCCACAGCGTCTCTCAGTCTTCCGATCTCGCCGTCGGCTTCCTCCGGGGACGAAAGAGTTCTCCTTGCCACCTTGAAATCCCGCACCTTGAGAAGGAATGCCGGACCTATGGCAATGCCCGGAGAAGCAGCAATTCCCTTCAGCCTCATGGAAGCATTTCCTCGCCAAAGCCTGATTCAATAACGGCGCACACTCCGTCCAGTGCCGTCTCCTCGTCAGGGCCGTCGGTGCTTATGGTGATTCGGGAGCCTCCAGCGGCGGCCAAAGTCATCACACCCATTATGCTTTTCGCGTTGATCTCGTCCACTCCGTTGGAGATGAAAACCTCACTTCTGAACTCCGATGCTTTCCGGACGATGAGCGCGGCGGGTCTTGCGTGAATACCAAGCCTGTTGGGGACGGTGAGGGTTCTGGTTTTCATGGATTGTTACTCCGGTCCTCTCCTCTTCTCCAGTTTTGAAAGGAGAATCCTGTTGAGCTGTTCCGATGTTGAAGATCCGGTGTTCTTGCGGCGGATGTTGAGCATTGCCGCAGCTTCAAGAAGTACCGTAAGGTTTCTGCCGGGCAGAACCGGTATCTCCACCAGAGGTATGCTCAGTCCCAGTATTTTGGTGGTCATGCTTTCAAGCCCGGACCGGTCCATTTCACCCATCCTGTCAGCGTCCACCAGCAGGACCACCAGGTCAAGCTGCTGTCGCTCCTTGACTGCTCCGACGCCGAAGAGTTCAGGAACATTCACGAATCCCAGACCCCTAAGCTCCATGTGATACCCGATCACCGGATCTCCGGAGCCGACCAGGGTGTCTCCGTTTCTTCGGACGCTGACCGTGTCGTCGGCTATGAGCCGGTGTCCCCTCTCAACAAGCCCCAGTACCGCTTCGCTTTTGCCGATGGCGCTGCGCCCGGTGCAGAGGACGCCTTCCCCGAAAACATCCACCAGGGTGCCGTGCATGGTCTCCTGTGGCGCGAAAACCTCACTCAGAAAAGCGGTTAGATCGTGAATGAGCGGGGTTGTGTCCCGGGGGCTTCTGAACAGGGCAGAGCCCGCCATCAGAGAGGCATCCCGCAGTTCACAGGGTATTTCCAGGCCCTTGGAAACAATGGAGCACAACACAGGAAAGCCGAAAACATTCGACAGCGCCCTGCGCCTCTTGCCCGGGCTCATACCGGAGAGCATTGTGATCTCGGTTTCTCCGAATATCTGAACCCTGTGGTTGAGGAACTTGTGGGTGTACCCGGTAAGGCACAGTCCGGGGCGGCTGATATCCGGAGATGTGAGGATTCGTTCAAATCCAAGAACGCCGGTAAGACTCTGAAGACCCAGGCGCTCTCCAATGTGCCGCTGAAGCTTGTCAACATTGAAACCCGAGGCATCCGGATATCGGTCCTGCATGGAGTATCAGCCGATCTTGTTTAGTTCGACAACCTGCGTGCCGCCGGAGGATGTCCGGTATGCGGCGCTGATCATTCCGGTTTCTTCGTTGTAGAAAACAAAACTGTCGAGGCCTCTTACTTCCAGCTCGGTCATTGCCTGGTTGGTGGAAAGGGAGGCCAGTTTCGCGCTGTTGTCGATTGTGATGGGACCCACCAGCTCCGAGGGCACACTGGGCTCGTATTGTGTAATCCACACACCGTTTTCGGCACTTTCCCTGTGCGGATGATTGTGGCGCCTTTCCTTGAATTTTCGAATCTGCCCCTCCAGTGATGAAAAGCAATCGTCAAAACAGGCATACATGTCATGTCCGCCGCTTCGGGCGTCAAGACGCAGCTGGTCGCCCCTGATTTGAACATGGGAAGAACTCATTCCCTTTGACAGTTCAAGAATTACCTGAACATCGTCGATTCCGTCGTAGTACCTCTCGAGTGAGGAAAGTTTTCGCGCGACATGATCCTTGAGTGCGTCGGTCAGGTCGAAGTGCCTTGCGCTGATTTCGATGTTCATTCAAATCTCCTCCCTGTTATCACGAACGGAAGTGAACAACCGCAGAATCTGTCGGTTGTTTCGACAGAATTCGTGCGGTTGTTTTCCGTTCAATGTCACGAAACAACTATGACTGCCCGCTTCATGCGGTGTCAACTCCCCCGGGTCATCTTCTTTGGTTATCTTCGGCCATCAGATCAAGTGAACCCAACCCCCTATTCGGAGGCAGCCACATGAAGCCCCACCAGCACGACTACAGCGAACTGCGGGAACTCGGTTTCAAGGGAGGCCTGGAAACCCACCAACAGCTTGCCACCCCAAGCAAGCTGTTCTGCCGATGCCCCACCACCATTAGAAACGACTCCCACCACCAGGAGCTTCTTCGCCACATGCGCCCCACCCTGAGCGAGTTCGGCGAGTACGACGGAACCGCCCTGATGGAGTTCAAAACAAAGAAACAGGTGCATTACCTCCTGTACAACGATTCGGTATGCACCTACGAAATGGACGACACCCCCCCCTTCAAGGCCGATTCACAGGCGGTATCCATTGCCCTCCGTCTGGCAATGATGTTCAACATGTCCCTCGTGGATGAAATCCACATCACAAGAAAGCAGTACCTGGACGGAAGCATTCCCACCGGTTTTCAGAGAACGGCGATCGTGGGGGTCAACGGGATGATCCCTTTCCTGGGAAGGCAACTGAGATTTATCCAGATGAGCCTCGAGGAGGACGCCTGCAGAGAGGTTTCCGATGTGGGGCATCACGTCTGGTTCCGGACGGACAGGCTGAGCATCCCCCTGGTTGAGCCTGTGACCGCCCCGGAGCTGGAAACTCCTCTGGAAATGGCCCTGGCTGCGAAACTGGTTGGAGAAACCATGCGCTCCACCCATCTGGTAAGACGGGGAATCGGCAGCGTTCGACAGGATGTGAATGTCTCCATACGGGGCGGGCACCGGGTGGAGATCAAGGGAGTCCCGAGAATTGCCATGATAGAACCTCTGTGCCGCATCGAAGCCTACAGACAGAAAGCTTTGCTTGATCTTCGCAGCGATCTGATATCGTCACGGCTCAGGCCGGATGGTTTCAGCGCGCTTCCCATGGCTCTCTCACCGGAACAGGCCGAAACCGAAGGCTTCGACCCGGGTTACCTGTCAAGCAGGGGTTTTCATGCCGCCGCCCTGGTTCTAAGGGAGTTTTCTCCCTTCCTTCGCCGGGAAACACAGCCTGGAATGACCTTTCTCGACGAGTTGGACGGTCGGGTAAGGGTCATCGCGTGTCTCGAGGGTTCCCCTGTGGTAATGGAAGCATCGGACAGGCTTCGGGCGGACATGGGAGTTACTCCGGATGACTCGCTCCTGGTGCTGTGCGGAACCGCCGATGATGTCGAAACCGCCGGAAAGGAGATCCACATCCGGATATCCGAAGCATTCCAGGGTGTTCCGCCGGAAACCCGTCAGGCGCTTCCCGGTGGAACAACCACCTTTGAAAGAATACTTCCCGGTGCTGACAGAATGTATCCGGACACAGACCTCCCCCCCGAGCCCATCAGCCCTGGAACCTTCGACAGGCTGAAGACAACGCTTCCTCCCCCTCCATGGGAAAGGCGCCGCAGATACGGTCTCATAGGGGTCAGCGAACACCTGGTGGACAGGCTTCTGAACCTGGAGTTGTGCGACATGTTCGACGAACTCCTCAAACTGGTGGACTGGAAGCCGTCGGCCCTGGCCAACCTGCTCGCGGACAGAATCCGTGCTTCCAGAAGAAACGGGCTTGACTGGATGGGGGTTCTGGGCTGTGAAAGAATCACCGAAACACTTGTCTGGGCCAATGGAAACAGAATCAGCCCGGTTGGCGCCCGGATGATCCTCGATTACCTTGCGGCCAGGCCGGAACAGACACCCGACCAGGCCTTCGAGGCGGTCAGACCTGATCCATCTCCTTTATCTTCTTGAGGATGGTCCGGTAACTGACCCCAAGCAGCTTCGCCGCCCGGGATCGGTTTCCCTGGCATTTTTCCAGGGCATCGCGAATCATGCGCCTTTCCCGATCCCGTGAGACCCTGGCGGATTCCGTCATCAGCGAAGTGGCTTTTGCTGCGGGTATCTCCAGCATTTCTGGCGTAATGGGACACCCGTCGGCAAGAATGGAGGCCCTGACAAGTATGTTTCGGAGTTGTCTCACATTGCCGGGCCAATGGTAGCTCTGCAGTGTATCGAGGGAATCGGAACCCAGAACGCCGCGGTTTTTCAGGAAGTGCTCGGCAAGAAGCTGTATGTCACCTGTTCGCTCGCGAAGAGGTGGAATGTGAACGATGAATTCGCTGAGCCTGTAGTACAGATCCTCTCTGAAGTCTCCGGCTTCAGCCATTGAAAGAAGATCCCGGTTGCTGGCCGCCACGGTTCTTGCATTGCTGTGAATCTGCCTCGTGCCTCCAACCCTGGTGAATGAGCTTCCCTCCAGAACCCGCAGAAGCTTACCCTGAAGAGACAGCTCCAGATCTCCTATCTCGTCCAGAAACACGGTGCCCCCGCCGGCAAGCTCGAAGCGTCCGGGTTTTGCCTCTCCCGCCCCGGTATAGGCACCTTTCTCGGTTCCGAAGAGCTCGCTTTCAAGAAGATCCCTGGGAATCGCCGCGCAGTTCACCGGAATGAGGGGTCCACCGGACCGCCGGCTCAACCTGTGTATCCTTTTTACCAGAAGCTCCTTTCCGGTACCACTCTCTCCGCATACCAGAATGTTCAGATCGGATTCCGCGGCGGCATCGGCCCTCTTAAGGGCATCGAGAAGCCCCGGGGCTGCGCCTATGATTTCCTCTCCGATTTCCGCGGGAAGAGAGGAAAGCTTCTTCAGAAGGTGGTCAAGCTCGAAGGGTTTGGTGATGAAGTCCCGGGCTCCGGCCTTCATGGCTTCAACCGCCATGTCTATGGTTCCATACGCGGTCATCAGCAATACCGGCACACCCGAGGGTGTACCCGCGAGAATCTTGAGGCCGTCGCCTTCGCCAGGCAGACATATGTCGGTAAGCACTGCCTCGAAACACGATTCCATCAGTTCCTTCGCGGCATCCGCGGCGTTGGCGGCCTCGGTTACGGTCCAGCCGTCCTCTTCCAGGGCGGTTCGAAGCATGGCCCGCATGCCCCTCTTGTCCTCCACAAGAAGAATTCTTCTCAAATCCGATCCTCCCGGGGCAGGGTTATCACAAAGGAAGCTCCCTTCCCTGTGTTTTGAGGCTCGATTTCGCCACCCATGGCCAGAATAATGCGCCGGCTTACAGTAAGCCCTATTCCCATGTGACCCTTCTCTCGTCCGGTGGAGTATAGGGGACGGAAGACAATGTCGGGAGGTTCCGGAAGGCCGGGACCGGAGTCGGAGACCTGAATGACAAGCTGATTCGAGCAGGTCATTGTCACCCGGATATCTTCCGGAGGGCAATACTCAAGGGCGTTGTCCAGAAGGTTCCTTACGCATCTGGCAAGCAGCACCGCATCGGTACGAATCCTGCCGTCGCAGATGTCCCGGGAGACGAATGGAACGCCGCTTCCAGAGCATTCATCCCCGATGGAAGCGGCCAGATCCCCGGCGGATACCAGGGTGAACTCCGGGCCTTCCCTTCCTGCGAGGGTTCTGAAGGCATCTACGACTCCGCTGGCGGCATCAAGTTCAAGCCTGGCCTCGGCCATTATCCTTCCTGTTCTGGAATCGTCCATTCCCCTGGAAAGAAGCTCCAAAAAGCCCTTCATGGCGCAGAGGGTATTGCCTATCTCATGCACGACCCCGCCGGAAAAAGCTCCCAGGTCCGCAAGGTACCTCTCCTCCGCAAGCCGTCTTTCCATTTGAAGGGCATCGGTTATGTCCGTGGCGGTCAAAATCATTTCACCGTTGGAATGGGCCAGGGTTTTTACCCTGTATGCCCTTCCCCGGAAAGCCACTTCACCTTTAGGATAATCGGCTCCCCCGGCAATCGGGGTTCTTTCCCGGGGAAAGGGGTTTCCCCGATCCTCTTCGGAAAGGCCGAAGAGCTCCGACGCCCGGGCGTTCCATAGTATGACCCTTCCCGATGAATCCAGGGCCGCAACCGCGGAGTCCAGGGTTTCCAGTACCGCTCCCGCCCTGCTTTCCGCCAGCTCAGCCCTGGCCACCGCCTGTATTCGAAGGGTATCCAGTTCCCTTTCCTTTTCGGAGAGCAATGTAACGAGTTCATGAAATGAAACCGAAGCCGCTCCGGGACTGGTTCCGCTTCCGCTTCTATAGCGATCCGCTTCCAGCAGCAGATTTCTCAGCGGGTCAATAACCCTGGATCGGAGGTAAGCTGGCATCATGAGTGCGGTGATCGCCAGGGCGAGGCATATGAAGGCAAGCGCGGCCAGAACCGGCCCCGCCAGGGCAACTACTGGCGGTTTCGCCGGCAGAACACCGATTGTCCCTGTGGTGCGCGCCGGGACAAAAACCCATTCCGACCGGTTGAAACGGTCATGACTGAACTCGGGATAGGCAAACAGAGGCTCGCCCAGACTGTCCAGGTAGACCGCGGTTGCCAGTCCGTCCGAAGGAACGAGCCCTCTGCATGCCGCTTCGAGACCCGCCTGATCCGGCTGAGTTCCGATTTCCACGGCGATTCGGGCCGCGACCCCGGTTGCCAGCGAGTTGGACCACCTGGTGTTTTCCCTTACGAGAAGAAAAAGGACCATTACCACCACCAGAGCCGCCAGGGCAGAGGCCCCGGCAACAAGCCCAGCCAGGGCTTCAACTCCGAAGGCGTACTTCTTACCGGCTGCCATGCTTCCACTTCCGGTAGCTGCGATATCCCATGACGAACGCCGGGTTTCCTTTCAATGCCGATGTCAGCATGTGAACAGGAAGCCATGCCAGGGTGGAAAAGCGCATGGCCGGGGTTGAGCACCAGGAATCCATGAATATGAAACGGTTCCTTTCCCTGAGAACCTGGCTTTCAAGGCTGACCCCCATGGTTGCCCCGTGATCGTGGAACACTCCCGGACCGGAGAATCTGCTCATGCTCATGCCGGACCCGGCGAGCCTTGCTCCCAGGTCCGCGTCTTCCCAGTATATCGGGGCGTAACGGGAACTCAGCCCTTTCAGGCTGATCCACGCGCTTTTTCTCCACAGTGCGCACGCCCCGGAGGGGTAGGAATGTCCGGCGCCGGGGGCGGTGAATGCCAGACCCCTGCGAAAACCCCACTGATAAGAGCCGTCGTCGGTTCCGTCAGGTCTTGTGATTCTGGGTACCACCACGGCGACCCGTTTCTGTGAGCCGTCCAGCATTGACGCCATTCCGGACAGGCAGCCGCCTTCAGGCATCACATCGTTGTTCAGGAGCAGAAGCATTTCGGATGAGGCCTCCGCCATGCCCAGGTTAACCGCATGGCAGAACCCCGGGGGGCCCGATCTGCTGATCAGCCTGACTCCGGGATAGCTTCTTCGGACGAACTCCACGGTGTCGTCTTCAGAATTGTCATCCACCACCACGATTTCTCCGAGCCCTTCCTCAAGCAGCACCGGCAACAGCCTCTGAAGAAGCTTCAGACCGTTCCTGGACGGAATCACCGCCGCGAGCGACGGGGTCATTCCAGAACCTCAAGCCAGTCGATGAATACCGGAGCCCCGCCCATGGGAACTCTCAGGTATGCCGATTCCCGGATATCCAGGGAGTACTCCCTCATTGCCCGGTTTTCCGGTCTGTCCGGGGCGATGCCGTGTCGTCCCATCTGCGCGAGAATCTCTGGAATCGGAAGCAGGGGTGAGTGCACATCGATTGTGTCTCCGTCGATGACCAGCAAAGCTCCCGGGCCGCCGGACGCCCTTATGAAAAGCCTTCTTCCCCGTTGAATGAAAAGGTGCTGATCCGGATGGTCGAGCATTAGAAGCCTCTGTTTTGAGAACAACCACAAGGAACGCAGGGCGGGGTCGGGGTTTTCCGGGTAAAGCAGTGCTCCGTGAACCAATGGTGGTTCCGCATTCTCCGCCTCTGTTCTTCCCCGGTTTCCCGGCAGCGCCATTGCCAGGGCTCCTGAAAGGAACAGCACTTTCATTCCCGTCATGCTGTCCCTTGATGCCATAAAAACCCCTGTCATACCGAAGAAAAGCCAGAATGCCGCCGCCATGCCAGAGGGGCGCAGCATGGAAACCATCATTCCCCGAGCCTGAAACAGGTTCATGAGATTGTCGCTGCCTGATGCCATGTTGAATCTCGATTCGGGAACCACCAGTATAAGGGCAGAAACCGCAAGTGATACCCCAATCAGGAGTCTGCTGGTCTTTCTTGCCAGAACAGCCGAAAGCGAGACGGCAAAGAGGGGCAGCAAGGGCATGAAAACCCGTGTTGACGGGGCGGGCAACCCATGCCATGCCTCACCGGTCCAGACCAGGTGAACGATTGTGTAAAGCACCCCGGGAACCGCAAGACGAAAGAAAACATCCCTGTGCTTCCGGTAAAGCACCGGAAGAGCGGCCAGGGCCGCGATAACCCATGGCGCTTTGGGAAGAAGGCCGGACTCCGCGTCAAAAAGCATGTTCACCGCGGAGAACAGCATCACCCTGGGATTGTGGATGGTGTTCATCACCAACAGGAGAACTGTTTCCGGGGTTCCGTAGCGCAACCAGATCAACCTGCCGCCGAGGAGCAACCTGTCCCCGGCAATTGCCAGAAAGAGAAACGCTGCGACGCCCAGGGGAACAAGAAACCTTCCCTTTGCCTTTCCGGTGTTTTCAAGGTATGCAACTGCGATCATTCCCGCCGCGGCCCCGACAAACCTCATTTTCAGGGCCACAAGAAACACCGAGAGCAGAATGGTCACCGCCAGCCCGGTTCTTCCCCGGGGCAGAACGGCGTATCCGCAGATTACAGCCGCTGCGGTCCAGCCCGTTAAAGCAGGCCCAAGAAGGGTGAATCCCGGCATCATGAACACCGCGGCCACCGCGATGAACTCCGGGGATGGCATGGAGTGCCGCCGCAGAAGCTTCAGCATAAGCAGGGCGCAGGCCAGCACCGGAAGAAAACCCATGACCCGGATACCCGCAGTTCCGAAGGGAAGCCCCGGGGATATCATGAGGGGAAAGACCGGCGTATGGTGGCTGTCCCCGGGGCTGGGATCGCCGGGGCGGGTTATGAATGTGTACCCTCTTACTCCCGTTATGTCTCCGGCAATCTCGGCGAAACGGACCTCATCCGATGTGAAGGGCAGAACGATCACCGCAAGAAAGAAAACTGGAAGAATACCCCTAAGAACTCCGAACCGTTGTCCCGACACCCGGAGACCCATGGCGATTACACCGGCGACGGACGCGGCGGCGGCGGCGTGATGACCCAATGGAAGAACCCTCCATAGAATGCAGAACACCGTGAACACCACCATTGAAACGGGAACGAACTTCGTATCTCTGCAGTGAAAGCACATCAGCCCGCAAAGAAACCAGGTCAGAGGCAGCATGCGCCCCATTCCTCCCGGATCAGGCATCCCGGCCAGCCGCCATGCGAGAAAGACCCAGACCCCCGCCATGGCACACAGAACCGGAGCGAGCAAGTCTTCCCTCTTTACCATTCGGCAACAGCCTTAATGTGAATAACCGGGTGATTGAATGGAGAATGGCCCCTGATCAGGGTAACGAAAATGGAGTCGGATCCCGTGAGCTCCAAACTCACCGTATGGGTGCCCTCCGGCAGCTCGACCGTGTTCTCTCCCGCGATGAGAAGCGCCATGGGAAGCGAATCCCGGATGCCGCCGCAATCCATTTCAAGGGTGATGCTGAAAGGAGCCGGAACTGGTGGTGCCAGTATGGCTTCGGGGTTGGCGAGGGTGATGGACTCAACTGTCCACCAGGCATGTCCTTCCCGAAGAAAGCACCGTGCGGGAACGGGATGTGAGGCGACGGGTCCGGGAGGACCCAGGAACAATAGAACCGCGATGAAAAGTGCCGTCGAAACAACGGCTCTGATTCTGAATGATCCCAAAAACACCGGAATCATAAGGGCCGCAACAAGTGTTGCCGCTTCAGGGGAATAATGCCCCGATAACCAGGGGATGACGGAGAGAACTCC
The DNA here is from genome assembly GCA_964624405.1 of uncultured bacterium. Lineage (GTDB taxonomy): Bacteria > Fermentibacterota > Fermentibacteria > Fermentibacterales > JCC-6 > UBA6080. The sequence continues at coordinate 64,746 of CAZUXA010000005.1, read as the reverse complement.
AAGAAGCCTTCCCTTCAGCCCGGGAGAAACAAGTACCGTGTAGATTCCCGCCGCCGCCGCCGCCCCAGGGCCGGAGAGAGAAAACACCGATGCCAGGAGGATGACAAAACCCGGTAAGAACAGCGGCGTTCCCGTAAGGGATGCCACCGCCGCCGCCGCCAGGGGAAGGGCGGTCCACTCCAGTGAGAATCCTCTGAAAAGAACCAGCACGAGCCAGACCGATACTCCCGCCAGGGTGAAGGCCAGCTCTCCCCGTTCAGAAGACTTCCCCACCGGTCACCTCCAGTCTCGCCCGGGGATCGTTACAGAAAATGTACAGCAATCCCCCGTCTCCGGAAAGCTCAACCAACCTTCCGGTTCCGCGGGGAATGGTGAAACTCTCCCGTAACATACCATCCGCGCCGCAAATACCTGCGGATACATCATCGAAGGGAGAACTGATGCGAATGCTTCCTCCGCCGGCGGGAAACACACCATATGGAGCCAGAAATCTCCCCCGGACCCCCGGGCCTTCGGGGCCGGGCCTGGGAAGAGGATAGTCCCCGGGGCTGCCGTGAAGAACGGGCCTGACCCGGGCCGGCAGCGCTATCGGGTTCACAGGGCTGTTCAGGGCTTGGACAAGGGCCATGAACCTTCCTGCCCAGGGCTTTCCCGACAGCACAAGACGCAGCTGAATCCGTGCCTGTCTGGCAAGAAAACCTTTCGGAAGCCTTCCTCCGCCAAGGAACCTTTTCGCCAACCTGACCGAGGATGCCACTTCCCAGCGGGCCGCCATGGGGCGCCTGCTGGAAGCCCCCACTCTGTGAAGCGCCCGGGCTTCCCTCAGAACAGAAAAAGTCCACCCCTCCACCGATGCCCTGAGACACAGATCCGCATCCTCAAAATACATGAAGTAGCCGGGATCGAACCCCCCGACATCGTGGAAAACAGAGGTTCTCCACAAAGAGACCGCAGCGGATACCGCGGGCGGGCGAAGCACATCGCTTCCCGGTTCCCGCTCAAGGTGCATGAACTTCGCGTCCCAGGCCTCTCCGAACGGAGTTACGAACACACCGCTTCCCGCTGTAACCAGAGGCCATTTCCAGGCCCTGATCAAGGGTTGCGCCGCGGCAGTCGAGGAGTTTTCCTCGAGGTGTGCCACAAGCATCGCAAGCGATCCGGAATCGATTCGCGCATCGCTGTTCAATAGAAGAGTGTACTCGGTGTCCACCAGACGCGCCGCTGCGTTGTTTCCATGTCCGAACCCCAGGTTTTCACCGGTTATGAACCGGGCCCCGGGAATCAGTTCGAGGGCGGCTTCCAGCGAGCCGTCTGTTGATCCGCTGTCGTAGATCACAACCCTGACCGGAAGATGGGAGAGGGTCTGGGCCAGATCGGCGACAAGCCCCGAATTGTTGTGGAGAACGATGATCGCCGTAACATTCGAATCGGGGTTCAGCGGTGCCATACCCATACACTTTCTTCCGGTGAAGCTTCCGGAAAAGCCGGGGCATAGAGGGAGTCGTAGAAGAGCCTTTCCCGCCGGGAAAGCAGCATTCTGTGGTAGAGCACCGTTTCCGCGGCGGTTTCCCTGAGGGTACCATCGGTTACCATGGAGGAATCGCCCATTAGAAGGTTCGACAGGCCCGCGCTCGAAAGGGCTTCCTCCCCCCCCCGCGCAAGAAAGGCGGTTAGCCTTGGGTGCCGGTGATGCGTCTGATAGAAGGCGGTGATCCTTGTCATGCTTCCCGCGGGAATGTCCAGAACCGGACCCCGGGCGTGAAGAATCCCCCCGGGGAACGAGGCGGAGACCGTGGAAAGCCTTGGAATGGTCAGCTCGAAAGCAATCAGGGCCAGCAACACCCATCGGACCGCCCCCTTGAGGTGGTGAAAAACCACTCCCGCGGTTACCGCGGTCAATCCGCCGAAAAGCAATGCAAGCCTGGCGGGAACCCGGGCCTGGGCGAGCAGAGGAACTCTTGCCGGAAGCATCCAGGGAAGCGGCAGCGGTGTGGGTGATCCGTTCCATTTCAACAGGGGCCCGAAACTGAGCAGAAGGATTCCCAGGGAAACCACTGCCAGGGAGAGTTTTCGCCTCTTTACGCAAAATGCCGAAAACACCAGCAACACCGTGATGCCGGAAGATACCTGCCCCTCGAAGGTGTTGGGCATCCACGGATACTTGAGGGGAAAGCCGAACGCCGCTGCGCCCAGTCCAAAGGATGACGGAAGAAGGTAGGACACCGGTTCGGCGCTCCAGTGCACCGCCTCCCTCCATGTGTAATTATCAGTGGGTGTTGCTCCGTGCCTGGGAATGAACCAGCAGCCGGCGGCAATCATGGCGCAGGCCATCAGAATCCCCGCTTTCAGCATCCTTTTCCCGCTGATTTCTGTTCGAAGAAGAACAAGAACAGCAATGAACCCCAGCGCAACCAGCAGGGAATGGTAGAGACTCTCAAGGGTAGCCAGGGCTGTGAAGACGGCTATCATCGCTCCTCCCCTGCCCTTTCTCAGGTACCTGGTGATGAAGAACAGGGCAAGCAGGACCCACCCGGTCTGGGCGATGTTGTAATGCTGGTACAGATGCGCGATTCTTGACGGTGTCAGGGCCATAATCATACCGGAAAGCATTGCCCCCTCCCCGCCCGCCCCCCATTGCCTGGCAAGCAGCGCGGCTGCGGCAAAGGTCATCAGGGTTCCGAGAAAAAGGGAGATATTGAGGGCGCGGACGGGATTCGAAGGAAAACCCGAAACCGCATGTAGAAGAGTGGAAGTCCACCCGATGTTATGCAGGGAAAGGGATGCCCCGGAAGGGTGGAATATCAGGGGGCAGAACATTGGATCGACTTTCTCGGAGACCGCGCGAGCCGTCCACCAGAAGTGCCACACCCCGTCGTAGACATCGGAATCCTGTCGCGCAACCACATCCCTTGCATCAGCGTAGAGGCCCACCGGCTCGGTCCCGGAAAGAACCCGGGGCCAGGGGGCCAGTACCGCCAGCGATGTTACCGTTGCAACAACTCCGAAGCTCAGGGAACGGGACACGAAGGCTTCCTTTCCAAAGCGTCCAGAATCGAGTGAATCTGCTTTTCGTAAGCTTCATGGTTTCCCTGGGTTTCCGCGAATGCCCCGGCTTCAGTGGCGACAGCCGTCATGACTTCCGGGTTATCGATTAGATAAGAAGCGGCTGCGGCGGCGGAATCCGGCAGACCGCCGGAAGGAACCCTGACCACAGCCCCGGAGGGAATCCGACGGAATGCTCCGGAGTCGGTGATTATGGCAGGGACTCCTGCCCTGAGGATTTCAAGCAGACTGCCGGATGTTTCTCCACACGAGCCGGTTCGGAGGTCAAGGGCGATGTGGAAAGTACGAATGATCCGCTGGTACTCAGGTTCTGGAAGACGGCCGGTGATCTTTACCCATTTCAGGCCGGGATCGGGCCATCCGGCCCCAGCCGCAACCAGAACACAATCTCTTTTTCTTCTAAGCTCAGCCACCACTTTCAGGGCGTGGTCCCACCCCCTTCCGTAACCGAACCCGCCGGCCATTCCCAGCACAATGGTGTCCGAGGGTTTCGGGGCGACAGGGCGGGGAAGAGGCTCCGGAAGTGATTCGAGAGGGTGGCCAATAACGATGACGGCCCTTCCTCCCGTGGCGGTGGAAATCTCTTCACCCGCGCAACCGTTCAGACAGACAAGGGATGTGCACCATCCAAGTATCCTTTTAAAGAGGGGATATCTCCGCAGCCTAAGGTCGTATTCCGCCTTGCTCTTCGCCTTCCTGTTCATTACGCGAAGAACCTTCTCCGCCTTGGGACCGTATTCGAAGACAATGTGTTTCCGATACTCCTCCCACCCGCCGGAAGTGTCCGCCATGTGCCGGAGAAGGTGATGGAAGTTCACCTCGTGCAGTATGCCCCCCCCACCCCATCGTTTCAGAGCGGAAACCACTTCCGAGCAGTGGGGTGAGTTGCCGAGTTGAAAAAGCCTTCCCTCGGGAAGGCTGGTCTCGCGCAGTTCCCGCAGGGGAAGACAGCGGCATTCATGAAGGGGTTCGCTTCCTTCGGTGTAGGCTGCTGTCCAGTCAATGCTGTTTCCGGTTATTCGCACCATTCTCGCGGCATAGGTTGCCAGGCCCGTCTCAAGGGGCGGAAGGGGGCTCACGAGAAGGGCGCGCCGTTTCATACCCGGCCACGCCATGTCCTGAGTTTAAACGCGAGCAATTGAACCCAAAGCTCCCATATGGCACCGAACCTGACAAACGCGAAGAATCCCCTGCGGGATGTTTCGAAGCTTACGGTGCCGGCCCTTCTGGGGTAGTGGGAAACCGGAATCTGCAGAATCCGGAACCCTTTTCCCCTGGCAAGGGTCATAATCTCGAAATCCACAACCCCGCTGGTGGATTCCGGTACGACCTTCTCGAAGATGCTTCTCCTGTAGAGCTTGAATGAGGCATCCACATCCTTGAAGCCCCTCATGAACAGCATGCAGGTGATCAGATTCCAGCCCAGGGAGTATACCAGCCTCATTCCCGGATCCCGTCTGCGGCGGCGAAATCCGGAAACGACATCCGCTTCATTTCTGTGTGCCCAGAGGATGTTCAACTCTCCCAGATCGAACTGGCCGTCGCAGTCGGTGTAGAAAACCCAATCGTGGATGGAATTCTCTATGCCGGTTCGTACCGCTCTGCCGAAACCCAGGTTTGCCGGATGATCAACAAGCCGCACCCTTGGTTCAGCGGCTGCGAGTTCAAGGGTGATCTCTCGGGTTCTATCCGTGGAGCCGTCATTCACCACCAGAACTTCCCAGTTGTCACCGGCGATTTCTTCCAGAACTCCGCAGGCGGTGTTCACCATGTAGGCCACATTCTCCTCCTCGTTGTAGGTGGGGAGGAAAAGGCTGATTCCTTCCAATTCGGAAATCAACCTATGTATGTGGGGGCTGTTTTCGGTGATTTGCCGTTCTTCACCAGATGGTAGTAGGCGTATGTCATGGGTGGCTGCTCACCTGTCAGTCCGGCGTCCAGCACTTCACCGAGGAAGAGCGTATGGGTTCCGCAGTCAAGAGATCCGGTAATCTTTCCCTCCAGAAAGGCGCAGGTGTGCTCCATCAGAATAGGAGCGCCGGTGATGCCTTTGCGAACCGGAACTCCCTTCAGCTTGGGATACTCTCTGCCGCAGCGGAACCCGAAACGGCCGATGAAAACCATGTCCGCTTCTTCGGTGATTACCGATACGGAGAACACTCCGCTTTTCACGAAAAAATCATGTGTGTAGTTCTGCTTGTTGATGCTGATTCCCATTCTCGGAGGGTCGGAGGTTATCTGGAAGACCGTGTTGCAGATCTGGGCATTGCAGTCGTCATCAATGCCGGAGGCAACCACATACATTCCGTAACTGATTTTGTGAAATGCCCTTGGATCCATCGCAAACCTCTTTTCCTGAGTATGTGGGCTCAAACGGAGTTGCAGGCACTGCAGTAACCGAAGAACATCAGCTGCACGCTGGTGATCCTGCAGCCGTTGAGGTGTTCGGGGTGTACTGGCCGAAGTCGGCTGTTCCCCGGGGGGATGTCAACCAACTCCCGGCACTGAAGGCACAGCAGATGATGATGCGGTGAGGTGTCCAAATCGTAACGGCATTCCCGGGTTCCGAGAATCCTGACCAGATACCCCGATTCCGCCATGGTCTCAAGGTTTCTGTACACAGTGGCCAGGCTGATTCCGGGTATCGTTTTCCTTACCCTCTCATGGATAAGGGCGGCGCACGGGTGATCCTTCTTCTGTTTCAGAGCATCAACGATCGCCAGCTTCTGAACTGTGTTTCTGCCTTTCAGCATTGCCCCCCCCGGGTTTGATGAATGCTGCTACGATAATCAAAGCGGCCTTTGAAGGGTATCATGCCTTCATAGTGTATTCCGCTTTCCCGCAGCGAGACAACGGCGGTGACAACCCGGCCTCCGGCTTCAAGGGCATCGTCTATGGCCCCCGCGAAGGATGGGTCGGTTTCGGGATTGGAACAGACGGCCTGAGCCCATGGAACCGTTACAATGAAGAGAATCGTTCCCTCCCCGCCATCTCTGATGTATCGGGCCATTTCCCGAACCTGCCTTGCTCCCCGGGATGTGGGAGCGTCTGGAAAAAGGCCTGTTTCCCTGGTTTCAAGGGTGCATCCCTTAACCTCGAGAATCATTCCATCATTTACAAGAAAGTCGAACCGGGACAGATATCCGGGAAGCCTGACCTCCCGTTCAACGGAACGGGGTTCGAACCCGAGCAGGCCCTTCCATATCAAAGCTTCGGCAATTCTGGAATGAAAAGTGGTGTTTGTGAGAATCCAGCTGTTCCGCTTCCTGGCAGCGATTAACACGCATGATGTTTTTCCACCGGGTTTCAGCCGGGGCGCCAGAAGAATGCTGTTTCCCGGAAAAAGCAGTTCTTTCAGCCTGCCGGGATCAGGCACATGAGCCGTTGTGGTTTCCGTACAGACTCTTACCAGCCCGGCAAACCTGTTCAGTCTTTTCAGAAAGACACCCTGCCGGGTTTCCGGAATCGGAAAAAGAAGCATGCATCACATCCAGGTCGAGAAGGTCACGAATAAGACGAATGGTTTTATTCTCCATGGCGCGCCCCTCGTCAACCACTCTCACCCCTCTTAGAACCATTACTCCGGCGGTTTTTGCCCGTTTCGCCGAAACAGTTCTGAAAAGAGCGCTTCCGCTTATTCCGGGGCCGGACAGCGACCATAACCCTTCACCCATAACTGCCCCCGACGCCGGATCCGCGAGACTCAATAGAACAGCCGCGCCGCCGTTCCCGTTAAGATACACCCTGCGGGGTGCTGTTTTCGCCCCGCCCAACTCCGTGGAAACAATCCATGTGTTCATTTGTATACCTCCCGGGGATTACATAACAGGTTTGCCGTCGAATGTAAACACCTGTGCAGTACCCCGGGCATGGAAGAGGCGGTCCGAAGACCGCCCCGTTCTGAAGAATCACCGGGAACTTGTTCTGACAAGCTTCAGAACCCGGGTTTCGTTCGCATCTGAAACCCGGACAAAATAGATGCCGTGAGCAACGCCGGAAGCGTTCCAAAGGTAAGTTCCGGTGAAGGGCGAACTCTCAAGCCTTCTGCCGAAAACATCGAATATCTCAAGTGATGCTCCGGAGAAACCGGTACCGGTAATGACCACCGATGCTGTGACCGGGTTTCGGTCCGCGGAAAGCATCCTGGGCTGTTCGGGAATTGAGCCCTCTTCGGAAAAGCCAGTGGAAAGGTCAATTTGATAGATTGTTTCGTTGCCGGGATTGCTTACCCACAGGTGGCCCGACGAATCAATGGCAAGGCCTCTGGCCTCAGATACAAGCGAACCGGAAATGTGGCCGACCAGTGTTCCACCGCTGTTGTACGCGAGTATCGGGCTGTCGGAATTGTCCCGGGCCACCCAGAATCCTCCGCCGTCAAGCCAGGCGATGTCATGGAAGGGCGCACTGAGCCCGGGAAAAGAACTCATGTAGCTGCTGACCGTACCGGTTGGCGTAAACCGGGCCACCACCGGAGCGCCCGAATAGTTTCCCCCGAGAATGTAGATGTAGTTTGAATCGAAACATGCACCCGTCACCGACGAGTATAACGGGCTGCCTCAACAGTACGAGTCGAAGGTGCCCTGCAAAACCCCCGACTCGTCGTATTTGTAAACTTTGCCATAGGTTGAGGCGTATGTCATGGGAGCGTAAAGCACACCGGCGCCCCAGGCGAGACCGCTTGGAACCGGATCGTAGCTCGGAGTCTGGTCGGTTATGTAGAATGAGGAGATGACTGCGCCGGTTTCGGGATTCAGCTGATAGACGTACTGAGTGGTTCCGTCTACAGCCCATAGAACTCCGTCACCCCATGCCAGTCCGGTGATTCCCGTATCCGGGGCATCGAAGCTGTTCACCACAGTCGCTCCGGGCAGCGGAAAGGAAAGCGCCAGGACGCAGACCGCAAATGCCTTGAAAAACATCAGTTTACACCTCTTCTCAGGTTCGTGAAACGCATTCCGGTATATCTTACCCATCTTCTAGGTAAAGGTCAATTCTTGAGATCAGAGTTTGTTCCTGAGATCGTAGAGAAGCTCCATGGCCTTCCTGGGCGTAAGAGTGTCGGGATCAAGGTTTCTTATCTCCTCGAGAACCGGGTGGGCGGGGTTCGAGAAGGGAAGGGCAAGCTGGCCTTCGCAGGCGCTTCCTAACGGGGACAGGTGTCTGCCGGACTCAAGGTCAGCGAGAACCCTGGCGGCCCGGCGAATCACCCCGGAGGGAACACCGGCCATGGATGCGACATGAATGCCGTAGGATCTGTCGGTGGCGCCGTCCTCAATCCTGTAGAGAAAGGCCACACCACTTTCGGTCTCCCTGACAAGCACATTTACATTTGCCGCTTCGGGAAGCCTGGAAACCAGGGCGACAAGTTCATGGTAGTGGGTTGCGAACAGAACCAGGGGTCTGTGTTCCCTGTGGTCGTGAAGATATTCAAGCATCGCCCAGGCCAGGGAAAGGCCGTCGAATGTGCTGGTCCCCCTCCCCACCTCGTCCAGCACCGCGAGACTGTACGGGGTGGAGCCATTGAGAATTGACGCGGCCTGGGCCATCTCCACAAGAAAGGTGGACTGTCCCCTGGTGAGCCGGTCCGCCCCACCTATCCTTGTGTACAGGCTTTCCATCGGGCTGAACACCATGGACTCCGCCGGAACGAACGATCCGGCCTGGGCCAGCACCAGTGTCAGAGCGGCCTGGCGGAGGCATGTGGACTTTCCCGCCATGTTGGGCCCCGTAACCAGAAGAATCCGCCTGCCCGGCTCAAGGATGATCGTATTGGGAACGCACTCCCCGGCGGGGAGCAGCTTTTCCAGAACAGGATGCCTTCCCTCAACAATCCGCAGCCGGGGTTCTTCACAGAGCCCGGGCCTTACCCACTGTCTTTCCTCCGCCAGCGCAGCCAGAGAGGAGATGACATCCAGCATTGCCAGTGTTCTGCCGGCAGCGGAAACCCTGTGCAGATGCTCAGCGATCTCCGTCCTGGTTTCCGTAAAAATTCTCTCCTCCAGAGCGGAGAGTTCGTGGTCTGCCCTGAGAATTCTCCCCTCCCAGTCCTTCAGTTCAGGGGTGACGAAGCGCTCGGCCCCTACAAGAGTCTGCCTCCTGATCCAACTGTCCGGAACCTGGGAAAGAAATGACCTCGATACCTCGATGTAGTAGCCGAACACCCTGTTGTAGCCTATGGACATTCGGCCTATTCCCGTTGCCTCCTTCTCCCGGTCGAGCATGGATGTCATCCATTCGCGGCCGCCCGCCTTTACGCTGCGGAGCTGATCCAGCTCGGGGTTCACCCCGGGTCTCACGACTCCCCCGTCGGAAAGCCTTGCCGGAGGGTCCGGCGATATTGTGCCATCGATGGTATCCGCCAGATCCCGAAGGGTATCCAGTTCCGCGGCCCGGGAAAGCAGTGGGTTTTCCGCCGTACTCAAAAGGGCGGCTATCTCGGGAAGTGTAACGGCGGTTCTCCAAATTGCCCGAAGGTCTCGGGGTGTGGCTCGGAGAGTACCGAGCCTGCCCGCCAGCCTCACCAGATCGGCACAGTTTCTCATCAGCGCCTGGAGCGGTTCCGTGAGGCCCTTGTCGATGCACTCCGCAATGGCGGAATGCCTGAAAGAGATGGTTTCCGGATTCCTTGGAGGCGCTGACAGCCATTCCCTCCAGAGCCTGGCTCCGGCCGGTGTTACCGTTCGATCCGCGATGTCTGCAAGAACAGCCTGTTCCTCGCCGGGAATCGAATGTGTAATCCCCAATGAGCGGGCTGTTTCGTGATCCATAACCAGGCAGTCCTCCCTGCGGTAGATGCCGCAGAAGTCCAGGTGGGAAAGGCCGGATCTCTTGGTTTCCTCGATGTAGGATAGAAGCGCGCCCATCGCGCCAAGAAGGGCGGGGCATTCAGCGATCTGAAATCCCTCGGGAGCGCCCTTGCCAAACCTGTTCTCCACCATCCGTCTTCCGTGATCCGGGTCGAACTTCCATGGTTCCATCTCTGTCACTTCGCAGTCCGGGAAACCTGCTTCAAAGGCTCCCTCGGGAACAAGAATCTCCCGGGGAGCCATTCTGCCTATTTCCAGGGGCAGCAGGGAGCAGTCAAGCCGGATCGACCGGATTTCTCCGGTTGAGAGGTCGCAGAGGGCCAGGGCCGAAACCCCGCCACGGCTGCACGCGGCCCCAAGAAGAACTGTCTGCTTCGGGTCGAGGTTCGAGCCTTCCATTACGGTTCCCGGGGTGACCACCTCGATTACTTCCCGGCGCACCAGTCCCCTGGCCTTTGACGGATCCTCCATCTGTTCACAGATGGCTACCCGGCACCCTGAGTCAAGCAGTTTGGCCAGGTAGCCGTCCAGGGCGTGGTGGGGAAATCCCGCCAGGGGAATGCCGGCGCCGTCATCCTTCTTCTGCCTTGCGGTCAGGGCTATTCCCAGAATGCGGGATATCCTTTTCGCGTCTTCATAGAATGATTCGTAGAAGTCCCCCATTCGAAAAAGCAGAACGCATTCGGGATGCTTTTTCTTTATGCCGAGATACTGCCGCATCATGGGGCTGTCGCCGATAGTTTTCATAGAAGCGCCATGGCCTTGCCGTGAATCTCCCGGGGTACAAGCCTGTTCCGGCATGCGGGAACGACCTGGGGACATTTTGACCCTCCGTGCCGGTGACATGGCCTGCAGGGAACCATGTCCACCATGTGGAAGCCCTTGGTATCCCGGCTCCAGAAGCCAAGCTCCGGGGATGTGGAAGTGAAAACAACCAGGGTTGGAACCCCCAGTGCCCGGGCCAGGTGTGCCGGACCGCTATCGGGAGATATCACCAGGTCAAGCCCTTCAAGGCGGGAAATCAGGGCTCCGGTGTCACCTTCCCCGCAGAAATTGAACACTCCACTCCTTCCCCCGCTCCGCTCTATGACCATTTCAGCTCTGGCGGCGTCCCTCCGGTCTCCGATGAGATGGACCTCAGCACGGTTCATATCATGGAAGAGCCTCGCGAGTTCGGACAGAACATCTGCTGGAATCGTTTTGAGCGGCCACCTGCCTCCGGCCACGAGCCCCACACGGAAAGCGTCTTCCGAGGGTTGCCTCCGCCTTTCCAGTTTCGGGGCTGGATCTCCGCCGCAACCGGCCACTTCAAGGAAAGATTCGGCCCGGTAGGCCATGGCACCGGAAGCTGCGCCCAGTGCGGTTATTCTTCTGCGCAGCCCCCTGTTCACCCTGAAACGCTTTGCCCGGGGAAACGCAAGCCTTGTGGCAAGGTTGTTCTGAAGGTCCACCACCCCCTTCGAACCATGACCTGCCGAATCACTCCTAAGGGCCCCGGGACCGCCGTCACAGCCGATGGGGGTTACCCGCGGATGGAACCTCTCCACCACTGGAAGATAGGCTCTCCGCACGATGAATGAGGCGGAACCTCTTTCCGCGAGAGCCGCCGCCGCCGGCGCCGCCAGGACAACATCCCCAAGGGAATGCAGCCGCACCAGAAGGAAATCAGTCCTCGGAAAACTGCAGTTCATAGAGGGAACGGTACCTGCCTTCCAGAGCCAGCAGGGTTTCATGGGTGCCTTCCTCGAGAATACGGCCGTCTTCGATGTAGATGACCCGGTCGGCCTTTCTGATGGTGCTCAGCCTGTGGGCCGTCACCACGGATGTTCTGCCGCTGACCAGGCTTTCGACGGCTTTCTGCACCTGTTTTTCACTTCTTGTATCAAGGCTGGAGGTTGCTTCGTCGAAGACCAGTATGGGAGGGTCTTTCAGAACCGCCCTGGCGATGGCCAGCCGCTGTCTCTGACCACCGGAAAGGGTTGCCCCCCTTTCCCCTATGATCGTGTCAAAACCCATGGGCAGCCGGTTTATGAACTCCAGCGCATGAGCGGTTTTCGCCGCCCTCTCTATCTCGTCCAGGGGGATGGACGAGTCGCCGTAGGCGATGTTGTTTCTTACCGTGTCGTTGAAGAGAATGGTTTCCTGGGTAACCAGGCCAAGCAGTTGTCTCAGGCTGCGGATATCCACGGTTTTGAGGTCGATTCCGTCAATTGTCACCATTCCGGATACCGGGTCGTGAAACCTGGGAATCATATCCGCCAGAGTGCTTTTTCCACCTCCGCTCGGCCCGACCAGAGCCACCATCTCACCCTTCTTCACCACAAGGCTGACATCGGTCAGGACAGGCTTTCCCGGAATGTAGGAGAAGCACACGTTGCTGAAGACGATGGAGTCTTTGAAGGAGGATATCTTCCGGGGTTCAGGCGCGTCGGTCACCAGGGGCTTCGTGTCCAGAATGCCGAAGAGCCGGTCCGCGGAGGCCAGCCCTTCCTGAATTCCGGCCCAAGCCTTTCCCAGGGCCTTTACAGGGTCCATCATGCTGAGGGCCGCCGCGAGAAAAACCAGAAATCTGCCGGCGCTCATTCCATCGCCCCGGATGACTTCCCTTCCCCCGAACCAGAGAACCGTGGCGCTTACCAGTGCTCCAAGGAGTTCCGTGAGCGGGCCGGATATCGCTTTGACCCTGCGCAGATGCAGTTCGTGTCGTCTGTGCTCCCCGGAAGCGTTTCTGAACCTGCCCTCCTCGAAACCCTCCATTCCGAATGCCTTTACCACCCTTATCCCCAGCAGCGATTCCTGAAGAATGCTTGCGAAATCAGCCATTCTCTCCTGGGAGCTGTGTGTGCTTTTTCGCAGTTTCCTTGCCAGTGATGTAACCATGGCCATTCCCGGCGGAAAGACAAAAAGCGCAACAAGGGTGAGGCGCCAGGAGGCCAGAATCGCCAGGGAAAGGAAGACAATGAGAAGGACCGCCTCCTTCAGTACATGAACCAGCGACTGGGTTACTGCTCCCTTGATTCTCATCACATCAGCGGTAAGCAGGGTGGTCAGTTCGCCGGTTCTGCTTCCGGTGAAGAAACCCAGATGAAGGCTGAGGATGTGGCGGTAGATTCTGGTTCTGAGATCTTCCAGCATCCGCTCCTCGACCAGGGTCAGATGAAACGCCTGCATGAACGCCGCGAGGTTCTTTATGAAGATGAGCCCGACAACCACCAGAATCACCGCGAGAAGGGATTGCCCGGGCGGGGCTGTTCTGAGGCTGTTCCTGAGCTCTATGCCGGTATCCTTCAGGTATCCGGCCGCTGCCCCGGGGTCACCGCTGGTCAGGCTGCCGATGAAGCCGCTCCATGGTTCCGAAGCGTTTTGTCTCATTGACGCTATCAGATCCGGGGATTCTCCATCTTGTACCCGCTGGGTCAGGACATCGTCGAAGAGGGGAAGTATCATACCAAGTGTTGCGCCGCTGGAGAGGGCGAACACCATTGAGAATCCAATGGCAAGCCCCACCCTGGCCCTGTAGGGCCTGGCGCAGGAAAGAAGCCTTCTGAACACTGGTTTTCCGGATTCCATAGTGGGTATCCTTACGAAGGAGGTACCGCACGGTCAAGGAACGGGAACAACAGGCCGACCACGGAGTAATAGAAGCTGAAAACATACTCCGGAGGTTGCTGAAATGGGAGTGCTTGTCTCAGGCATTATGAAAAACAAGCGTGATGCCAGAACAGACTCGGAGCTGATGGTTGATCTCTGCCGGGGTGATGAGAACGCCTTCGGCGAAGTGATGCGACGATTCAGCAAGCCCGTGTATTCCCTGCTTCTCAGGATGCTGGGAAACGAAGACGACGCGGAGGAGATGCTTCAGATAACATTCTGCAGAGTATACAGGTATCGTTCGAACTACGACCCGGAAAGGCCTCTGGTCACATGGATTTTCACCATCGCCGGCAATCTGGCGAAGAAGGAATGGCGGCGCAGGTCCCGTTGGAACAGTGTCCCCCTGGAAAACACCGTTGTCGCATCCCAGGATGTGGACTCACCCCATAGCATGGAAGGCAGCCGGGATCTTAACCTTAAACTGGAAAACGCCATATCCCTCCTTCCCCCACACTACAGAATGCCGTTTCTTTTGAGGGAGAAAGAGGGATTGTCATATGAGGAAATTGCCGAAATATTGAAGATAAGGATAGGAACAGTGAAATCGCGAATAAACCGGGCCAGGGCAGCCCTCAGGGAAGAACTCAAGGATGTCTGGGAGCAGTGGCGATGAAATGCAGTGAAGCTCTTGAACTGATCAGCCTCACCATCGACGGCGAGGCGGACTCCAAACAGGAACGCATGCTTCGTTTCCATATCAATGGTTGCGCTTCATGCCGCAGGGCTCTGGAAATGTCCCGAACAATTTCCACGGCCGTGGCTTCTCTTCCCGACCCCCAACCTTCCGCAGACCTGGAAAACCTGGTCAGGGCAAGGCTGGAATTCCAGGACTACGACACTTCCCCCCTTGAAAATCCCCGACGGTTCCTCCTGCTTCGGCGGGCCGCGGTGGTTCTGCCCTTCGCGGCAACCCTTGTTATCGCAGCCAGGGTGTTCATGCCGTCCGTCTCCCCCGACACCGCCGCTGCGTCCGAGGTTGTGGAGGAGCAGTACATTCCCCTCCCCGCTTCGGCCTACACCCGTCCAGTTACACTCACCACTTTTTAGGAGGCCGATGTTCCTGCTGTTCCTTGTTCTTGCCGGTCGGTTGACTATGGGGCCGATTACAGATCCGATGCCCGCGGTGGTTTCCCTGGGCAGGCTTGATTCCTCGGGACTTGTTGAGGTATGCAACGGAACCCCGGTTTCCGAAAGCCATGTGGTTACGCTTTTCGGCTTCGCGTCTTCATCTTCGCCCTTCGCGATCACCCCTGAAGGACGTCTCATTCCGGATTCAACCATCTTTTTCAGAGACCTGGGCCTGGCAATGATGGTGTTCGAAGGAACCCCCTTCAGAAGGTGGAATGATCCCCAGCTTGAACCGCCACTGGCGGGAGAAACGATTTTCGTCGCGGGATACAGGTCCGACGGAATCACCCTCATCCAGGCTCATGCAATGGAGTTCAGAAACGACGGCACCGTTGTTCTTTCAGTCCCTCCGGCTCCGGGTTTGATGGGTGCCGCCGCCTACAACGGCTCGGGAAAACTGGTCGGCATCATTACCGGAACCCTGTCGGACAGCTCCGGCAACACGAGACTGGCCCTTCTTCCCTCGCAGCTCTGGGGGGTCTGGAGCGGCAACCTTGTGGCCGGGGTCAATCCGTCCGGAACTCCCTTCGGAGTCTCCGCCATCGCCTACGCGATGGGCGATATCGACGATGAAACACCGTCGGGAGTCCTTATCATCGATGTCTGTCAAAACTCCAGGGCACAGGCCTGCGGCCTTGTCAGGGGCGACCTCGTACTCACCGCCGGGGGAATCCGGATTTATCATCCCGAAACCCTGAGGGGAATCATCCAGACCGAAGAAAACATCGAGATTTCCGTCTACCGTGACGGAACCACTCTCAGCCTTCTCGTCCGCTGACAGCCTACTTTTCCAGAATGTGAACGATGTCTCTTCCCAGAAGAACCGCGTTCCAACCGTCGGACGATATGACGATATCCCTTATGGCGCCGAACTCCCCGGTACTCCACTCGATTCTGCCGCCGGAAGTCACCACCGCCAGGATTTCAGTGTCTGTGCAGGAGAAAACATACCCTGAATCGGGATAAGGCGAGGCTGCCGAGACCAGAGGGGTTCCAGGAACGGTGAACAACAGGTCCAGTTCGAGACCCGGCAGGGAAAGGATTGCAACCTCATTGCCGCCACGAATCGAGGCGGAAACCATCCGATTTCCCACCGGTGAAAGATGAACCACATCTCCCCATGCCTGGTAATCGCCCAGCACCCTTAAATCCCCGGGGTGGCAGACCACCATGGCGGAACCCGCGGAAACCGTAAGATACTCAGGAGTGCCGGCAATAAGGGTTATCTCCGGAAGCGCAAAACCTGATATCGTTTCCTCGAAGGTTTCAGGCAGATAACCCCTTACGGTTCCATCATCGAATCCCACAAACAATCTGGAACCGGAAAAGGCCGCCGCCGCCACTCCTTCGGGCAGCTCCGCCCGAACTCCGACCTGGAACGAACCCGGAGTGATACTGTACATTGAATCCGCGGTAACGGCGTAGACCCGGTTCTGACTGCTGTGGACGGCCAGATGGAGAACCTGTGATGCAAGTTCCACGGAACCGTGTACCCTTCCATGCATCAGTTCCAGAAAAAGAACCATCCGGCCATCCCCCACCACCGCGTACCGCCCATCCCGGCTGAACACGCAATTTCGTGAAGGGGTTGAAGAGAGACCGGCCTGACCCACGATGTGGGATGGGTAGATCGGCGCCGGTCCCGGATCCTGAAGGCATCCAAGCATCAGGAGAAGAACCGGCGCCAGGCTTTTCATCGGCCTATGACCAGCATGTTCGTGGTGGCGGTGATTTCCCCGCCTCTGAGAACAACGAAGTAAAGCCCCGGAGAGAGCTGTTCCGTCGAGTATGAATAGCGGTGCTGACCCGCTTCCAGGTAGCCGCTGCATACAGAATCCACAAGGCGCCCCGCAAGATCGAAGACGCTCAGGTCATACGCTCCTGCCGAGGGAAGGTCCATGCCCAGGGTGACCCGGGAAGCGGATGGATTCGGCGAGGCGGGAAGCAGGGCGAATACCGCAGCCTCATCGCCCTGGACTCCTTCGGAGTATGTGTTCACCGCTGCAAACGCCGGGGTAAGGTTGTGCATCCTTGCGCCGACATTCACCGTGGAACCGCTCTGTGCCTCAAAATCCAGCACGGTCTGGCCCGCCGAGTCGGTGATGCCCTGGGCGTAGAAGGTTTCAGGGTGGTCCGTGTGATTGCCTATGCCGTCCGACGCGGTGACCACCGCCCCCTGCACCGGCAATCCCCGGGAGGTAACCGTGACGACCATGCTGTTCGCGCCGTGATAGACATACTCAGGGCATTCAAGCTCCATCGGAAACGGTGAACCCGTTTCGTCGCAGTTGAAAATATCCATGGAGGGATCGCCGAACCAGTGGTACATTCTGGCGTTGTTGATGCCGGACGAGCCGTGAGTGAGGATGATGGTGGTCTGGGCGGCGGCGTGCATTTCGGCGGCGCAGGTGTTGCCCTCATCGTAAAGCTGCTTGTATATCGCTTTGTCGAAGGTGTTGTTCACAATTGTGGCGGAAGGAGCGCTGGCTCCGCAGGTGCCGCTTGCCCCCCGGCCCTGGGCGTACAGCCAGCTTTTGCACAGGCACTGGTATGTGACATCGTGTTTGCCGTTGTCGCACGCTATGTTGAAAACTGGGGGAAAGAATGTGTTCTCCAGGGAGTAGATGGCTCCGGCGTTCCAGCCCGGTGACCACTGCCATGTTGTCACCGAGCCGTGGCCTCTGTAGTTCACCGTTCCGACCCCGGCGTTGATCATGTCTTTCACCTGCTGCTGGGTGGCGCCTTCCGGCGGGTAGAAGGTGTGAAAAACCGGGTTCATTATCGAATAGTTCCAGTTCATTATCTCGTTCTTGTTGAAGGTGTACTTCCCCGGATATTCCTCTTCGTGGGCGCAGAGCATGGTGACGGCAGGAATCGAAGGTTCCCCCGGGGTTCCGGTGAAGTTGGAATAGGCCATGGATTTATCCACCATGTTGGCCAGAAGGCCTTCGCCCCCCGGGAAACGGCCAACGGCGATGTCCGGCAGGTTGTCGCCGTCGAGGGTCTGGTAGAAAAAGTCACCCACGAAGGATCCGAAATTGAAGGATGGAAGCTGCTGGTGAGTTCCGGCAATAAGCGCGAAGCGGGTTACCCCGGGTTGATAGTGGGACAGAATGGTGGAACGGATCTGAAAGGCCGAAGGAGTGGTTTCGAACAACTCAATGGCAACCCGGTAACCGAGAAGGTGCACCATTGATAGAAGGGGAGTTATCTCGGGCAGATTCTCCTCCACTGTGAGCACTATGTAAACCACGTCTTCAGAGGTTACCGGGCTGTTGTTCACCGGTATCCCCATCTCGTCGTAGTTAAGAAGCAGACTGCGAAGAATCCGGGCGGTTTCGGGCCGGACGGGAATCTGAAATCCGGGGGAGCCGGTGAAGGCAATGTTCACCGATACGGTGGAGGCCGCCTCGAGAAGCCCGGTGTCGGCATTCCAGCGGAAGGGGTTTATCAACACCCTTGCCACATCCACACCGAAAAGGCTTCCCGTCTCCCCGATAACCACCGCTTCAGCCGGATGAACGCCAACCAGTTCAGTGGAGAGCTCCACAAAGGCCGGGCGTTCTCCGGCGCAGTCGTACTCCAGGGGCTGAACCGGATGCACCGTGACATCACCCACAGAAACCCAGGTCACATCCACCGATGAAACCTCCGCCCCCATTCCGGACGGAAGGCCTATGGCTATGGGAACTATGGGAAGCTCCGGAGAACCTGAAGGCAGGTCAAGGTCCCACTTACGATCAAAAAGTCTCAGCCGGGTATATCCGTTTGCCTGGAGTATTTCGAACCCGGGAACAGTGACCTCCACCGACAATCCCTCCATGCCGTAATCTCGAGTGGTTACAGAGGTTTCGCCGCCGTACTCACCGCCAAGGCTGTACCAATCCCCGTAAACGCCATTAAATCCCGATGCTGAAAGCAGGGTGATAACAAGAAGCAGCATGCCGTCCCCTTTCGGTGTTTTCAATGCAAAGAGAAGTTACAGATCTGAATATACCTTTACCGTGGATAAAAACCGCCTGACCGTTTCTGAGCCGCGGATGATTCCTGCAAAAAACTCCCCGCGCTCCTGCGGTATGGCTGACATTGAAGGCGGGCAGATTTCGTTCAACCGGATCGGGGGTGGTTTGAACTCCTTCGGGTTTCAAGTTGCCAGGCTCTCCCTTCATCCCCCTTCGATTTTATTCCAATACGCCTTCGGAAACAAGGGCCGGGCCTCCCAGTATCTCCCTGCTCTTTCTCTTCCAGGAACCGGTTGAGAACCAGAAGCCCCCGGCGACCACCGTGGCGGTGTTGGATATGAACATGGCCCACCACAGCCCATTCGCGCCGAGTCCCGCATGCAGAGAAAGCATGTAGGCAAGTGGAATACGAAGAAGCCACAATCTTGCCACGTTCAGAACCATTACCGGAAAGGTGTGACCGGAGCCCTGAAAAGCACCGAAAAGCACGGTTACGAACCCGAAGGCGAACACGGAAGGCGTAGTAATACGAAACATGGTTCTCCCGATCTCCATCACCTGGGGATCGTCGACGAAAATCCGGGAAATCGACGCGCCGTAGAAAAACATCGGAATGGTTACCGGAAGGAGAATGACAGCGATTATCAGCAGGGCGCTGCGAGTGGACCTCTCCGCACGGTATGTCATCCCCGCGCCCAGGCTCTGCCCCACCGCGGCGGCATTGGCCTGTGAGAGCGCCATTGCCGGCACCAGGGCCAGGTGGATGATTCGGTTGCCAACGCCAAATGCTGCGGTGACCGCGCTTCCGAAGGAGTTTACTATTCCTATCATCACCGTGAAGCCCAGGCTTGTTCCAGCCTGCCCCAGGCTCATGGGAAGACCGATGGAAAGAATTTTGGAGATGGTTTTCGAATCCGGCCGCAGTGCCGGCAGGGAAAGCCTGAATCCGTTTCTTCCCTTGAACAGCCGAACAGCGCCTATCATGGAAGCCAGTCCGTGGCAGAACACCGTGGCGGCCACCGCCCCGGTGACACCCAGCGCCGGAATCGGACCCAAGCCGAAAATCAGCAGCGGGTCAAGCACAATGTTAAGGATCACAGTGACAAGGCTCACCTGAAGAGGGCCCATGGTGTCCCCAAGCCCGGTACTGATTCCCTGGTAGACAAAGAATGGAAACATCAGGGGAATTCCGGCAAAGATCCAACGCATGTATATCCGGGTTTCGATCAGCGCGTCCGGAGGTGTGTTGAGAAGTCTGAGCACCCATGGAGTGAACAGAAACCCAAGGATTCCAAGGGTAACACTGACCACCGCCAGAAGAATGAAGGTCTGCCCTCCCGCCTTCACAGCCCGGTCCATCCTGCCGGCGCCCCGGTACTGGGAGACCAGTGTGGTTCCGGCGCTGCCCAGGCCCATCGCAACAGCCATAACCACGAACACCACATGCATGGATATCGTAGGGGCAACCAGTGCCTGCCTGCCCAGTTTCCCCAGCCAGAAGGCATCGGCGAGGTTGTACAGGGTTTGAAGGAGTTGGGCGGCCATCACCGGCCACGCAAGCTTCATGAGTTTTCCCGACACGGATCCCGCGGTCATGTCAAGGGCGGCGGAATGAGGTTTTACCGGTCTCACAGCCAGGGATTTTCGAGTTTTTCAATTCTCATGCAGGTTTCCGGGCCGTGACCGGGAAGCACCCTCAGGGAGTCATCAAGGGGAAGAAGCACATTTTTCAGGGTTTTCATCATGGTTCGGCTGTCTCCCCCGGGAAGGTCGGTCCTTCCTATGGAACCCTGAAAAAGAGTGTCTCCCGACACCAGAAGACCGTGGCCCAGAAGACAGATGCTTCCCGGGGAATGGCCGGGGCTGTGCAGCACTTTAAAGGCTATTTTTCCAGCTATTACAACATCCCCATCTGAAAGAAGCCTGCCGGGAGCCGGGGGGGGCGAAACGCTGAAGCCCCAGGAGGCCGCCATTTCCCGGGCGAGGGGAAGCATCGGGGCATCAAGGCTGTGAATGGCGGTTTCGGCCCGGATTTCAGCGTTTCCCCAGACATGATCAAAGTGACCGTGGGTGTTTACCACCATTTCTACTCCGACTACTTTCATCTGGTTCAGTATTGCCGGAAGCGCTTCAGTGCTTCCTCCGGGGTCCACAATCAGGGCGAGACCGGTGACGGGGCACTTAAGTATCCAGCAATTGGTGGCCAGGGGACCCAGAGTCAAGCAACGAACGGAAACCGTGTCCGGGTTCATGGGGAATGCGCCTCCATTCTCAGAATCAACTGCATACACATGGTGGAATCCGAAACCAGGGGAATCATTTCCTTATCATCAAAGCGGCCCGGCATGCCGTAAACAGCCGCGAGCTGTGTTCCTGCTCCCGGATAATCCGGAGAAAGGCTTCTTCCGCCGGGTCGGGAGCATCCCGCCCGGGGCAGGCCGGAATCAGAAAGGCGGGAAGAAAAAGCTTAGCCAGTGCGTAGCCTCCTTTGTCCGGGCAAAAATACGCAAAAGGAAAACGGAATGGAATCAGGGTGCTGTTTCGATTACCGAAAGGCCCTGCTCCAGGCTGACCGGAGCCTCAATGATAACCGCGTCACCAAATCCGAGGCCGGATACTATCTGAATCGAGTCGCCGGCACGGATTCCAGTGGTAACCTCTCTGAGTTCAACGGCTCCCTCCACCATGACCGGAACTCTGAGGCTTTCCTCGGAAAGCACAACAGTCCGCAATGGAATCACCATGGCATCTTCCGCGGACTCCGTAACGATCAACAGTGTTCCGTTCAAACCCACCGGAGCTGAAGAACCGCCGGAACCGGTGAAATCAATCGTCACGGAAACCAGTGCCGTAAGCGGATCAACAGAGGCGGCGCAGCTTGCCACGACTCCATCGAGACTGCTGTACTCGGCCAGCCAGGGTGTGAAGTGGGCTTTCATTCCCGGCCGGATTTCCAGAAGGTGGCGTTCCGGAACCAGAAGCCTTGCCACAAGACCCTCGCCAGTCACTGATAGCAACGGTGTTGAAGGGTGTGCCATGGAACCTTCCGAAGCTCTGACCATACCCACCCGACCCTCGAAGGGCGCAACCAGCAGGCCGGCGTCGGCACCGGCGGCCGCGGCTGTGTAGCCCGCCCTGGCGCCGATCAGAGACGCGGCTGCCGCATCCCTCCGGACAAGCGCACCATTGAGGTCGCTTTCGCTCAAAGCGCCGGCATCGAAGAGTTCAAGGCTTCGTTCGTAATTCCTGAGCGCAAGCTCAGCCTGAGTTGCCGCCGCCTGCATTCCTGCGATTGCGGCGGTTTCCGCGGACCTGGCGGTCATGTCACCGCTGAGCCTGACCAGAAGCTGCCCCGGAGAGACCATGTCGCCCTCTCTGACCAGCACCTGTTCCACCACACCCCCCGGCGGGAAAAGGAGTGCCTCCCTTCCGGCCTCGAGTCTGGCGCTGAACTCAAGTGTTCGCTCTATCCGTTGAGGGCCAAGCAACAGTGTTTTCACCGCAACCGGTTCCCGGTCAATACCTGCGTTTCCTGCACAGCCGACGGATATCAGAACAAAGGCGGTGACAGCAGCCGACGCTTTCATTCCCCTGCTCCTCTCCGGAACTGGAGTCGCATCCGGTCCAGAATCACATAAAGAACCGGAAGAACCAGCAGAGTCAGCGGCGTGGCCAGCAGCATTCCACCGGCAACGGTGCGAGCCATGGGCGCCCATACAGCCGCACTTGGTGTGCCCCCCAGAGAGAGGGGAAGCAGGGCAAGAATGGTGGTTGATGCCGTCATGAGGATTGGGCGCATTCTGGCCCGCCCCGCGGCTGTTACCGCCTGAACCGCCGAGCCTCCCCGCTCCCTTCGCCAGGTGTTGGCGAAATCCACCAGCACGATTCCATTGTTCACAACGATGCCGGAGAGCATCAGAATTCCCACCAGTGATGTTAGCCCAAGAGTGGTTCCGGTGAGAAGGTGCACCAGAACAACCCCCACCATGGCCATGGGAATCTCGAAGATGAGTATGAAGGGCTCGAGAAGCGATTCGAACTGGGATGCCATCACCATGTAAACAAGCAGCACCGCCACCGCTATGGCCAGTTTCATGGCCCCGAAGGCTTCCCTCTGGTCGGGGATGTCCCCAAGAAGCTCCCATCTCAGTTCCCCGATGTCGAGGGTGTCCATGATGGCGTTTATCTCCGCTTCCATTGCCCCCAGGGGTCTTCCCCGGATTCCGCAGGAAACCAGCACACAGCGGCTTCTGTCTCTCCTGTTGATCACCCGGGGCGACAGCACACGCTCAAGGCTGCCCCAGCTTCCCAGCGGAGCCCCCAGGACCGGAAGCGCTGCCACCGCTTCGGGGGTGGACCTGGCTTCCGCGGTGTATTGAAGATGAATATCAAGTTCACGGCCCTGGAGATAGAATACCGAGGCGTTCATCCCCAGAAGACCTATGGTGATCTCCGCCGCCACCGCCGCCGGAGAGACTCCGCGAAGGGACAGGGCCGAAGGATCCGGCACAAAATCGATCTGTGGAACCCATTCGTCCAGGGAAGAGCGGTGGTCAACGGTTCCCGGAATTCCGGCGAGCGCGCTTTTCAGCCTGTCCCCCCCCTCCCGGAGTTCAGAAAGGTCGGAGCCGTACAGGGCCAACTCAATCGGGAACCTGTTGCCGATGGGTATGCCGGTCTCAACGGTGTACTCAAGCCCTGGAAAACCGTCCAGAACCTTCCGTACCAGGAAGTCGTATTCACCGATGGATCGCGACATCTCAGATTCTTCCCTGAAGTAGAGAGAGATACTGATTCTGCACGATGCGTCGGAGCCGAATATCGCCCCGATCCCCTCGCTTCTCCCCGTCTGAAGCCATGTGTGCCGAAGATCTGATGGATGGATCACTTTCAGAACAGAATCTTCCAGGGCCGCGGCCACACTGTCCGCGAAGGCGAGGCTCGTTCCCTGCGGAAGTGAGGCATTGATCTCAATCACTCCCTCCTCAAGCTCCGGCAGAAAAGCCGCGGGTATCATGGGGAGAAGCGCCACGGAACCCGTGATCGCAAGTACAAGGAGAACAATCAGAAGAGCCTTGTGGGAAAGTGACCAGGCCAAAGCCTTTTCGTAGGAAATCTCAAGCCTTTGAACCTGGTTTCCGAACCAGAGAAGCGGAGATCCGGGCCTGTGTCTCTTCACAACGGACTTCGGAATCGAGGCAAGAAGGGGGATCAGGGTCTGGCTGACAAACAGGCTGATCAGAATCGCTGCGGAAATGGTTATGCTGAGATCCCGGAATATCTGGCCTGTCATTCCCTTCACAAAGAGCATGGGAACAAAGACCGCCACAGTGGTAAGCGCCGACGCGGTTACCGCCATTCCCACCTGGGACGCCCCTCTTTCTGCGCCGTCCCGCCTGCCTGCCCCCTCCCTTCTGAGCCTGTGAATGTTCTCCAGCACAACCACCGAATTGTCTACTATCATGCCGATGGATATGCTGAGACCCGCCAGCGACATGATGTTCAGGTTCACCCCGAAAAGCCTCATTGCACCGAAGGTGGCAATGAAGGAAAGGGGCATTGAGACGCTCACTATGCCCGCGTTGGCAAAGGAACCAAGGAACAGCACCAGCACCGCGGCCGCCAGAATGACAGCCTGAATGCCGGTAAGGGCCAGGCTTTCCACCGAGTCCATTATGAAGCTTTCCTGGGTGTAGACGATGTTCGGGGTAAGAAGGTGGGAGTAGTTCCGGGTAACTCTGTCTATCTCCGCCTCCAGTGCCCGGCAGGTCTGAACCGTGTTGGCGTCAGCGCTCTTGCGGAACACACCGATCACCGTGTTGCTCCCGTCCAGACGCACCCGATTCACCGGGTTCCTGTGGCCGTCTTCCACCAGAGCCACATCCATCAGCCTTACAGGAACGCCTCCGTGGCTCCCCACAACGGTTTCCATCAGTTGCTCAATGCTTCTGTAACCGGTTTTCACTCCAAGCGAGGTTTCCAGATCCCGGCTTTCCAGCATACCCCCCGGCTGATCGGACCTGACTGCGGAAAGGGCGCCGTAAACCTGGGCGATGGATATTCCCCTGCGCCAGAGAAGCACCGGATCCACCTCGACCCGGATCATCCTGACCTCTCCACCGCTGATGCTGGTTCCGGAAATCCCCTCCACCCTTCCCAGAACAGGAAGGATTTCCTCCTCAACCAGGCGCCGGAGTTCATGACTGGGAAGCACCGGGCTTTCGAAGCCCACGATCATCAGGGGTTTGAAACTGGATTCCAAGGCCATGATCAAGGGATCACGGGCATTGTCGGGAAGGCTGCTTCTCACCCTCTCAACAGCCTTGCGGATATCTTCCTCGACGGCGTGAATGTCCGCGCCCAGAGCAACTTTCACCGTAACTCCGCTGACAGAAGCGCCGCTTTCAGACTCAACGGTGCGAACCGATTCCACTCCGCTGACAGCACCCTCGATGATGTCGGTGACCAGGCTTTCCACCTCTTCCGGTCCCGCGCCGGGAACAATGGTGACAATCACGATCGTGCCGGTATCCACCGGAGGGAAGTAGTCCAGTCCCATCTGAAGAAAGCCGTACACTCCCGCTCCGGCCATGAGCAGGAACAGCATTGAAAAAGCGGTTCTTCGGCCGACCGCGAGGCCGGGCAGGCTCATGGCTCCACCACTCTTACCCGGTCACCGTCGGATACGATTCGGTTTCCCAGAACGATTACGCTGTCTCCGCTGTCTATTCCCGAAAGAAGAGCGGTTCTGTAGCCGCTTTCAAACCCGGTTTCCACGGTTCTTCCAACAGCACGTCCCCCATCGATCACCATGACCCGCAATGAGCCGTCGGGGCTGTGCACGAAGGCGTTTCTGGGCAGGGAAATCGCCTCGGGAGCGGTTTCAAGGGCGATCGAGACCATGCCGGACATTCCGGGAAGCAGAAGTCCCGATGAGTCCCCCAGCTGAACCGTGGCCTGGACAAGGCCGGTGATCGGATCGACCGAGGAAGATGCGGAGGAAACCGTGCCCTGAAACAGCGCTCCGGGATGGTGAGGTGTAGTGAAAAAGGCCGGAAGACCCGGTGACAACCAGGGAAGCGCCCTCGAAGGAAGAAGCACTCCGCACTTGAGAATGCCGCCGCCGGAGATGGCCACCAGGGGACCGGCAGCGGGGTTTCCCTCCCTGGCCCACACTCTTGTCACCCTTCCCGGGAAAGGCGCCGAAAGAACTCCCCTGGAAACACCGTCTCTTGCCTGGGCATAAGCCGCCCTGGCTGAAGCAAGGGTAGCTGAGGCGGTTCTGAAATCAATGAGTGCCATCTCATACTCCCATGAACTGGCGGAGCCTGATTGCAGCAGGTCAGATTTTCTCTGCAGGTTTTCCCGGGTGTAGGCCTCGTTTGCCGCCGCGGCGGAAACCCTGGCGGAGGCCGAAAGCAGCCCGGAATCGTGAACCCTGTCGGTAACCGTGGTGACAAGGATGTCTCCCGCCTCGACCATCTCTCCCTCGGATACATTCACCCCGGAAATCCTGCCGGGCAGCGAAACGGAAAGTATCGCCTCATCCGCGGATTCCAGCCACCCGGGCGACATTACTATTCTTGATATTCCGCCCGGCTCCGCAACTATCACCGTAACCGGAATCACGGTTTCCTGCTGAACACCGGGAGACCCGCATGCGCACAGAAGAAGAAATGCCAGGCTAGTTTTTCGCATCGGGAACGGTACCCCTTTTCAGAATGTCAATCGCGCCCTTTATGAACCTGTTGTCAATCTGGCTGCTGTCGGTCTCGTCACCAAACCAGTCCAGGTATTTCCAGCGGGAGCTGAACCAGTTCACGCAAATTGACATGTAAACTATGGGAAGAACCACGGGATCGATATCCGAGCGGAAAACCCCGTCGGCGACCAGCTCCTTCATCCGGGCAATCACCCTGTCCCGGTTTCCCGGATCGGGAAAACCGCTGTCGAATCCCCCCTCGAGATCGAGCCGGTTCATCATTCGCACAAGCCCGGGATTCCTTCTGAGGAAGTGGAAGAATCCCTCTTCTCCTACGGCAAAGTCCTCCAGAGTGCTGATATCGCCTTTGGCGATTATCTGATAGAAGCGCTCCATAATCCCGGAACGGGCGAAGTAGTCGTTGACCATGGCCCGCCAGAGTTCTTTCTTGGACGCGAAATGGTGATAGATGAGGCTTTTGGAGACCCCCGCCCTTCTGGCTATCCTCTGCATGGAAGCCCCGGCGAAGCCGCTCTCCCGAAAGATCTTTTCGGCGGAATCGAGTATTCTTTCCTTTGCGTTCATCAGTCGTCATCCTTCCTGACCGAACGGTCAGTCAGAATATGTTCGGCTTTTCCGGGATGTCAATCAGGAGAAGTGTCCGATCAGCTATATTCCATTCAGGAGGTTGCAGCATGATTCTTCTTTTCATCCTTCTTCAACCGTCGCCCCAGGATATCTTCACCCTGGCCGACTCCGCCTGCACGGCCTTGCCCGGGGTGAGTTACGACTTTGTCTTCAGGGGCACAGGCTGGTTCGAAGCGATTCTGCCCTGGCTTGAGGGGAACGCTTCCATATCCGGCGATTCCCTTCTCCGGCTGGAGTTCACCGAATCCCACGGCGAAACCGCCGGAGCATTCCCGGTACCCTCGGTTTTCCATGTGCTGGGCGACAGTGTGTGGTTCACCGACCACGGCAGACAGCGGTTCCATTCAGGATCCCTGCGCGCCGGGGCCGGCGAGCTCCTGGTATTCCCTCCCTGGGTTTTGCCGGTGGAGTTCATGCTCACCGATCCTTTCCGGGATGAGATCAACGCGGACAGCATCGCATGGCTGGGTTATGACACCCTTTCAGGGATCCCGTGCCATACCCTTCTTTCCATATACCCCAGCGGCGACGCGGCGCTCTGGTCGATATCGACCGAGGATCATCTTCCAAGAAGGGTGGAAAGGATAAGCGGCGATCCCCGAACCCCCGGAGCCCAGATTCTCTCCATCAGTTCCCTTGTCGCTGAAAACCCGGTAATCGTCGCCCCGGCGCTTCCTGAAGGCTATCGCCTTGTCCCCTATTCGCCGGTTCTTCTTCCGGGTACTCCGGCACCGGGCTTCATTCTGGCAGACATCGACGGCATGGTGGCAAGACTTGCTGACTTTCGGGGCGAACCTCTCGTACTGGCATTTGTCAGTTCCTGGAGCAACCCCAGTCTCGGGGCACTTGCCCTGCTGTCGAGGCTGATGACAGACTATTCCGATCTGAATGTGGCCACGGTCTTCATCTGGGAGAAGGGCACCCCCGCCTTCAGACTAAGAGATCTCGCGGTTCCGGGCAGAGTCTTCGTATACGGCGACCACCTTGCCGAAGACTATGTGGTCAGAAGCGTTCCGGTCATATATCTTCTGGATCGCGAAGCGAAGATAGCCTTCGCCATGAGAGGCTCGGCACCCGACGACGAAGTTCTGCTGCGCAGCGCTCTGGATGAACTCAGAAGCACCAGAGTTCCTTGACGACACCTGCTGAAAGCCGCCGGTTGTTGAATCATGAACGGAGGGACGACTCTGGCGAGCCGTATTTCCATGGATCGGGTTTCCTCCGTTCTGGACGACGCCCTTGCAAGGGTTCCGGGAAACACATTTTTCCCGTGCGGAGAAACATCCAGGATCATCGAAGGTGAGAGACGGCGGGCCGCGGTTCTTTTTCTGGACCTGACCGGCTTCACTCTGCTTTCGGAAGCAATTGACCATGAAGATCTGCATGTCCTTCTTGGACGGGTTATGGGCCTTCTCTCCAGGGTGGTAAACTCCTGCGGCGGCTATGTTGACAAATTCGAGGGAGACCGGCTGATGGCTCTGTTCGGAGCCATAGCCTCCACGGAGAACGACAGCGCCAGAGCCGTTGGTTGCGCTCTGCGCATGCTCGATCTTCTGGACGAGCTTCGCCCGGCTTTGCCGGAGTTTCCAGGCCTATCCGCCAGGATAGGCATCGATTTCGGCCCTCTGACCGTGGCTCCCGACCCGTCCGGCCATTTGACCGCCACCGGGCTTACGGTTAATCTTGCCTCCAGGCTGGAAGAGTCTGGCAGCCCGGGAACCGCTCTGGTCAGCGAGGCGGTCAGGCGCGAGTGCGGAGAGTTGTACACCTGGATCGATACCGGGAAAGTGGCTATTCGCGGCATCAGTTCGCCGGTGGCCTCTTTCGAGCCCACCGGTCCCGGCAAAATCCGGTTCGAGAGGTGGGAACGGGCTTCCAGGCTTTATGGGGCGCCTTTTGTCGGAAGATCAAGGGTCAGAGAATCCATAGGGAAAGCCCTGAAACCCACGGGCCTGAGTGCCTGCGAACCACCGGTTTTCATCATGGTGGGAGACCCGGGCATAGGGAAATCCCGCCTGGCCCACGAATGCATCGTTTCATTGGGCGAGTACAGGGTGCTGCGGGGCTACGCCCTATCCCACGCCCAGCCTTCCTGCTGGCTGTGGATAAGCCTGCTGCGGGGCTACTTCAACGCCGGGAGCCCCGGGGGCGAAACCGCCGAATGGTACCAAGCCGGAATCAAAGAGCTTGCCGCCAGTTGCGGAGAGGAAAGGCCGAGAACGGTTCTGGAAAGCTGCGCCCCTCAACTCGCGGCTATTCTGAGCATGGATGCCACGGGCTTTGAAAACTTCTCCCCGGAGTTCAGCACCGTTACCAACACAGTCCGTTCCGCCCTGGAAGCGGTGTTCTCCACCTCGGGAACCCTGCTTCTTCTGGAAGATCTTCAGTGGGCGGATGAGCTCTCCATGAGGCTTCTGCAAGACATTCTCAGCCAGGGCCTTTTTATCCAGCCCGCGGGAATAATCATGACAACCCGTCTGCCGGCTCCTGTTCTGCTGAACCCCTCCCTGTCGGTGAACACAATTTATCTGGAGCCTCTGAGTGATGACGACTGTCTCTCCATTGCGGCTTACCTCCTGCAGACAGACCTTCTGGACGACGAACTCAAACGCCTGATACGCTCCGTGGGCCGGGGTAACCCTTTCTTTGTCGAGGAACTCGTGCTGAGCCTCATTGAATCCGACGGCATACTGAGGAACAGCGACGATTGCTGCACCCTTTCTCTTTCCTGCGACCAGGTAAAAATCCCGGGGTCGATCTCGGTTCTCACTCAGGCCAGAATGGACAGGCTTCCGAAACAGGAGAGAAGAATCCTGCAGTATGCTTCCGTCCTTGGCGAAAGATTCGAGACAACGGTTCTTGATTCGATGGTGAGGCGTGTATCCGAGCTGGGGGACAATCTCGGCGAGATACTCCTCAACCTGGAAAACAGGGGATTTCTTTCCGGGGCAGACGGCAAATCATTCAGCTTCCGTCACTCCCTGGTCAGGGTTGCCGCTTACGAAACACTGCTGAAACACAATTCCAGAATTCTGCACAAGGCCGCCGCGGAATCAATAGAGCAACTGAACCCCACCGAGCTCGATGCCCTGGCGCCGGTGCTGTTCGCCCACTGGGAAGCGGCGCAGGACTGGAAGAAATCCCTGGAATGGGCAAGCAGGGCAATGATGACAGCCAGGGATGGAGGACGGCCCGAAGAAACCCTGGGATTCGCGAAGCGCATTATGGAACTTGCCGGAAAAGCCGGGGATGACCGGTACTGGGAGGAAAGAATGAACGCCCTTCTGGTCTGGCATGAGATTCTCAAGAGAAAGGGCGAACACGAGGATGCCATACGCACCGCCGACCGGATTGCCTCGGAAGCAAGGGAGAAAAACAGCCTCGCATGGGAGGGCATCGCCCTGCGTGCCCGGGCTGCCGTACTTCAGGAACTGGGAAGAAACCCCGAGTTTGAAAGCACCATCGAAGAAGCCATGAAGATTGCCCTCGCGGGCAGGAATGAGATACTCGCCGCGAAGATAAACATGACTCTGGCAAACTACAGAAGCAGCACCGGCATCACAGAAGGAGTCATGGATCTGTACAGGGAAGCCACGGATGTGATGGAAAAACACGGCATGGAGCCCGAAGCGGCATCACTCTATTCCAACATGGCGGTTCACGCCTTCAGGTTCGGCGAAGACGCCCTTTCCGCAAGCTACGCAGAAAAGGCCATCAGACTCCAGAAAAAGCAGGGTAACCTTCTGGGTCTGGGGTACTCCCTCAACAGCCTCGCCATTGCCTGCGCCAGGCGTGAGCGTTTCGAAAGAGCCGAGGAACTCTTCCTCGAGGCCCTTGATGCCTCGCGAAAAACCGGAGACAGAATCCATGAATCCACGCTTCTCGGAAACCTTGGCCTGCTTGCCAAAAAACGCGGGAACATCCGGGAAGCCATGGAATTCACCGATGCCTCCATTGAGCTGGCAAGCCGTACCAGGAATTACCGCACCGTTGCCATCGCCCTTGTGAACAAGGCGAACATTCAGCGGATGACCGGAGATTTCGACGGCTCCATGGAGAGCGCGAACGAATCACTCAGAATCAACGCCCTGACCAACGATGTTCTCAACACCGCCTACGCCATGGGGGTAAAAGGACTTCTTCTCGTTGAACTGGACAGACTGAAGGAAGCGGAGACGCTCTGCGACCAACTCAGGCTTCATGTGGAGAG
The DNA here is from genome assembly GCA_964624405.1 of uncultured bacterium. Classification (GTDB taxonomy): domain Bacteria; phylum Fermentibacterota; class Fermentibacteria; order Fermentibacterales; family JCC-6; genus UBA6080. The sequence continues at coordinate 33,573 of CAZUXA010000005.1, read as the reverse complement.
GCACCGAATCAAGCAGGGCATGCTTGAAGATTACCGGCAACTCATCGAGGTTTTGGAAACCAGGGGAGTCTCAACGACCAGGCCTGCTTTCTGGAGCACGGATTCGCCTTGACAGCGGTACGAAACTGTGCAATAAAAGCATTCAGGTATCTTCATCTTTCCACAGTACCTTTGTTTTCCTTTTCTCTTGTAACGGGGGTCTATCAATGAAAGTATTTTTTGCGTGTGCTGCCTGCCTGATGCTTTCCGCGGGTCTGGCCGGCGCCGAATGGAATGAGAATTTCGATTCCTATGCTTCGGGAAGCCTGATCATCGGCCAGGGGGGCTGGGCAGGATGGGATGACAACCCCGCCTGGGATGCCATTGTCTCTGCGGACCAGGCCCAAAGCGCTCCGAACTCCGTGGCCATAACACCCACTTCAGACATAGTGCATCAGTTCACCGGTATTGCCGGCGGTCTTTGGACCATGTCCGGCTACTGCTACATCCCCACCGGTTCCTCGGGGCACCAGTACTTCATTCTGCTCAACACCTACAATCACGGAGGCCCGTACTCCTGGTCGGTTCAGCTCAGATTCAACAGCACAACCGGTATGATGAATGTCATGGAAGGCTCCGGCTCCACTCCCATTGTAAACGACCAGTGGACCAAGGTCGAGATTCACATCAACCTCGACGAAAACCAGCAGACCATCTATTACAACGGCATTCAGCTGGATACAATCCCCTGGACAACCTCCGGCGCCATGGAAATCGGGGCCATCGACCTCTTCTCGGACATGGGAAGCACCATCTACTGGGACGATCTGAGCCTGGAACCCGGTGCCGCACTCACTCCCTCCACCTGGGGCCAGATCAAGGCCACCTGGTAACTCATCCGATTCACAGGGGGAGCCGGCTCAAGCCGGCTCCCTTCTTTCAACCAGAAAAACCCCGCCGAAGCGGGGTTTACTTTTCTGGTACCCCGTAGTGGACGGTTTTTGAACCGGCTTCATCTTTGAGGCTGACGATAATCAGGTTTTCCGGGGTGTCTTGACAACCGGACAGCGATTCTTTATCAATTTTTCGTACGGCCCCAAGGGGACGTAGCATTTATCTCCCCCGGTGTCTGGGCAACCACACGCCGGGGTTTTTTCTTGGGAGTATCATGGCTGACCGCGCCGTAGTATTCATCGATGGTAACAACTGGTACCACTCGCTGAAGGAGAAAGGTATCAGAGAACCAGGCGCACTGAACTACGCATCGATCTGCAGAAAACTCGCAGGCCGGCGTCACTGGCTGGAAACAAGGTATCACATCGGTCGGGTATCGCAGAACGAATCTCCAGAACTGTATGCAGCCCAACGAAGGTTCTTCTCCACCATCCAATCTCAGGATTCCCGCATAAAGGTGTTTACCGGACGCCTGGAACGAAGGCCGTATAACAATGCGGCATCGGATGAACTGACTGCATATCTGAACAACTTGAAAGTTCGAATAGATGAGTCGGTTTTTCATGACCTTTTGATGATCGCGGCAAAGCACAACAGATCCTCTGTACTTGTTGAGAAAGCCGTCGATGTCATGCTTGCCGTGGATATGGCTGTTATGGCCGTGAGAGACGCCTACGATTCAGCCTATCTGCTCTCGGCTGACGGTGATTTCACACCGGCAGTGGAAGCTTCACGTGCACATTCAAAGAAGGTTTTTGCAGTTTCCTGCAACACAAGCGGTCAACTCGGGAAAGTCTGTTCTTCGTTCATACATCTGAAACCCGATTGGTTTCATGACTGCTACTGATCTGCCCTGTATCTTCACTTTACTAAAATACATGGGTTTAAGAAAACCCCGCCGAAGCGGGGTTTACTTTTCTGGTACCGGGGGCGGGATTTGAACCCGCACAGGCTATTCGCCCACTAGGTCCTTAGCCTAGCGTGTCTGCCAATTCCACCACCCCGGCACATTTCCTAGAGAATGGCCAGTAGAAACGAAAAGACCATGAACAGTACAGCGAGCACCGTTGTCGCCCTGCTCAGGAAGTTCACAGCCCCGGTGTTGCCGAAGGATGCGGTAAGGGCTCCCCCGCCTCCGAAGGCGCCGGACAGGCCGTCACCCTTGGATTTCTGAAGGAGCACGACCCCCACAAGCAGAAGGCTCACAACGATGTGAAGTATGGTCAGCACAAAAGTCATTCCTGTTCATCCCTTCCGGTGACGCGGATATATAGCAAAGCCGGTGATTTCGCGCAACACCCGAATGGGGTCAGATGCTGTCGCTCTGTTCTCCAATTGAATGCAGCACCCGATCCAGCGTCAGGTTTTTTCCCGGGCATTCCGTACTGCTGCCCGGAACCTGCCTGTGCAGAAGTATATCCTTTTCCGCAAGCCCGTGAGCTTTCATGAGACGGGTGAGCAGCCCGGACAGGGTGGCCATTTGCCTCTTCGTCGGGTGTGTCATGTTGAAATTCCCCACAAGACAGATACCCAGGGCGAAATCGTTGGCTCCCCTGGCATGGGCGCCCCTGAGGTGTTCCGGTCTGCCTGCTTCAAGCAGGCCGTCCTGGGTGTGGGTGCCGTTTCCGATGACATGGTGGTAGCCCACATCCCGCCATCGGTTGACAAGCCGGTGCAGAACCCTGAACGCCTCCGCGCTCCCCTCCCCGGTGGCTGAATGGTGCACCACCAGGGCGGTGACTTTCCGCAGTTTCTCACAGCCGTCCGAATCCGGTGGTTCCGCAGCCTTTTCGCACTGTTCTTCAGTCAGGCGCCGGGTGTCCACGCCCAGGCTTTTCAGCCAGCCCAGGTAGAATCCCTGTTTGTGGGAAACCTGCCCTGTGGGTATAATTCTGTTCATTGTTTGCCACTCTTCTTTGATTGCTTATGGAGGAAATCATGTCTTTACAGGGGCACGGAAACAAGGTCGGGGTTTATGTGGATGTCAGCAACCTTACGATGAACGGCGGCTTCGGAATGCGCTACGAGATCCTGCGCCAGTTCGCATGCAGGGGCGGCGGTTATCCGGTGAGGCTGAACGCTTATGTGAGTTTTGACGAGGCAAGGGCCAGAACGGACAGAGAGTACAAGGAAGGCCAGAACCGCTTCCACACCGCTTTGCGGGATATCGGATACAAAGTTATTCTCAAAACTGTAAAATGGTACAGCGACGATTCGGGAAGCAGATACGCAAAATCCAACGTGGACCTGGAAATGGGCATAGACGCCATCATGCAGTCGGAAAGGCTTGACCGGGTCCTGCTTGCCAGCGGCGACGGCGACTTCGTCCGGGTGGTTCACGCCCTGCAGAGCCGTGGCTGTCGTGTGGAAGTGATGGCCTTTGACAATATCGCCCTGGAGCTCCGCCGGGAGGCGGACATGTTCGTTTCCGGCTATCTGATCCCGAACCTCCTGCCCTTCAAGGGCCTGGACAACCCCGGAACATGGGGGGAAGTCAACTCCTGGGTCAGGGGAATGTGCGTCAGCCATGACAAGGGATTCGGTTTTTTCCGCTACATGGTGAAAAGCAACGACGAACTGTGGCGAATCGACAACCGGGATCCCCTGTCCCCATTCGCCAACATTTTTTTCCACGACTCCAACCTGCCCGACAATGTGGATTACTTCAGACTTCCGGACAGGAACCTGGTCTTCGAGTTCCAGATTTCCGAGGGTACCGAACCGGGAAAGCTTCAGGCCAGAAGCATCGGATGCATCAAGGCTCTGACATGAGTTACATGGAACAGACCCGGGCAAGATGGCGGGATCTTGGCGCCAGGCTCGGAATGTCTTTCAAACCGGGAATGGAAGGCTTTCTGGAATCTCCGGCCCTATTGGGAAGCGGCGCATGGTGGAGGGCACCGGGCGATGACGGAGAGAGGTATCGGAAATTCTCCCAGGATCCAAAATGGGCGAAGATGATCGAAGATTCCATCGTCGGCTGCCTGTCCGGCAGAAGCAGGGGTTTTTCGCATCATGTCTTTCCGTTCAGCGTACGGAGCGGCAAGAACATCAGGTCGGCTGTCAGGGTGGTGGTGCTCTTTCCCAGGCCCTACCATCACGACATGGTGATAACCCTTGCCGGGCTTCCCCAAAGGTTTGCCAGAGCGTTGTTCAGGAAGAGGTACATTCCAATACCCGACGGAGGGAATCTGAACAGGTTGCTTCTTGTCCGGGGAAGAAACCGGGAACAGATCACCGAGCTTCTCTCCCGGAAACGCATTCGAGAGGGTCTGAAGGTTTTTACGGGTTACTTCCTAAAAGGCGTGGAGATACGGGACGGGGGCATCATACTGACTCTCGAGGCAAACTTTCCCGAGACGAATGAACTGAAACCTGCCATTGAAGCCATGATGGATCTGGCCGAGTTGTTCACCTAGACCGCTTCCAGGAAGGAGCCCGCAACATGCGAACAGCATTGCCGCTGTTGACGCTGCTGTTCTCCGCCGGCCTTGCCCGGCCTCTTCCATTTACTCCCACTGTAAGTCTGCAGGTTACTACACCCCAGATCGTCAACGCTTCCTTCGGAATTGCCACAATGAAAAGTTCCTCGATATGGGGTGCTCCCCGGACGGGGCTTGTTTTCAGGGTGGAGCCCGGCCTGGGAGGGGGAAAGCTTCACGCCGGAGGTCGATTTGCCTTCAGCATGTTTTTTACGGACATCTTCTACACTGAGCTTACCGCGGCGGTAATGCGGACCTGGGGCAAGACCTGGGGGCACCTGGAAAGGAACCAGACCTATGCCGGCGCGGAACTGCGGATGAGAGTACACCTGGTGACAGGCACCATGGGATGCTATCGGCATGTATACGGCTCCGACGAAAACCACAACTGGGTTCTGTCAGCGGGAATCGGCCTGGGTCTGTAGGGATTTCTAATCAGAGAGGCCGGATCCACAGCGCCCGGGCGGGAACCCAACTCATGCCAGTGCCTTCTTGAGTGTTACCGTGAAGGTGCTTCCGGCGTCAGGCGTGCTCTCCACAGTCACGCTGCCTTCGTAGAGCCCGGCTATCCGCTTTACAATGTTGAGCCCCAGGCCGCTGCCCAGAATGTTGCGGGTCTTCTCGTTCTTGATCCTTGCGAACTCGCCGAAAAGCCGCTCCCTCTCCTCTTCGGTCATACCGATTCCGGTATCGGCAACCGAAATGGTCACATCCTCCGGAGATTCCGTCAGGGTAACCGTAACTTTTCCATTGTCACGGTTGTACTTAACGGCGTTGGATACCAGGTTGTTCAGAATGATCTCCAGTTCGCTCCGATCACCAAGCATGGGAAGGTGCTCAGGCGCGTTCAACACGATTTCAATTCCCCGGGAAGCCGCGTCCGGCGCCATGGTTTCAACGCTGGCATTCGCCGCCTGCACCACATCAACCTCCGCCAGCTCCCTCTTCTTTTCTCCGCTTTCGATCCTGGTAAGGTCGAGAAGGTCATAGATCAGTTTTCTCATGCCCTGAAGCCTGACGAGGCTTCTTTCCACAACCCTTGGAAGTGTTTCCGGATTACTGAGAGCCGTTCCGTCCTGAAGCAGGTAGAGATATCCCTCAATGGCCCCCAGGGGGGCCTTCAGCTCGTGAGCGAGAACGCTGATGAACTGGAATCGAACCCTCCGTTTCTCTTCGGAGAGCCTTTTGGCTTCACGAACCGCCAGAACGTGCTTCACCGCCTGTCTCACCGCAACCTTGAGTTCGGCAGGGGTAAAGGGTTTTGGAAGGAAGTCGAAAGCTCCTTTTTTTGTGGCGTTTATGGCGTTTTCCAGCGATGCGTAGGCGGTTATCATTATGGCAAGAACATCCGGGCTGTTGTCCTCCATCCAGTTCAGCACATCGAGCCCGGTTATTCCCCCCATCCTGTGGTCAAGCAGAACAATATCCGGAGGGGAGTCCTTTATCTTTTCGATGGCCTGTTCACCGCTTTCCGCCTCTTCAACCGACAGCCTGACAATCAGGCCGGTGTCGTCCGGCTCACTCTGAAAGTTCCTCAGAGCACGGCGGATACCCATGCGCATTCCGGTTTCGTCATCAACCACCAGAAGCTTCAGCGTCATTTCCCTATCCATGGCACAACCGTTTTATCTGGGCTTCCAGTTGCTCGAACCGAACCGGTTTCTGCAGCAGGGCATCGGCTTTCATCCAGCCTCCGGTGTCCGGTGCTGATGTAAAATCGATTCCGGTTTCACTGGTAACGGCGGTCACCATGATCACAGGCACATCGGGGTACTTCTTCTTGAGCCGGTAGGCCAGAACAAATCCGTCGTCGTTCTGCTCCATCATCAGGTCGATTACCGCAATATCCGGCTTCATCGTCCCGAGGAGCTCCTCGGCCTTCTCCCTGGTGATGCATGTGTGAACGGTGTAACCTCCGGTCTCCAGCATCAGCCTCATCTGTTCGATGTAATCCTGGTCGTCATCCACCAGCAGTATGGTCAGATTCCGCTCCATTGTGGTTCCTTCCCTCTTCCTCGCTTACCCTTCTGGGAAGGGTTACGGTGAACGTGGTTCCTGTTGGACCCTTTTCGGGGTCGATGTTGGAAACCGCCGTTATGCTCCCACGGTGCATCTTGACAATTCCATAGGTCACCGCCAGCCCCAGCCCGGTACCCTTGCCCCTGGGTTTGGTTGTGAAAAAGGGCTCGAAGATTTTCTTCATGTTCTCCGGGCTTATTCCCGCGCCGTTGTCGGTGACCTTCATTATCACTCTGTTGTCTCTGTCTTCGAAAGAAAGAACAAGCTTCCCGCCTTCATTCATAACCTGGTAGGCATTTTGAACCAGGTTTATCACAACCTGGGCGAACTGGTCGTCGTCAACGCTCACCATCGGGTCTTTCATCCGGTTCTCAACCAGAAGCTCAACTCCCACTGGTCTGGGGAGATCGCCGGCCACTTTCGACGCGAACACCGGCAGATCAGTATCCCTGCGGGACACCTTGTTCTGTCTGGCGAAATCCAGCAGGCCAGCCACGATTTTCTTGCACCTGTCCGCATGTGCCGCTATGGTTTTCAGGTCTTCGGCCAGCTCAGGGTCTTCCTTCGCCCGTTCATCCAGAAGTGTGTGGGCATACATGAGAACCACTCCCAGCGGGTTGTTCACCTCGTGGGCTATTCCCGCGGCCAGCTGGCCCATTCCCGCCATCTTTTCCGCATGTTTGAGGGCGACCCTGGTGCCGGCAAGCTCATCCACCGTGAGTTTCAGTTGGTCTATGGCGTAGGGAAGGCACATTTCGCTTTCCGCAAGGCCTTTCAGAATCGCCACCGCGTGTTCCCTGCATGTGTCGTAACCGCAGGCCCCGCAGTTCAGCTCATCCTCCGGAGTGGACTTGCCCATCCTGCAGAGAATGTCCTGAACATCCTCTTCTCCTGGAGAGGTTAGCCTTGTGTCCTTCTCACTGAAGGTTCTGTCAAGATTGATGGCGCTGGAGCGGTCCATGGCCACATTCCAGTTGTTGAAGTTGATTTCGTTGAGCCTGGATCTGGCATAATGGCTTATTTTTGCCCTTCTTCTGAAAATCGGAGCTTTGCTGGACATTCCGGGCCCCATGATGCAGCCGTCACAGCACAGGAGTTCAAGAAGCCTCGGGTCCATATCGTCGTTCTCAAACTCCTTGAGGGCTTCGAGAAACCCCGCCCTTCCCTCGGCGGTGACTATGTCTCCCGCAACGAGATCCTCCTTCATGTCCGCCGCCTGAAGCATTCCTCCGCTGATGGGAAAGATGGCGCCGAGACCCGGGCTTGGAGGATTGAACTGTGCTTCCTCCACTCCATCCGGGGTGATGCCCTTCTCGGCGAAGAGCTCCCTGAGTTCGATGAATGTGAGAACCTGGTCCAACTCATCGGGAGCTTCATCCTTCTTTGCGATGCAGGGTCCGATGAACACCACGGCGGTATCCTCTCCATAGAAGGTTCTCACCACCCTGGCTTCCGCGGTCATGGGAGAGACGATCGGGGCCAGATACGGCACCAGTTGTGGCATGTACTTCTCGATGTAAGTCACAACCGCGGGGCAGTTCACTGCGATGTACTGCCGGTCAGGGTTTTTTCTGAGGAGCTCCCGGTATGCGTGGGCCACCATATCGGCGCCGAAAGCTACTTCCGTCACCGGATGAAAACCAAGCCTGATAAGCATGCCGACAAGCTTTTTTGGAGGTATGTCCGGGAACTCGGCGGGAAAACTCGGGGCTACAACCGCAGCCACCCTTCGGCCGGATTCCAGGAGTGTTTTCACATCGGAAATGTTCACCCTGGCCTTCTTGGCCCCCCGGGTACAGACCTTGACGCAGTTGCCGCATCCAATACACCGTTCCGCCACCACCTCGGCCTGCCCGTCCAGTATCCTGATGGCCTTGGCGGGGCATTCCCTGACGCATGTATAGCATACCTTGCATTTCTCGGGAACTGACTGCACCAGCGGGTCTATCTGTACCGCCATTTACCTGAGCACCTCCCGGGCGGTGTACTCCGTGTGAAGAAGATGGTGCGCCCTTTCGCTTCCCGGTTCTTCCAGAAAATCCCTGTACAGGGCCTTGATGGAGGGGTTTTCGTGGGCGACCCTGAGGCTTGCGTTTCTGTCGATTTCGTACAGGGTCTGCATTCTCGCCCTGACCCTCTCGGGGTTTGTAAGGTATGGCTGGCCACCGCCGTTGATGCATCCTCCCGGGCATGACATGACTTCAACGAAGTGATACGTGCGTTTTCCGGCAATGATGTCTTTCAGCAGTCTTCCGGCATTTCCGAGGCCGCTCACCACCGCGACCCTTAACTCAAGCCCGTTGATGAGCAGCGTGGTTTCCTTCACTTCGTCAAGACCTCTTACCTCGTCCAGCTTCAACTCCGCCAGATTTTCGCCGGTAAGCATGTGAAAGGCCGTTCTGGCCGCGGCCTCCATTACGCCTCCCGATGCACCGAACAGCTTGCCCGCGGAACTCCTGTCCCCGAAGGGGCTGTCCGCTGGTTCGCCTTCGAGCATGGCTATGTCGATTCCAAAAATCCTGATCAGTTCCGCGAGTTCCCGGGTGGTGAGTACCGCGTCCACATCCTGGGTGTCCCCGCCCATTTCGGGCCTTGCCGCCTCGAACTTTTTGGCGGTGCAGGGCATTATCGAAACGCTGAAGACTTTCCGGGGGTCAAGGTTGTTTGCCGGAGCCCAGAGTCGTTTGATCACCGCGCCCATCATCTGCTGGGGACTCTTGCAGGTGGATGCGTTTCCCAGCATCTCCGGGTGGAACTCCTCCAGGAATTTGATCCAGCCCGGAGAACAACTGGTGAACATGGGAAACGGGCCACCGTTTCTGACTCGCTGCACAAGCTCATTGGCTTCTTCCATTACGGTGAGGTCCGCGCTGAAGCTGGTGGGGAACACACTGTCGAACCCCATGCGACGAAAGGCCGCGTTCATCTTGTCTACGATGTCGCTTCCGGGCTTCAAGCCGAACTCCTCCGCAAGGCTTACAGATACCGCAGGAGCATGCTGAACCACCACAGTAACTTCAGGATCGTCAAGGGCTTTCATCACCCGTTCCACATCCCTGCGCTCGGTGAGTGAGCCGGTGGGGCACACCATCACACACTGTCCGCAGTTAACGCAGCTGGAAATATTCAGGCCCTCGTCAAAGGCGCATGCCACCTGTGCGCCGCTTCCCCTTCCTGTGAAATCTATGGCGCTCACTCCCTGCACTTCGGAACAGACCCTGACGCATCTTCCGCAGAGTATGCACTTCTCCGGATCCCTGATTATGGATGGGCTGGAGACATCAAGATTGATCCGGTTTCTGGCTCCGGAGTAGCTTCTCTGCCTCACGCCAAGTTCCTGCGCGTAGCGCTGGAGAACACAGGTGCCGTTTCCGGGGCAGTACAGGCAATCGTCAGGGTGGGAGGCCAGAAGCAGCTCGATAATGGTTTTCCGGGCTGCCACAGCCTGATTGGAGTGAGTGGCGATTTCCATTCCCTCCGCCGCGGGGTAGGAGCAGGAAGGTATGAGTTTTCCGGTTTTCCTGTCTTCCACCACGCAGACCCGGCATGTCCCCGTCGGCGCCAGACCTTCCATGTGACACAGTGTGGGAATATCCAGACCAATCTTTCTCGCCGCTTCAAGAATGGTTTCACCATTCCTTGCTTCCACTGTTTTTCCGTTTATGGTGAGTTTCATCATCAACCTTCCTCAGTGAACCCTGACGGCGTCGAAGGGACATACCTCGAGGCAGGCGCCGCAGCCAATGCATTCGGAGGTCACAATGTAGTGGGGGCTCTTCCGGGCGCCCTTGACTGCCCCTGTAGGGCATTTTCCGGCGCACAGGGTGCAACCGCGGCAAGCGTCCTCGTCTATGGAGAATGTGAGCAGGCCGGTGCATACTCCGGCGGGGCACTTTCGTTCAAAAATATGAGCCTCGTACTCATCCCTGAACCACCGCAGAGTACTGAGAACCGGATTCGGCGCGGTCTGGCCCAGACCGCAGAGGCTGGTCTTCCTGATCACCTGTCCAAGCCTTTCCAGATTAACGATGCCCCTGAACCTTTCCAGCGCCTGTTCCGGGGTTTCGTCACGGTAACCCCGGGTAATCGCGTTGAGTATCTCCAGAAGTCTTCTTGTCCCCTCCCTGCAGGGAATGCACTTGCCGCAGCTCTCCCTCTGGATGAAATCCATGAAGAACTTGGCTACATCAACCATGCAGGTGTCCTCATCCATGACCACAAGCCCCCCGGAGCCCATCATGGCGCCGAACTCTCCAAGGGATTCGTAGTCTATTCTAAGGTCGGTATGTCCGTCGGGGATGCAGCCTCCGGAAGGACCACCGATCTGTACCGCCTTGAACGCCTTTCCGTCCGGGATTCCCCCGCCCATGCTGAACAGAATGTCGTGGATGGGGGTTCCCATCGCGACTTCAATGAGGCCGGTGTTGGTGATTTTTCCGGAAAGGGCGAACACCTTTGTTCCCGGGCTGTTTTCGGTGCCCGCGGAGCGGAACCAACCCGGACCGTTGTTCAGAATGCCGGGCACATTCGCCAGGGTCTCAACATTGTTGATGACCGTTGGTTTTCCGAACAGACCGCTTACCGCGGGAAAAGGCGGTTTCGGGGAAGGCATGCCCCGGTGACCTTCTATGCTGTGGATGAGAGCGGTTTCCTCGCCGCAAACGAAGGCGCCCGCCCCCATTTTTATAACAATGTTGAGATCAAAGCCACTGTCGAAAATGTTGGTTCCAAGAATGCCCTGGTTTTCCGCCTGTTCCAAAGCCTTTCTCAGCCTCTGAATCGCCAGGGGGTATTCAGCCCGTATGTAGATGTACGCTTTGTTGGCGCCCACCGCATAGGAGGCTATGGCGATGCCTTCGATCAGTTTGTGGGGGTCTCCCTCAATCACGGCCCTGTCCATGAAGGCCCCGGGGTCGCCCTCGTCGGCGTTGCATATCACATACTTCGATCCGGATGGTGTATTCAGGGCGAACCGCCATTTTCTGCCGGCGGGAAAGCCGCCTCCGCCCCTGCCCCGAAGACCGCTTTCTTCAACGATATCGCAGGTGCTTTCCGGTGTCCGGGTTCTCAGCGTGACGGCAAAGGCGCGGTATCCCCCGGCCGCCAGGTACTCCTCCAGGCTTTCCGGGTTCATTGTCCCGCAGTTTTCCAGAACCCATCTTGTCTGAGGGCCGAAAAACGGGTGTTCACTGAAGAGAGGGACTCCCTTCCAGGTTTCTCCCGTGCCGGTAAACTGGCAAAGCGCCATGTCTTCCGGTACTTCGCCCCTTTCAAGCATGGATTCCAGTAGTGCGCAAACCCTGTCGTGGGTGACCCCGGCGAAGGAAACTCTCGCCCTTCCCGGAAGCATGATGTCCACGATGGGTTCCACGGCGCAAAGGCCGATGCAGCCCACTTCAACAATGGTGCATGGAATGGACCGGGTGTCAAGGAACTCCCGGATGGCCTGTATGGTCGATCCGGCTCCGGCACCCAACCCGCAGGTTCCCGCGCCGGCAAAGATAACAGGCTGAGATAGTCCTGACCTTTGAACCTTGCTTTTCCAGGTGTTCCTTGCTTCTGAGCAAGCGGGGCTTTCGTGGCAGAGCGGTCCGTCCAGCAGACATTCTATGGCCATTGGGCAGGGTTCAGCCTGGGAGTGGGAACACTTTTCGCAGCATCTGTCAAGGATTATCGGCATCATCCCACCTCCAGGGCTTTCTTCCTGCAGCTTTCCAGCAGAACCGGAACATCATCCGGAGTAAGTTTGGCGTGAAACTCGCCGTTTATCGAAATGACCGGGGCAAGCCCGCAGGCTCCTATGCACGCCACCACCTCTATGCTGAAAAGACCGTCCCTGGTGGTTCTTCCCGGTTCCACTCCGATCTCCCTCTTCAGTGACTCCAGAACCTTCAGAGAGCCCTTCACATGGCAGGCGGTCCCCCTGCACACCTGTATATGGAATCTGCCGATCGGTTCGAATCTGAACTGGTTGTAGAATGTTGCCACTCCGTATATGCGGCTGGCGGGAACACCAAGGTGCTTTCCTATCAGAACCACAGCATCCCTCTTCAGAAAACCTTCGGATTCCTGGACTTCCTGGAGAATGGGGATCAGTTTGTCCCTTTCCGCTCCGGGATACCTTGCTATGATCTTTTCCACACTGCTCTCACTCATTGATCATTTCCCTTCACTGGAAGGTCCGGAGAAGAACGCCACTTTTTCCAGGGCGGCGGTGACATCCCGGTTTTCCAGAAAAACATCCGCCGGCAACCGAAGCGGCACCGGAGCGTAATTCAGAATCCCCTTTATTCCAGCCTTCACAAGCATGTCCGCCATGTGCTGGGCGCTCTCGACGGGAAGCGCCAGCACCGCGGTTCGAATTCCCTCCGCGGGAATAATCTCCGGGATCATTTCTATACCGTAAACCATGCATCCGGCGATCACTCTTCCGGTCTTCTTCGGATCGATGTCGAAGGCGGCGGCCATTTTGAAGCGTGGAACCCTGGAAGTGAAGTAGGTGGTGAGGGCTCTCCCCAGGTTACCCATGCCAACCAGGCCGATCTTTCGAACCCGGTCGCTTCCGAGGAATGTGCCGATACTCTCCTCCAGGGCATCAACAGAGTAGCCCCTGTTGGGGCTGCCGGAGTATCCTATTGCCATTAGGTCCCTTCGAACCTGGGCGGGGGTCACGCAGGCCATGGCTGCAATCTGATGGGAGTAGAGGCTGGAAGTTCCCTTCTCAAGCCATGCCTCGAGAAGCCTTCGATAGAGGCTGAGCCGTTCCACCGTGTTCGCTGCTATCACCGCTTTTTCTCTCATCACATCACCTATCACAAAACCATTGTACTTCCCGTAACGCTGTTACTGTTTTCACAATAATGGTATTCTACCGGGTTTCCGCCGTTCGTCAACCCAGGCTTTTACAAGCATATTGCAGCCATGAGATTTGACGGAAAGTGGCGCGTTCTTGTGAACCCTGCCGCCGCCGGAGGCAGGGCCGGTTCCCGTTGGCATGCTACCGCGGGGATTCTGCGTGAAATAGGGCTTGACTTCTCTCCGGTGTTCACCGCAAACCCCGGGGAGACAAAAGCGCTGGCGCTGGCCTCGGTTGCCGACGGTTTCCCGGGCCTGGCGGTTTACGGCGGGGACGGAACCCTGTCCACTGTCGCCTCTGCCATTTCCGAACTTCCATCGCCTCCGATACTTGGCCAGATTCCAGCGGGAAGCGGGAATGACTGGATACGAACCCTTGGAATCTCCCAGAGAACCCGGGAGGCCGCTATGGTCCTTCTGGATGGGTGTACCCGTAAAGTGGATACGGGGCTTTGCGTTGTAGACGGACTGAAGAGCCTTTTCATCAACTCCGCCGGTATTGGTTTCGACGCGCTGGTTCTAAGACGCACCCTCGGATTGCGAAAAACACTTCCGCTGCGAAAGAGCGGCTACCTGGTTTCCCTGGCTTTCTCGGCTCTGGTTCCCCCGAGGTGGAACGCCGAGGTTTACGCGGACGGGAGGGTACTGGTTTCAGGTGAGTACTTCACTCTCACGATTGGCGTGGGAAGATTCAGCGGCGGAGGCATGAGCCTCTCACCGGATGCCCTTATCGATGACGGCCTTCTGGATGCGGTAACCATTCTGCCCGTTGGTCTTTCCACCATCGCCCGGAACCTTTCCAGGGTATTCGACGGAAGTCTGATGAAACTCAGACAGGCAAGGGCCGATAGGGCGGAAACCATAACCGTGATTCCCCACGGGGAAATCCTGCTTGAAATGGACGGCGAGTATCGGGTTTTCCCTTCGCCCCCGGAGAGTATCACCTTCAACACAGGGCCGGTTCTCAGGGTTGCAGCGCCCCGGAGTTGACCAGAGTCCATATATCCATGGGTTTCCTGGCAAGAAAGCGGGCACCCAGTTCCATCAGCCTGATGCCCGGGGTGAAGCCCCAGGCACACGCCACCGGGATCATGCCGGCGTTCTCGGCGACAAGCATGTCCGGTTCACCGTCGCCTGCCATCAGGGTCTCCCCCGGGGAGACTCCCATGGCCTTCATGATCGCTTCCGCTGATGACTTTTCAGGCTTCACCGGTTTTCCCGGCTGGGAGCCCACAATTTGCAGAAAGGGAACATCCGGGAAAAAATGCTTCGTGCAGATCTCCGCGGCCCTCTGGGGTTTGTTCGAAAGAATCGCCATTGGAATTCCACGGGAGGAAAGCATCTCAAGAAGCTCTTTGATCCCCGGATAGGGAGCTGCCAGAAAATCATCCATCCTGTTGAATGCTTCCGATGCCCTGTTCACCAGCCGAGCCAGAAGGTTTTCCCCGACCTGCCCCCCAAGAAGCTTCGCGTAAAGGGTTTCCAACCCCATTCCCACAGCGGCGGCGTAATCATCCCAGGTCTTCCCGGGTATGCCGTGTTCCGAAAGCAGCTCATTCCCCACCTTGATTATGTCCGGCATGGTGTCCAGAAGGGTTCCGTCCAGATCGAAGACCACCGCCCGGTAAGCGGTCAGTGGGAACAGCAGCAGCACCCTCCGCAATGGGTCCTCACCGCCGCCATCACCTCATCGATGTCGGGAACCTGGGGAATATCGTATTGCTTCGTCCACACCACTGTCGCCTCATCGTCCCGGTTCACCAGGATGTTCGCCCTTCCGCTGAACCCCTTTTCCTCGATGAAAACCCCGAGTTTCTCTGCCAGACCCCCATGGGGCCAGAAATCCGAGAGGAGCTGCAGCTTTTCCAGGCCGAGTCTTTCAGCCCAGGGTTTCTTGGCGGTATGGGCGTCTACGCTGATTCCCACAGGCATTACGCCCATGGATTCGAAAAACTCCATGTTTTCTTCCAGGGCTTTCATCTGCGCGGCGCATACCGGAGTCCAGGCCAGGGGATGAAACGAAAGCAGAATGCACTTCCCCTGATGGGACCGTGAGTCGAATTCCTCGCCGAGCTGGTTTTTCAGTACGAAACGGTCAACGGTGGTTCCGGGTTCAACCATTGCTTTCCTCGCTTTCACTGTGATGTCTGCAGCAGATATACTTTGGGCCAGTCCTCCGGATCAGGCTCGAAGGCGGAAAACCCGTAGGGGGTGATGCTGAAGGATGCATCGGAGAGTGTTTCGGGATAACGGAGAAACGCCACGGAAGTCAGGGTTCCATCAGGTTCGTACACCCGGAAATATGTTTCGCCGGTATCCCCCATCTGCAGCCATATCCGGCCCAGGAGATCCACACCGAGACCGGTTACGATAGTCCTGTACAGGTGGGTTGTTCTGTTCCTGTGGCGCTGAACGGTGGTTTCACCATTGCTGATGTTAAGCGATATGCTGACGCTTTCCCGCTCCAGTTCCTCCGGGCTTCTGGGCACTCTCCGGAACTCCTCGCGGATGGTGAGAACACTTTCTCCTTCCGGGCCGAAGCCCATGACAAGCAGCAGGGAATCGGACTCCTCCGCAAGATATGCCGTACCTTCAAGGCCGGCGGCTATATGGAAGTTCGGTTGCGCTCTTGTTCCGGTTCCGGTGATTCGAATCTCATGGGAGTGAAAAACGGTGAAGGGTGTGGCGGACGTATCCCATGCAGCCACAGCAAGCCCGGCGCTGGGGCCCTCTTCCGCATGGAGATCCATCACCATTCCCATGCCCAGCAGTCTTCCATCGGACATCCCCCGGATGCTCACCGGAGGCGTGGGAAAGAACCCTGAAAGCTCCCTCTGCAGCACTCCTTCGGCATCGTAGAAAACCACCTTTCCCCCCATTAGATCGTTAACCGCGAAACCGTTTGGAAGCACCGCCAGACTCACCGGAAGCAGCAGTTCTCCGGGGGCGGAACCGGGGCCGCCCATTCCAAGCAGTTGGCTTCCATCCGGGGAGAAGACCTGAATCATGGTCTTCTGGGTGTCCAGTACCGCCAGGTTGCCCCCGGGGGTAACGGCGCAATCCGTGAGAAAGCCGAACATCAGTGTATCGTTTCCCGACATTTCGCCGATGGTATCTGTTATCTCAAGGTAAAGGGTATCCGGGGGGAGAACGGAAGCGTCCCGTGGCGCGCCGCCGCAGCCGACCAGGACCGGGATGCAGAACAGCAGGACCTGTCTCTTTCCCATCGCCATCCTTTCAATTACAATAGCACTGCGAAAACATACCCGAAAGGAGCCGGAAAATGCCAAACCTGTTTTTTGAGCACCTCTCAGCCCGGGAGAAGGAAGAGTTTCTCTCGGGATGCGAAACCGAGATCTACCGAAAGGATGCTCCCATTATTCTCAAGAACGACACTGGCAGGGATCTCTTCGTGTTGAAAAGCGGCTCCGCCACCGCGGCGGACAGCTGGGATGAAGACGTGGTTCCACTGGCAATATTCGCTGAAGGAGATGTGTTCGGTGAGATGAGCTTTGTCGATGGTTCGCCCAGATCCGCCACTGTGGTCGCCAATGAAGACTCCATAGTCTACAGAATGAGTTTCGAAAAATTCCAGGCTCTGATGGACGAAAAACCCGGGCTTGCCGCAAGGTTCCTGATGGGTTTCATGCGGGTTCTCGTCCGGCGCCTTCAATTCACAGACCAGACCTTCACAACCCTGGCGGTCATGAACAGGGAACTCAAGAAGAACGCCGTGGAACTGAGAAAGGCCATGCTGATCCAGGATCCGGATAACAGGTAATGTCTTCTCCACCGGAGGTTGAATGGCCGAACGAGTTCCCTTTCCTGGAAACCTCCAGACTTTCACTGCGGCCGTTCCAGGATACTGACCTCCACCCCCTTTTCATGTGCCTTTCAAACCCCGACACCGCAAGGTATGTGGTCTCCCCGATCGAAGAGCCTGAAATCCTCAGGGGAGTTCTCGATGAGTACATTCACGGCTGCCGCAGCGGAGTTTCCATCAACTGGGTTCTCGAGGAGAAAGCCGAAGGCCGGTACGCGGGCAGCATATCCCTTCAGGATTTCATGTTTTATGACGGCGTTGCGGAGGTTGCCTTTGAACTTGACATTGGCTTTGCCGGAAGGGGACTGATGACCGAAGCCATTGATGCCGTTCTGAGATACGGCTTCGGAAAGATGGGTCTGAACAGGATTGAAGCCAGGGTCGCCGAAGGCAACCTTGGATCAATCAAGCTTCTGCAGCGTGCGGGGTTCACCCCGGAGGGCAGACTGCGGGAAGCGTTGTTCCTGAATGGAAGCTATATGAACATCATCGTTCTGGGCCGTCTCAGAACCGACCCGGCCTGAATCCTGTTCCGTAACCGGCCACCAGTCTTGCGGCCTCTTCCAACTGCGCTTCGCTCAGCATGCCCCGAATGTCGCTCAAAGCCCATGCTATCATGTCTCTGGCCTCATCATCGTAATGACCGCCTCCCCGAAACATCATCGCCATCGATTCCGGGCTGTAGGAGCCGCCGGTGAAGGCCTCGAAGAAGAGAGTTCGTGCACTTTCACCGCCGTAAGTGGAGCCGACCTGATACAGGTTGAACTCCACATACGCGGTAAGGGCGTCGAGGTAGACATGCTGCGATCTTTCCAGGTTAAGACGACCCAGAAGGTATCCCATGCCTTCCATCTCGGGAACCATCCTCTCCCACTCCCGAATTCTCTGAATCCATCGCCAGGTGGAAGGCCGGTGTCCCCAACCCCTTTCGATTCCCGCCTCAAAAGCGTCGAGTTCCGCGAGAAACGTCTGATACTCCATGCCGCCTTCCGCAAGAAAGCGGTCAAGCCACACCGACCCGGCGGAACCGTCGTAACGCGGTTCGGGATACATGGCGGGTCTCCGGGCTGCACAGACCGACAAGGCCACCAGAACCGGAAGGAACAGCTTTTTCATGTCATCTCCCCTTTCTGTTATCCCCCTGCAATATACCGGATAACCGGCTGTGCTGTTGATCCTTTGCTTGACAGTGCCGAAGGAAATGGATATGAAATCAGTGTGTGGCATCATATCAATGAACGGAGATGAACATGAAAATCGTTGCGGTTTTACTGGTGTGCCTTGCGCTAAGCGCGTTTGCAGATGTCAAGACCGGGGGCGTCACCCAGTCCGCCAATCCGGTTCAGGGCCGGGGATCGTACACCGTTGTCAATACCCTCATCGGCGGTCTGAGCTACTCCTACGGGCTTGCCCTTAAAACCAATGTCCCGAACAGCATCTGGATACTCAACTGGAACGAGATGTACAACTACGAGTTCGATCTGCAGAGCGGAAATCCCCTGGGCTCCTGGCCCATCACCGGCGGGGTCGACCCCGACGACCAGGCATACTGCGAGTACCCCACGGGCAACCAGTGGTTCATGACGGACTACACCGCCAGCTTCTTCTCGGTTTTCGCCGAGGACGGCACATACCTGCGCAACATCAACGGCCCCGCGGGATACACAAACATCTTCGGAATCGGCGCCGGGAACGGATACATGTACATCGGCTCGCCCAACCAGGCAAAGCTCGCCTGGGGTCCGTACACTGGAACCGAAACCTCAATCACCTGGAGTGAGATGGATTACACCTCCGTCTACGGCCTGGCCGTATGGGAGAACTACCTTTTCATCGCCTGCGGTCTGGAGTTCGAAGACAACATCTTCATTCACGAGATAACCGCGGACGGCTCCCCCAGTGCCGCGCCGATCTGGTCCACCACATTCTGGGAGGAAGATGCGGTCAACGGAGGAATCGACTTCGACGGAGAATACCTTTACATCTATCCCCAGAACACCTTCCTTTACCAGTTGAGCCTCGACTGGGACCCCCAGTCCCTCGCACCTTCCACCTGGGGAAACATCAAGGCCACATTCTAGGCCAACCATCGCTGCCAATCCCAAGGGCGGAGCTTTCTGCTTCGCCCTTGGAACCATTTACCCACTACGGTAGTATCCTTATGCGTGCAGGCAAAATGTTGTGCTCGCCTGAAACTATGTTCGAGCATTCAAGGTTTTGCCTTCCGTAAGAGTATATTGAACTGATGGGATGTGTTGGCTTGCTTTCAGTTATCTGTTTACTTCTGACAATACCGGCGGCGGCACCGGAACCGGAACGGTTCGCCGACTCCCTTGAAGTTCAGGATTCAACGCTTTCGATTCTGATTGTCGACGAGGCTCTCTCCCATCTGGGAGTGCCCTATGTGTACGGCGGAACAGGCCCCTCCGGATTCGACTGCAGCGGCCTTGTATTCAAGGTGTTTGGAGAACACGGCATCCCATTGCCCAGAACAGCCGGAGCCATGGCTTCCATGGGAGAGGCGGTATCAAGGGAAGACCTTCAGCCCGGCGACCTTATCATCTTCCAGAACCCGGGTCATGTGGGAATCTACATCGGAGACGGCAATTTCATCCACAGCTCTTCGTACCGGAATATTGGTGTGACAATCACTCCCATTGATCAGTCCAACTACGTAAGAAGGTACTCAACTGCCAGACGAGTTATCCAACCCGACGACCTCACTGCCAATGAGTGAGCTTGTCCCGGAGCTGTAAAAGTGTATATTCATGTGGAAGAAATTATCGTAACTCATCAGCTGATGCTATTTTATGATTATTGACACTTCACCGTTGTAACTATTCTTTTTTGAAGGGAACTTGATGATAACCATTCTCATTTTCTTCTGGCATTTCTCGTAACACGAATGACCTGCCGATACAGACCCGGCACACATGAGGCTGCCGGGATGACCTGACATCAACCACAACCAGGAAAGGAACTTGATGAAACACATCCTCATTATCACATTGCTTCTGGCGTCTCTGGCGTCGGCGGCATTCCTAACCGAGCCACTTCGCGCAGAGATGGCGATGGCTTCACCGAATCAGCTTATCCCGATTCAGATCAAACCCGTTGGAAGGGCCGACATCGACTTCATCAACACCGTGGCCGCTTCCATGACCCACGACCAGCGCAGGGAACTGGCGATAGGCATTTTCAAGGATTTCGCCGAGAATGCCCAGCGGCCCATTATTGATGTTCTCGAAACCCTTCCCGCTGGAAGTGTGGAAAACATCAAGACGAGCTGGATCGCCAATGTGATGACCTGCTACGCCACACCGGAAGTCATCCGCATGCTGGCAGTCCGGGACGATGTCGAGCGGATCGGAATGCAGCTCTTCAGCGACATTCTCATCGAACCCGTCGAAAACCGGGAACCCACTCGGGATGAGCTGCTGCTCGCGAACACCTATGGCATTGAAATCATCAATGCCCCCCAGGTGTGGGCAATGGGCTACTATGGCCAGGGAGTCATAGTAAGCGTTGTTGACACCGGGGTGAACTACAACCACAATGACCTGCACAACAACATGTGGCACGACACCGACGCCGGCTACCACTACGGCTGGAACTTCGCGGCCGGCAACGGCAACCCCATGGACACAAGCGGACACGGCACCCACTGCGCCGGAACCGTGGCGGGAGACGGAACATCGGGAACCCAGACCGGAGTCGCTCCCCAGGCCACCATCATGGCATTGAAGACCGCCATGACCTTCTCCACAGAACAGCAGTGCTGGGATGCCTATGAGTTCAGCATTGAGCACGGCGCCAGGGTGGTTTCCTCATCCTTCGGATGGCCCCAGAGCCAGAACCCCGATCGTCAGACATGGCGTGAAGCTCTCGAGAACAGCCTCGCCGCCGGTGTCACTCACTCCATCGCCGCCGGCAACGAGGGCGGCAACCCCGGCACCTACGGCGACATACGCACCCCCGGCGATGTACCTCCCCCATGGCTCCACCCCGACCAGACCACCATCGGCGGGGTAGCCGCGGTGATTACCGTTGGCGCCACGGACAGCAATGACAACATCGCAAGTTTCTCCAGCCGGGGCTACTCCACCTGGAAGTTTGACGCGCCATGGTTCGACTATCCTGACACCTCCCCGAATGTCGGTCTGCTGGACCCCGACATCTCAGCCCCGGGCGTGAACGTCGTCAGCTGCAGCCACAGCAACAACTCGGGTTACACCACCATGAGCGGTACCTCCATGGCGGCCCCCCACATAGCCGGCTGCATCGCCCTTATGCTCAGCGCAAACCCCGACCTTACCAGCGCCCAGATTGACTCGCTTCTGGAGTTGACCTCGGTCGACCTGGGTTCCGCGGGCAAGGACAATGTCTACGGCGCGGGCAGGGTCGATGTTTACCAGGCGGTTCTCGCCGCGCTGCAGTTGGTGGAAATCGAGGAGGAAGCCGGTGGTGTTGCTGAATACCAGCCTGTGTTCCTCTCCGCCGTCTCCCCCAACCCTGCGGCTGAAGCTGCCAGCTTCTCTGTCTATGTTCCATCCACCGGCAATGTTACGATGAATGTCTACGATGTTGCGGGGCGGGCGGTGGCCGCGGTTCAGAGCGGTCAGCTTTCCGCGGGCTCACACAGCTTTGTCTGGAGCGTACCTGAGAACCTGGGCAACGGCCTCTACTTCATCCGGGCGGTTACACCATCCGGTACCGCTGTAACACGGATGACCCTCCTGCGATAATCCACGATAACACGAAGGCCCGCCCCCGGTCGGGGCGGGCCTTCTCATTTACATCAATGAGTACAGGCATCCGTCCATGCCGCCGAAAAGCACCGCCCCCGACGAAACTACAGGGGAGGAACTCAGGGGACCGTCGGTTCTGAATACCCAGAGAAGCTCGCCGGTTTCAGTATCAATGGAATACAGCAGTCCATCGAGTCCCGTGATGTAAACGGTTTGTCCGGAAAGGCATGGGGAAGAAATGATCTCATCTTCGATACCATATACCCAGCTGACGGCACCGGAGGTGATATCAACGGCGACAAGGTTTCCTTCCCTGGTACTAGCGTAAAGACCTTCAGCGTTCACCGCCGGCGAGGCAATAACCTCACCCGGAAGATCAAGCTGCCAGTTCAACTCTCCGGAGGAAGCGTTAAGGGAGCGCAGAACGCCGTCAACGCTGATGAAATAAGCCGCTTCTTCGAAAACGGCGGGAGTTGCGAACACCATGTCCCCCGCGTCATAACTCCAGATTTCCCGTCTGGTTTCAACGCTGATCGCGTGGAGGTACCCTCCCAGGTCTCCGAAATAGAGAACTCCTTCATTTACGGCGGGAGAAGAGAATACCTCGGCTCCCACCTCATAGCACCAGATTTCGTCGCCGGTTTCCAGTTCAAGGGCACGGAGGCGGAGATCAAAACCTCCGATGTAAACAACCCCTTCATGAATCAGCGGGGAAGAGACAACTTCGTTCTCGGTACGGAACTTCCACATGGGCGTTCCGTTTTCGGCGCACAAAGCGTAGACATAACCATCGTACCCTCCGAACACCACATATCCTTCCGACACCGCCGCGCTCGAAGAAATCCTGCCGTCGGTCCTGTAGCTCCAGTTTTCTTCACCGGTTTTCGCGTCGAGGGAGTAGAAGGTGCCATCCCACGCCCCTATATAAACCGAACCCCGGCTTACCGTCGGTGATCCGCTGATCTCACCGGAGGCTTGAAAGCGCCAGGCCAGCCTGGATAGGGTTCTGGGCCCCGAGGCATCGTACTCCCCGGTCCTGGCAGGGTTTCCCCGGAACATGCCGGCCTGCTCGGAAGTGCAGCCAGCGGAGATCATTACGGTCAGGGCGAAAAGGAGAAAGTACTTTTTCAGCATTCTCATTCGGATACCCCCGGATGGTGTGGAACTCATTTGAGTTGAAAGACCCTTGAGTTACTCTTTTCAGGGTTGTAAGTTCCATCCGCGTGACAAGAAAAAGGCGCCCGACAACAACTGCCTTTTTAACTCTTCTTGATTCATAAGATTCCCCTGCGGAGAAGCCAACGGGAGATCGGTGCGCCGTGAGACCGCCGGGACCGGCAGTAGTGCCAAATCGGCGAATCTGTCGCACTGTAACCAGCGCTGGAACTCAGGCAGCCACCGTAATTCTCTGAATCACATCTTGCTGCGGACAGGGTACGGCCTGAAACGGCAGGGAAAATGGCATGTCCTGAGTAGCGCTGGATGTGGATGGCAGGTTGAGAATACTATTGATATGATCATATACGATGTTGTAGTACATTATTGACAGACTACTTCGATCATAACTTGCTTTATCATAGACTATGTTGCATATTAAATTTGGGGACTTATATACTTGACTCCCTTGAGTTGCATCAGTGAATATTGTGGCGTATTGTCATAAAGGTAGCAGTGTGTATTGTAGAGTGTAGGCATGGTCGTAGTTGCTTTGAGTAATGTTATTAAGGAGGACGAATGACACGCGAAGAGGCAGAAAAATTATACTACAAAGAGGAAGAACGTAAAAACATTTCATGTCAGTACATCACGGGTGCTATTACGGTTTTGAGTATTCTTACTGGTTTGCTTTTCTTCTTTTTCAACTCTTTCACTTCTTTGTTGCTGAACTTTGCTTCAATACCCCTATGGTACTATGCCCCGGCGATACCGGCATTAGCAAGTGTGGTATTGCTTTGCGTTGCTCTATGCCGCTTGCTGAAGTCAATGAGTATCAATCACAAATACGGGTATTTACCAGATGCAAGCAATCTTGAGGAATACAACAGAAAGCTGTCAATGCGAAAAGTAACTAACCCTGATACAGAGTACGAGGATTACTTGAAGCAACTTTTCATCAGGCTAAAAGACGAAAACGAAGCAAACAACATCAAATGCCGAAACAACATCAGGATGGTAATGCGATTTGAAGTTATTGCATTCATTGGATTAATATTAGCATTGATGGGAACCTATGTGCTATCACATCTAGTGTCTATAGGTGTTTTATGATCCTTGAGGCGAAGGCAACCAAGCAACGATTGGAGCAACCATGCTTCCTGATGATCCCAAACAGAGCGAAGATTCGACAAACACCGAGTCCGCAGATACAACAAGCAGTGAAGAGCCTATTCTCGCTCCAGAACCAAAGCGGGTATACGGTAGTCAAGAACGCAAAAACATTGTACGATTGATCGAACGAAAGAAATAGGGTGAGTCCACTTGCTGTTCAAACAGCACTTGGGAAAGAGAAAGGAGGAAACAGGAAACTAGGGTCTGTGCTGGTGTATTGTGTAGGTAGGCATTGGGAAAGTTCTATTGAGAAAGGAAGTAATGAAGACTTTTGATGAAATCGAGTTTGACACCGGAACCATGATTCATGTTCAGGGATGCCCTTTTTGGCTGTCTGAGCCAACAGTCGTTCTAGGTAGGGCAAAAAATTTAAATTGTTTGATATTGGGCAGACACCTTCCAAAAGGGAAACTCCCCATAGACCTGTGTCGCCTTGACAAAGAACCTTCTAATTAAACAGAGTGAATCAAGAGACCCGGAATTCGTCTTCTGGGTCTCTCATTCGTTATGGCGAAGTATCTCTAATCGTTTGGATTACTAATAAGGTTGTGTCCAGACCAATCTTCATCTTTCACAACAAGAAGACGGTCATGTTTCTTAATAAACATCTTCAGGTGGTCCCGCAGGGCTGTGCAGTTCGTATCATATATATCAAGGCACCATTCGGATAGAAGAATTCGCTGCGCCCCTAGTCTCTCCAGTTCTTCAGTAAGGAGATCATAATCTGGCTCCACGGAGTCACCAGATAAGTCATAGCCGATGAAGTATGTAGGCATTTGAAACCCCCTAATTGTGTTACCGCCTGCTATTGCCAATGCACTATTCAAAGTAGTCAAAATCTATGGCGAAAAGGCCATACTTTATTGTGCTCCAATCTTTGTTTGCGGAAATTACAAACTGAATTGCAGCGTGTCAAGAGGAAGTATACAAAGTGTAGTACCGCCTGTTAGCACCTGTGCAAAAGTGCAACAGAGAAAACTTGGAAAGTTATATTACTCTGGAACAGCGGAAGGATATTGACAAACATGGACTGATACATTATATTCCTTCTTAGAAAGGAGAAATCAAATGTGTCAGGTAACGATAAGTGTCTTTGAACTGTTTCAGAAGTACCCGGATGCTGGAAGTGCAAGGAAGTACTTTGAAGAGAGAAGATGGCCTGAAGGGGTATATTGCCCTTTTTGTGGAGAAACAGAGAAGATCACGACTCGGAAGAACGGGTATTATCGTTGCAATAGCTGCAAGCAGGATTTCACGGTAAGAACGAGAACCATCTTTGAGAGATCACATGTTCCTTTGAACAAATGGCTTTACGCAATGTACCTGTTGTTGGTTTCAAGGAAGGGCATTTCCAGTCTTCAAATGAGCAAGCAGATCGGCGTTACTCAGAAGACTGCCTGGTTCATGCTTCAGAGACTTCGGGAAGCTTGCGGAAACGATAACACTGTGCTTTCCGGTGTTGTTGAGATTGATGAAATGTATGTTGGTGGTAAAGAGATAAACAAGCACAAGAGCAAGAAGCAGAATAGTGGTAGAGGCCCCGTTGGAAAAGTCCCGGTTGTTGGAATGCGGGAGAAGAACGGCAGAGTCAAGGCCATGCCGGTAAGCAAAGTAGACATGTACTCCATGACCAAGCTGATCGAGAAGAATGTTGAAAAGGGTAGTGGGGTTCACACTGACGAGCATTACGCTTATGATTCCTTAGCAAAAGAGTATGCCCATTCAAAGGTCAGCCATAGGGCAGGAGAGTATTCTTCTAATGGAGTTACCACAAACGGCATTGAAAGCGTTTGGGCAGTAATGAAGAGAGGGCTTTACGGAATCTATCATTCAGTCAGCGAGAAGCATCTTGCAAGGTATATCAACGAATTCGCTTTCCGACTGAATGACGGAAATGTCAAAAGGCACACTGATGCACGAATCGCAAGCCTTTATGACAACTGCATTGGAACAAGGATTCAGTACAAGGAGTTGATTGGATAGATGACTGATCCCACCCAGGAAGAACTAGATAGGTTTGTGGAGCAAATTCTGAAACACAAGCCAAAAGAGCCGAAGAAAGATGAAGAGAAGGAGAGAGACCAATCGAGAGAGCAAAGTAAGCAACCATCACAGTAGCCGTATACTTTGCTTCAATGAAGAAGGGACTAGGAATCATGGGATTTTTAGGAAAACTCTTCAAAGCATCAACGAAACCGGAATCTCAAGATAAAAAAAAGACCGCCAGCAGCTTGAAGAAACCTGTAGATAAAAAACCTTCGACTTGCCCATACTGCTCATCGGTCTTTGAGAAGTCTCCTTCAAGAAAGGCGAAGTGCCCAAGTTGTTCAAAATTCGTCTTCGTTCGGAAGGGAAAGCTCTTAACCGAAGAGCAGAAATGTGTCTATGACTGGATTAAGAAACTTGAACCTTTTGGCGTATCAAAGAATGTATATGAGAAACACAGGGAAGACCTTCAACAACAATTCAACGGCCTCCCCCGCGTAAACGATGTGGTTTGGAGGATTCTCAACTCTCTAACCACGACACGGAAAGACTTGAATGAGCTGGTGTTCATCTATGAAGAAATGGCTCATCTGGTTAAGGATGAAGGAAAGGATGCAACCACCTATTTCGCACAAGTGAAGAAGTTACAGGATAGATTGAATCGGCAATCATTGAAGAAAATGAAAGACATTGAAGAGATGATAACAGGGGTTGAGATACTTGCTGTTATTGACTCCCACACTTGTGAGTATTGTCGAGCAATGCACGGAAGAAAATTCTCACTTGAAGAGGCAATCAAAGAAATGCCAGTCCCTGGCAAGTGTAGTAGTCTCTCAAGGTGCAGGTGTTCGCTTCTTCCTGTCTTTCGCGGCGACAAATAGGCTGCAACACCAAGTAGTGCATATACCTCCCTAGTCGTTTGTGCTGTACCTGAACGTGACGAACGTAATGTGAGCCTGATCAACATTCTGAAGCTTGCATAGGCTCTTTCTGTCCATCCATCCAGAGTTCTTGATTGTTTTCAGCTATTCAGGTGTATATCTCAGTATGGAACAAACACAGGAAGTAAGAGTAGCTAAGCATGATAACCCTTATTGACACAAGTTGGATGGCTTAGAATGTTTCAGTTGAAACTATGTTTCTCTAGAGTAAGGACAGCTCTTGGGGCAACTTGAATTTCTCATTCCTGAATTGAATGGGAAAAGATTCGAAGGTCATGCTCTACCTTTCAGCTATTTCAAAGATTTAGTTGCACTCGAAAAGCTTGTCATAGAAGTCGCTAGATGGCAATACTTTCAGAATGAGGGCGAAAGGAAGAGATTGCCAAATGGTTTTTATGATGGGGTGGAACTCGGACTGGTCAGAATTGACAGTTGTTGTATAAGACCGGTAATCGCACTGTTTTTCGCTAGTTCTGTTGGGTTCCTTGGGGGCGATAACACAAGGTATTTTACATCCGCCAGAGATAGTATTGTCAACACAATCACTGCTAGTCATTCGAGCGAGTTGTTTGAACCAACAATACCCACACACTCTCTGCGATACTTTAGAAGTATCGGGGGCACTCTACAAGATGGAGAATCAATAACATTTAGAATTCCTAATAAGCCAGAGATTTTTGGAAGCCTGACTCCTAAATCAAGAGAGAGACTTGTTTCCGCTGCCACAGATGAGAATAGAATACTGCGCCAGGTTGATATTAGGGGAGGTATACCCGAGTATGACCAAGAACATAATACTTGTATTATTCGCAATGCTTGGGGAAAGCGCATAGAAGTTAAAGTTACACCTGAGCACGGCGATACTATCCTCAACGCCTTTAACGGATTTCAGCAAGATGCGAAAGTATTGTATAGTGGTATAGGATTATGCAGACCAGATGGGCGACTGAAGCAGATGGAGGAGGTGAACTCAATCACTATACTTGATCCTCTTGATGTACTTGCGCGAATAGATGACTTGTGCGTGAAATGCTCTAAACCCGGTTGGTTGAATGGTGTAGGTAAGCCAATCACGGAAGCAGCAGTCTCAAGATACAGTCGTATGTATGAATCATACTATCCTGTGAATATGCCTTTGCCTTATACGTACCCGACCGAAGAGGGTAATCTTCTACACGAATGGACATTTGGGAAGTACGAGGTATCGCTTGAAGTTAATCTCTGTAGATTAAACAGTTATTGGCATGTTCTAGATATGCTTTCTTCTGAAGTTCAAGAAGAATCCCTTGATCTTTCGTCTGCTAGCGGTTGGCAAAAACTAGCACACAACCTAGAAGCTCTGAAGTATGAGTGACATGACTGATAACACAATACTGCTTAGGCAAATCCATGAGAGTTTCATTCAGGGGGATCGTATCACATCTCAAGGGTTCTATCCTAATAGCAACGATTATGGACGCCTATCAACATATCATGGTGATATGATCTCTGCTGAGAAGGCGTACACGCATTACACAACTGCTCTACAGCTTGCCTCAGTTGGGGTTGCCGGAGTATCCGTTTTTGAGTGCCACGAGGCACTACTTCCTGTTGAGCATGATGGAATTGATTACCGCGAACATGTGGCGATTATCTTTGATGTCACTAGCAGCTTAACAGAGCAAAGAAAAAAAGCAAAATTTCTTTCTAGTGCAGCAAACGTTCGTCAATGGCTCTTCTTGCCCTCAATACCTTAGCTCCTCCCGTAGGCTCTTTGTCAGCGAACAATACTCTCACGAAGCTCTTGGTTATCGTACAGAATTACTACCTCCACATTGACAAGTTTTGCCAATCTATTGGAAATCCCATCCGTTCACAAACTGGAATCCGTGGGTTCGTTCTAACAAGATCAAGGAACTCTTCTTTCCACCGAATCGACGAAATATGTTGCTGAAAGTGTAGCAATACCAGAGCAAGCGCATAGAATGTACTAGTGTCTACCAAATCTGGCCGAATCCATTCGCTTCGCCTTTCTCGTCTACAGGGCTTCATTGATAGATTTTTGTCCCACAATCGACAATGGTGTGTACATACATTTCTGATGTACCCTAATGAGAGTACCCATGACCTAAAGACTTGCTTCGGAAGAAAGTACATGTCGGCAATACTATTCTTTACGTCACCATCAAGCCCTAGATGAAAATATAGCAATTCTCCGAATGTAGATGTCTCTAAAGCCATCCATAAAGGTAAAGCGTTTGAGTCGGTGTAATTTGTATTATAGCTAACAATAAATAATTCTTTACTTCTTGTTTTGTTTCTACACATTGAAGATAGGAAGCAACAGTGTTCTGAATGGGTCATATTTGGTAGGGACATATGGCACAAGTATCCAAATGGGCCATACTTCTTTGTATGGGCATGAAGAATGTCATTTCGTAGCTGTATCTCCACGTCAGTAAGGGCATTGAATGTGATCTTACGCAAGTTGTCATCAAAATAGTAACGATCAAGGACACTACTAAGTGTCGTACCAGGAAGGTAATTCTCCGAGTTAGGTTCTTTGAAAGAAAAAATGTAGCCAGAGAGGCGATAGTAACTAATATGTTTTAGCACATTAACAAGGGCGTCTTTTGAAGGCACCCCAAGACCCCTTGAAATCGCACGATCAGCTAATTCTTCATAATCTAAGAATGCCTTGTTATACGTTTTCATGTTGAGAATATAAAAGTACCGGCCCAGTTGCGCATCATCTAAGAAAGGATGAGAGGCGGGGCCGGTATGATGCCTATTAGATACAGCGTTCCACTCCTAGTGTCAAGGGTGTGTCTCGCCTTCACTCCAATATACACCCTAAATCCATTTTCGTTTCAAACAATGATCCGAATTCCTTGGGCTTTCTTTTCCACAAATCAATTTTTCATATTCCTTCAAGGAACCATCAAAGAAAGATTGGGGGACAAGAAATGAAACACCAAGTGTTCATTCTCAATTTTGATGTGAATCCCGAGGATATGCAAGCCCCACAAAAAGAGAAGCACCTTCTTATGGTAGGCAATCTCGACGATCTAAACAAGCTGCTTGAAAAGGGATGGCTTATTGACGCTGTGTATCCAACCGAGGCAAAGGGATCAGTTAAGAGTTTCGTTTACAACCTGAAGATGGTAGAACCCTCTAAAGCTGCCCGACACTAAAGGGAGTCAAGTATATAAGTCCCTAAATTTGTGGGTTAATGTGCCAGGATTGGCACCCCTTTATCCTTCCAGGTTTAGTTCAAACTGCTGTTTGTTTTAAAGAAGGTTACCATGAATCGCAAGAAAGAAGCCCTTTCTCTTCTGAATCTGATGCAGATCGTACACCTTGCTACTTGGGACGGGAAGCGCCCCAGGGTCAGACCGATGTGTCTTGTGTACTACGGGAAGAGATTCTGGATGTGCACCGGGTCGAAGAATGCCAAGGCGAGGCAGCTTGCCCTGTATCCGGTGTTCGAGTTTTCCATGATGCTTGAGAAGAAGGGGTCCAGAGGAACCCTTCGGGGTTTTGGTCGGACCAGAATGATCACCGATACCGACGAGAAACGCGATGTGGCGGGGATGATACCATTCTTCGCCGACTACTGGCTGTCTCCCGATGATCCCAGCTTCTGCCCCTTCGAACTGCTTGTTGAGTCATTGGAACACATGCGCCCTGGGGAGATCGAATCAAAAGCTATTGCGGTCTGATTTGGTACCCCACCTGATTTCAATTTGGAACCCTTTTCTGGAATGGATTGGCAAAGTGGCTCTGCTTGGAGCTTCTTGAAGAAGCAAAATTCAAAGCCTTATAAATGAGCCTTTCTGAGCACCTCTGCGACCACAGTATCTTCTCCACTTCAGTTAACAGAACCTGAAACTGCATGAAAGAGACCAAGAACGGTCAAGAATAGTACATCAGCATATCCATCAGAGTTGACATTCCATAGCGTTATTTAATTCGCTATTAGATAGTATACAATAATTATATATATCTTAATGCGTTTTTTATTTAGTATATAAGCTTTGAGGTCCCGCCTTCGCCATTAGGTAGAAATCCTGGCTTATCTCCTTTGAACCACAGGGTTCGTGCTCAATGATATTGAGTCCAGCACCCAGAACAGTTCTTGCATACTCAGGTGGATGATAAGCTGCACAATAGTTACTCCCTGAGTACTCGGGTTCAATAACGACCATGTTACCATGGTTGAATGAATTCATCTGCTCTTCGCCAAGATCTACCTTCCAGTTCTCACCTTTGACCGTGATAAGCAGTGCACCACCAGGTTTAAGTATGCGGGTAAGTTCACCCATCCAGTGCTTCTGAAGTCTTTCACTGAGATGAGTGAACACGGATACAGCGAATACAAGGTCAAAAGAATCATTTTCGAAGGGAAGCGAATCTGATATCCCGTTGGTTATGAATCGAGCAAACTTAAGATTCTTCTGAGCCCAGAGAATGGGTGTGTGATTGATGTCAGATCCAGTGATGGAAGAATTCGTAAGATCTTTCAAGTGTCTGGTTATACGCCCGCATCCGCAGCCAAAATCAAGGATCTCGGAATACTGGTTAATGGGCTTTTTATTTCTTGCGAGAATGTTTCTAATACTTTCTGCACCCTGAAAGCCTGTTCTCAGGAAACAATCGACATCATAACTAGCGATGACTGAGAAGCATAGACTGGGGGGCGGTATGGGTAAATCGTTTGACAACTTGGATCTCCTGCTGAAATACCAGGCAAGGTCCCTGAACATTCCCGCAGTCCACATCTTCGCTTTTCTGGCAACTCTAAGCAATCCTGTTGCTCTAAGCAGCTTTGAAAATTCAGTTCTTGTGCTCGTACACTCATCCCAAACATTAAGAGAAATCAGAAGCTCTTGAAGCCTCTAAAATACAATATCTGTCCAGCATATGATTTTTCATTCAGTTGCTTAACACACTTCGAACATCTGGAGGCTTTTGCCGGAACTGAAACTGTGAGGATGGTACACCATATCGGATGCTTAGAGAACCGTTCTGGAGTAAGTATGAGCTTCCCTGGAGTGAAACTGTTCATGCAATGAAGCGGAGTCTCACAGTGAGTCACAACTCGTAAGGGCAAAGATCTTTATATTGCCTGTGATACATTCAGGTGCAAGGTTCAATAACAGAGCATGCTATTCGAAACTTAAAGAGAATGAATCGGATTGATAAAGCTGCTTAACTCCTACCTAAAAGCAAAACACATGATGCCCGCGTGTTATTGCTTCCTCAGCAGGTTTGCACTATTTCGTGGCCTATGCCGTAACATCCGGTACATCATCATAAGCAGACTATATGCTCTCTGGAATGCTTCAGGAGTTCAGACAGAAAAGTATACCTGCACCCTTCCCTGGGAATATGCAGCCGTCAAAGCCGATGGACGGGTGACATGTTCGACTTTCCATAGGAGCAGGGACGAACTCTTCTTCGGCAATATCAATGAGCAGTCATTTTCTGAGATCTGGTTTGGAGACCGATTCCAGAAGTTAAGAGGGCTTGTGCGAAAGCCGGGCTCAGCTTTGCCTTTTCTCTGTTATACCTGTCCCTACAAGATTGAATCCCATGGGATATCAGAATTACCACTCATACCTGATTTTCCGAAAGTTCTTTGGGTCGAGTCAACAGACGCATGTAGTTTGAACTGCCCTGGCTGCCTTCACCGGGAAGACAGAAAAGACTTAGAACTTTCATATAACACTTTTCAAAAGACAATAAACGAAATAGGGAAACATTTATCAACTATAGTGTTTTATATTGACGGAGAAAACTATCTGCACCCTGAAGCAATGGAAATGACCAGATATGCGAAACTAGTGAATCCCGAACTCCGCATTCACACTTCAACCAACGGGCTGATGTTTTATGGAACCGAACGTCAAATTGATTTCGTTCGCTCAGGGGTAGACAGCGTTATTTTCTCCATAGACGGAGCATATCAGGATTCCTATTCCCGCTACCGCAAAGGAGGAGATCTTTCGACTGCTCTGAACAACATGAGGGGGGTAATAGAGCAGAAGCGGCGTCTTGGGATTGAATTGGATGTAACATGGCGCTACATCCTGTTTAAATGGAATGACTCGGATGAGGAGATGGATCATGCCAGGGACATTGCCGCCGAAATGGGTGTAGATTCTCTTATCTGGTTGATTACAAAAACCGTGAATCACTCAGAACGCTTCCTCCCGGATGGCATCAGCAGTTACAAGGTGAAGATCCCCATTGAGCGCTTCGAAGCAACTGAAACAGCTTCAAAGGAAATTGCTCACAATCAGACATATGCATGATCTCTGGAGTATGCTGCATCAATACTGCAGTAACAGCGGATATCTCAGGCTTTTCTACCTGGTATCCCGAACCATGTTTTCTCTTTTTGGCTGTATGACAATATGATGATGGTACCCCCGTCGGGATTCGAACCCAAGCTTCCGGCTCCGGAGGCCGACGCT